>NZ_FNXE01000011.1 GCF_900108395.1 Paenimyroides marinum | reverse complement strand
CTCTGGGAGTTGCTTTGTATAATGCTGACAGCAGTCAGTAATCAGATAAAGATTCTACAAAACAAGTATCGAAAATATGTTAACAATATTGCAGCAAAGCTGCGTTTAGAGTTTAAAGTTCAAGGTTTAAAGTTTTCAAGAACCTTAAACAAAAAAACCTTAAACTTTAAACAAAAACTTAAGGTGGTTATAGCGTCGGGGCTCACCTCTTTCCATTCCGAACAGAGAAGTTAAGCCCGGTTGCGCAGATGGTACTGCGTCATAGCGTGGGAGAGTATGTCGCCGCCTTTTTTTCAAAAGAGGATTACTAAAAAGTAATCCTCTTTTTTCGTTATAGCTTCGGCGTGTCGCTACGGTCGGTTGCTTCGCTAATTCGAAAGCTCGGGGGGAAGGTTTTTTTTTAAGAGAAGCCTGTCTTGAAAAAGACAGGCTTTCTTATGAAGAGATAAAAAACATATTATATTAAACCTACTTTTTATCCTGTAGGGCAAAAACCGATTTTAATAAATTGGTAGATCGTGCGGATACATTGGTTCTTATGTTTGCTTCTTCTTTTTCAATCATTGTATAAACGCCGTTTAACGCTTCTTGTGTAACATAATCGGTTAAATCAGGATTTACATCTTTTACTAAAGGCAACGCATTGTATTTAGTAATGATATTACTCCAAACTTTATCTGCACCAACTTTGGTAAACGAAGATTTAATAACCGGATTGAACTTTTTATACAAAGATGTTTTTGTAGATTTCATTAAATATTGTGTGGCTGCATCTTTATTTCCCATTAAAATATTGGTCGCATCAGAAATCGTCATACTGGTAATAGCATCTACAAAAATAGGTGTAGCTTCTTTAACGGCGTTGCTGGCTGCTGTGTTTAACGCTTTAATGCCTTCATCGGCTAAACTTCCTAAACCAACATCTCGCAACGCTTTTTCTACTTTTTGCAATTCACTTGGCAAACCAATTTTTACTAATGAATTATTGTAAAAGCCATTGGTTTTGGTCAAATTTACAACTTGTTTGTCAACACCTTGTTGCAACGCTTCTTTTAAACCGGCTGCAATTTGAGTTTGCCCTAAACTGGTGTTTTCTAAAATTCCCGGTAACGAATCTGCTACTTGCTGTAAGCTGGTACAATTGGTTAGACCGAATGAAATAAGGGCAATTGGAATGATAAATTTTTTCATATTAAATTTTTATTTATGATATACTTGAAAAATAATTTCGCAACAAATCTCTGTTGATTTTAGAAGGAGTGAAAATTTCTAAAATCTGTGGTTGTGAATCGTTAGAAAATAACAATTTTAATGCCATTTCTAATTCTTTTTCGTTGGTTGCAGCGGCATAGTCAAAATGATACATTTTTGCTAAATGCTCAGCCGTTAAATTGTGTTGGGTTTCAAAAAAAGTATTGAATGTGCTATTTTCTGAATGTCCCGGAAGAATCCTGAAGATGCCTCCGCCACTGTTATTTACAATAATGATTTTAAAGTTTTTGGGAATATAATTGTTCCATAAAGCATTACTGTCATAAAAAAAACTGATATCTCCGGTAATAAGAACTGTAGGTTTCTTTGAAATGACCGATGCACCAACTGCTGTAGAAGTAGAACCGTCTATTCCGCTGGTTCCACGGTTGCAATAAACATCAATATTTTCAGGTGTTTCAAATAATTGAGCATAGCGAATTACGGCACTATTGCTAATTTGTAACTGAATATTTTCAGGCAGATGATTCCAAATAATCTGAAACGATTTTAAATCTGAAAAAGGAATTTTATTTAAATACGCTTCATGTCCTTTTCTCCGATTAATCATTGTTTGCTGGATGTGTTGAGAAAAATCAGACGGTTTTATCAAGATATTCGTTCTGATTTCTTCGATGAATTCGTTTGCTGAACCAGTAAAATGCTTGGTTAATGCACCAAAAGTATCGTATGCTCGTAATTCATCAATGTGCCAGTGATTTTTAGGTGGATAATTTCTGAATAACGCCTTAATACGTTTAGAAACAACCATTCCGCCAAAAGTCAATAATAAATCGGGTTGAAAATCTTTAAAATCATTTTCTGAAAAAGTAGTAATCAATGTGTCAATGTTCGCTACAATTTTAGAATGATGTACATTAGAATTGATTTCAGTTAAAATAACCACATTAGGCAAGTTTGCTAGAAAATCAATGTGTTCTTTTGAGATTGTTTCAGGATTTTGCGATCCAATTAATACCACTATTTTAGCAGCATGGTTTATAATTGAAAAATCAACAGTATTTAAATTATGTTCTTCTTTTTCTGATGGTTCTTCTACAATCAAAGCATGGTAAGTTGGGGTGCTTATTAGATTATACAAAGGTTCTTCAAACGGTGCATTGATGTGTACCGGACCTCTTTTAATTTTTGCTGTATGAATGGCGGTTTGAATAAGCACATCGTTTTCTGTTGAAGCTTCATCGGATAAATTAGCGTTAAATAACGAGTGATTTTCAAACACATTTCGTTGCCGGATGGTTTGTCCGTCACCAATATCAATTTTTGAAGTTGGTCTGTCTGCAGAAACTACAATTAACGGAATTTGACTATAAAAAGCTTCGGCTACTGCCGGATAATAATTCAACAAAGCAGACCCCGAAGTACAAAGTAAAGCAACAGGTTTTTGGGTTTGTTGTGCAATTCCCATAGCAAAAAACGCAGCACAACGTTCATCAACAACACTATAACATGTAAAAAAAGGATCGTTTGTAAAACCAATGGTCAACGGTGCATTACGCGAACCGGGAGAGATAATTATATGTTTAATTTCCTTTGCCTTAAATAATTGCAAAATGCTTTGTGCCAAAGGTATTTCGGGATAATTCATTTCTAAAAATTAATTATTCAAAGATACAGACAAGTTTTTGTTCAGAAAAGAGATTTTGTTTTTTTGAAGCCAGCCAAAAAATATTCCTCTTAATAAATGTAAAGTTAAAACCGCGGATAGGTTTGATGTTATAACTTATCTTTGTTAAATGAATTTTGAAGAATTAAAAGAATTTCTGGATTTTAAAGCAGATCAATACAATAACCCAAATTTTATAGAATCGGATCCGATACAGATCCCGCACAAATATAAAATTAAAGAAGATATTGAAATAAGTGGCTTTTTGGCATCGACTATTGCTTGGGGAAATCGTAAAATGATTATTAATAGTGCAACCAAAATGATGGATGCTCTGGGAAATAACCCTTACGATTTTGTCATGAATGCCAAAAAAGAGCAAATAGATACTATTGATAACATTGTTCACAGAACTTTTAATTCAGTAGATTTTAGATTTTTTATACAATCACTGAGAAATATTTATGAAAATCATGAAGGGTTGGAAAAAGTATTTTCAAGTAATGCAGCTTTGAACTTACAAAACAGAATTTCAAATTTTAAAAAGGTATTTTTTGAAATTAATCATCCTATACGAACAACCAAACATATCTCTGATCCATTAAAAGGTTCTTCTTCAAAAAGATTGAATATGTACCTGCGTTGGCTCTCAAGAAAAGACAATAAGGGAGTAGATTTTGGTATCTGGGAATCTATTTCTCCAAGTGAATTATCGTGCCCGCTTGATGTGCATTCAGGAAATGTAGCCCGTTCTTTAGGTATTTTAAAACGTAAACAAAACGATCAAAAAGCTGTACAGGAATTAGACGAGACTCTACGAAAATTTGATCCTGAAGATCCCGTAAAATATGATTTTGCTTTATTTGGTTTAGGTGTTTTTGAGGGAGTAAAATAATCATTCCGTTTTCAAAAGAAACGGATTTTTTTATGCTTTTAAAATTTTATAAAAAATTTTTGTTTTTGTTTTTGTTTACCTTAATTAATTTTAAATTTTATTAAATTATGAAAAAAATTGTAGCTCTTTTTACTTCTGTATTATTACTTTTTATTTATTCATGTGATAAAGCAGATAATACTTATGAGAATGGAAATAATTCCAGTGAGAAAATTGCATCAAAACCAGTTAGTAATCGCTCAATTAATGGCGGAGTTAACTTACAGTGTATAGGAAGTTGTGATTGCGCATTTGGTTTTGATTTAAAGACAGGTAAAGGAGAATGTACATGCTCACCTTGTGCGTTTGAGATTAAATTTGAAACAATCAACGATAGAACTTTATCTGAAGAAGATAAAAATATCTTAAAAGACAATCTATTTAATTCAGAATTATTTCAATATGCTATTGAGGATATAAAGAAATATGCAATTGAAAAGTATAATTTCAATTTAGATGTCTTTAAGAAGATAGAATTATATCATAATGATGGTACTGATGTTGTGATTTTTTCGTTTTTAGACAATGAAAATAATTTACAAAGTGTTTTATATTCAAGAAGTAATACAATTTCTAAGGCATTCAGAGTTGATTGTACAGGTGGATTTGAATGTAGGGAGCAGTACAATTTCAATACAAATACTGCATCATGCTCTTGTAGTGATTGTAGTATGACAGTAACTGAAATTAAAGATTTAACCATAAATCCTTCTTAAATTACAATAATTAATTCTAATCCGTTTTTAAAAGAAACGGATTTTTTTATGCCAATTTGCAAGAACTATCTATCTTTGAAAAGAATCAATACAAAAAAATGAAAACCCTATTTTACAATATAAAAGAACTTTTTCAGATTCGAGAGAACAATAACGCTATTTTAAAAGGGAGTGAAATGAAAGAACTTCCTTCTATAAAAAATGCCTTTTTAGTGGTTGAAAATGATCTGATTGCAGATTATGGATCAATGGAAAATGCACCGACTAATTGTGATGAATCGGTTGATGTTTCTGGCAAAATGATTATGCCTACTTATATAGACAGTCACACGCATATTGTGTATGCAGGCAACCGCGAACAGGAATTTGTTGACAGAATTAACGGTTTAACGTACGATGAAATTTATCAGCGCGGCGGCGGTATTTTAAACTCGGTAGAAAAATTACGCAATACTTCAGAAGACGAATTATATCACGATGCCTCTCTACGATTAGAAGAATTAATTTCACAAGGCACTGGTGTTGTTGAAATAAAATCGGGGTATGGTTTAAGTTTGGAAGCAGAGCTTAAAATGTTGCGTGTGATAAAAAAATTAAAAGAAAACTATCCCGTAAAAATAAAAGCAACTTTTTTAGGTGCACATGCTGTTCCACCGGAATTTAAAGGAAATCAGGTCGGTTTTGTAGATGAAATTTGTCAGAAAATGATTCCCGAAATTGCACAATCAGGTTTGGCAGATTATGTAGACGCTTTTGTAGAAACGGGTTATTTTACAGTTGACGAAACCCGAAAAATCATTAAAACAGCGACTCAATTTGGTTTAAAATCAAAAATCCATGTGAACCAGTTTACAACAATTGGGGGAATTGATATGTGTGTTGAAGAAAATGTTTTATCGGTAGATCACTTAGAAGTTGTATCAGACCAGGATATTGAAACTTTGAAAAAAGGAAAAACCATTCCGGTAGCTTTGCCAACCTGTTCGTATTTTATTTCGATTCCTTACACACCGGCACGTAAACTGTTAAATGCCGGCCTTCCATTAGTAGTGGCATCAGATTATAACCCCGGAACCACACCCAGTGGCAATATGAATTTTGTAGTGGCTACATCGTGTATCAAAATGAAATTAACCCCGGAAGAAGCTTTTAATGCCGCCACTATCAATGCCGCTTACGCGTTAGAAGTTGAAAAAGGTTACGGAAGTATTACTAAAGGTAAAAAAGCATCGTTTTTTATAACCAAACCGTTACATTCTATTTATGCCATACCGTATAATTTTGGCAGTAATTTAATTGAATCGGTATATTTAAACGGTAAAAAACAAAACACACCGGGAGAATAAACTGCCGGTGTGAAAAAAAATAGTTATGAAAAAGATTTTTATAAATCGAAAAATTAATTTATCGATTATATATTTACCTATTACAAATTTAGTAATAAAACATTAATTTTGAACAAGATAAGGCATATAAAAATTTAGAAAGCCATAAATAATAATTATAGTACTTGATTTTACTATGCTTTTATAATTATACCGAATGGAAAATTTTGAATACTTTAACATTAGCCGGTTGAATGAATTATTGGTTTTAAGAAAAGACGAAACCAAATTTGGAGAAAAAATTAAATATCCTTCAGATAAAACGACAAACATTTCGACGTTTTTAAATGAAACCTCTGCGGAGTTTGTGGTCTTTGGAATCAAAGAATTTGTCGGAATCAAAGCTAATTTTGGTAGAACAGGCGAAAAGCACAGCTGGGATATTTTTCTTTCGTCATTTTTAAATATTCAGAACAATAAATACCTCAAAGCATCAAATATAGCCTTAATCGGTTGTTTTGATTATTCAAAATACAATGATGAAATCAATAATCTAAATCCCGCTGTTCAAGCTGATTTAAAGCGCTTGTATGAAATAGTTTCTGAAATTGACAAGGAGGTAACTTATTTAAATACGTTGATTCACCGTTCAGGGAAAAAAGCAGTTGTTATTGGTGGTGGTCACAACAATGCTTATGGAAATATAAAAGGATTGGCATTAGCGAAAGGAACAAATATCAATGTGGTAAATTTTGATGCACATACTGATTTCAGGGCTTTAGAAGGACGGCATAGCGGTAATGGGTTTTCGTATGCTTTCAATGAAGGGTTTATTGATACCTATTGTGTATTTGGAGCTCATGAAAACTACTTAAACAAACACATGATTCATCGGTTTAAAGAATATCCCGATAAACTGAAATTGGTTACATTTGAAGAAATGAAAGTCCGCTTTGAAAAAGATTTTCTAACCAGTATTAACAACGTTCTAAAAACAACAAAATCAAAATCCTACGGAATTGAAATTGATGTTGATGCCATAGAAAATATTGCCAGTAGTGCCATGTCACCCAGCGGTTTTTCAGTAACCGAAGCCAGACAATTCGTCAATATGATGGCAAATCATTCAAACGCCTCTTATTTACATATCTGCGAAGGATCGGCAAGTTTAAGCAATGCTTCAGAAAACATGCTGGGCAAGCTCTTAACCTATCTTGTTACCGATTTTATCAAAGCGCAGCTTGCAGTTGGGAAATAATTGTTTTTTATTTAAATGAAGGTTGTTACATTAACATATAAAGATGTGGTTGATAAGGTTGAAAAGTTGATACTTGCTATTGATTTTCAGCCCGAAGTGATTATTGGTGTGATGAATGGCGCAAAGTTTATGATTAACCAATTTAAACAATCTGAAAAATTTAATACTTCTTATTTTATTGACACCAAGTTACAGCGAGAAACAGAAAAAGTAAAGAAAAAAAAGATAGTTCGTGTTATTTTAAAAATGCTTCCGTATGCTTTGTTAAATAGATTACGGATCATCGAGTCTAAAAAAGTTCAATCAAAAATTAAGAATATCGATCTTGTAACCCTAAATAATTTATCTTTAACAATTGAAAATTTGCCTGGTATAGAACTAAAAAACATTTTGATAATAGATGATGCTGTAGATTCGGGTAAAACGCTTTACATTATCCAAAATCAGTTGATGAAGAAATACCCTAAAGCAAAAATAAAATCAGCTGTAATTGCTTGGACTATAACAGAATCTATCGTGCAACCTGATTATTATTTGTTTAAAGACACGCTGGTTCGATACCCTTGGTCAAAAGATTTTAAAAGTTGAAAAAAAGTGTCATAGTTGTAGATTTAGACGGTACATTAAGTAAAAGCAATACTTTTCATGCTTTTATTCGATATATTTTAAAGAAATCCTTTAAATCGCTTGATTGGTTGTGGTTTTTTAAGATTCTTTTCTGGTCAGGTTTTAGAGCTTTTAAGTTGATCTCGCATAAAAGATGGAAATTCCAGATATTAAAAGATTGTACAGGCAAAAAAATAGATGTAGAGGCGTTTTTGTATCATATCCATAAAACGATTAATAAGTTTATTTTAGAAGAAATTAAAAATTATCAGGTAAGCATACTTGCTACGGCAGCCCCTGAATTATATGCTATAAGTTTAGCTAAAAAGTATCATTTTACACATTATTCGGCAACTGTTTTTAATCAAAAATATACTTTTTTTACAGAAAATAAACAGTTAGCTAAATTCAACAATGTAAAACAGCTACTTGCTAATATCCAAAATGAAACAATAGATTTATTGATAACCGATCATATTGATGATAAAGAACTTATCAGTGATGCTCAAAAATCATGGCTGATAAACCCGGATGAGCTATTAAAAAGGTATGTAAATAACCATAATTTGATTAAAAATGTTAAATATATATATCTAAAATAAAAAATAGCTTCCATATTGCGTATTTTACTAAAAAAGTAAGACCTACAAAATAGAATAATGAATACTTTTGTTTTTATTGCGTAAATTTTTAAATAAACCGCTAAATAGTCTTAAAAATTATTATTTTTGTAAATCTTTAATCTAAACACAACTCTTTATTAGAAATATGGCAAAGTTTGAATTAAAATTACCCAAGATGGGAGAAAGCGTTGCAGAGGCAACAATTACTAATTGGGTAAAAAACGTTGGAGATACTGTTGAACAAGATGAAACTGTTGTTGAAGTAGCCACCGATAAAGTTGATAGTGAAGTACCTACAGAAGTAAGTGGTAAAATAATTGAAATTTTGTTTCAAAAAGATGATGTTGTTCAGGTAGGACAAACTATTGCTATCATTGAAACAGAAGGAAGCGACGATGTAACAGAAACAGTTACTGCAACTACTCAAGAAGATGCTCCGGTAGAAAAAGTAGAAAATACTGTAAAACAAGCTCAAGAAGCTGTTTCGTCTGCTGATTTTGGTTCTTCAGATAAATTTTTCTCGCCTTTAGTAAAAAACATCGCAAAAGAAGAAGGTATCTCAATTGACGAACTGGAAAAGATTAACGGAACAGGAAAAGATGGTCGAATTACCAAAACCGATATATTAGATTACGTTAAAAACAGAGGTTCGCAACCTGCTGTTACTACACCGCAATCAGTAGCAACACCTGTTTCTTCTGTTGTTCCTGCTACTAAAGCTGCTCCGGTTTCTGTAAATGGGCAGGATGAAATCATTGAAATGGATCGTATGCGCAAAATGATTGCACATCACATGGTTCAATCGGTTCAAACATCGGCACACGTACAATCGTTTATTGAAGTTGACGTTACCAATATTGTTAACTGGAGAAATAAAGTAAAAAATACGTTCGAGAAACGCGAAGGTGAAAAACTGACTTTTACTCCGATCTTTATGGAAGCTGTTGCAAAAGCCTTAAAAGATTTCCCAATGATGAACATTTCGGTTGAAGGTGATCACATCATCAAACGTAGAAACATTAATTTGGGAATGGCAGCTGCTTTACCAAACGGAAACTTAATTGTTCCTGTAATTAAAAATGCAGATCAATTAAACTTGGTAGGTATGGCAAAGGCGGTTAACGATTTAGCAGATCGTGCACGTAAAGGCAAATTAAAACCAGACGATACACAAGGAGGTACTTATACGGTGACGAATGTGGGAACTTTTGGTTCGGTTTTCGGAACGCCAATTATCAATCAGCCACAAGTAGGAATTTTAGCTTTAGGTGCCATTAGAAAAGTACCAGCGGTTATCGAAACACCTGAAGGCGATTTTATCGGTATCCGTCAAAAAATGTTCTTATCACATTCTTATGATCACAGAGTGGTTGACGGTTCTTTAGGAGGGCAATTCGTTCAAAGAGTTGCTCAATACTTAGAATCTTTTGATCCTAACAGAGATGTATAAATTTATAGAGAATCCCGAAATTATTCGGGATTTTTTTATATCTTTTCGCAAATGAAAAAAATATATTACATACCAGGAATATTCTCTATTATTCTTCTGCCAATTTTAGGGATTTGGTATATGAATAAGTATGACTATTTTACCCAATTACGATCTATTGATTTTACTTATATGGATTTTGTTGAGACTGAACAATTTAATAAGGAATTGGGTTATGATGTTTTATTACTAAAGAATTTTTAACCCAACGGTTTTTTAAAGAAGTAACCTTAAATAACGATAAAAATTCAAAAAATACTTTCAAATACATCGACCAATTTGTAAATGATGTTGTTCAAACAAAAGACACTATTAACGGATTGAAAATTCATTTTGAAAAAGAAGCAACATATAACGAATTTATTAAAGTCTTAAATATATTTAACGAACGTGAAGCCGAACTATATATTTTAGACAACAACACAATGTATTTTTTAGGTAGAGATTATAAGCTGGTAGAAATTAGCGATGATGAAGAAGGCTTACCATCACCTTTTATAGAATGTGGAACAATTTGGGCTAATGATATAGTAAATGATGAGAAAACTGATATAAAATCATTCATAAACAATCTAAAAATACAATTTCTACAAAACAAGATTATTTACAGTACTTATATTATTTTCGTTTTACTTATAATTGTATCTAATTGTATCGGTATATTTAAAAAGTAAAAAGCTTCCAAAATAAGGAAGCTTTGTTATTACTGTTTTTGTTCTTTATTAAAATAAACCAGGTAGTAATACATCTGTTTTTCTTCATCCCAGCCTTTTTCAATAAATTTTTCGGCAGATTCCGGATTAATAAAGTCTAACTTAATTTGAACGTTGGTATCTAAATTAATAACGTTTTTAATCTTTTTGCGAACGTCTGAAACGGCATTGTTTGCAATTGGAAAAGAAGAAACATCTTCGATGCTGTATTTTTCAGCCCGATCGGTTTTGTAATTCTTAAATTCAGCCTGTAAATCAGGGTTGTCAATTACATCATTGATGAAATTTTGTTCTTCGAACTCATCATTTTTAGCAAAATAATTTACCGAACGATTCATAAACATTACTTCTTCTTTTTTATCTTCGGCGGGTAAAACCACATCTTTAGCAAAATCCTGAACAAATTTCAGATACTTTTTCGTCATAAAATTTTCGTCTTGAAAAGAATCAACCGACAAAAAGTGCTCTAACCAATAACGTGCATCGTAACGGTTGCTGTCAACCGTTAAAATTTTGTATCCTTCTTCTTTTTTGTAATTAAAAATGATACAGCCTTTATCTAATTTACTCAAATTAATTCCTTGCTGAAGCACCATTTCTAAATTACTATTATTTTCTTCGAACTGTAAAAAGTCTGATTTTAACTCGCTTTTAAAAATCCCAATGGCATCAACCGGATTATTATCTATCGTTAAATGCGTTAAATAAGTAACATACACCTCACCGTTTTTAATATGCGGATGGTTTGATTGCTCGTACAGATGTTTGGTGATTTTCTTAGAAACTTCGTGAACATTACTTGGGTTTGCAAAGATTTCATTCGCGAAATTGAACATTTCATTATAATCCAGATCCACATCGTGGGCAAACTGGTAATAATTTTCTTCTTTTTCGCGAAAGGGTTTAAAAAAATACTCCTTTAAAAGCGGTGTAATTTCATCGTTAATATTAAAAGTGTTTTCCGATAAAAAGATTGCTTCGGCACGGCTTTTATTACCAACTCTGTGAATTGATAAAGATTCAATTTGAGTGTTAAATAAATTAATCATAGTGGGTTGTTTGTATTTTTGTTAGTAAAAAAGAAAACCGGAAGGTTTTCTTTTTAATGTATTTTATATTTCGTTAAGAATGTTCTTTATTCAGACTAATATTGATCGTCGTAGTCAAAATCGTTAAAACTGTCATCACCGTCAAACATATCAAAGTCTTCATCGTCATAATCGTCGTCAAAGTCACCGTAGATATCGTCTTTTGAAAGAGGATCGCCAAAATTTTTCACAGGAGCATCTTCAGGTAACACACCATGTGCAAAAAGCAATGCAGGCAATTCTTTTTCTTCAGAATCGTTTTCGTTTTCAATAGCGGCAAGTTCCACAAAGAACGTCCAGTTTACAAACGGATCGTAAATATAAAGAATTTTGGTTTGGTCTTCGTATAACAAATCGTTCAACTTAAAATCGTTCATTGTTTTTTGTTCACCCGGAACATCACCCATATCAAACAAAGGTATTTCGTCTTCCTGATTCCAATTATCATCGCACAAAAAGAACGATCCGCCTTCGGTTCCATCAAAACCAAAAGCATTAATTATGGTGTTGTGTAAATCTTCTAAAGTATCAGTATCTTGAATGGCGATGTCGCGAAAAACATCTTCTTCAGCATCTAAAATAACGCGAAATTTATATACCATGATTTTTTAATTTGAAAGCAAATTTACTATTTAATATTGATTTTTATCGGCTTTTAAATGTTCTTTTTTTTGATTATAGATGTGAAATTTACGGTTGGTAAGGCAAAATTTACAGTTCGTCGGATTTTAATTTTAAGGTAAATATAGTTGATTTACTTTTGGCTTAAAATAAAAAAATATGAAGAAATATTTACAAATAGATTTGATGCTATTGGCTATGCGGTTGCTTTTAGCTTTTACGTTATGGAATGACGGTTACAGTAAATTAACTGGTGGACAATTTGGAATAACTGAAGCAGAATTGAATACACCTATTAAAGATTTATCTTTATTTAGAATTTCATGGCATTTGTTTAAAAATGAACCTTTTAATAGTTTTATAGGAATATCACAAATTATAACAGCTATTTTATTGGTTTATAAACGAACCTTTTTATTAGGAGCATTAATGGCAATTCCTATATTTTTAAATATTTTAATGGTTGATCTTACCATTATGCCATATCATTTTAAAGTTGCATTCTTTTTTAGATTAACCTTTTATTTAATTTTTATTGGAATTATCTTGTGGTATCATAAGGAACGAATTATAAATGCTTTTAAAAATTTACTAAATGCACCGTATTTAAAATTTGAACACAATAAAAAGTGGTTTTTAATAATTCCTGTTTACATGGTTTTATTGGAAATGTCGAGTGGGATTTTCCAATTTATTTACCACTTAATTTTTAATTATGATTACACACTGAACTATTTAAAAAACATTTTTTAATTATGAAAACATTTTTAAGACATTTAAAACAATTCAGCATTATTTTGATAATCTGTTATATTTTGGTGGTTATTTTAAATTATAATTTTAATAATTATTATGAAAATTATAGTTTTTTAAAATCATTTATAATTGTTTTCACTTATACGTTTGCAATTTATTTAGCGAACACATTAATATTATCGGGGTATTATCTAAAACGGAAAAAAAATCTTACAAATATTTTAATTGGAGGGTTTTGGGTTAATATACTTACTGTAATTGTTGTTTTTATTATAGAGATTATTGGAAATCTAATTTTTAGTGATTTAGGAATAATAGAAATTTTAAAACAATCTTTTAAACTTTCAATATTTACGAATTGGTTTTCAATGACCATTTCAACAACAGTATATATAGTGCTGCTTATTCGTAGAAAAGATAAAATTGAAATTACCAAGCAAAAAGATATTGCGATAAAAGCAACAGCATCTTTTGAAACGTTAAAAAATCAGCTCGATCCACACTTTTTGTTTAATTCATTAAATGTGTTGAGTTCATTAATTGAGGAAAATCCCGTTAAAGCTCAGGAATTTACAGTTGCACTTTCAAAGATCTACCGTTATGTTTTAGACCAAAAAGATAAAAATCTGATTTCGGTTGAAGAAGAACTAAACTTTGCAAAATTGTATGTTTCACTTTTAAAAATGCGTTTTGAAGATGCCATTATTATCAATTTTCAAACAGAATCTGATATGAATGATTTTAGAATTGTGCCTTTAAGCTTACAGCTTTTGTTAGAAAATGCCATAAAACATAACATTATATCAGACCAAAAGCCATTACAGATTGATATTTTTAAGGAAGAAAATTATATGGTTATTCAAAATTCTTTTCAAAAAAAACAAACTTTTGAAAAATCTACCGGAATTGGATTGCAAAATATTATTCAACGTTACAGTCTGGTTTCTAATTTAGAAATCGATATACAACAAACCGACAAGAATTATATTGTAAAGCTTCCGCTAATTTCAGGTGAATCGTTATACAATTTTCAGGAAGATCAATTCACAGAAGAAATTTTTAACAATGCCTACAACAGAATGTATCAGCTAAAAGAATTTTATGTAACAGTTTTTGCAGCTGTAATTGTAATTCCTTTAGCCATTATATTAAATTTTTTCTATGTGCCTCACTATAAATGGTCATTAGCGATAACATTTTTTATGTTGTTTGCACTAGTTATAAATGGAATTAAAACAATAAATTTCTTAAAGAATTGGGAAAATAAAATGATTAACAAACAAATTAATAAAAACAGAAATCATGGAAAATTATAGTCAAATTGAGCTTTTAAAAGCAAAAAAAAAGGTAAAAAAAGTCAAAGGATTTTACATACATTTAATCGTTTACCTTTGTGTAAATTCCTTTTTTATAATCATTACTTTAATAAAAAATAATGGAAATTATTGGTTTTTATTTCCGTTGATAGGTTGGGGAATAGGCTTGTTCTCTCACGCTGCCGGAACGTTTAATTTTATTCCTTTTTTGAATAAAGAGTGGGAAAATAAAAAGATCATACAATATATGGAAGAAGAACGAAACACTTTTAAAAAATAAACAAAATGAAAGTTGTAATAATTGAAGACGAAAAACCTGCGGCACGATTGCTAAAACGCAAAGTTGAAAGTTTAAACTGTAAGGTAATTGCTGTTTTATCATCTGTAAACGAAAGCATTGAATGGTTTTTAACCAATGAACATCCCGATTTGGTCTTGGTTGATATCCAGCTTTCCGATGGTTTATCGTTTGAAATTTTTGAACAGTTAACCATTAATAGCTCCATTATTTTTACAACTGCTTATGACGAATATGCTTTAAAAGCATTTAAGCTAAACAGTATTGATTATTTGTTGAAACCTATTGATGAAAATGAACTGAAAGCGGCGTTGGAAAAATTTACTTCGTTGCAAACGCCGTTTTCACAACAAAATTTACATGCAGTATATAACAAAGAGTACAAGAAACGATTTGTTGTAAAAACAGGAAACATTATAAAAATTATTGATAGCAATGATATTGAATGTTTTTACAGTGCATTTAAAAGCAGTTTTTTAACTACTACCGAAGGCAGGTCGTTTCCTTTAGACGATAGTTTGGAAAATATTGAAAAAGATGTGAATCCCGATTTGTTTTTTAGGGTAAACCGGCAGTTTTTAATTGCTTTAACAGCTATTAAGGAAATAAGCATCTACAGTAATTCGCGTTTGAAAATTATCCTGAATAATTATAAAGACGAAGAAATCATTGTTAGCCGCGAACGTGTACAAGCTTTTAAACACTGGATCAGTAAATAAAGTCTTGAAAATAATTAGTAATTTAGACTAAAATTTTAATAATGAAAAATTATATAATTGCCTTATTTTTTATTGGAGTTCTTTTTAATTCTTTTCACGCAGCAGCTCAAACTAAAAATACCGTTTCCGAAAAGAAGTCGTTAGAAAAACCATACAATCCAAACGATAATGCTCAGGAAAAAATTGATGCACTTATTAAAAAAGCAAAGAAAGAAAACAAAAACATTATTTTACAAGCCGGTGGAAATTGGTGCAGCTGGTGTTTGCTTTTTAATGATTTTATCAAAACTAACACTAAGGTTAAAAACGAACTGAATAAGAATTTTTTATATTATCACTTAAATTTTTCAACAGAGAATAAAAACGAAACTGTTTTTAAAAAATATGCACCAAACGGAGATAAGTTGGGATATCCCTTTTTTATTGTATTGGATGCCAATGGTAAGGTTGTAAAACTTCAGGAAAGCGGAAGTTTAGAAGAAGGCAAGGGATATAACGAAGAAAAAGTAATGAGCTTTTTAAAAGCAGCAAGATATAAATAATTACACATCTGTTAATTTAAAAACAGTTTCCTGAATTTTTTTAAAGAAAGGATTCAAAAAACTCCAATTTTACGCTAATAATTTTAAATTTGCACCTTCAACAACAATTTTAAACAAAAATGGATACAAATTTATTATTAAACATTGCACAACAGCATGGTTGTCCGGTGTACGTGTACGATGGCAACAAAATTGAATCACAATTTCAACGTTTACAAGACGCATTTAAGGGTGTTAAAAAATTAAAGATCAATTATGCGGCGAAAGCCTTGACAAACATTTCCGTTTTAAAGTTGTTGAAGAAGAAGGGCAGTGGTTTGGATACTGTATCTATACAGGAAGTTTTATTGGGTTTAGAAGCTGGTTTTGCACCGGAAGATATTATGTTTACACCTAATGGTGTTTCGTTGGAAGAAATTGAAGAAGCTGTAAAATTAGGTGTTCACATCAATATTGACAACCTTTCAATTTTAGAACAGTTTGGAACAAAACATCCCAATATTCCGGTATGTATTCGCATCAATCCGCATGTTATGGCAGGTGGGAACAGTAATATTTCTGTGGGACACATCGATAGTAAATTCGGAATTTCGGTTCATCAAGCACCGCACATTTTAAGAATTATCGAAAACACCAAAATGAAGGTTAACGGAATCCACATGCATACAGGTTCTGATATTTTAGATATCGAAGTATTTTTATATGCTTCTGAAATTTTGTTTGAAACCGCTAAACAATTTAAAAATTTAGAGTTTATTGATTTTGGAAGTGGTTTTAAAGTTCCATATAAAGAAGGTGATTTAGAGACGGATGTTGAAGAATTAGGTGAAAAATTAACCGTTCGTTTCAACCAATTTTGCAAAGAATATGGTAAAAACCTGACATTGGTTTTTGAACCGGGAAAATTTTTGGTTTCGCAAGCGGGTTTTTTTCTTGCAAAAGTAAATGTGGTAAAACAAACCACATCAACCGTTTTCGCGGGGATAGATTCTGGTTTTAATCATTTAATCCGTCCAATGTTTTACAATTCGTACCATCACATAACAAATATTTCAAACTATGGGGGCAAAGAACGCTTTTATTCGGTTGTAGGATATATTTGTGAAACCGACACTTTTGCAAGTAACCGAAAAATTGCTGAAATTAGCGAGGGTGATATTTTATGTTTTCATAATGCCGGAGCCTACTGTTTTTCAATGACATCAAATTATAATTCACGTTTTAAACCGGCAGAAGTATTGGTGTATAACGATAAGATACATTTAATCAGAAAACACGAAACGATAAAAGATTTGTTGCATAATCAGGTAATGGTTGATTTAGATTAATCTTTAAGTAACAAATATTTAATATATTTAAAATAGGCAAACCAATCAGAGTTTGCCTATTTTTGTATAAAATTATCTAAAAGATGAAAAGAAGAAGTTTTTTTAAATTAGGAAGTTTAGCAGCATTAGGTTCTACTATTTTAAATCCTATTGAAAGTTTTGCTTCAGCTAATGAAACAACGATAAATGCAACTAATAAAAAAGCCAAGAACATCATTTTTATGGTGAGCGATGGAATGAGCACAGGCACATTAAACCTTGCCAATATTTATTCAAACCGTATTTTAGGAAAAAGCAGTAACTGGCTACAATTATATCTTGACAATAAAGTTTCTCGCGGTTTAATGGATATGGCTTCAGCTTCATCAATCGTTACCGATTCTGCAGCCGCAAGCTCGTCTTGGGGAGGTGGTTTTCGCATAAATAACGGATCATTAAATGTTAGTCCGTCCGGAGAAGAACATTTGCCTATCTGGCAAAAATTTAAATTAAAAGGTAAAAAAGCGGGTTGTGTTACCACAGTTCCGGTTACTCACGCTACTCCGGCAGGATTTACCGTTTCATTAAAAAGCCGAAATGATCAATCGGTCATTTCTGAAGAATATTTAAGAATTGGCTACGATGTATTGATGGGCGGTGGACAACAGTATTTTGCCGCAGAACACCGCAAAGATAAAAAGGATATGTATGTTGCTTTTGAAAAGCAAAATTATGTGGTAGCAAAAAGCAAATCAGATTTAAAAAATACTGATAAATCTAAAAAACTATTAGGTGTTTTTGATTTTGATGCGCTTCCGTATCAAATCGACAGAAAACAATCAACGGAATTGACTAATACTATTCCTACGTTGGCTGAAATGACAGAAATCGCCATCAATCAAATGAAAGATCATAAAGAAGGTTTCGTTTTACAGGTAGAATCTGGTAAGGTTGATTGGGCGGCGCACGCTAACGATATTTCTGCCTTAATCCACGAACAATTGCAGTTTGATGATGCTATTGCAGTGGCTATGAAGTTTGCAGAACAAGACGGAAATACATTGGTTGTAATTACCACAGATCACGGAAATGCCAATCCGGGATTAATCTATGGGAAATTTGCGAACGATCATTTTGATAGTCTGTCAAAATACAATCATACCAACGAATATATTCTGAACAATATTAAAAACAATCAATCAGAAAGCCAAATTAAAGAGTTCATCAAAAGCACAATTAATGTGGAATTGGACGATGAGGATGCCAAAACTATTGCGTCTTATTACAACGGATTGAAAAAAGGTGATGACGGATTGTATAATTACAAACATTTGCCGTTTAAAGCATTTGCAGAAATCCAGAAAAAACACAATTCTGTTGGATGGATTTCAATGGATCACTCTGCTGATTATGTTGAAGTTGCTATGTTTGGTCCCGGAAATCATTTACATAAACCGTTTATGAAAAATACCGATATGCACTATTTGTTGTTAGAAGCAGCCGAAGTAGAAAATAAATTTTAGTGTATTTTTGCTGAATGAAAATTGCTGTTATTAATAATTACGATTCGTTTGTACACAATATTGTTCACTATTTAGAAAGTTTTGATGGAGTAGAAGTGTCTGTTTTTATGAACGATAAATTTTACCTGGAAGAATTAGAGAAATTTGATAAAATTGTGCTGTCACCAGGACCGGGGTTGCCCAAAGAAGCCGGATTGTTATTAGATGTAATTGATTGCTATAAAAACAAAAAAAGTATTTTGGGTGTGTGTTTGGGTCATCAGGCAATTGCAGAGTATTTTGGTTGTGAACTGATTAATTTAGAAAAGCCATTACACGGAATCTCTTCTCAATTACACTTTCTTGAAAACGACTATTTATGGTATAATTTGTCAAATAATAATTCTATCGGACATTATCATTCATGGTGTATTAATAAAGAAAATCTTTCAGAAAATATTATTGTCACCGCTACAGATGATTTCGGAAATATTATGGCAATACGCCATAAAGAGTATGATATCAGAGGAGTTCAGTTTCATCCCGAATCGGTTTTAACACCAAATGGAAAACAGATCATTAAAAATTGGATTAAAAATTAAAACAAAAACGATCTTATTGATCGTTTTTATTTCTTTTTCATTATTAATCGTAGCTAATCAAATTACTAAATAAGTGGTGTTATCTTCTTCTTTTCTTTTTATTTTTTTTGTCTTTTAATTTTTTTTGTGCAAAATAGGATAAAAAATCACCTGAGTAATTATCTTCACCAACTTTAAAGTATTCATTTTCAGAGGTATTAGACGTTACGAAAGGAGCTTTCTTTTTTTGATTTAGATTTGAGGAGCCTATAATATAAAATCCGTTTTGGGTTGGTAAAGTAACACCAGAATCTTGACCTTCATAACCGTAGAACGAAGCATATTCTAATGTCGTACCATTTGAAGATAAAATAGAAATATAAACATCTGATCTTCCTCCACCGTGTTTAGGTTGATGAGCATTTTTAGTAATAGGAAGATTCTTTTCACTATTCCCATTGGCAGGAGATGAAGAAATGAAAAGATTTTTTCCATCACTAAACACATATTCTCCGGCATTAATGTAACTAGTCCATATTCTTTCACCTTTTGAAGAAAATTTGGAAATAGTTTTGGGACTCTCGGATCCGAAGGGCTCACTTAGGTAGGCTCCTTCCGTTGTAATATTTTTATTTTTGAGGGAAGATTTTTTATGAGAGGTTAATATATAAGCTTCATCGTTAATCACTGTTAAACTATGATTATTTCTTAAAGTATTACCATATGTTACATTTGTGTCTTGTAACCCAAAATAAGTACTCCAAATTCTTTTCCCTTCAAAGCTAAATTTAGAGAGAAATACTTTAGAAAGAGTTTTTAACGAAGATTTTCCATCTGAAATAAATTCTTGAAAACTATTTGATGTTCCAAAATAGTTACTTATAGGGTTGGCTCCTAAATGTTCTCCGTAAATATATAATCCATCAGTACCTGCAACGATACTTCTTATTTTAGAGTTATCTTTTGTATAAAATGTACTCCAAATATGCTTGCCGTTTAAATCTAATTTACTTATTACATCTTGATAATCTACCGAGGTATTTAAATCACCTGTTTCTTGAAAAGAAGAAGAAGAAGCCACGGTATTTTTATTTCTTTTATTTAAAATATAAATATTATTATCAGCATCAATTGTTAAATGAGAGGCATTAGCTACTAAATCGTGAAAATAAGTACTCCATATAAGATTCCCTTCTAAATCTATCTTTGAAATAAAAGTAGGTCTTGATGATTCTCCAAAAATTACACTTTCACTATAAGCTCCAGATGTAGCAAGTTTTGAATTTGCTGTTCTGCCAGAAAGAACTAAATGATTGTCAGAATCAAATTTCATACTCTCAATATTAGAAAACCCTTCTCCATTATTTGGGATTTTATAAATTAATTTTGGTATGGGTTGATCCGGACAATATTCAAAAATTTCATCTCCATTGGCGTTTACCAAATAAAGACAGCCTGTTTTAGGATGAACTTCTGCTACAAATAAATAGGTTCTCACTATGGTCTTGAGAGAAGAAAATGGTTTTACAGTTCTGTTATATATCGGAATTAATGTTCCCCAATCTTGATTATATAAAGGTTGCCCATGCCCTTTGGATGTAATAAAAAAAATTGAAACTATTATAAAAAGTAATAATTTTCGCATAATGATTAGATTTGTGTTTAACTTAAAAAAAGATGTATTTAAATTTCAGTATTAAATTAACAACCTAATTATTTTCTTTAGTCTTTCCATTGTTAAACTTTACATTTCCCATAATATCTTTTTGAGTTAGGGGAGTAGTAGTTTTAGTTTTGGGGACTGGCTTTACTGTAGGTTTTGAATATTTTTTATCGGTTTTTATCTTGTTATTAACCAAGGGTTTGTCTGTTAACGGCTTTTTTGATGCGGCCACGGCAGCCAGAACTTCTTTAGGGTTTTTAGGATTTTCCTTTGTTCCCCGCAAGTAAATTACCAAACCATTTAAAAAATTTCGTAAAATCTGATTCTGACATTCTACATATTTGGGATGATCTTCATTCCTGAAGAAATTACCTATTTCTCCTTTTGAAATTCTGAAATCAACCAAATTTAAAATTTCTACAATCTGATCATCACGTAATTGCAACGCAACACGTAATTTCTTTAAAATATCATTATTTGTCATGGTTCTATTTTTAACAAAGATACAAGAAAAAAGCTTTCATAAAGAAAGCTTAATAAGTAATATCGCTAATTGCGGTTAGTGATAGAAAATCACCGCTGTTCCATTTAAATTGTGTGACTTTTTGTTCTCCAAAGGCATACATTATATCGTTATAAACTACAATATCCTTAAATTTATAATTTACTGATTTTACTAAAACCGGTTCTGCCGGATTGGTCGTATCAAAAATCTTTAATTCATCATCACAAATAATCAGATAATTTTCATATAATGCCAAACCTCTTGGATACGTCAAATTTCTTTGATGAATTAGTGCAGGATTGGTAACATCTGCAATATCATAAACCATTAAGGTATTTAAATTATTACCGCAACCAGTATTTGAATGTAAGGTTACATAAGCGTATCCTTCGTTTGCTACCACCGGATCACAAGCTGTAAAATGTTGAGCTGCCGACAAATATTTTGGTGTTTCAGGATTAGAAACATCATAAATAAACATGCCGTTTCTTGACCCCATAAACATTAAATCGCCTAAAGAATAAATGGTTTCTATATCATTGCCAATAGTTACTTTATTAACTTTTACAGGATTGTTTGTATCAGATATCTGAAAAACGTGTAAGTCTTGATTATCTACAGTGTATAAATAATTTCCCTTAATGGCAAAAACGGCCATAGATCCGCCTTTACCGACATTTTCAGATGACCCCGGATTTGCTGAATCAGATCCATCACTTGAACAAAAGGTTAAGGTTAAACTCGCCGCAAGAATAAAACCGAATTTTAATAACTTTTTCATACTTAATTCTTTTTCCAATCAACAATTATTTCATTTTCTCCTGAATTATAATACCCCGATCCATCAGGACTTAATTTTTGAGGAAACGTATTGGGTATGCGCTTGTGCACGTTAACGGTAGTGTTATTAACGGTTACAGCCACTAAATCAACTGCTTGATTAATGTAAATGGTGTTGTTTTTTATTGCCATATCAGTAGCCCCCGGAACTTCTAAAAATCCTGTTAATTGTGGAGCATTGGGATTTGAATTGTCATAAATGTGGAAACCTTTGTTTTCATCGGTTATAAAAATATACTGATCTTTAACATAGATTTTTCCGGCTTTTGTCATACTTCTGGGGTCTGACATTTTTATGGAATTTTCTAACTGCTGACGGCTCATATAAACAGGTTCATAAGGTGCGTAATACTTTGAAGAGTTATCGTCAGCCGTATAAAAACAACTTTGTAACATTAAGGTTACGGTAAGCGGTATGAAATATAAGCCTCTTTTTAAGTTTTTCATATATAATTGATTTTAGGCTAAAAATATTAAAAAAAATTATATAGTATTCTTTTTATCTGTTAATTCTTTTATATCATCTCGTAATTTTGCCGCTTGTAAGAAATCTAAATTTTTAGCTGCTTTTTCCATTTCCTTCCGTTTCTCTTTAATAGCTTTATCGATATCTTTTGTTGATTTATAAGTTACGGTTTCTTCTGCAACAGTCTTTAATACGGGCTCATTTTGTTCATAAGATTTAAACCGATCTGCCAAAGATTTTTCGATTTTTTTATTTAAAGCTTTAGGTTTTAGACCATGTTCTTTGTTAAAAGCCATTTGTTTATCACGTCTGTAAGCCGTTTCATCAATAGTTCGCTGCATGCTAACGGTAATTTTATCGGCGTACATAATAGCTTTCCCATTAAGATTTCTTGCCGCACGACCAACAGTTTGTGTCAACGAACGGGTACTGCGCAGAAAACCTTCTTTATCTGCATCTAAAATAGCTACTAATGAAACTTCGGGTAAATCTAATCCTTCACGCAAAAGATTCACGCCTATCAACACATCAAACAAACCTTTACGTAAATCCTGCATAATTTCGATTCGTTCCAATGTATCAATATCTGAATGAATGTATCTGCAACGAATACCAATCTTAGTAAAGTGTTTTGCTAATTCTTCAGCCATTCGTTTAGTCAAAGTGGTTACTAAAACACGCTCGTCAATTTCTGCTCTTTGGTGAATTTCTTCTACTAAATCATCAATCTGATTTTGACTCGGACGTACTTCTATTATCGGATCTAAAAGTCCCGTTGGACGAATTACTTGTTCTACATAAATACCTTCAGATTTTTGTAATTCATAATCAGCCGGAGTAGCAGAAACGTAAACCACTTGATTTTGCATCAGCTCAAATTCTTCAAACTTTAACGGACGATTGTCCATGGCAGCAGGTAATCTAAAACCATATTCAACCAGATTTTCTTTACGTGAACGATCGCCGCCATACATTGCGTGTACTTGTGAAACGGTAACGTGACTTTCGTCGATAATCATTAAATAATCTTTTGGAAAATAATCTAACAAACAGAATGGGCGAGAACCGGGCTCTCTTCCGTCTAAGTAACGAGAATAATTTTCGATGCCGGAACAATATCCTAATTCGCGGATCATTTCCAAATCAAAATTAGTACGCTCTTCTAAACGCTTTGCTTCTAAGTGTTTACCAATAGATTTGAAATAATCGACTTGTTTTACCATATCTTGTTGGATTTCCCAAATGGCTTTTTGCAAAACATCAGGCGATGTAACAAACATATTTGCAGGATAGATGCTCAATTGCGAATACTTTTCGATAACTTTTGATGTTTGTAAATCAAAGGTTTCTATGGCTTCAATTTCGTCACCAAAAAAATGAATCCGGAAGGGATCATCTGCATAACTTGGGAAAATTTCCACGGTATCTCCTTTAATTCTGAAAGTTCCATGAGAAAATTCACCTTCCGTTCTGGAATATAAAGATTGAACCAGTTGTTGTAAAAATTTTGTACGGGATATAAGTTGGTCTTGTTCAACATGAACTACATTTTTTTGAAATTCTGTTGGATTTCCTATACCGTACAAACAAGAAACAGAAGCCACTACTAAAACATCTCTGCGACCGGAAAGGAGGGAAGAAGTAGTACTTAACCGCATCTTCTCTAAATCATCATTAATAGATAAATCTTTTTCTATGTATGTTCCGGTTACGGGTAAATATGCTTCCGGTTGGTAATAATCGTAATATGACACAAAATATTCTACCGCATTGTGAGGGAAAAATTGTTTGAATTCTGAATATAATTGGGCCGCCAATGTTTTATTGTGTGCCAAAACCAAAGTAGGTCTTTGTACTTCTTGAATAACATTTGCAACCGTAAACGTTTTACCAGAGCCTGTAACACCAAGCAATGTCTGGAAACGTTCGTTATTTTTAATTCCTTGTGAAAGACTTCTTATAGCTGTGGGTTGGTCTCCCATTGGCTTGAATTCAGATTCAACCTTAAATTTCATATCGCAAATTTTTACAAATATAAGAATAAAAAAAGAGAGGTATAAACCTCTCTTTTTTATTAAAATGTATGAAACTATTAATTAGTTTACTTTGAAAGTTACTCTTCTAGCAAATTTAGAAGTAGTTTTGTTTTTACCGTCGAAAGAAGTATCTTCTCCGTTAGCAACAACTTTAATTCTATCACTAGAGATACCAGATTGCTCTAAAATTTTAGCTACGTTTTTAGCACGTTTTTCAGATAATCTTTGGTTGTAAGTAGGGTTACCAACTGAATCAGCAAAACCGTTTACTTCAACTGTAGCTTCTGGATTACTACGTAAGTAAGTAATTAAGAAGTTTGTTGACTCTGCATTTTTAGGAGCTGATTTATCAAAATCAAAATAAACAGCAACGTATCCTTGGTTGATCAAATCCTGAGCTGTATTTGAATCTGCAGCTGAGAAAGTATCACCTTTCATAGCATATCTTGAATCGAAGTACTCTTCGTAAGAATCAGGAATACCATTTTTGTTTAAGTCAATAGAACGACCTTTAGTATCAACCATGTTTCCAGCTGGAGTATTTGGTTCTAAATCTAAATAATCAGCTACACCGTCATTGTCAGAATCGATCATTTTATTTTCGATGTCTGTTACGCGGTTTTCTAAAGCTTCAACTCTGTTAGTTAAACCATCATTAGCATACCAGTCAGCATGTTGCTCGTTTCCACCTAAGTAGAAAGATAAACCTAATGTAGCGTTATAGAACGTACCGTTAAAACCTCTGTCGTTAGCGTCAACATAACCGGCTCCATCAAAAGTCATATCTTGACGAATAGTGTTGATCATGGAGAAATCTGCATTTAAAGCCACACGGTTTCCTAATTTAACTTGTCCTGTTAAACCTAAAATCATGTGTCCCATTTGGTCTTTATCATAGTCAATTGCTGTTGAACCATCTTTTCCTGGTTGCATCCAAGAATATCCTGCACCAGCATGAGCTTGTAAACCTAAAGTTCTTGTCCACTCTTCAAAATTCATGATACGACCTAAGTTAGCAACCCCTTGTAAGCTAGCTCTGTAGTGTGCAGTTCTAAAATAATCAGAATTTTCACCACTTTTCATATAGTCATAACCAAAATCAGCTTTAACACCAAATTTGTTATTAAACATATAACGTACACCAGCATCAGCGTGTACCAAACCAAAGAAAGTATCACCATTATAACCTGGTGTCATTGGAGCTGATGGTTTTGTTAAACCTCCGTTAACGTCGATTGACCATTTGTTGTAAGGTAATCCTTCTTGAGCATTCATATTAGCTAAACCTAATACTGTAGCAATTAAAGGCAAAGTTATTTTTTTCATAAAACTTTTTTTTAAATTATTAATAATAACAGAATATTTGTAATTATAAATTTTTGGTAAAATTAATCTTTTTTAACCAAAAACAAAATTTTTTTTAACTTTTTAACCATTTGTAGTCTGAATAAAATGTTCCAAACGGTAGAAGCGAGGCTAAAAGGACTAAACCAAGCTTCTTAACAGACCAATTATATTCTACTTTTAAGTAAAAAGCTATTATAACGTATAAAACAAAAAGTATGCCATGAACCATCCCAATAGGAAATAATAATTGTTGGTATAATTCAGGATTATTGATTTTGTTATACAACATATTATAAAAGAGAACCAAATAGGAAATTCCTTCTAAAGCACCAATAAATCTAAAAAAATTTAACATGATTTAAAATTGTTGGAATTGTTGATTGTATTCTTTTAAATCGGCAACATTATGTTTGTTTTCTAAATCTAACATAAGTGATATGAAATACGTAAAACTTTCATTTGCAGAGCTTTCTGATTTTATTTCAGTATTTTCCTCAATTGGTTCATCTGAAGGAATTCCAATTAAAAAATCATTATTTTTATCGATATGCTCACAAGCCAATCGCAAGGCTTTGACTAAATAAGGTTTTTCTTCAAGTAAAGCAAATTCGCGAAGTTTTTTCAATTCCGGAATAATTGCAGATGTATTGATTCCGTTTGCGTTTACTTCTGATTGTAATGCTTTAAGAATCTTTTGTGCGTTAGAATTTTCCACTTATTTTATTTTTTTAAACACCGCAAAAATAGTGATATTTGTGGAATTTAAAAATATATGTGTTTGATTTTATGTTATAAATATATTAAAGTATAATAATTCAATTTGTTATTATATTGAACTATAATTTATATTATGTAAAATAGAAATTGTAAAACGATATTTATATGACCTCTCTATTACTAAGCTTATCTTCTTCATTATTAGTCGGATTCTTTATTAAGTATCTGAAAATAAAAGATATAAAAAACTTGTTCCTTTTTGTTTTTGTGAATTACATTGTAGCAATAATTGTCTCTTATATTTTGTTTTATGATTCAATCACTTTATCCGCTTTAAAACAGTCTTTTTCATATATAACCGTTTTATTGGGGGTTTTAATGCCGGCAATGTTTTATTTCTTAAACAAATCTTTAAAGGAATCTGGGTTAGCTAAAACAGATATTTTCCAACGTTTATCACTCATTATCCCGGTTGTATTAAGTTTTAAGCTTTTTAACGAGGTTTTTACGTGGTCAAAATTTATTGCTATTGTTTTGGCATTCGTAAGTATCGTGTTTTTATTGTACAAAAAATCTACAAAAGATGGAAAATTTAACATAATTTACCCATTAATGGTCTTTTTGGGATATGGAACAGTTGATACCTTATTCAAAATTTTAGCACTTAATAAAGACATTCCATATATAGTAGCTCTTTTTTTGGTGTTTGTTTCTTGTGCAATTATCACCGGATCTTATCTTTTCTTTATAAAAGTAAAATGGAATTATAAATATATTTTTTACGGAATTATATTAGGTTGTTTAAATTTTTCTAACATTTATTTCTATTTAAAAGCACATAAAATCTTTTTTAACAGCCCTACCCTTGTCTTTATAACTATGAATTTAGGTGTGATTATAGGTGGAACATTTATTGGCAAGTTGTACTTTAAAGAAAAAATTACAAAAAATGCGGGCATCGGAATTTTATTAGCTATAATTAGTGTAATTTTATTAGCTTTAATTCAATTAAAGATCTTGTAAATGACTTATACTTCAAAAATATTTGTTACCGTTGATGTGGTTTTATTCAGAAAAACCGATGATAGTCACGAGCTTTTATTAATACAACGTTTAAATGAGCCTTTTAAAGGACAATGGGCATTACCCGGTGGTTTTGTAGATGAAAATGAAGATTTGGAAACGGCTGCAAAAAGAGAACTGTTTGAAGAAACAGATATCAAACTTTTTCAGGTAAAACAAATTAAAGCTTATGGAAACCCTCATCGGGATCCACGCGGACACATGGTTTCAGTGGCTTTTATGGGCGAAATTGATTCGTTAGCCCAAGCAAAAGCGAAAGATGACGCAAAATCGGTGCAATGGTTTTCTATTGATCAATTACCTGTTTTGGCTTTTGATCACGCAGAGATTATACGTGATGCGATTGAGAAATATATTACAAAACCAGCATATTAAGCTGGTTTTGTCTTTCTAAAGAATATCAATATCTCCTTTTCCTTCACGGATAATTTCTGGTTCGTAACCTGTTAAATCAATGATGGTCGATGCGGTGTTATCACCGTAGCCGCCATCAATAACAGCTTCTACCCTGTCCTGCCACTTTTCAAAAATCAGTTCCGGATCGGTGGTGTATTCAATGACTTCATCTTCATCATAAATAGATGTTGAAACAATGGGATTTCCTAATTGTTTGACCAGTTCTAAAGCAATGTTATTATCAGGAACGCGGATTCCGACTGTTTTTTTCTTTTTAAATTCTTTTGGCAGATTATTGTTTCCTTCTAAAATAAAGGTATAAGGTCCCGGCAACGCGCGTTTTAAAATTTTAAACGATGAAGTATCCAGATTTTTTACGTATTCCGAAATATTGCTTAAATCATTACAGACAAATGAAAAATTTGCTTTTTCTAATTTAATGCCCTTTATTTTTGCAATGCGTTCCAATGCTCTTGAATTGGTAATATCGCACCCCAGGCCGTAAACAGTATCGGTTGGATAAATAACCAATCCACCGTCTTTTAAAATCTTAACCACTTTCTGAATCTCCTTTTCATTAGGATTATCAGGATATATTTTTATAAATTTTGCCATTATTCCAAAATATTAAGTTTTGCAAAACGCAGCAACAATTTCTTGATTCCGCCGGTTTCAAATTTAATTTCGGCCTTTTTATCTGCTCCTGCTCCCTCTAAGTTAAGAATTTTTCCTTTACCAAAACGTTCGTGCATAATAATTTGTCCTTCTCTTAACGAATTATTTTGGTTTGATGAAGAATCTGAAATAGAAACCTTGCTCATTTCTTTTAATCTACGGATGTCATGATTAGGCTTAGGCTCTTCGTTATCTTTTACCCATTTTGGCGGAATCCCCGAAACAGGCTTTGTTTGACGCAGTTTTGATTTATCTACATCGCCAAAAATATCTTCGCTGATAGACGATTTGTAACGATAATTGGTTTCAGGTGCAGAAAGAAATTCGATATATTTTGGATCTATTTCCTGAATAAAACGCGATGGATCGCAATCAGTTAACTTTCCCCAACGATAGCGAGATTGCGAATAGGTCAAATAAGCCTGATGTTCGGCACGGGTCAAAGCAACATAAAATAACCGCCGCTCTTCTTCTAACTCAGCACGTGAATTAACGCTCATGGCACTTGGAAATAAATCTTCTTCCATGCCCACCACAAAAACAGTCGGAAATTCCAATCCTTTTGCCAAGTGAATGGTCATTAAAGCCACACGGTCATCATCGCCTTTATCATTATCTAAATCGCTTGCCAGTGCCACATCTTCCAAAAATTCAGCCAAACTACCACGGGCACCGTCCACTTCTTTTTGTCCTTCGGTAAAATCTTTAATACCGTTTAACAACTCTTCGATATTATCTAAGCGAGTGATTCCTTCTGGTGTGCCGTCTTTTTTAAGTTCCTGAACCAAACCGGTTTTTTTAACAATATAATCGGTTAAATAGTATGCATCGTGATTTTGATCGATTACCTGGAAATTTTTAATCATGGTTACAAAATCGCTGATTTTATTTTTGGTACCTGATGTTAGCTTTAGATCAATCTTATCAATATGCTCCATTACCTCAAAAATACTGCGTTTGTAATGATTAGCGGCTATGTTTAGTTTTTCTACGGTTGTGTTACCAATTCCACGTGTTGGGTAATTAATTACACGCACCAAAGCTTCCTCGTCTTTTGGATTGACCACCAAACGCAGATATCCCAACACATCTTTAATTTCTTTACGTTGATAGAACGACAAACCGCCATAAATTCTGTAGGGAATATCGCGTTTTCTCAAAGCATCTTCCATAGCCCGCGACTGTGCATTGGTTCGATACAAAATAGCAAAATCGCCGTTGTTCATCTGCTTTTGCATTTTTTCTTCAAAAATGGTTGAAGCTACAAAACGCCCTTCTTCGGCATCGGTAATGGAACGATGGATTTTAATTTTTGGACCATCAGCATTGGCTGTCCAAACCACTTTTTCTAATTTGGTTTTATTTTTGTCGATGATGGTATTGGCAGCTTCCACAATGTTTTTTGACGAGCGATAATTTTGTTCTAAGCGATAGGTTTGCACATTGTCAAAATCTTTCTGGAAGTTGAAAATATTGTTGATGTTTGCCCCACGAAACGCATAAATAGACTGTGCATCGTCGCCCACCACACAAATATTCTGAAAACGATCTGCCAACGCTTTTACAATCATGTATTGCGAATTGTTGGTATCCTGATACTCATCAACCAAAATGTAACGAAAACGATCCTGATATTTCAACAAAACTTCCGGAAAACGAATTAACAACTCGTTTGTTTTCAATAATAAATCATCAAAATCCATAGCACCTGCCTTAAAGCATCGTTCTACATAAGCTTGATAAATGTCACCAACACGCGGTTTTTTTGCCATGGCATCGGCTTCCATCAACTCCGGATTATTGAAATACGCTTTAACCGTAATCATATTGTTTTTGTAGTTAGATATTCTTCCTAAAACATCTTTAGGTTTGTAAATGTCTTTATCTAACTGCATTTCTTTGATAATCTGACCGATTAATCGTTGGGAATCCTGTGAATCGTAAATGGTAAAATTTGAAGGATACCCCAATTTATCAGCTTCGGCACGGAGGATTCTGGCAAAAACCGAATGGAAAGTTCCCATCCACAGATTTTTAGCTTCGGTACTTCCCACAATTTTAGAGATGCGCTCTTTCATTTCGCGAGCCGCCTTGTTGGTAAACGTCAAGGCTAAAATGTTAAAAGCATCTACCCCTAAGTGCATTAAATAAGCAATACGTAATGTTAAAACCCTTGTTTTACCCGAACCGGCACCGGCAATAATAATCATTGCCCCGTCTTTTTGTAAAACCGGTGCACGTTGCGCTTCATTTAATTGGTCAATATAATTTTGCATAGAGTCATTTTCAAGAAAAAACAAAGTTACTACTACTAAAAATAAGTAGCAAATAATATTATTTTAGGTTTATATTTGCTTTTTAAAAGTAGCAAAATTATGTTTTCAAATTTTACGGTAGACTGGAAAGAGTCGTTACTTATTTTATTGGGGCTAATAATTATTATATTATTGTATTATGTTTTTAACAGAAAGTCGATTGCTGAAGAAAACCACACCCGACAGTTGTTAAAGCAACAAATGGAACAAAGTCAAAATGTACCATTTATAAATGAGGAAAAACGTCAGGCAACTCCGCAAATCACGCAGGCTTACGAACGGTTGATTATATTAATGGAACGCATTGATTTGCATAAACTGGTAGTACGCATTACCCCTATTTCCTCTCTAAAACAAGATTATGCTATGTTTTTAATTCAAAACATTGATCAGGAATATGATTTCAATATTTCACAACAATTATATGTTTCAGAAGAAGCGTGGGCGTTAATTGCAACTGCTAAACAAACCATTATTCAACAAATTTTAAAAATGAGCTTAAAAAACAGTATCACCGATGCAAATGATTTGCAAAGAGCTCTTTTAAATATCAATGAGGCAAATTCAGTTACCGATTTAGCAAAAAACAGATTAAAACAAGAATTTAAAAGTTTGGTTTAATTTTTGATTAGATACTTTATACATATTAAATTTGCATTATGAAAAAATTACTCACTATTTTGGGAATTGTCTCAGGAATTGCTATTTGGGTAAGCTGTGAATCTTCAGACTCTTGTCATTGTGAAGTGTTTGAGAACATTGGAACCGAAGAACAACCGCAGTTAAGATACATTGGTAGTTTAGACGGTACTTGCGATGGTGTAAACCAAGAAGAAAATAAAGTTTACCAAAATGTAAGCTGTGACTAAAAGGCGTTTCTCTTGAAATGCCTTTTTTGGTTTTCTGATTAAAATTTCTTATATTCGCTAACTCCTAAAGTAAAAATATATGAAATTTGGAATTATCCGAGAAGGTAAAACTCCACCAGATAAACGCGTTGTTTTTTCACCACAAGAATTATTAAAAGTTAAAAATAACTATCCTAATGCTGCTTTTAAAGTAGAAAGTTCACCAATAAGAGTGTTTGCAGATGAAGAATATGCAGCATTAGGGTTTGAAATTAGTGAAGATATGACCGATTGTGATGTGCTTTTTGGAGTTAAAGAAGTTCCGGTTAGCCAACTAATTCCCGATAAAACTTATTTCTTTTTTTCGCATACCATAAAAAAACAGCCGTATAACAAAAAATTATTACAGGCTTGTTTAGAGAAAAATATCCGCTTAATTGATCATGAAACATTGGTTGATGAAAATGGTCACCGCCTTATAGGTTTTGGGCGTTATGCGGGTATCGTGGGAGCATATAATGCCTTTAGGGCTTTTGGAATTAAATATGAATTATTTAATTTGAAAAAAGCCGAAGAATTAAAATCGCAAAAAGATTTAATTGAACGTTTAAACCGAAATTATCTGCCGCCAATAAAAGTGGTTCTGACCGGTAAAGGCAAAGTTGGTTACGGTGCCAAAGAAATGCTTGACGGCATGAAAATGAAACAGGTGTCTGTAGAACAATTTTTAGCGAAAGAGTTTGATGAGCCTGTGTTTGTTCATATTGATGTGGAAGATTATTATAGAAGAATTGATGGTTCAAAAGGTTCAAAAAGCGATTTTAAAGAAAATCCCACAGCGTATGAAAGTGATTTTGAAAAATTTTCAAAAACAGCTGATATTCTTATTACTGGTCATTTCTACAAAGACGGATCGCCTGAAATATTGACCAACGAAATGTTGAACAGTGCCTATAATGCCATTAAAGTGGTGGCAGATGTTTCGTGTGATATTAATGGACCTATTGCTTGTACCATAAGACCTTCAACCATTGCAGATCCTATTTACGGATATTATCCACGTGAAAAGAAGGAAGTTCCTGTTGATCATCCGGCAGCAATTGTTGTAATGGCTGTTGATAATTTGCCTTGCGAGCTTCCAAAAGATGCCAGTGAAGGTTTTGGAGAAATTTTTATTGAAAAAATCGTACCAGCTTTCTTTAATAACGATAAAGACGATATTTTAAAACGAGCTACCATTTGTGAAAACGGTAAATTAACGGCTTCGTTTTCTTATTTAGAAGATTATGTGAAGTAATTATTTCATCATTTGACCTTTATAAACCATTGCCCAAAACAATTCAACTGTATTGGGCAATTCTATTTTATTTTTGTTAAATGATTTTATAAAAAACTCTAAATCTGTTGGCGTAAAAAACTGTTTAAATTCATTGCGGAGCTCGTTATTTTGCGAAACAAAACAAAGGTTCAAATGAGCATTTTCTGTAAATATCAGTTTGTATTTTTGTTCTATTTCCCGTATTAAATCCATATTTCCTAATTAAATAGTCATTGAAAAAAGTTGTGTTTTTGGCTGGTTTTTAATTAAATATTCATCAAATGCCATGCAAATATTACGTACAAATGTTTTTCCCAAATCGGTAACAGTTAATTGATCGTTGTTTATGATGATTAAATCATCTTTTAAAAACTCTGACAACCGTTTCATTAAAACATCTTCAGGAATAATACTGTAAACGTTTGACAAATTGGTTTTAAATTTACAAATAATATCAGAAATGGCATGTCTTAAAATTACGTCTTCTCCCAATAAAATATGACCTTTTACAACAGGTAATTCATTATTTTCTATTCGTTTTAGATAAGCGGTAATGTTTTTTTCATTTTGAGCAAAAGCTGTTTCACAATCAGCAATCGCCGAAGCTCCCAAACCAATCATAACTGTTGTTTTAAACGGTGTGTATCCCATAAAGTTTCTGTGCAATGTGTTGTTTTTAAACGATTTGTACAAATTATCTGAAGTCTTTGAAAAATGATCCATACCAATTTCATAATAATCATGTGATTGCAGCATGTTTCTGCCGGTTTCATATAACAATCGTTTTTCATCATCTTTAGGAATGTCGGTATCTTTAAAACCACGTTGTCCGTTGCCTTTTATCCAGGGAACATGCGCATAAGAATAAAACGAAATTCGGTCCGGGTTCAATTGCGATGTTTTTTTAATGGTATCCTCAATACTGTTTAACGTTTGAAAAGGCAATCCGTAAATAATATCGTGAGAAATAGATTGATAACCTATAGCACGAGCTGTTTTAGTTACTTCTTCTACTTTGCTGAAAGATTGTACGCGGTGAATGGCTTTTTGTACTTTTTCGTCATAATCCTGTACGCCAAAACTAACTCTTGTAAAACCTAAATCATACAAAGTTTGCAGGTGTTTTTGGGTGGTATTATTGGGATGTCCTTCAAAACTCATTTCTAGATTTGCATGTTTACCTGCTACAACGAAAATGCTATCAATCAATCTTTTTAATGCTGAACTGTTAAAAAACGTAGGCGTACCACCGCCTAAATGTAACTCTTTAATAATTGGTTTTTCAACTAATAAATCCAGGTATAATTGCCATTCTTTAAGAACGGCATCAATATAAGGTTGTTCAACTTCGTGGCGTTTGGTAATGTATTTGTGACAACCGCAAAATGTACACAAACTTTCACAATAAGGTAAATGTATATATATTGATATTCCTTCTGTTAAATTCGTTGATTTAAAGCTTTTATTTAAACTTTTAATCCATTTATTTTTTGAAAAATGGTCTTGATTCCAGAAAGGCACCGTTGGGTAACTTGTATATCTTGGACCTGGAATATTGTATTTTTTTACTAAAGAATTCATTGCCTATACTTTCAGGCAAAAGTATCTTTTCTGTAGATGATAAACACTGATATTTGTCATGTTGAAAAAGTAAAACGATTCTTCAACTTTAAGATTTCTATAAGAAAAAATAGGTCTAAAAGTGATATATTTGAACATCAAATTTGAATCATTAAATAATTATGCGGCTTTTATGAGATTTATAAACACAATTTTAATTATAGTATTGATTTACTATTTGTTTAAGTTTGCGTTTAAACTTTTTGCCCCTTATTTGCTAAACAAAGCAGTGAGTAAGGTTACAGAAAACTTTGAAAAACAACAACAAGCTTATCAAAATCAATACAACCGGCAAACAGAACCCAATACTTTTGAAACGGAATTAAAGCAAAACAAAATTCCTAAAGAAAAAAAGAAAGTAGGTGAATATATCGATTACGAGGAAATAGAATAGTTATTAAAGTCTTGCAATGCAAGACTTTTTTTTTATCCTTTCCCAAATAATAAGTACATTTAACCTCAAAATAGTGTACTATGAAAAATATTAAAAACTATGTGCCGCATATTTTAGCAATGGTGGGTTTTATAGTTGTTTCTTTAGCTTATTTTTACCCGGTACTTTCGGGTAAGCAGATCTTTCAGTCTGATATTGTTCAATATACCGGAATGGCTAAAGAATTGAACGATTTTCGTCAAACGCATCACGAAGAAACCTATTGGGTTAACAACGCTTTCGGCGGAATGCCAACCTATCAGTTAGGAGCAAAATATCCACATAATTACATCAAGCAGTTAGATTATGTAATTCGTTTTCTTCCTCGTCCGGCAGATTATGTTTTTCTGTATTTCATAGGATTTTACCTGTTGCTTTTAACCTATAAAGTAAAACCGTTAAAAGCTTTTATAGGTGCATTATTATTTGGGTTTTCCACTTACCTCATTGTTATTTTAGGGGCAGGACACAATGCTAAAGCACACGCAATTGCTTATATGCCATTGGTTTTAGCAGGTGTACATTTGGTTTTTAGAAAGAAATATATATTGGGAGGAATCCTTACAATGGTTGCAGCAGCTTTGGAAATTTCTGCCAATCACTTTCAAATGACATACTATCTGTTGTTGTTTTTAATTGGTGTATGTGTTTATTATTCAGTATATTACATTAAACAAAAAGAGATTTCGTCTTTATTAAAAATGTTCGGAGTTTTTATTGTTGCCGGAATTTTTGCGATTGGATTGAATGCCACCAACTTAATGGCAACATCAGAATACGCCCAATTCAGTACCCGAAGCGATAGCGAACTGACCATTGCACCCGACGGAGCTCCCAAGGCTTCTGCCAATGCCATGACCCACGAGTACATTACCGAATACAGCTACGGCATATTTGAAACCTTTAATTTATTGGTTCCAAGGATTATGGGCGGTGGAAACGGAGAAAATATCGGAACCAATTCAAATACGTACAAATTTGTTTCTAACTTTTTGTTATCGCAAGGATATGATCCTTCTCCGGCTCAGCAATTCGCAGACCACGCACCCACTTATTGGGGTAAGCAGCCCATTGTCGCTGCTCCGGCGTATATTGGTGCAGTAGTACTGTTTTTGGCTGTTTTATGCTTTTTTGTAGATAATCGTAAAGTAAAATATTATCTGGGTGCAGGAGCAATATGCTCTATTGTTTTATCGTGGGGACACAACTTCTTTTTAACTGATTTTTTAATTGATAATTTACCGCTTTACAATAAATTCCGGGCAATAACATCTATCCAGGTAATTGCCGAATTATGTTTCCCTGTTTTAGCAATTTTAGGGTTGCAAGCATTTTTCAAAACAACTAAAGAACAGCAATTAGATGCTCTCAAAAAATCGGGAATGGTATTTGCAGGAATCATTGCTCTTTTATTTGTATTAAAAGCTACCATGGGATTTGAAGGAGCGAATGATTCTTATTATTCACAGGTTTTTCAAGACGGAGGTTCAGGTTTTATCAAAGCTTTAATTAACGATCGTAAATCAATGTACACCGATGATTTATTAAGAACATTTATTTTTGTTGCTTTAGCAGCTGGAGCTTTATTTGCCGTTAACAAACAAAAATTACAAGGCAAAACAGCCGTTATTATTATTGGAATTTTAGGCGTAATTGATTTGGTTTTAATCGATACCAATTATGTAAATAAAGATAATTTTGTTGCTAAACACATGGTGGAACAGCCTTTTCAGGCAACACCTGCAGACCAGCATATTTTGTCAGATAAATCTCAGTTCCGGGTTTTTGAACAGCAAGGTGGTTTCAGCAGTGCACGCAGTTCGTATTTTCATCATTCGTTAGGTGGATATCATGCCGCTAAACCAAAAAAGATCCAGGATTTATACGATTACCAAATTGCACAGCAAAACATAGAAGTGTTAAATATGCTGAATATAAAATATGTCATAGGTAAAGATGAACAAGGTCAGGATATTCCATTACAAAACCCTGATGCAAATGGTAATGCATGGTTTGTAAAAAATATTCAGAAAGTTGCCAATGCCGACGAAATGATGAACGCTATGAAATCGTTCAAATCTAAGGAAACTGCTTTGGTTTACGACAATATCAATCTTTCAAAAACCAATTTCAGTGTTGACAGCCTCTCACAAATTAAGTTAACGAATTATCAACCGAATAAATTGGAGTATCAGTCAAACAATAAAGCTGATGGATTTGCAGTATTCTCAGAGGTTTATTATCCAAAGGGATGGAATATTACCATTGATGGAAATCCGGCTGAAATGATTGAAGTAAACTATACCTTACGCGGATTAAATATACCGGCAGGCAATCACACCATTGTGTTTTCGTTTGAACCGGAAGTTGTAAAAACCGGAAGTGCCATTTCACTAATCGTTTCTATTGTTGCATTATTGGTTATTGTTTTGGGGTTGTACTTTGGATTACGAAAAAAGATAAATAAAGCAGAAGAAATATAATTCATTCAAATTAGGAATTTTCCTTACTTATGAAAAAAGTACTTATCATAGCGTATTATTGGCCTCCGGCTGGAGGCCCGGGGGTACAGCGGTGGCTAAAATTTGTAAAATATCTGCCCGATTTTGATATAGAACCTATTGTTTATGTTCCTGAAAATGCCGCTTATCCCATAATTGATAATGATTTAGTAAACGAGGTAAGAAAAGACGTAACCATTTTAAAACAACCCATTAAGGAACCGTATAAATTGGCAGCGTTTTTTTCGAATAAAAGCACACAAACCATTAGTTCGGGAATTATAACAGAGAAGAAAAAGCAGTCTTTTATTGAAAAACTGCTGTTATATGTTCGTGGAAATTTTTTTATACCCGATGCCCGTATTGGCTGGGTAAACCCGTCGGTTAGTTATTTATCTGATTATATCAAAAAAAATCCTGTAGATATTGTAATTACCACGGGTCCGCCACACAGCATGCACTTGATCGGAATGGAATTACAAAAACGATTTTCTGTTCAATGGATTGCCGATTTCAGAGACCCATGGACATCTATTGGTTATCATAAAGAATTAAAACTGACAGAAAAATCTGCCCAAAAACACAAAGATTTGGAACGTGATGTTTTAACGAAAGCCAATGCCGTCATTATCACAAGTAACACCACAAAGAAAGAATTTGAAGCGATCACTTCAAAGCCAATTCATGTAATTACCAATGGTTACGATATTGAAACAATTGAAAAACCAGCATTAGATGAAAAATTTACAATAAGCCATATTGGATCGTTGCTTTCTAAACGCAATCCAAGAATTTTATGGAAAGCATTTAAAGAAATTTTAAAGGAAAATAAACAGTTTAAAAAAGATTTTCAATTACGGTTAATTGGTAAAGTAAGCCCCGAAATTATTGAGACAATTAAAGAATTCAGGCTCGATGATTATCTTGATTTAAAAGGATATGTACCACATACCGAAGCTTTAAAATACCAACGCAGTTCGCAAATATTGTTATTGATAGAAATAGACTCATTTGAAACCAGAGGAATCATTCCGGGAAAATTATTTGAATACATGGCTGCCGAACGACCTGTTTTAGCCATTGGTCCCAAAGAAAGTGATGTGGAACAAATCATAAAGAATACAAATTGTGGCAACTATTTTCACTATGATGATTTAGAAGCAGTAAAAGAATATATTCTCAGTTGTTATCATCAATATCAAGACAAGAATTTAAGAATTTATGGTATTGGTTTACAATATTACAGTCGCAAAAAACTTACGGAGAAATTATCAGGTATTCTGAAAAATATGTAAAACAAAGGAGTTTACAAATAATGTAAACTCCTTTTTTAACACCCAATGCAAAAAAATAATATAATTAACCAAAATGACCGTTAATGTAATTTGAGGTCATTTCATTTTTAGGGTGGTTGAAAATATCGCTGGTAATTCCTTCTTCTTTTACTTCGCCTAAATACATAAATACGGTTTTGTCGGCAATGCGTTGTGCCTGCTGCATGTTGTGCGTTACAATAACAATGGTGTATTTTTTCTTTAAATGTTTGATTAGTTCCTCTATTTTTAAGGTACTTACCGGATCTAACGCAGAACAAGGTTCGTCCATTAAAATAACTTCAGGGCGTAAAGCTACGGCTCGGGCAATACACAAACGTTGTTGCTGTCCACCAGATAAACGCGTGGCGGGCATTTTTAAATCGTTTTTAACTTCGTCCCATAAATAAGCTTCCTCTAACGCTTTCTGGATAACTTCTTTATCATGAGGCAGATTGTTGATTTTTAGTCCGTAAGCAATGTTTTCATAAATACTTTTTGGAAACGGATTCGCCTTTTGAAAAACCATCCCAATACGCTTTCTAATTTCGGTTACAGGCACGTTTTTGGCATATAAATCTAAATCTTCTAAACGTAAAATTCCGTTAATATGGGCATCGGGCGACAAATCATGCATGCGGTTAAAACTTCTTAACAAAGTACTTTTTCCACAGCCCGAAGGACCAATTAATGCGGTGATTTCTTTTTCTGCAAAAGAAACATTGATATTTTTTAACACTTGCTTATCTCCAAAACTAATGTTTAAATTTTCTGCTGATAATTTAGTTTTCATTTTTTCTGTATTTATAACGAATATAAAATGCCGTTAGATTTAATAAAAAGACCACAATTACAAGAACCAATGCTGTTCCGTAAGCAATGGGACGAACCTGATCTATTGATTGATGCTGTGTTGACAACATATATAAATGATAAGGCAGTGCCATAAATTCCTGATTGATATACCCGGTGCTTCCGTTTATGTAAAATGCTGCCCCTGTAAATAAAATAGGTGCTGTTTCGCCGGCTGCACGAGAAAGTGTTAAGACAACACCCGTTAAAATTCCTGACATTGCCGATGGCAATACCACATCTTTAATGGTTTCAAATTTTGTTGCCCCAACTGCCAGAGCTGCTTCCCGGGTACTGTTTGGAATCCTTTTTAAAGCCTCTTCGGTTGTTGTTATAATATACGGTAAAGACAGTAATCCTAAGGTTAAACCTGCAGCAATAAGCGATGTTCCAAATTGTAATGCCTGAACAAACAATGCCAAACCAAACAATCCATAAATAATAGAAGGTACACCCGATAAATTTCTGATCGCTGCACGAATGGTTCTTGTTAACCAGTTGTTTTCAGCATATTCATTCAGATAAATGGCACAACAAACCCCAAAAGGTATCGCAAAAAGAGCAGTAATCAATGTTAAAAGAACGGTTCCTATAATCGGCGTTAAAATTCCGCCCTTTGTCATTCCTTCAGAAGGAACTTTTGAAATAAATTCCCACGATAAAGAAGATGCTCCTTTTGATACAATTTCCCAAATAATGACGATGAGGAAAAAACATACAATAAGCGTGGTTGATAAAAGTGTTCCCCACTCTATAACCGATGATAATTTATTGGTTTTATACTGCATGATACTTTCTAAAACGGTTTATAAAAAATTCTCCGACCAAATTGGCAAATAACGTCATAAAGAACAATACGGTAGCAATGGCGTATAGGGCATAATAATGCGTGGTTTGATAAGGTACCTCGCCCATTTCAATGGCAATGGTAGCGGTCATGGTTTTAACAGAATCAAACATTCCGGAAGGAATTAACGAAGCATTTCCGGTTGCCATTAAAACGGTCATTGTTTCACCAATTGCACGCCCCACACCAAGCATTACGGCTGCAATGATTCCGGGTGCAGCTGCGGGAATAATTACTTTTCTAAGCGTTTGCCATTTGGTAGCTCCTACACCGTAACTGGCTTCTTTATATGCGTTGGGGACTGCGTGTATGGCATCTTCGGCAACCGTGATAATAGTTGGTAAAGCCATAATCGCCAATAAAATAGCTCCGTTTAAGGCATTTAATCCATTAGGTAGATCTGCCATATTTGCGATTCCCGGACTAACAACTACAATTCCTAAAAATCCGATAACTACAGACGGAATTGCCGCTAACATTTCAATAGCCGGTTTTAAAATATTCTTTAAACGTTTCCCGGCGTATTCCGATATAAAAGCTGCTGTACCAATACCTAACGGTATCGCAATAATCATTGCGCCCAGCGTAACAAAGGTTGTGCTAATGATTAAAGGCAACATTCCGTATTTAGGTACTTTCGCAGTAGGTGCCCATTCCATTCCTGTAATAAAATCTAATGGTTTGATATCTAAAAAAAACGAAACCGAATTGTAAACCAACATGGCAAAAATGCCGCCCAATAAAGCTAAAACCAAAAATCCTGTGGTTTTAAATATGCCTTTAAATAGTTTATCAATTAATATTCTTGTTCTGTATCTCATGCTACTTGTCTTCTATAATATAATATCCGTGTTCCTCTATCATTTTTTTGCCTTTCTCGCTTTTTTCAAAGTCTATAAACGGTTTTACCTTTTCCCACGATTCAGCTAAAACAAATTGATAAAGAGGTCGTTGAAAAAAATACAAACTGCTGTTTATTGTATTGGCATCGATAGGAGAATAAGCTATGGAAGTTGGATTTTCTTTAATCTTTAAAATTTTAATAGCAGTATTGGCAGCAGGATCGTGTGCAACATAACCTGCACCCACGTAACCTATCCCCGATTTATCTGCTTTAACGCCTTCTATAATCTGGGCATTTCCGGTCATTTCTTTTGCAGCATTAGAAAATTCAATTTTTAATTTTTTCTTTACAAAAGAATGGGTTCCGGAGCTGCTTTGCCGACCATAAATGTTGATAGGTAAGTTTTGTGATGTAATTTCAGACCAGTTTTTAATTTTACCATCTAAAATTTTGCCCAATGTTTCTAAATCAATTTCGTCTAAAGGAAGTTCTTTGTGAACAATAAAAGCGGTTGCGTCTTCAGCAAAAACAACTGTTTTTATTTCGATCCCTTTGTTTTTAAATTGTTCTATTTCTTCATCTGACAATGGTCGCGAAGAGTTGGCAATATCAGCCTGACCATTCAAAAGCGAAGTAATACCCAGTCCCGATCCCCCGCCCGAAATAGCTATACTGAAATCTTTGTTCATTTCAGTATATTTTTCAGCAAGGTTTACCGCAAGGTTTACTTCTGTGTCTGATCCTTTCATTTTTACCGAGCTGTTTTTACTACATGCAAAAAATGAAAAAAGACCAATTACAACTAAAAGTTTCTTCATAATTACGTTGAATATTTCATCAGTGCAAAATTGTTCTTTTAAAGTAACCTTAATGTTATAAATGTATTAAGCTAATGTTAATTAAGTCGCTTTAAATAATTAACATAAAATTTGTTTAATAGGCAAATAACTGATATTTTTGTATAAAAAGATAGAACTATGAAAAAAATCGTATTAACAGCTGTGGTTGCTCTAACAGCAATTGCCACTCAAGCACAGGAAGGTATTTCTAAAAACGCAATAGGTTTGCGTTTTGGAAGCAATGACGGTATTGGAGTTGAGGCTTCTTATCAACATTTATTATCTGATAAAAATCGTTTAGAAATTGATTTGGGATGGAGATCTTCTAATCATTATGACGCCGTTAAAGCTACGGGGGTTTATCAATGGATCTGGAACATTAAAGGTGGTTTTCACTGGTATGCAGGTGCAGGTGCAGGTTTAGGGTCTTGGTCTTATGACTACCATGTAGGACCTAACCATCATTACTCTAACAATGATTTCTTTTTCTTTGTTGCCGGACAAGTTGGTATTGAATACAATTTTAAATTTCCATTACAGCTTTTTGTTGATTTTAGACCGGAAATTTATTTAATTAACAATGATTATCACGATTCTTTTGGTCCGGATTTTGGAACGGGTGCTCGTTTTAAATTTTAATGTATAAATAAAAATAAAAAGGAATCTTTTAAGATTCCTTTTTTATTTTTGGTGTAATTCAATCAATCCTTCTATTGGTTTTTGATAAAACACACCAGCAGTTAAATTGTTTCTTTTTAAAAGCGATTTAAATTCAGATTGTAATAAAAAAGCGGTTGATCCTATAAAGTGAATAGGTACCTCTTTATAATCAGGATAATGTTTGATGTAATGATTAATAAAAAACAAGAAACGTTCCTTTATCATATCCTGTAAAAAAGAATGATCTTTATTTACAATTAAAAAAGGTAAAAATGATGCCAGATACGCATTGGGATTGGGTTCTTTATAAAAATTCTTTTTGATGTAATCAGCATCTAAATTGTAAGCTTCTTTAAATTTTTCTTTTAAATCGACCGGCATGGTGTTAAAATAATATGCCCTGATTAACCTGCGCCCAAAATCAACCCCGGAACAATCATCCATTGCCAGATAACCCAATGAAATCACCGCCTGTTCTACTTCTTTGCCATTAAAAAAACTACAATTTGATCCGGTACCATTAATGCAGACAATTCCCGGTTTTAAATCCTGGCAGGTGGCATAAACAGCTGCGTACGTATCTTCTAATATTTCAAAAAAAGTAGCATTTACAAAAACGTTTTGCAAAGCGGCTTTCATAATTTCTTTAGAATGCGCAGTGCTACAACCCGAACCGTAAAAATAAATTTCTTTTATTGATGTACGTAAATTCGCTATTTCTTCGTTGTTTAAAATCCGATCTATCAAAACGTCTGCATTAAGCACTTCAGGATTGAGTCCTAATGTATTGTAAACGCCTAAATGTTTTTTTTCGCTGAAAAGCAACCAGTCTGCTTTTGTTGAACCACTATCTACTACAAATTTCATAAAAAAAATTCCGAATTAAATCTGGATACAAAATACGTTATTTTATGTAATAATACCTAAAGAGATGAAAGAAAAATGAATGCTTTTCTGCTGTAGAATGTAAAATGTATATTGTAATGTTGAATTGTTAGATATAAAAACTGTGTCAAAGTTTTAAACTTTGACACAGTTTGAAGAATAAGTTTTACTTTTTATAAGAATTTATTCTTTTAAACCATTCACATAAACTATCAAGTCTAAAAGTTTTGCGGAATATCCGTATTCGTTATCATACCACGATACAATTTTAAAAAATGTATCGTTCAAAGCAATTCCGGCATCGGCATCGATAATAGATGTCCGCGTATCAGAGAGAAAATCCTGTGATACCACCGGTTCATTTGTAAAGCCCAAAATTCCTTTATAATTGGTTTCAGATGCTTGTTTAAAAACATTCATTAAATTTTCGTAAGTAGTGGGTTTTGCCAGTTTAACCGTTAAATCAACCACAGAAACGTTTGGTGTGGGAATACGAAATGCCATTCCTGTAAGCTTTCCTTCTAATTCCGGAATTACTTTTGTAACCGCTTTTGCGGCACCTGTACTTGCCGGAATGATATTATTTAAAGCGGAACGACCTCCACGGAAATCTTTTTTAGAAGCTCCGTCAACAACCAATTGTGAAGCAGTGGCTGCGTGAACCGTAGTCATTAATCCTTCGATAATTCCAAATTCATCATTCAAAATTTTAGCAATGGGCGCCAGACAGTTTGTGGTACACGATGCGTTTGAAAGAATAACATCGTTAGGGGTAATTTTTTCTTCGTTAACACCCATAACAAACATTGGAATATCATCAGACGGAGAAGAAATTACTACTTTTTTGGCACCGCCCTTTAAATGTTCTGAGGCTTTATCCATTGTTTTAAAAACACCCGAACAATCTGCGATTATTTCTGCTCCAACCTCGTTCCATTTTAATAATGCCGGATCTTTTTCAGAGGTAACCCTGATTTTTTTTCCATCAATAATCAGATGATTCCCTTCAATTAAAATTTCTTTTTTAAACGTTCCATGTACCGAATCGTATTTTAAAAGATAAGCCAATAAATCAATTTCCATTAAATCGTTTATAGCTACCACTTCTATATCGTTTCGTTCAAATGATTCGCGTAAAACCAAACGACCAATTCGCCCGAAACCGTTTATCCCAATTTTTACTTTTTCCATAATTTATATTGATAATATATCTGAAATTCTAATTAATTCTTCGTCTATTTTATTTTCGCCTTTTATTGCTTTTTCCAGCGGAGTATAAGCCATTAAATCGTTTTGCAGACCAATCATGATGTTTTTTTTGCCTTTTAGCAACGCTTCTACAGCGGCCACTCCGGAACGGCTTGCCAACACCCGGTCAAAACAACTTGGTGAACCACCCCGCTGAATGTGACCAATTACAGAAACCCGCACATCGTATTCCGGTAAATGTTCTTCGACATAATCGCTTAATTCAAAAACATTTTTACCTGATTTTTCGCCCTCTGCCACAATAACGATACACGATGATTTACCTGAGGCCTTGCTTCTTTTTAGTTTCTCTAATAATTTGGGCAAACCAATATTTTCTTCCGGAATCAAAATTTCTTCTGCCCCTGCTCCTATTCCTGAGTTTAATGCGATAAAACCGGCATCGCGTCCCATAACTTCGACAAAGAAAATGCGTTTGTGCGATGTAGCTGTATCTCTGATTTTATCAACGGCATCAATCACTGTATTTAAAGCCGTATCGTAGCCAATGGTGTGCGAAGTGCCGTAAATATCGTTGTCAATAGTTCCGGGAATACCAATTACAGGAAGGTTAAATTCTTTAGAAAGCAACATTCCGCCGGTAAAACTTCCATCACCACCAATAATAATTAAGGCATCTATTCCGTATTTTTCTATGGTATGATGAGCTTTTTTACGACCTTCTTTTGTCATAAATTCTTTCGAACGGGCTGATTTTAAAATGGTTCCGCCTTTGCTGATAATATATTTTACATCACGTGGTCCCATTTCTTTTAGATCGCCTTCCATCAAACCCTGAAAACCCCGAAAAACGCCAAAACAAGCTACTTCATAATAAGTACAAGCCCGAACCACAGCTCTTATTGCTGCGTTCATTCCCGGTGCATCGCCACCAGACGTTAAGACCGCAATTTTTTTTATTTTATCTGATTTCATAATTATTTCTAATAGCTTAAAGATACAAATAAAAAGTAAAAAACCAGAATCTATTAAGACTCTGGTTCATTTTCTGTTTTTTCGGAAGTTGCTTCCCGACGCTTTTCCTGAAACTTTAAAAATTCTACGCCGTAATCGTCGTCAGGAATGCTATTATTGTTATTTTGTTGCTGTTTTTGTTTTTCCTTTTCCTTCTCACGTTTATCGGCACTGGTGAGTATTTTTTTAAGCAATTCTTTAAAGGTGTTAAAATCGACTTCATACGTTAAACCAACGCCTTGTTTATAATTTATACCTTCACCAATATAATTAATATTATTTTCACGGTTAAAAACCCTTGCACGCAACGATCCGTCATCGTTTAGAAGCAACTGTATTTCTACATCGCCCACAATAACGTTATCTTCACGTCCGCCAATCGGAACTCCCAATTTACTGTTTACCAATATACGGTCGCTTATTTGTGTGGATAATGTTACACCTACTCTTGCTTCATCTACTTCCTGTAAATACGGATTTCTTTCACTTTGTGAATAGTTTAAACCTACCCGGAATTTTCCTTCAGCATCAGAAAATAAATCGTCGAACAAGCTGCTGGCACGTTCAAACAAACTACCATAAACTGCATTTCCACCAGTTGTTGCAGTGATAAATCCGCCGGTTGCAAGCAATGCCATTGCCTGAGTTTCACGAGTGTCTTTATCGGCTAATTTATATTCTATTTCTGATTTGATGCTTGAACTTACGTTTGGAAAATTAATTAGGAAATCAATTTCAGGATTGCTTAAATTTCCTTGTAAAACAATATTTACTTCTGTATCCACTTTACGGTTGATTTCAGAACTTTCTATAATCAATCCCGGATTTGCCTGTGTTTTGTAAACGGCCTGTAAATCCAAAATGGCATTTAAAGGTTCACCGTCCCAACGGATGGTTCCGTATTTTACCACATCGAGTTTTTTATCGATGATTCCGCCGTATTTAAAATTATATTCTCCTTCATATACCTGAAAATCGCCCCACATATTAAATCTTCCTAAGGTATTAATTTCCATAGTGATAAATCCGGCTCCGCTGCCTTTCATTCCGTGTCCTGAAGCTCTGTCTAACAAAATTTCAATTTCGGCATCGGGCGTAACATAGAATTCAAAATTAAGCTGAACACCTCCAAAACGATTGTTGTTTATCACGGTTTCAATACCTTTTAAACGGTTGGCTTTTTCTTCGGGCGATAAAAAATGCACAAAATTATTATCACCAACACCGCCTGCATCATCTAACGGAATTTTTATTTTTGTACCTTTTTGAGATTTGGCTTCAATGCTTACTACCAAACTTTCAACCGGACCTTTCACTGTTGCATGCCCATCTATAAAAGCTGTTCCGTAATAAGGTGTGCCTTCTTTATAATCGATATCCAGTGCCAAAAGGTTGGTTGATTCTAAACGGGCGTCAATATTCCAGTTTTTGAGTTTATTGTGAGAAATGGTTCCGTTTAAAAGTCCTTTTGTTTTGTATTTAGAATCGGTAATATTTACGTTTCGCAATATAAACTGGCTTTCGGTTACATCGAGCGGCGTATTTTCGTCAAACAGATAATCAACACCGGTAAAAACAGGACGCATTCCGGCATTTGTTAAATACAGTTTTCCTTCGATATCGGGATCTTTATGTGTACCCTGAATGGTTGCCCTACCAGATGCATCGCCCCGAACATCAGACATAATCGATGACAGAAACGGAGCAATGGCTTTTAAGTTGAATTTGTTAAAACCGGCATCCAAATTCAATTTGCTTTGCCCCTTACTTACCGAAATTAGTCCGTTCATATAGAAATTCTCTGTAAAATCATTGATAATGTTTGATTTTACATTGAAATTTTGCAATGATTCATCTCCTTCTACTTCAAAAGTAAACAAGCCCAGCAATACGTCATTTATTTCTAAATCTTTTACGTTTAGTTTTGATTTGGGTTTAAAAATGTTGTTTTCCTGAACAAACGAAATGTTTCCGTTGATCAACCCGGCAAACGTTAAATTGTTTAAATCGGGCGTAATTTTGTCGAGTTCCACATTTTCAAAATCCAGATTTAAATCTTTATAAACGTCTCCGTTCATGCTTCCGTTCAGTAAAACCATTTGTTCGTTGTGTGATAATTGAATATCTTCAATAGTAAAATTGTTAATTTCCTTATTAAAAATGATTCGGTTTTTATCGTTGTTGAACTCATTTAAATACCAAACCGATTCTTTAAACTGAATCTCTGATTTATCAATACCTACAACCGATTTGTTTTCTTCATCAATGGTATGATAGAAGTTTAAGCTATAGCTGTCGTTTGCCTCAGATCCGCCTTTAAATGTTGTATCTGCATACAACGTATCGTTTTTCTTGGCGTTGTTTAGAACAAAATCGTAGGCTTTGTAGAATTTTAGATCAATGGTGTCAATGGCTATAAAAGCGTTTTGATTTTCGCGCAAACTGTTGACGTCAACCTGCACATTACTGAATTTGTTTTGACCGTATTTCACAAACGGTGTATTCACAAGCAAAATAAACTCTCCCGTATCGGCAGTAATTTTTCCGGAAACTGAAGTGTCATCGGCAATTTCGAGTTTTGGAACAAGCAGATCGACAATTTTATTGTGAAATTTTAAATCGTATTCTATAAACTGATTGGTAGCGATATCGTTAGGCGAATAATTTTTATAAAGACTTCCTAACGAATTTTCTACGATTTCTTTTAATTGATTGTATTTGAAATTTCCGCGTACATAACCATTTACAATATCATTTGATGTCACATCTATTTGACGAATGTTATTTTCCTGAAATTCAGATTTTATAAAAAGATGGTCAAAATTATAGGTTTCAACCGAATTGGTGTACGATGCGTTTTCTGCTAAAATACTTCCCTCAAACACATCGACATTCTTTCCAGTACCGTTTAACTCAAAATGACCTTTGAAAACACCCAGGGAATCTTTTACAATTTGCAACGCATTCATATTTAAGCGTTCAATATCCGCTTTAAAATCCACCGTTGTTTTATCGTTTGAAAAATCAAGTGTTCCGTTAAAATTAAGCAATGCGTTAGGATCGTTGCTAACCAACGTTCCTGTATAAGCCGGAAGTTTTAGGTTTCCATCAATTTCAATGTCTTTGTAAGAATAATTGTTAAAGGTAAATTCCTGAACGTGACTTTTTAAAACGGTATTAAAATGTTCCGGATCAAAACTTTTACCGTCAACAGTAGCCGTTAAGGTTGCTATTCCTATGTTTTCTTTTTCTATTACTTTGCCAATATCAAAATTTTCTAAAGCAATGTCTCCTTTATAGCTTGCATTTTGTTTTTGATTAACGTTCCACAATTCCACATCGGCTTTAGCAAATCCAAGGTTTGAAGTTGCCTCTATATCGGCATCAACATAAAAATTTTCGTAAGCAACAGTTCCTTTTAAATTTAATTGCCCTAAATTCTCTAATTGAACCGGCAAGGCACTCCCCAAAACGTTTGGCAACAAAGCCACTGCGTTTTCCCGTGAAATATTTAATCGGTTTAAATGGGCATCAATCCTGAAAGGATTGGTTTTAACAAACAAATTTTTTAACGTAAAATTTCCTATAATTTCTGAACCAAATTTGTCAGACAACTGCATGTTTTTCAGCTTAAAATCATTCAACGTTCCGGTTGCTTTTGACGTTAAATACAGCATATTGTTGCTACCAAATTCCTTATAAAAGAATTTTAAATCGTTTGTTGCAATTTTAGATTTATCAAAATCAATAGCTAAATTAACTTTTTCGGTAAAATATTTTAAATCACCTTCGTTATACCGCATTGCAATTGCTCCTTTAATAAACGATTCTTCGGTTTCAATAGCAAAAGGGTTTAAGTCCATAGATTTTTTGGTCATTGCAAAACTGGTAACCAAATCTTTAACGTAAATCCCTCTTTTATCTTTTAATGCCAGCCGGCTGATATCCGCATTGATGTTTGGTCCACGCACGATTAAATTATTCAGAGCTCCGTTCATTTCGGTAAAATCTACGGGCGAATTCCCGGTATTGTCATCGGTAATCTTAAACTTTCCGTTGGTTAGTTCTAAATGATCAATTTTCATTAAAAATTTACCGCTACCGGGTTTTCCGTCATCAAAAACAGCAATAAATTTATCTAAATTGGTAAGGGTGTCGCCTTTGTATTTGTGAATAAAAAAATCAACATCTTGTATTTCTGTACTACCAAAAATCAGCTTTCCTCCGGTTAGTTGTTTAAAATCGGTAATATTGGTATATAGCCGGTCAATGTATGCCAAATCGTTATTGTGTTCATCTAACACGTGTATTTTTTTTAGCAGTACTTTTCCATCTAACTGTACGGCAACCTGTCCAATCGATGTTCGGATATTAAAGTGTTTATTAATTTTTGTGGTGGCGTAATGTGCTAGTTCTGTTTGAATGATTGGAGTAGTAATTACTACGGCCGCCAATATAAAAACCAGTGCCAACCCCAACAACAACCCAAACAGTATTTTAAAAAGTTTTTTGATAGCCTTATTTGTTTTAAATTTGCTTATTAAATACGAAACAAAAATAATAATTTATGTAAAGTGAATGTGGTATTTACTCCACATTTTAAGCATAAATTATGCCGATTTTTTACAATGCAGCAATTAAATTATATTTTAGCCATTGAAAGTTCGTGCGACGATACCGGAGCCGCCGTATTGTGTAACGAAAAAGTACTAAGTAATGTTGTGGCAAAACAGGAAATTCACGAGTTATATGGCGGTGTAATACCCGAGTTGGCATCACGTGCACACCAGCAAAATATTGTTCCGGTAATTGATGTTGCTTTACAAAAAGCAGGAATTTCAAAGAGCGATTTAAGTGCTATTGCATTTACGCAAGGTCCGGGTTTAATGGGATCTTTACTGGTGGGCGGTTCTTTTGCAAAATCGTTAAGCATGGCATTGCATATTCCGTTGATTGCCGTAAACCACATGCATGCTCATATTCTGGCTCATTTTATTGATGAAGAAGGCTTTGACAAGCCTACATTTCCATTTTTGGCGATGACAATTAGTGGCGGACATACACAAATTGTGAAAGTGAATTCGTTTGTTGATATGGAAATTTTAGGCGAAACTACTGATGATGCTGTTGGTGAAGCTTACGACAAAACCGCAAAAATATTAGGCTTTCCTTATCCTGGTGGTCCTTTAATTGACAAGCACGCGCAAAACGGAAATCCAAAAGCCTACGCTTTTACCAAACCAAAAGTTGATGGATTGAATTTTAGCTTTTCGGGATTAAAAACGCAAATTTTATATTTTATTCAGAAAGAAGTTAAAAAAAATCCGGATTTTATCAAAGAAAATATTGACGATATTTGTGCCTCTGTTCAGCATACCATTATTAGAATTTTAATGGATAAGATTAAACTGGCTGTTGAACAAACCGGTATCCGGCAAATAGCTATTGGAGGCGGTGTCTCAGCAAATTCCGGCATTCGTAAAGCGTTAAAAGAAACCGAAACTAAATACGGCTGGAAAACGTTTATACCTAAATTTGAATACACAACAGATAATGCCGCTATGATTGGTATTGTTGGTTATCATAAATTTAATTTAGGAATTTTTAGTGATGATGAAGTAGTTTCTAAAGCAAGATTAGAGTTTTAAATTATGCAATTATTTTATGCACCCGACATACATACTGAAACAACAGAGTTTACTTTTGATAAAGAAGAAAGTAAACACATTGTTAAAGTTTTGCGTAAATTAGAAGGTTCTATTTTACACATTACCAACGGAAAAGGTTTTTTATTTGTTTGTGAAGTTATTTTAGCATCTGAAAAAAAATGTGTGGTTAAAATAAACGAATCGCAATTTACTGAACCAAGAGAATTTAAAATTCATATGGTGGTTGCTCCTACAAAAATGAACGATCGTTACGAATGGTTTTTAGAAAAAGCTGCCGAAATTGGTGTTGATGAAATTACACCGATTATTTGTGATCATTCTGAACGAAAGATTATTAAAACCGAACGTTTCGATAAAATTTTAATCAGTGCAATGAAGCAATCGAACCAAATGTATCTGCCTGTTTTAAACGAACCGATTAAATTGAACGATTTTTTATCGAAAGAATTTAGCGGACAAAAGTTTATTGCACATTGTGAAGAAACCGATAAAGTTGAATTAAAAAACCGAATTGAAACACAACAGAATTATACGTTGCTGATTGGTCCTGAAGGAGATTTTTCTACCAACGAAATCAACAAAGCATTGGCAAATGGATATTTGCCCGTTGCTTTAGGAAACACACGTTTACGTACCGAAACTGCTGCAATAGTTGGTTGCCATACTTTTGTTTTAGCTAATAATTAATTTTAAATTATGATATTATCATCTGATTTAAAACAATTTATAAACAATAACTTAAAGCAAAACATTAATATTTTGGCTTTAAAAAAAAATCCGTTTGTTGACTATGAATGGACTTGGATTTTAAATCAGATTCAGGCAAAACAGAAAGCTGAAAAGAAATTACCGACTTGGTTTGCAAATGACAATGTTATTTTTCCAAGTACATTATCTATCGAACAAACGTCATCAGAAACCTTGGCAAAGTTTAAAAGCGAATTAATTTCGGGAGAAAAAATAATCGACTTGACTGGTGGTTTTGGAGTTGATGATTATTACTTTGCAAAGCGATTTAAAAAAGTTGTTCATTGTGAATTTCAAGAAGATTTATCGGCAATTGTTCAACATAATTTTAAGGTGTTGAATGTAGATAATATTGAAACTATTTCAGGCGACAGTATTTCATATCTTGAAAAATCGACTGAAAAATATGATTGGATTTACATTGATCCTGCCCGAAGAGATGATAAAAAATCAAAAGTTTTTTTATTGAAAGATTGCACTCCAAACGTAGTTGAACTACAGGAATTTCTTTTTGAAAAATCTAAAAATATTTTAATTAAAGTAGCTCCGTTGCTTGATATTTCATCAATTTTAAACGAATTAAGTAACGTTAAAACCATTTACGCCATTGGTTTACAAAACGAAGTTAAAGAGCTTTTAATTGTTCAACAAAAAGGGTTTATAGATCAGTCGGAACTTATTGCCGTCAATATTTCAAATGATGGAACCATTCATCAAGATGCTTTTCCTTTAAATGTTATTGTAGATTCGCAGTTATCACTTCCGTTAAATTATCTTTATGAACCATTCAGCAGTTATCTTAAATTGGGGGTTTACAACAGTATTGCCACAAAATTCAATGTAAGTAAATTGCACAAACATTCACATTTATACACATCGAACAAATTGATTGATTTTCCAGGAAGATCTTTTAAAATAGAACAAATTATTCCTTACAATAAAAAAGACATTAAGTTTTTAGAAAACACAAAGTGTAATATCACAACCCGGAATTTTCCTTTAAAAGTAGAAGAAATCCGTAAAAAACATAAAATTAAAGATGGTGGCGATTTGTACGTTTTTTTTACTACTGATTTAAATAATGATAAAATTGTGGTAGTTTGTAAAAAAATAACGACCGATAATTAAATCGATCGTTTTCTTTAATATTTTAATTCTAATGTTTTAGAAGTTTCTGCTCTTAATTCTTTTAATAATTCTGGATGATCGTTTAATTTTAATCCAAAAGAAGGAATCATTTCTTTGAATTTTGCCTGCCATTCTGGTGATTTATACTCATTAGGGAAACATTTTGCAATTAATTTCAACATAATGTTTACTGTTGTTGATGCCCCCGGAGAAGCTCCTAACAATACCGCCAAACTTCCATCGGCAGCATTTACCACTTCGGTACCAAAAGCCAGTTCGGGTTTGCCTTCTTTATTGCGTTTCATTGTTTGTACACGCTGACCTGCTATTTCCAGTCGCCAATCTTCTTTTTTAGCATTCGGGAAGTAACTTTTTAAAGCTTCAACTTTTTTGTTTTCTGATGCCATTACTTCAGAAATCAGATATTTGGTTAGATCTAAATTATCCAATCCGGCACCAACCATTGTTCCAATGTTTCCGGTAGATATTGATTTAAACAAGTCCCAATAAGATCCTGTTTTCAAGAATTTGGTCGAAAACCCAGCATAAGGTCCAAATAACAACGATCTTTTACCATTTACATAACGTGTATCTAAATGCGGAACCGACATTGGCGGTGCACCAACCGATGTCAATCCGTAAACTTTTGCAAAATGTTGTTCGGCAAGTTTTTCATCTTCACAAACCAGCCATTGTCCTGATACCGGAAATCCTCCATAAGATTTCCCTTCAGGAATGCCCGATTTTTCTAACAATAAAATAGATGCTCCGCCTGCGCCAATAAATACAAATTTGGTAGTAATGGTACGTTTTTCGCCTGTTTTTAAATCTTTGATAAAGATTGTCCAACGGTTGTCTTGTGTGCGTTTTAAATTGTAAACTTCGGTATTAAAAGAAACCGTTACACCGTTTTGGCTTACCTGATGTTTAATCATTTGTCGGGTCAATTCCCCAAAATTAACATCGGTACCCAAATTCATATGTGTTGCGGCAATTTTTTCTTTATAATCGCGGCCTTCCATAATCAAAGGTGCCCATTTTTTAATTACTTCACGATCTTCGCTAAATTCCATAGCTTCAAACAACGGATGTTTTTTTAAAGCTTCGTGTCTTTTTTTAAGGAAATCAACGTTGTTATCGCCCCAAACAAAACTCATATGTGGTACAGTATTCACAAATGATTTTGGAGACTGGATGATGTTTTTGTTTACCAAATACGACCAAAACTGTCTTGATTCTTCAAACTGTTCGCAAATATTCAATGCTTTGGTGGTATCGATTATTCCGTTTTTTTCCGGGGTATAATTTAATTCACAAAAAGCGGAATGCCCTGTTCCGGCATTGTTCATTGCATCTGAACTTTCTTCGGCAGCACTGCTTAGTCGCTCTAAAATTTGAATGGTTGTCTTTGGATTCAGTTCTTTTAACAACAATCCAAGTGTAGCACTCATAATTCCAGCTCCAATTAATACTACATCGCTTTCTGTATTTTTGTTTGTTGACATTTTAAAATGATCTTATTTTAAACTTCTGTTATATTTTCTTTAAAACCGATTGCTGCTCATATAATCCTGCAATAAAATGGTGGCTGCAATTTCATCAATTAACGCCTTGTTTTGTCTTTGCTTTTTCTTCAATCCGCTATCAATCATTGTTTGAAAGGCAATTTTAGAGGTAAAGCGTTCATCCATTCTTATAATTTCTATTTGCGGATACAAGCCAGCTAATTTCTCAACGAACTTATTTATTTCGGCACCAATTGACGATGCCTCGTTATTTAACCGTTTGGGTTCGCCAACAATGATTTTAGATACTTTTTCGGTTTTAAAATAGTTTTCAAGAAACGAAAAAATAGTCTTTGTTTCAACAGTTGTTAAGCCCGATGCAATGATTTGCATTTCATCAGTTACGGCAATTCCGGTACGTTTTCCGCCGTAATCAATTGCCATTAATCTGACTTTATTCGTATTCAAAAGTTCCGTAAACTGAATTAATGGTTAATTTTTTGCTGTTAGAAGCTTCTACCCTTCCAACAATTTGTGCATTTACGTTGAACGATTTTGAAATAGCAATAATGTCTTCAGCAATTTCTGGATTCACGTATAATTCCATTCTGTGACCGCAGTTAAACACCTGATACATTTCTTTCCAACCGGTTTGCGATTGCTCCTGTATCAGTTTAAATAACGGAGGAACTTCAAATAAATTATCTTTTATCACATGAACGTTGTCAACAAAATGCAATATTTTTGTTTGTGCACCGCCTGAGCAATGTACCATTCCGTGTACTTTTTCAGAGGTGTATTTTGATAAAATAGCTTTAATGATTGGTGCGTACGTTCGTGTGGGAGATAACACTAATTTACCTGCGTTTACTGGCGACCCTTCTACTTCATCGGTTAATTTTTTACCGCCCGAATAAATCAATTCTTTTGGAACAGACGGATCAAAACTTTCGGGATAATTTTCAGCTAAATAATGTGCAAAAACATCGTGGCGTGCAGATGTTAAGCCGTTGCTTCCCATTCCGCCGTTGTACTCGCTTTCGTAAGTTGCCTGACCAAATGATTCTAAACCTACGATTACATCACCTGCTTTAATATTGGCATTGTCAATTACATCGCTGCGTTTCATACGTGCTGTTACGGTAGAATCAACAATAATGGTACGAACTACATCACCTACATCGGCTGTTTCGCCCCCCGTAGAGTGAATGGTAACCCCGAATTTTTTCAATTCATTGATTAATTCTTCCGTTCCGTTGATAATTGCTGAGATTACTTCGCCGGGAACCAGGTTTTTATTTCTTCCAATAGTTGATGAAAGCATGATGTTGTCAGTAGCACCCACACACAACAAATCGTCGATATTCATAATCAGGGCATCTTGTGCGATACCTTTCCAAACAGATAAATCACCGGTTTCTTTCCAATACAAATAAGCTAATGATGATTTAGTGCCTGCCCCGTCGGCGTGCATAATCAAACAATAATCTTCATTATTTGTTAAATAATCAGGAACTATTTTACAGAAAGCTTTAGGAAATAATCCTTTATCGATGTTTTTAATAGCGTTGTGCACATCTTCTTTTTGGGCAGATACCCCACGTTGTGCATAACGGTTTGTACTGTTATCTGAACTCATACTTATTGTTGTATTGTTGTGCAAATTTACATTTAAAAAGAATGTTTTGCAATGGAATGGGGAAATATTTAAACTATTATGGTTTTAAAAAAATAACATTCATATTTTCTTTATTTTTGAATTGGATATTTTTTATAATTCTATGAGTATATTTACTTATCATTTGGTTAAAGTTTCTGTTTTTACTTCTTTAAAAATGATTTTGTTTTCGTCGAAATCAAAAAATATTGACGGTTTGGTACATATAGAATATATGAATTCCATGACATTGGGTGCTTCTATCCTATCGCCTTCAAGAATATTGATCAGACAAATTGCCGTTTTTGCTCAATGGGAAAACGAGAATGCCATAGATGAATTTCTCAAAAGTAATACGTTTGGAAAAGTTTTGGCAAAAGGATGGTACATCCGGTTATTATTGACAAGACCGTGGGGGAAAATCAGTGGATTTAAAATTAACGGTGAATTATTAGAAGAAAATCCATCTAATATGCCGGTTGTTGCTGTAACCATTGCACGTATGAAATTCTTTGAAATTCCCCGGTTTATCTATTGGGGTAAACCGGTTGAAAAATTAGTTCGAGATCATCCCGGAACTATTCTGTCATCTGCTTCAATAAGATTACCCAGAACAGTTTCTACTTTTTCTATCTGGAAATCACAAAAAGAAATGACAGCTATGGTTTATGGGCACAGTGCGGTGCCAAACCCTAAAAGACATATCAACGCAATGAATGAAAGAGAACGGAAAGATTTTCATTTTGAATTTACTACTTTAAGATTTAAACCTGTTTCTGAATTTGGTAAATGGAACGGAAAAACCTATATAAGTTAGAAAAATGGCAGTAGCTTATCCCTTACAAAAATTTCAGGACTGGTTTACCCAACAATGGGTTATCATCAGAGGAAAAAAAATTGAGCCAAAGGATTTTCCCTGGCTTATTGGTCCATTTGGAACCATTAATGCCTTTGGAGAGGATTTAATCTGTCAATTAGCTGAAAAAGAACAGTTAACTATTCAAAGAAATGCATCATCACAAGGAATTTTAGAATCAATAGGCTTATTCAACTTTGCGGAAACCGATCTGGAGAAATTATCAAAAAAAGTGATTGATTTCTATGAGAATACATCAGAATATAATCTAAGTCTTACTGTCAAATGGAATCCTTTTTTTAAATTCTTTGGTCTTTTGCTGAACAGTTTTTTTAGTGATCGGATCAATCAGTTAAATGTTCCGCTTAAAGCCAACCAAAACATAAAACCATTAAAAAGCGAAATCGTAACTCTGTCCGACTCAAAAACTCATAAAATAAAATACACGATATGGTTACGGACTTCAGAAAATAAAATAATGTACTCGGGTATTTACGGAACCTGTAAATTACCTTCGGGTAAAAGCTGTATCAAAGTAATTTTTCCTTTACCCCAAGGCAATGCTACCGTTATCATGATTCCAAAAATAGGGAAAGACGGTGCGCTTATTCTTGAATCATCAGGCAAAAAAATAGGTGATCCCGGATTTTACTTTCTCCTTAAAGATGCCAAAAATGTTCATTGGACAAAATTCATAGCTTCTTTCCGCGACCGGTTGATCATTAACGAAGAAAAGGATATCATTTATGCAGAACAAACTTTAACTTTATGGAAGCAAACTGTTTTAAAATTTAACTACACCATACAACGTAAAAACAGTACCAACTAAGAATTATTCCGCAAAATGGTTGTTGCATCGGCTTGTGTTTTAGGCAAAATCGTAATATCTGCCAATTGCACGTGTTTAGGCTGATTGATTGTAAAAGCAATGCTTTCGGCAATATCTTCTGCCTGTAAAGGTTCAAAACCTCTGTAAACATTATTGGCTTTTTCTGTATCGCCTTTAAATCGTATCAATGAAAATTCAGTTTCTACGGCTCCGGGTGCAATAGATGTTACTTTAATGCCCAATGGTAAAAAATCTAACCGCATGCCTTTGGTCAGTGCTTCAACCGCCCATTTTGATGCACAATAAGTAGTGCCGTTCGTATATGCTTGTTTTCCGGCAATAGAAGATAAATTTACAATATGCGCGTTTTGTGATTGTTGCAAATACGGAAGGCACGCTTTGGTCACATAAATCAATCCTTTTACGTTACTATCAATCATTGCATCTAAATCAGCTAAATCGGCGTCTTGAAAACGTGCCAATCCATGTGCGTTTCCAGCATTGTTGATTAAAACATCTATATTTTTCCATGCTACTGGGATCGAATCAAATGCTTTAAAAACTTCTTCTTTCTTTGATACATCAAACGTTAACAATAAACAAGGAGTTTCTTTCAATTCGTTTTGTAATTGCTGAAGTCTTTCTAACCTTCTGCCACAAAGAATCAATCTGTTATCCTTAGCCAAAGCTTTTGCGGTTGCATAACCAATTCCTGAACTGGCACCGGTAATTACAATTGTTTTCATTTTTTACGAATGTTTTTACAAAGGTACTAAGACATTTTTAAATAACCGTTTGTTTTAACCCTTGCATAATGCACAACCATAAAAAATTAAAAAACGATTTTTGTTTGGTGCGTTCTACCGGCTTTATTTCTGCTTTTTTAAAGCCATCGGTATCTGTTCGTACTACTATATTAGCAGCGGTAGTTAAAAATTTTCTTTCTTTATTTTCTTTGTTGAACAACGTCATTTTCAGATTTTTGAAATTCATGGCATAGTCGCCTGTTGCACGGTCGTTATTTCCACTGAAATTAAAAGACATCTGATCAATTTCTCCGTCTGCTTTTACATTGAGATATGGTTTTAAAAAGGGATTCATTGCCGGTGCCGGAAAATTTTTCAGATTTCCGTTAATATTGAATTTCTCTGCCGTATCCATAATATTAAACTGCCAGCTTGCAACCAAATCGCCCTGACCCATAAATTTTGTGCGGACAAAAATCTGGGTTTTTGGTCCGGATGATCGTTTGTATCCACTGTAAAGATTTGATGCCGTTAAATTGAAATTTGAAAAAGTCAGTTTACCGGGGTCAGTACTCGTGGCAGAATCTTCTTCGTAAGACAATTTAGAATTTTTTACTTTTAAGGTTTCTACTTCAAACGGAAATGTTACATGACGCAAACGGTAACTGTACAAATGATTTTCTTTTGGATTAAGCGGAACAGTGATGTCGCGGTAAATTTTTGCATCCATAGCATTTAAAACCAATTCTTTAAATTTTATGTAGAATTCTTCCTGCTTATCAAATCCCCACTGATAATTATTAAACTGAATGGTATTTGCTTTTAGATCGTAATAATCCTGGGCATACTTTAAGCTTGCAGCGTGTTGTTTGCGCGAAATTTTCGGTGTCATTTTAAAATCTTTAACCGTTGCGTTGCTTTCGTTTAAAACCATTCCTGCAGATGAAATAACATACGTTTTCCCCGAATCAAAACGGACTTTACCTGTTGAAAGCTGTGGATTTTTATAGGTAAAAGGAATTTTCTCTATTACCGTTTTATCGTCTACACGAATATCGCTTAAAGTTAAATTAAAGTCGTTTACCGTTAATTTATTGTGTTTGCCCGATGGATCTTTTAAAAAATATTGTGCCTTGTTAACCAATACTTTATCTATTAAAATAAGGTCGTTTAGGGTATTTGAATGATTTTTTTTCTTACGGGATTTATCTTTGGGAATATGAATAAATACGGGGTTATTTAACTGAAATTCAGCAATTGACAATTGCTCATTGATACGGTTTGAAATCTTTTTTATGTTGATATTCACATTATTCACCTCTAAAATACCCAATGAATTAAACGATGATTTTTTGATGTTTAATTCTTCGATATCCAATCTAAACGGAATGAGCGGCTGAACCCTGTTTTCGGCATCTTTTTTGGCTTGCTGAACAACTGTCTGATTTTTCTGATCTAAAATCCTTACGTTAATGGAATCAATAGAAATGCTGCCGACATTCACAAATAAATTGGTATTTTCATAGCCCCAATCGGTATTTTTTAAGCTAAGTTTAGGCACTTCGACCAATAATCTCGTGGTTGCTTCGGTTGGATTGTCTTTGAATTCTTTTGAAGATTTATAGGGCAGCATTCTAAAACGATCAATCGAAACATTTTCTTTATCAATGGCAATGGTCCCGGTTTTGGCAATCTGCAAATCGTTGAGTACGCTGTAAACAGAATCAATTTTAAATTTATAATCGGTATACGTAAACGGAATATCTTTTTTGGCGGTGTATTTTCCCATGTGAATTCCGTTTATTTCCGCGTTAAAATTATAGATTTCGTGCAAAAGAGAATCGTTTGTGGCATTCATCATTGTTAAATGGGTATTCTGCACACTGATTTTATCAATATCAATAATCGATGTCAGTTTTGACTCACTTGGAAGTGTGTCGCGAATCGCCGGTTTCAGTACTGTTAAATCAGCACCGATAACCGAAATGGTAAAAGCTTTCAGGTTTTTATTTTTAATAAGCTCGTAAAAATTTACCCCAGTAACGCTGATGCGGTCCACTTTACCAAAAAAATCAATATCCTTTTTAATACTGGCATTTTTCTTAGGTTTTAACTCCGCATGTTCAACCGACAGGCTGTTGCTGAAAATAGAAAAGTTAATGTCTTTATACACCAAATCGTAAGCAGTATCATTCTTAGATTCAATGATTTTTGGCAGTTGATTAGTAATAATCAGATTAATGGCAACATTTGCAATGACAGCCAGCAGTAATGCACCCACAGCAATCATGCCAAGAATTTTTATTGGTTTGGTGACTTTCATAACAACAATTTTTATCTAAAAATAGTAAAAAAATCAACAACTTTTAACAATCACCTAATTATCATACGTTTTTGCAATTTTTTCAATATTTAAACTGCGTGCACTGGCATCAAAGATTTCTTTATATACTCCGTTTTGTTTATAAATTTCTTCGTGAATGCCTGCTTCGGCAATTTTACCTTCTTTCATGGCATAAATCACATCAGCATCGATAATTTGCGAAATACTGTGCGAAATAATTACCACCGTGCGGTTTTTCTTAATGGCATCAAGACTGTTTTTAATCTGTTCGGTAGCAATGGCATCTAAACTCGCCGTGGGTTCATCTAAAAAGATAATTGGCGGATTTTTAAGAAACATTCTGGCAATGGCAATTCGTTGTTGCTGACCGCCCGACAAAGCTGTTGCTTTGGTTTCGTACTGGTGGGGTAATTTGATGATTTGTTCGTGAATATAAGCCTTTTTAGCTGCCTCAATGACTTCTTCATCGGTGGCATTGACTTTTCCATACCGAATATTATCAGCAATAGATCCGTTGAAAATATGATTTTTTTGAAGCACCAGTCCGATATTCTCCCGTAAAAAATGGGTGTCATAATCCTCTAACGGAATTCCGTCTAACAAAATCTCTCCCGAAGAAGGTTTATAAAACTTATCCAAAAGATTGATAATGGTACTCTTCCCTGCACCGGAAAGCCCCACTAAAGCTGTAATTTTATTGGCTTTGATTTCCATGTTAATGTCAAACAAAGCCTTGGTTCCGTTAGGATATGCAAACGAGACGTTGTTCAGTTTAAAATTGCCTTTTAACGGAATATTCTTTATAGTGCCTGAAGTTTCTTTTTCCTGATCAGCATCTAAAATTTCAAAATAACTTTCAGAATAAATCATGGCATCATTCATTTCGTCATATATCCTGTGCAGTTGTCGAATGGGTGCTGAAACATTGTTAAACAACAAAATATGAAACATAATGGAACCAATAGACATAATGCCGTTTAACACAAAATAAGCCGTTAAAATAATAATGATTACTACGCCAAACTGTTCAATAAACGATTTTAATCCATCAAAAAAGAAACTTGTTTTGCGTGTTTGCAGCTGGTTGTTTGTCAACTCATTTTGTAACTGCAACTGTTTTTTTGATTCGATATTTTCCCTGTTAAACGATTTTATTACCGTTATAGAATCAATGATACTAATGATTCCCTGAGATTTTGATTCGCGGAAACCACGCAAGTTTCTTCGCCAGCCACTTATTTTTTGTGCTTGTTTTCTGGTGACGATAAAATAAATGGGTACAATAGATAAACCGACCAAACCTACGTAGAAATTCGCCTGAAACATAAAAAACAAAGCAACAATGGCATTGGCAAACAGCGGTAATATATCAATGAAAAAATTTTGCACCAAGCGGGTTAAGCTTTCAATTCCCCGGTCAATTCGTGTTTGCAACCGTCCCGATTCATTATCGTTTGACGTAAAAAAAGACAACCGGTAGGTTAAAATTTTATCTATTATTGCCTGTGCCAGATCTTTAGAAACATAAATACGCAGCTTTTCACCGTAATATTTTTGACCAAAAGTAATGAAAGCATTTAAAATTTCTTTACCAATTAAGATTAATGAAATAAAAAGAAGTAATTTTAAGCCAAGTTGTAAAGCGTGTTCTTGCGGAATTAACAGCGTAAGTTCATCAACCGTGTAACGCAAAATCCATGCATTTATCTGTGCTGTTAACGATCCTATAAAGGTTAGCAGTAATGTGCCAAAAACTAATTTTCGATAGGGCTTAACATACGGTCGTAAATTTTTAAACAAAGTATCGATTTGCATTTTTTACTTTAAAAATAAAAAAAGATTGTCAAGAAAACCTTGACAATCCTTAAAAATAAATATGAAATACAAAAGTTTTGATTTTGTAACGAATCAAATATATTGATTTTTAATTAATTAGAAAAATATTTAACAAATGAGCGAAATTGAACTTCTGAAAATTAATGATTTTGAAAATAAAGAATTCGACCATTCGTTTTACGCCAATAGCATTGGCAACCATTTATTACAACACCATTCCAGAATAGAAAAAGCACACAAGCATAATTTTTATGCGGTATTTTTATTTACACAAGGTTCTGGAATTCATGAGATTGATTTTCAGAAATACGATGTAAAACCGGGTTCGGTGTTTTTTTTATATCCCGGTCAAACACACTCTTGGGAACTTTCTGATGATGCAGATGGCTGTCTTTTTTTTCATACAGAAGATTTTTATGAAATGACTTATGTTTCTAATTCTATCAAAGATTTTCCATTTTTTCAATCGAATTATTCTGATAAGTGTATTTATTTAAATAAAGAACAATCGTTGGTTATTGAAAATTTCTTTAAACATATTTTAAAAGAATATACAGCTGATGAATGGAAAAAGAGACAGCTTATACTATCATTTATCACGCAAGTTTACATCTGTTTAAATCGTTATTTAGAGAAAAACACCGAAATAAAAACCTCTAATTTTCGACATTATCAAGCTGTTTTTTCAAAGTTTGAAAAGCTAGTTGACAAACATTTTAAAAAAATAAAATCAGCAAGTGAATATGCTGATTTATTGAATATTACCCAAAAACACTTAAATAGAATAGTTAAATCAATAACCAATAAAACAACCACCGAAATAATTACAGACCGAATTATTTTAGAAGCAAAACGGCAGTTACTTTACACCGATTTAACCTTAACAGAGATTGCTTTAAAACTTGGATATACCGATTACACCTATTTTTCAAGATTGTTTAAAAAAAATGTACAGATTAAAGCATCTGATTTTAGAAAACTATACAAAAACAAAACATAAAATATTATTCCTCGTCTTCTTCGTTAAAAAACATATTCAACCACATAATACGTGATATTTTGTAATTAAATGTCGATAATAAAAACAAAACAATCACAATACCAATAAACATTTCCATAAAAGACCGGTTAAAAATCAAACCTAATACAATTACAGCAACCATTTCAGCAACAGTCCAGGCATAACTTACATACATTGCACCAAAATAAAATCCGGTTTCGCGGTGAAAAGAATAATTACACTTTGAACATCGATTATTCATTACAGGCAATTTAAATATTAATGGATTTCCGTTGCTTTTAAAAATCTTAGTTTGCCCACATTTTGGACAAGTACCTTTTATAACTCTGTTAATGTAAGACATTTCTTCTTAATTTTGCACAAATATACTGCTATTTCGTGGGTAATCAATTTCAAAAAAACGCAAATAGTTGTACAATTCGGACATTTAATCCATTATCAATGAATTTTTTATCATCAACAGAAATTCCGTGTTTCATACCTTTTAAAGAAGATATTTCACACATAGCTTTGCCCTCAAAATTAAATTTTCCTTTTTATTATGATGTGCATCCATTATGTGAAATAGCTGCAAAGCAGGTACAGATTTTTTTAGATCAATCAAGTAATCTTCCACATAATTTTGGATTAAATAATCACACGGAATTATTGCCTATTGGTAAGATGTTTGGAGTTTTAATAGTTGAAAATAAAGGTACTATTGGTTTTTTGGCAGCTTATTCAGGCAAACTTGCAAACAGCAACAACATTGCTTTTTTTGTACCTCCGGTATTTGATATGCTGACTCAGGATGGATATTTTTTAAAAAAAGAGGAAGAATTAAACGATATAAACCGACAAATTGAGCTTTTAGAAAATGATATTAATTTATCAGCGTTTCAAAAAGATTTAGAGGAAATTAGAACTACTTCAAAAATAGCGATTGATGATTTTAAAGCGTTAATGAAACAGCATAAATTGCAACGCCAGAATAAGCGCAACAAACTTAAAAATGGTTTTTCACGAGAAGAACAGCAACAGTTAGAAGCTGAATTAATCAAACAAAGCTTATACGATAAACATTTGCTTCGGACTTTAACCAATGATTTTCTTACAAAAGAATCAGAATTAAATGAAAAAATCGCCGTTTTTACTCAAAAGATAGATCTTTTAAAAGACGAACGCAAAACAAAATCAAATGCATTGCAAAACTGGTTATTTACCAATTATACCTTTTTAAATTCAAAAAAAGAAGAAAAATCGCTGTTAGAAATCTTTAAAAATGCACTTCACTCCCAACCTCCTGCAGGTGCTGGTGAGTGTTGTGCTCCTAAATTGTTTCAATACGCCTACAAACATAATTTAAAACCCATTGCTTTAGCAGAATTTTGGTGGGGACAATCTCCTAAATCAGAAGTGCGGAAACACGGACAATTTTACCCTTCATGCTGGGGAAAATGCGAACCTATTTTGGGGCACATGCTACAAGGTTTGCAAGTAGAAGAAAATCCATTTTTAAAAAATCCGGCAGAAAATAAAGAACTTGAAATTGTTTATGACGATCCGTATATTGTAGTGATTAACAAACCTGCAGAATTTTTATCGGTTCCGGGCATTCACATCAGCGATTCGGTTTATGAACGCATAAAAAACAGGTATCCACACGCTACCGGTCCGTTGATTGTACATCGGTTAGATATGTCAACTTCGGGTTTAATGGTATTGGCAAAAAATAAAGAAATTCATGAAAACCTGCAAAAACAGTTCATTAAACGCAAAGTCAAAAAAAGCTATATTGCTTTACTAGATGGATTTGTAACGCAAGAATCGGGTACTATTGACCTACCTTTACGGGTTGATTTAGATGATCGTCCAAGACAAGTTGTGTGTGAACAATACGGAAAAAAAGCCATTACAGTATTTAAGGTTTTGGCGAAAAGTGAAGATTCTACCCGCATACAGTATTTTCCCGTTACCGGCAGAACGCATCAATTACGCGTACATTCTGCCCATAAATCAGGTTTAAACGCTGCCATTAAAGGCGATGATTTGTATGGAAAAAAAGCCAATCGGTTACATTTACACGCCAATCAGCTCGAATTCTATCATCCTGTTTCAAAAGAATGGGTATCTTTTTCAGCGGCACCCGATTTTTAAAAAGAACGTCGCAAAGTTTTTGTACATTTGTTACTCTTATTTACAGTTATGTACACAGTAGAAGTAAAGAATAATAAAACCCGAAAACAGTTTTTGAATTTTCCTGCGAAGTTGTATGAAAACGATCAAAACTGGATTCATCCATTAAATCAGGATATCGAAAAAGTTTTTGATCCAAAGAAAAATAAAGTTTTTAAACGTGGCGGAAAAGCAATTCGCTGGATTTTATTTGATGGAAACGATCAGGTAATTGGAAGAATTGCTGCTTTTGTCAATCCAAAATACGAAGGAAAAGCAGCAGTTGGTGGCATTGGCTTTTTTGACTGCATCAATGATCAAACGGCGGCAAATTATTTGTTTAATCAGGCAAAAGAATGGTTGCAAAGTCACGAAATGGAAACAATGGACGGTCCAATTAATTTTGGTGAACGAGACCAATGGTGGGGATTGCTGGTAGAAGGTTTTCACGAACCATTGTACAATATGAATTACAATTTTCCTTACTATATAGAGTTATTCGAAAATTACGGATTTAAAACATACTTTAATCAAGAATGTTTTTCATTGCCTATTACACAAAAATTACAACCAAAATTACACGATCGGCACGATGCTATTGCCAAAGACAAAGATTTTAAAGCAGAACATTTACAACTTAATAACTTAGACAAATACATTCAGGATTTTGTAACAATTTACAATAAAGCCTGGGCAAGTCACGGTGGTGGAAAAGACATGCCTCTTTCGCAAGGAAGACTGATTTTTAAAAGCATGAAACCTGTGATTGACCCAAAAATCGTTTGGTTTGTATATTACAAAAATGAGCCGGTTGCTTTTTGGTTAAACTTGCCCGATTTAAATCAGTATTTTAAACATTTAAACGGAAAATTCGGGCTCTTACACAAACTCAAATTTCTGTGGTATAAAACATTCAAAAAAAGCCCACGTGCAATAGGTATTGCCTTTGGAGTGGTACCTGAATGGCAGGGAAAAGGTGTAGATAATTTTATGATCATCGAAGGACAAAAAGTTATTACCACCCTTTCTTACAAAAATTATGAAATGCAGTGGATTGGTGATTTTAACCCAAAAATGATTAACGTAGCAAAAAGTTTAGGAGCCGATTTAAGCAGAAAACTTAGAACGTATCGTTACCATTTTGATGAATCAAAACCAGTGGAACGACATAAACGATTAAATTAAAAGAGGCTCTTTTTGAGCCTCTTATTTTTTATATCCCCTTCAAAACATCTATTAAGTAGTCTATTTCTTCTTTAGTGTTTTCGTGACCAAATGACAATCTCAAGCTTGGTTTTTTAATTTCGTTTTCATCTAAAAACTCTGCTAAAACGTGTGAAGGTTTTTGACTACCCGATTGACAGGCACTTCCGCGTGAAACGGCAATTCCTTTCATGTCTAACTGAAACAGCATCATTGCTGCTTTTTCCGGTGAAAAAGGCAAACGTACGTTTAATACGTTGTAAAATGTAGATCCGTTTCCGTTAAATTGAATACCTTCAAAAGTTTCTTGCAATTTCGATTTGCAATAATCACGTAATTCGGTAATTTTTTCACGATCTTTGTTTAAGTCCTGATAAGATAGCTCCAATGCTTTTGCCATACCAACCACCTGATGTGGTGCTTCGGTTCCGGCGCGCATTCCTTTTTCTTGTTCACCACCCACAATCAATGGTTTTAAAACATTTTTCTTACGGATAAATACAAAACCGGCTCCTTTGGGACCATGGAATTTATGTGCCGAAGCTACAATAAAATCAACAGGAATCTCATCTAAAGGAATTTCAATTTTTCCTACAGATTGCACGGTATCTGAATGAAACAAAGCATGGTATTGTTGTGCCAACGCGGCGACACGTTTTAAATCCAATACCGTTCCCACTTCATTGTTTACGTGCATTAAACTGATTAAAGTTGGCTGCTCCTCTTTCAGTAATTCTTCTAACTGATTGTAATCAATTTCGCTGTTTGGCAAAATGTTCAAATAATCAATTTTTGTACCGTATTCTTTTTCCATTTCTTTGATAGAATACAGCGTACAATGGTGTTCCATACGGGTAGTGATGATTCGTTTTACACCCAAATCGCGAACTGATGAACGAATAATCCAGTTGTTTCCTTCTGTTCCGCACGACGTAAAAATGATTTCGCTAGCCGTAACATTAAATTGTTTTGCAATATTTTTTCGGGCAGATTCGATTAATGCTTTCGTATGTCGTCCGATTGAATAGGTTGATGACGGATTACCAAAATCGTTTGTCAAGATTTTAATCATTTCTTCAACCACCTCAGACCGAACCGATGTTGTTGCAGCATTATCTAAATATATTTGGCTCATTTAGCTTGTAATTTTTTTTTGTTAAATTGGTTAATACGCGGTAGTTAAAAATAAAGACCGAAAGCAAAATTAAGAAATATGCGGCAAATTGTAAAGTATTCACATACTCTTTATAATAAAAGATTGCCAACATAAACGCAATTATGGGATTTATGTACAGCATAATACCAACGGTTGATGCCTGTGCGCCTTTTAATGCATATAAATTTAAATACAACGGAATTAAAGTAAACAATGTGGCAATGATGAAAATATATCCATAAAAAGATGGATTTGACGGTATGCTGAATCCTTTTACGAAATAATACGGCAGCGATAAAATAAAGATGATAACTATTTGAAAAACCAGAATATTTAATTTGTCAAAATAGATATTAGACCGTTGTGAAATTAAATACAAAGCGTAAGTCAACGCAACAATCAAAGCAAAAAATAAGTTGTTCGAATTGTTTAAAAAGCAAATGCTGCACCCTATAAAGCTGATTATTATTGAGATCCATTGTAATTTTTGTAGTTTTTCCTTCAATAAGATACTCGCCAGAAAAGCCGTTATAATGGGACAAATTAAATAAGCAAAAGACGCCGATTGTACATTGACCTGATTGACCACATAAATAAACAAAAACCAGTTTAGCCCTAATAAAATTCCACCAATAACCGTTAATGACAGTCCTTTTTGCTGCTCTTTTTTAGATAGTTTTTTAAAATATTTTAAATCGTTTACAAGTGATTTCTTTCTAAAAACCAGTGTAAAACAGACTATTAAGACCAATGAACATAAAATTCTGAAAAACAAAATATCAAACGACGCAACGTAAGCGATGGGCTTTAACGCCAAACTAAAAAAACCCCACAATAAAAACGCCGTAAAGGCAAACAGATAATATTTTAAATTTTGCATTGAAAAATAAAAATGCAAAAGTAGTTTAGATGTTTCTTAAAAAAAAATCATTAGCGTCCGATAAAAACTAATTCTCAGATTCCCCTCCTTACATTTGACTGATTGTTAGATGTTTAGTTTTTCATTTTCGCCGAATTTCAAAAACAAGCTACCAATTAAAAGACAATTGCTCACCGTCATCTTTGTCAATAACCCAATCTTTCTCTGGGTTTTCCAAAAATTTCATCAGGTTGATGTAATTGAATAAATGAATTTTGCAAAAACTTACCAAATTTGAAAATGCCCACTTTCGTTTCAATCTTTTTTTGATGACTGCCAGCAGAAGATTTACGATTAATACACAGTAAATCTGTATTTTGATGGCGTTTTCATTAT
>NZ_FNXE01000052.1 GCF_900108395.1 Paenimyroides marinum | reverse complement strand
GTGTAGCTTTAAGATATACCGGCAGTAATTTTAGCATTACTGCTTTTTTTGTGTTTAAACTTGTGCTGTTTTGTTGTTTTTGCACTGTTTTTCAATGCAACAAGTCACAAATCCAGTGAAAGCTACCAGAGGTTAAGTTCAACAGGCGTTTGGCGAAAGAGCAGGTCAAACGCATTAAAATTTAATGAGTTCATTTAGATAATCTAAATTCCAAGCTGCCATTTTTCTCATTCTTTTAATGCTTATTTTCTTGTTCAAGGCTTGTTTTTCTTGTAAAAGTTTGATAATGACTTTTAAAATTACAGAAAATTTTTCGGCTACATTGTTAGTTCGTTTCCTGCTTTTGTCTTCTCCTAAAATAACATCTAAACTCCAATGCAAATTATTCTCAATAGCCCAATGATTTCGGCTGATTTTCAGGTAGTTTTCTGCAGAAGTTTCTTTGCTTGTGATGTAAAATCTATTCTCAGACCTTGTCTTATTTTCACTTTTTAAATAGGTTTGGGTTTGAATCATCACTACTTTTTTCAAGCCTTTCCACTCAATCCCTGTTGAAAGATGAGATAAATCTTCTATGACTTTACAAGTTCGTGTTTCAACTCTTGAACCGTTGATTTCTTCCGATAAATAATAATTGTCATCCGTCTTTTTAAACACCAAAAAAGCACTTTCAATATCCTCATACAAGATTTTTAGGTTTTGTTTTACAGCAAGAAAATAGTCTGCTTGTTTTTCGATTATTTTTTCTGCAATATTTTTTTGACAACCCATTGCATCAATACTAACGATAGCTCCTGTCAATTCCAAAATCTCAAGTAACATAGGAATTGCTGTAATCTCATTGGACTTATCCTCTGTTTTTACCTGACCTAAAATGCATTGTTTGTCGACCAGATAAGCATTGAGCAAATGAAGCATCGTATTGTTTTTACTTGCCATTAATTTACTGCTTTTTCCATCGATAGCAACTTGATTTTCAGCTTCTGTTTTGATGTTTAAAAGTTCGTGAAGCCAACCTATAAAAAGTGTCTGAAACTTTTCAGGACTGAACAATGAGAAAAAACGATTGAAAGTATCGTGAGAGGGTATCCCATTGGTTAAGTCCAAATATCCGGACAAAAAGTCTTTTCGGGATTTTCCAAAATCTGCAATTTCCTCCCAATCAACAGCGTTGCATATTACGGCAAGAACCGTTAGCGAATGAATTAAACTTAAACGACCCTTTTGTCAGTTTAAAATACAAGGCACACAAACATATAGATTCTCTTTACAGTAAAGTTTCTAATTTAGTTCATAACTATGATAAAAATCATTTAGCTCAAAAAGCTTTTAATGATTACCAGCAATTCGATAAAGAGAATGAAAAAATACTTGTTATTTGGCTGTTAAACCATAAAGACAACTATTTTTTTCCTTTAAAGAAAACCGACAATTGGAAAAAAACCGGAATTATTATTTTGGAAACCGAGCCAAATTTAGTTGTTGACTGTTTCGATTGTTTGGATTCTTTTCTCTTTGATGAAATATATGATAAACATCACACTGAAATTATGGCGAAATATGAACCAACTAAAGAACATTATGAGCTGAATGGAGGAAGTGTTGAGTATTCTTTGGAAAACTTTTTAAGGCTTTATAATAAGTATTTGGATATTTTACAAGCTAGTAAAAATGTCAAGTTTTCCGCTCAATAAACTTGACATATTAAAAACTATGCTTACCTTTGCACTATGACTTTGGCAACTCAAATACGCAACAGGATAAAACAATTTCCCGAAGGAAAAACCTTTGGTTATGACGATTTGCGTATTGCCAAAGAAGATTATACCACTGCCGCCAAAGCATTGGAACGCCTGCAAAAAACAGGGCTTATCAAAAAAGTTTCCAAAGGTATTTTCTACAAACCCGAACAAACGGTTTTTGGCGAGTTGATGCCCGATTACAGCGAACAGCTTCGCCCTTACTTGTTTGAAAACGGAAAACGCATTGCTTATGAAACGGGCATTTCACTTTACAGACGTTTGGGACTTACTACACAAATGGCGTTTCGCATTAAAATAGCCAGTCGGGGAAAACGCATTTACATCAACAGAGGCACATTAAAAGCTGATGGCGTAAAAAGTTATGCCGAAGTAACAGAAAACAATTATGAAGTTTTGGGGCTTTTGGATGCGTTTAAGGACATCAAGAAAATTCCCGATGCTTCGGTTGTCCAATCCGTTAAAAGATTGAGTGCCATTTTAAAAGATTTGGATAAAAAGCAAACCGAAACATTGATAAAATATGCTTTGCTTTATCCGTCAAGAGTTCGGGCTTTGGTGGGTGCTATTTTGCAAAATATTGGCTGTAAAAGCAAAGAATTGGATAAGTTGAAACAAAGCTTAAACCCGCTTACAACCACCAAATTAGGTTTAAAAGAAAATGAATTGCCAACAAAAAACAATTGGTATATCCAATGAAATTGCACGAAAACATATCGCTATACACGGATGCCATTCGGTTTACGGCACAACAGAAAAACCTACCGCCCGAATACATCTAAAAGGATTATTGGGTAACGTATGCTTTATTCAATATTTTCAAAAATGATATAGGCAAAGAAACCGTCTTTAAAGGTGGAACAGCGCTGTCAAAATGTTTCGGAATGATACAACGGTTTTCGGAAGACATTGATTTGGTCGTGTTGCGAAATGAAAGTGAAACAGGAAACCAACTGAAAACCAAAATCAAAAAAATTTCCAAATGCGTCTCCAATGTACTACCCGAAATTGAGATTGAAGGCATTACCAACAAACTTGGAATGATACGCAAAACGGCACACAGCTACACAAAAACTTTTACGGGAAATTACGGACAAGTTCAGGATAACATAATAGTAGAATCTACTTGGTTGGGAAATTTTGAGCCTTACACAACGGCAAATGTAAGTTCGTTCATTTACGAAATGATGTTGCAGAACAATCAGCAATCACTCATTGACGAATACAGAATGAATCCGTTTGAAGTATTGGTATTGAACCCCAAAAGAACATTGTGCGAAAAAATTATGAGTTTGGTTCGTTTTTCTCAAACACAAGAACCCATAACCGATTTACGAAACAAAATCCGTCATACTTATGACATTCATTTGATGTTGAAAGATGAAAACCTAAAATCTTTCTTTCAATCAGACGACTTTGAAACAATGCTTTTGCGAGTAGCAACTGACGACATTACAAGTTTCAAAAACAACAACGCATGGTTAGCCAACCACCCAACGACAGCAATTATTTTTTCTGACACGACAGACACTTGGAATAAAATAAAAGATATTTACACAGGAAGTTTCAGCGAATTAGTTTTTGGCACACTTCCATCCGAAACGGACATATTAAAAACACTATCAACAGTAGCAGACAGATTAAAACCAATTGAATGGAACATAAAACTTTAACCCAACGCTAAAACCATACACATTTGCAAGTCACACAGACCAACGCCAGACCAAAACTTACAAAAGAGTATAGTTTCCCAACACTGACCGACAAACAAGACGGAGAAGTACGTGTGCTAATAATAACTAAGCTTTAGCTTCGTTCTGTTCGGCTTTGCCATGAGTCGTCTTTTTATTCCACAGAATGTGTTTACCTCAGAATTTTTTTTTAAGGAATCGGTGATTATCAATTCACATTCAGCTTTTTTTTAATAATTTAGCTTCTGTGGAAACCAAATGAAGTGGTTCGATGCAGTCAAACACATCGGCTACGTTCCGTCTAAATCGAAACTTTCGGCTTCTATTTCAGCTACTTTCGGCAATGCGTTTCCCGTTGTGAGACGCCCTAACAAACCGCACATCAAAAATCCAAAATTTCATAAAACTAAAATCTTTTTCTAAAAATGTTTACCTTTGTGACAAGAAAATGTTCTTTAACATACTTCATCAAACGGAAAAGGTTTTACTTAGCTGTGAATTAATAGGGAATCGTGTGCAAATCACGAACTGTCGCGCAACTGTAAGTAACACACCAAAGGTTTTTATCAAATTATGTCCACTGTTTTTTTAGCGGGAAGGACGGTGAAAACCGTTACAAGTCAGGAGACCTGCCTGTTCCGAATGGACAATGCTCTCGCGGTTTGGAGTTTTAAGTCTTACAGATGATATTTACAAAGCGGTTTCAATGGAGAAATTGCGTTTTGTCAGTACATCTGTTTTTCTAAAATCAACTTTCCGTAAAAGCGTTGAGAAGCATCAAAAGAACTTTTAAATATTGTTTAATCATTTAAAAGTAAAAGAAAATGCAAACGCACATTCTTGGCTATCCGCGAATTGGTAGCAACAGAGAACTCAAAAAAGCCTGCGAGCAATATTGGTCGGGCAAAATTACCTTACAACAACTTCAAACTGTAAGCAAAAACATCACAACCCAAAATTGGAAACTGCAAAAAGAAGCAGGAATTGACCTCGTTCCCTGCAACGATTTTTCGTTTTACGACCAGGTTTTGGATATGTCATTAGTCGTTGGTGCGATTCCGAAACGCTACCACGAAGTTGCCGTAAAATCAAATTCCGAAATGGATTTGTACTTTGCGATGGCAAGAGGTTATCAGAAAGACGGATTGGACATTACCGCAATGGAAATGACCAAATGGTTTGACACCAATTACCATTATATCGTTCCTGAATTTTACAAAAATCAAGAATTCAAGCTCTTTTCCAACAAAATCATCAACGAATTTGAAGGAGCAAAACAAGCAGGTGTAAAAGCAAAACCCGTTATCATAGGTTTGGTTTCCTATCTGCTTTTAGGAAAAGAAAAAGAAGAAGGTTTTGATAAATTGGATTTAGCCAAAAACCTATTGCCTGTTTACATCGAAATCCTTAAGGATTTAGAAGCTCGCGGAGCAGAATGGATTCAGTTTGACGAACCGTTTTTGGTATTGGATTTAAACGAAAAAGCAAAGGAAACTTTCCAATTCGTTTACAAAGAACTTAGAAAACAATTTCCACATCTGAAAATTTTGGTAGCCACCTATTTTGACGGATTGAAAGACAATCTCTCTCTTGCGGTTTCCTTGCCTGTTTGCGCATTACACATCGATTTGGTCAGAAATCCTGAACAATTAGACGAAGTTTTAAATGCCGTTCCCGAAAATTTGAGTTTGTCATTGGGTGTGGTGGACGGAAGAAATATCTGGAAAAACGATTTTGAAACTTCCCTGAATTTCATCAAAAAGGCGATTGATAAAATTGGTACTGATAGCGTTTTAATTGCGCCGTCTTGTTCTCTACTCCACTCACCTTGCGATTTGGATTTGGAAACTAATTTAGATTCTGAAATCAAAAACTGGCTTGCTTTTGCCAAACAAAAAGTTGATGAAGTTGTAATGCTAAAAGAATTGGCAAACGGAAATGCAATTGAAAAATCAGAAGAAAACCAAAAGGCAATCGCAAGTAGAAAAACTTCCAAACTCATTCATAACGAACAAGTAAAACAACGTGTAAATTCTGTAACAGAAAAAGATGCACAAAGAGAAAACGAATTTTCAATCCGAAAAACCAAACAACAAAAAGTATTGAATTTACCTTTGTTCCCAACGACAACCATTGGTTCATTCCCACAAACTACTGAAGTGAGAAGTTGGCGGGCAAAATTTAAAAAAGGTGAATTAAATGCACAGCAATACGACACTTTACTAAAAGAAGAAACCGAAAAAACCATTCGTTGGCAGGAAGAAATCGGAATTGACGTACTGGTTCACGGAGAATTTGAACGCAATGATATGGTGGAATATTTTGGCGAGCAATTAAACGGTTTTGTCTTTACCAAAAATGGTTGGGTACAGAGCTACGGTAGCCGTTGTGTGAAACCGCCCATTATTTTCGGTGATGTTTCCCGACCAAATCCAATGACGGTTTATTGGTCAAAATATGCTCAATCTTTAACCGAAAAATGGGTGAAAGGAATGTTAACGGGACCCGTTACTATTTTGCAATGGTCTTTCGTACGGAACGACCAGCCACGTTCTGAAACCTGCAAACAAATTGCACTCGCCATTCGTGATGAAGTTTCCGACCTTGAAAATGCAGGAATTAAAATCATCCAGATTGACGAACCAGCGATAAGAGAAGGGCTTCCGTTGAGAAAAGTGGATTGGCAAAATTATCTGAAATGGGCGGTTGAAAGTTTCAGAATTGCTTCGACCGGCGTGAAAGATTCAACACAAATTCATACGCACATGTGCTATTCCGAGTTTAACGACATCATTCAAAATATTGCCGATATGGATGCTGATGTGATTACGATTGAATGTTCCCGTTCTCAAATGGAATTGTTGGACGCTTTTGCGGAGTTTAAATATCCGAACGAAATCGGTCCGGGTGTTTACGAAATCCATTCGCCAAGAGTTCCGTCTAAAGAAGAAATGGTTGAATTGTTGCGAAAAGCCGAAGCCGTTATTCCTGCCAATCAAATTTGGGTAAATCCCGATTGCGGACTGAAAACAAGACATTGGGACGAAACCAGAAAAGCATTGGAAGCAATGGTTGCTGCCTCAAAAGAAGCAACGATTGCATATTTGCAAGAAGAAAAAGCAAACAATCACTGGTTATAATTGGCTCAACACGAAGAAAAATATTGCCCAAGATGTAAAACCGTTTTTGAATGTAAGGTTGGTTCTATTTTGCTGTGTCAGTGTTCAGAGGTTAAATTAAATTCGGAAGAAAGGGATTTTATCAACGAACAATTTGACGATTGCCTTTGTGCCAACTGTATGAAGGAATTAAAAGCAGAATATCACAACCAAAAATTTCAAAACAAATTGAAACGCATTTTGGGCATATTTTATAATAACCCAAACAAGAAATAACATGACAACAGAAGAAAAAATAAAACAATCGGAAACAAGCATATTCAAAGCCGTTTTTCCGAATACAACAAATCATTATGATACACTTTTTGGTGGAACTGCAATGCAGTTAATGGACGAAGTGGCTTTTATTACAGCAACAAGATTCTGCCGAAAAAGAGTGGTAACCGTAAGTAGCGAGCGAATAGATTTCAAAAAGCCGATACCGTCAGGAACAATAGTTGAACTTATCGGGAAAGTTACACATGTCGGAAATACGAGTATGAAAGTAAGCGTAGAAATGATAATCGAACAAATGTATTCCGACCAAAGAGAACAAGCCATTCACGGAGAATTTACTTTTGTAGCAGTAGATGAAAATAAAAATCCGATTTCCGTAAATTAAAGAAGAGCGATAGCACAACATCAGCAACCGTTGCACAACTATCCTGTTTCAAAAAAATCAGTAAAAATCATAAAAAAATGACCTCGTTTAAGCCGTTTTAAGCGAGGTTTGTTTTTGGATAGAAGTTCAAATCTGAAAAATGGAGTGGCATATAATGAAGTTTTTCACATCATAGAACCTGTCTTTCAGAAAAGTGTTCACTTTTCCTTGTTTCAGAGATATTTTTTGAGTTATTGCGAGCGGTTTTTTCACAACAAAACGTAGGTATTTCTTCAGGTTGTAGACAAGGCTACAACGCTCAAAACTTAAAAAAATCAATTAGGGACTACCATTAAAACTTTCCGACAATGATTATTTCCCGATAATCATATCTCTGTGTGTTTTCCCCCAATCCGACAAGTAATTTATTATGGGTTTCAGCGTAACGCCATATTCGGTGAGTTCATACTGAACAGTTATTGGTTTAGTATCTAAAACGGTACGTTTAACAAGTTTATTTACTTCCAAATCTTTTAATTCTTTACTCAACATTTTGTTAGAAATCCCTTTAACATCATTCAAAATATCAGTGAACCGTCTTTTATCGTGATAGCACAAAGTAGCAACTATGGAAACTTTCCACTTGCCATTGAGAATATCCATTGTGTCGTGAATAGCAAGCAAGTGTTTTTTACATTCTATTTGAAAATTATTGTCCGTCATAAGTTATTTGGTTACCCAAAAGTTACTATTACTTTTTGTTACTTAATAGCAAAAGTAAACAATAACTCTCTAATTTTGTCATATCAAACGATTAAAATTTTAATACAATGGATTTACACAAAAATTTAAAATGGCGTTACACTGTAAAAAAATATAGTGACAAAAAGGTAGAGCAATACAAAGTTGATAAGATCATTGAAGCTATAAATCTTTCTGCAACATCAACAGGATTACAGCCTTTCAGAGTATATGTAATTGAAAACAAAGAAGTTCAAAAAGTGTTGAGAGAAGGCTCATTCAATTCTCAAATTGAAGAAGCCTCTCACCTCTTAGTATTCGCCTCTTTTGAAAATATTACGCAAGAACATATTGATGATTATATGAATCTGATTGCGAAAGAAAGAAATATGTCCGTTTCAGAACTTACTGATTTTCAAAAGGCATTGGAATTTTATTTCCTTCAAAAACACACACCGGAAGAAAATGCAATTTGGGCAGCAAAACAATCGTACATCGGGCTTGGCACTGCGTTAATTGCCGCTGCCGAATTACAGGTAGATAGTACACCAATGGAAGGTTTTGACCCGGTAAAATTTGATGAGGTTTTAAAGCTTAAAGAAAAAGGATTAAAAAGTGTAGTATTGCTTGCATTAGGATACAGAGATGCACCAAATGATTGGAATGTAAATCTGAAAAAAGTTCGTTTACCAAAAGAAGAATTCGTTGTTGAATTAAAGTAAAAATCAAAGCAATCTCATTACTGTAAGCCTGCGAATACATCACAGGCTTATTTATTTTTTTTTTTAATAAAGGTGATTACTTTTCCTTAATCTTCTTTCGGTGCTTCAATCCAAAATCAATCAAAGCTTTCAATACAGGCTGACTTTCAGTAGCGTGCTTGGTCAGCTTATATGATACTGTGACCGGCTTGGTGTTGTTCACCGTTCGGGTGATTAGCTGGTTTTCTTCCAGCTCCTGCAATTCCTTTGACAGCACTTTTGGCGAAATTCCCTGAGATGTTTCCTTCAAATCCTTAAACCGCATGGTGCCGTAGTTCTGTAAATTGTGCAGAATGCAAAACTTCCATTTACCGCCCAATAACTCAATGGCATCTTTGAGTGCCAGTACCGTTTCTTTGTTTACGTTGTTTTTATTATTTTCCATACAATAGTCACTTTCCTAAAGGTAATGCATAACAAATATAAAGTAAATACTCAATAGCTTTGTACAATGATAAAATAAAAAAAAATGAAAGTATCAGTTATCGCAAACATTTCGGTCAATGGAAGGTTTTTATTGTCCGACAACCCACATCACCAATTGCCACCGGAAGTGATGGGATTTTATCTGGAATTTGCAAAGCGAGTGGGTAACCTCGTCATTGGGTTAAAAACATTTGAAAATTTTCAGCATTTTCCAACAGAACTCCGGGAAAAATTTAAGGACATTGAAATTGTGATATTGTCCGATCAAGCATACTCAGTAGAAGGTTACAAGATAGTCGGCAGTCCCGAAGAAGCCATTGCCTATATGACAGCAAAAGGAATAACCGAAATGGCAGTCGGAGGAGGTATTGGAACGTTCAATGCTTTTATAGACAAAGATTTGGTGACAGATTTTTATTTGAATATGAGCCCGGTTCTTATAGGAAACTCTGGCACTTTGGGCAATATCAACGGATTGTTTGCTACATTTCAATTTAAAGAATACAGCTACAACGAAGGATTTATACAGCTACATCTGGCTAAAGAATAACATTAACCTCTGTGCATTTATTCCACCGAATGTGTTTACCTCAGAATTATTTTTTTTAGAAATCGGTGATTATTAATTCACATTCGCTTTTTATTTTGTAAGTTAGCTTCTGTGGAAACCTAACGAAGTGGTTCGACGCAGTCAAACACATCGGCTACGTTACTGCTAAATTGAACTTTAGTGCTTCTATTTCCCAGCCCTCGCAAAGTCGCCGAACATTATGGGCAAGGCTAAACGACCGTTCAACCCAACAACGACAGTTGACGAAAAAATGAATCATTACAAGACAAGAACAATTCAAAAAAGGGAAATATACGAACAGTGAGTCAACTATATCGAAAACTGAACCGCATCCGGACAAAGTTATTCCCATTCTTCCTTGCCCCGATATAAGAGCACAGGTGGCGTTCTACGAACAATTAGGATTTAAACTAACTGAACTGCAAACTTCACCCAATCCGTATGCGGCATTGCAATTTGGAACAATTGAGCTTCACTTTTGGGGAAATAGAAGAAATGTTCCTGCTGAAAATGCTTCAATGTGCTTTATTCGTGTGAATGATGTTGACGCATTGCACGATGCCTTTGCGAAATCAATAAAAAAACATACCGGTAAAGTCCCCCGCTCGGGAATACCAAGATTTACCACGGTACGGGATTTGAAACAAGACCGAAGATTTACTTTGACGGATGCGGGCGGTAACACTTTGTTTATTGGTACACCCATAAGCAAAGGTGAAAGTGCTTTTTATAGGACTTTGGAAAACGAAAAGTATGCAAAACTGTTTGCAGTACTGTACGATGTAGTATATTCAAAAGAAGACCCTGAGATGGCGGCAGATAATTTATCGAGATGTGGTATAGATAAAAGCTTGTTGAACGACTTGGACAAAGCAAAATACTTACTGACAGTACTTGATATTCAGAATAAGACAAGACAAGATATGAACGATACCGAACTAAAAAATCTAATAGAAACCCATAAAGACAGCAACAACGATTGGAAAAAAATTAAAGAGAAGTATTTTACCATACTAAAAGGACAATAGTGAGATATGAATATTGAAAAATCAGAAAATAAATCACTAAAAGTATTATTGTTAGTCCACGGATTGATAACTTTTGCTGCAAGTATTGTTCTCATATTTGCCCCGACTGTTATTCCCAAAACAGTAAACATCCACATTTCACCAAATGAATATTTGCTGTGCTACTTTTTGGGTGCAGCCGAATTGAGCATTGCATTTCTTTCTTTTTTTGCAAGAAAAATTGAGGACAATTATTCGTTACAACTTATTTCAACCGCCTTTATTGTATTTCACTTATCAACAGGAGTTTTGGAAGTATTTGCACTTGCTCATGGACTGACATCAAAAATAATAATCAATGTGTTGTTACGCATCACAATTTCAATTTTGTTTTGGCACTTTGGTATCTATCGGTTAAAAAGACAAAACAGATGATAAAAGACGGTGTTATTACTTTTGGTAATTACAAATGGCGAGTGCTTGATGTTAAAAACAACAAGGCACTGATTATTACAGAAGAAATAATTGAATTACGTTGGTACAATAACGATTTTATAGATATAACTTGGGAAAAGTGTGCATTGAGAGAATATCTTAACCATGAATTTTTCAATGCTTTCAACCAAAATGAAAAAGAAAATGTAATTGCTGTAACAAACAAAAACCACAACAACCCTTGGTTTAAAACGAAAGGCGGGATAGACACTATTGACAATGTATTTTTATTAAGCATTGAAGAAGTTTGCGAATACTTTGGTGACAGCCGGGAAAATTTATTGGTTAAAGGGAAACAGAAATGGTTAATTGATGACGAAAATAATCGAAAACGACAAGCAAAATTTGGAAGTGAAAACCATTGGTGGCGACTTCGTTCACCAGGATATTACGGACGGACATCCGCAAGTGTTAATGGAAAAGGTAATGTTTATATTCGCGGAAATGGTGTCTATGGCAGACCCAAGGACGGTGGCGGGGTTCGCCCAGCATTATGGTAGAAAACAACGGAATAAGTAAAAAACAACAAACTAACAAATTCCTGACGGCATTGGACTTAACGACAGAAACTAAACTACTATGGACTGAAAATCCATAGTGGTTTAGTTAATTATCGTTTTATTCATTTTGCAATTTTACAGGCTGATCGCTTTCTAAGCAGAATATCAAATCACTACCAGACCAGTTTTCCCCAACAATTTGGTTGTTTCTAAAATTAAGATGCCCGTAATCCTTAAAGTTTTCGATGATTAGTTCGGTATTATGCAACCTCCAAGGATAGGTTTTACTTTCAGATGTATGGGATTCCGTTTTTGCCCATCACTGTAAGATATATGTAATTCAACGTGTGTGCTTTTTACGCTGTCTTTTTCGAACGATAAGTAGCAATATCTGGTATCCGTCACACCTCCATCTACCGTCCTTGCATATAAGGTTGTAATTTCCGCTTTATAAGTCTTTCCCTTGAGGCTATCTTCAGACAATGCTGTATAGGCTGAGTTATTTTGTGCCGAAGCTGCATGGATAATCGACAAGGCGATGATACTTAGAATTATCTTCATATATTTTAAATGAATGGGAATATATCGTTTCAACAAAATTAGACGCTTTGGCTGCTTCATACAATCCATGAAAACAATGATTTTGTGCTCAGTCACTCTCTTTCACGAAGAGCTTACGTCGCTTGTCGAATACATACACCACAGGTTCCGTTTCTTCCTTTTCAAAACGGATACGGAAAATCAGTTGCTTATCGCCGTTATCATCTTCCGTTTCTAATATACCAGACGGGTAACCGATATCCACCGGGCCGATAATCTGTATAGGTTCCCCGGATTTTTTGTCTCTTATCCGCAAGGCAAGCAGGTTTCCGTACTCACTCTCCACTTTTTCAAGGGTACAGCCGGTAAAAGTGGTCGACACCTGCTCCCAGTTGTCCGGAAAAACCACTTCCGTATCCAGCCCGGCATCAGCAGTTGCTGGCTGTCTTGCGCGTAGCTGAACGTGAGACAGAACAAAAAGATTGATATACAACATAATTTTCTCATGGCTGCTGATGCTTGTCCAAAAAGTGCTTTGCCGCTTCGCCTTTGATTACTATTCCCTTTTTGAGATCGACTACCCAAGGTATTTTTTTGCCGTTTGTACCCTTTTCATAAAACAGTACAAAGGATTTTGGGGTTTCATCATTGACTGGATTGATATACGTTCCGCTTGGCGGCATAAGATGCGCATCCCGAAACAGGTAAGTTGCTTGTTGGGTTCCTGTATAAAAGTTGGAAACATAATCTGATTTTTTCATCGTATCGCTCCTGGAAACCATACCATTGTAGGAGCCATCGGCATTTTGCTCCAGAAAGAAATAAGGTTGTCCCCGGTCGCCGTAATGTCCAGTATAACGAGATAATTCTTTCGGCTCGTCAAGGTCGGAAATATTAAAACAGAAAACCCCATAGCTGACTGCAATACCCAGCAAATAATTATCTCCATCAAAAAATTGAAATCCACTCACGGTCCCACTGATGGAATCATCGCCGTATTCCACCCCCAGACCGGGCTGTATGCGTGCAGAGATCTTTTCATTTTCCAGATCAACGAGGTATACCCGGTAGCGATCGATAACAAAGAAAAAGGGATGTCCATGTAGTTGGATCAAGTCCGAACGGGACATCTCCAGATCGGGATATTCATCCATCGGTGCCGGGATATCTCTAATGGTATCCTTTTCTATCACACGAAGCGTTAACGACCCGTATTTAAAATCTTTAAGCAGTAAGCGGCCCACCTGATAGGTTTTGCCCCGGTGGGTATATTCCTTTTGTACCCCGAAGGTTTCTGTTTTATACTGATGTTGTGCGTAACCGTATAGGTTGCTGAACATAAGTAGACTAGTTAGTATAAAAATTAACGTGTATGGTTTCTTTTGCATCATCTTCATTTTTTATTGTTATACATATCTGCAAACCGGAAGTGTAGAATCCCCCTGTTTTCATCCATTTCCTTTGCGCGTTGTCAAAACCATAAAAATCAATCGCTCCTGCAATACGACAGCCATGTATTTGAAATCATAGATAAACGCCGTAACCGTTCCCTGTGGTAGCGAGAAATTAAGTTTCAAGGGTGCTATAATTTTGTCTCTCAGCAGGGCATCGTATACCGTGGGATACTGGAAGAACGAAACCCAATGCTCGAACACGGCAGCAAGGTATTTGTTTCCACCACCGGAGATGAACAAGTAAAGTTTATGAAAACCATCTTTCTCCGTCAGTATCACATTGCTTTCCAAGTTTAAATACAGTTTTTTATCTATCAAATGTAGACCACTACTGTGTGATATCAAAATCCAAACAAGAAAATAGTGGTTTTCGTGGATAGGTTGAATCCCTTGTTTTGGAGAAATTTGTATCAGGGGGAATACCTCTTTATTGAATGTTTGAACCGATGACAAAATGTATATTCTATCTATGTATTATGCTTAGCAGCAATGCCTGTGCACAGACGAGATCGCCAGTCGATGATACACCACACGAAGTACTGTATCCCTATCGGGATAAATCAGAAAGGTTTGGCTACGCCGATGAAAACCTGCACATTCAGATTGAGCCACAGTATAAAAATGCAAGCCTCTTTACCGAGCACGGTTTTGCTGTAATCTCAGATAGTCTGAATAAAAAGGGCGTTATTGATCAAAACAACAAGTTGATCATCGTCCCGGAATACGATGTCATACACCTGCATACGCTGGAAGATTTCACCTTAGCAGAGGTACATAAATCGTATTATACCCGATGGCGCTTCTGGGAATGGAAATTCCTTCCGGGGTTCAACTTGATGGGAACCGGTAACGATAATCGCTTATTTGACACCAAAGTGAAACGGTTAAAGAAAACGGTGTTTGTCCTTGGCGATAAGCCCCGGAAGGTACGGAGCGAGCGGCTCACCAATAAGGGATATACAGACAAATATTTTGACGTCAGCACCCTTGACAGCAACCAGGTGCTGATCAACGGCAGACTGTACGATATCCGGGCAAAGGGTGCCCGTTTCATCGCCTCGGGGATTATAGATCCGTTGACAGTGTATACTTTTGCCCAGCGGAAAGGTGTAAATCTGTACACTGTGGACCGTAAGGGCAACCGGGTGGACAAAGAAGGCTATACGGTATTAGATTCCATCGCCTTCAAGGTAGAAGATGTGCCGGTTGGGAAACGTCTTACCAGAGATTATGCACCAATAGCTTCTGCTTACCGGAACGAAGAAGGTCTTATTTTTATCTACCCCGATTTCTCGAAAGCCTTACCCCGTCTAATACACGAGAATATGCATCCTGACGATCCCACGGCAGAAGAGCTCATACGAGGACTCTGGATGCTCGCGTCCGTTCCGGAGTCGGGTTACTTCGTGTTTATGAGCTTCCGCGATGGAGAGCGCTTTTTTCGATTTCTGGATACGGAAGGGAACTGGCACCAGACGTTGCCTCCCGATATTCCCTTTACGGTCATCCAACGGTCGGGCAATATCCTCTGGCCGGAAAAGGAACATTATATTCCGAGGAACCAAATCCCCGAGGGCTGGAAAATCGACCGGATAAGCCCACTCGGCGACAGTTCAATGTACCATATTACCCTGCAGCAGGGCAAAACGGTACGGCAGGGCATATGGGATTTTGTGAAGCAACAGTGGTTGATTACCCCGGAATATTATGAGGTTTATCCGATGGACAATACCCGGCAATGGCGGTACCACTCGGAATATGACGGATTATGGGGCCTTATGGATGACCATGGAAAAGTATTAATAAAACCGACCTATTACTCCCTTCATCCGGATGGTTGGGTATCGCAACAGGAAAATGATGAATCTATCTCCTTTTACCTACACCCGCAGACGCTGGAGGAATTCAGGGAAAAATAAAAAATCTAATCTTAATGTCCTTTAAAATATGATACAGCAGCTACGCATATTGTTGATATACTTTTTCCTCATAACAGGCACGACTTCCTGTCAGGGGCAAACTACAGAATTATTAACCGAAGAGCAGCAACTCCGTAAGGAGATGGATGAGTGGATG
>NZ_FNXE01000083.1 GCF_900108395.1 Paenimyroides marinum | reverse complement strand
TTTACTCATCGTATTTTAAGTTTTGCAACACAAATTTACGATGTTTTTAGGAAGCCATTAAGTTGGCTTCCTTTTTATCGGACAACAATGAAAAATATTTATGAATATCTGTTATTAGTAATAATTTTTTTGTCATTCTGAACGGAACGTAGTGAAGTGAAGAATCTCTTGACTATCAAATAGATTCCTCCTTCGTCGGAATGACAAAATACTAAAAATTTGTATTTATGATATATTACGGATATTCATTAAAATATTTAACCAGAAATAATTAAGGCACCTAAATATCATTTTTCCAAGTATTACTTCCTATGAATCAATCGTGTAAGTTTAATCGATAAATCGGTTAAAATAACTTTGGCGTTTCCGTTGCGTTCAATATGGTAAATAGCGTCTTCTAATTCCTGAAAAATATCTAAAATATTGTTTTCATTTACAAACGGAGCAAAATTCTCCAACTTAAAATTTTCTACTTTTGGCTGTATATAAACCAAATTAGGTGTGCTGTAATTTAAAAGTAGTGCTTGACGGAATAATTCCATACAATGAGTTAAAAACAGCTTTTGTTTTTCGCGGCCAATAACCGAAATTTCATCACTCCATTTCACCAAATCGGTTACCACACGTGCATTTTTGTTAGCTCTAAAGGCTGCTCTTACCCAATTTACAAACCATTCGTCAAACGGATATTCGTCGGTAACATTATAGCGTAATTTCAACGCTTTGTTGTAATTCCCCTGAGATTGTTTTGCAATACTGTAGGCATCAACTTCATCACAAGCTTCTTTGTCAATTAAACCCTGAATAATTTCCTGTTCGCTTAACGCATTAAAATGCAGTACCTGACAACGAGATAAAATGGTCTGTAAAATGGCTTTTTCGTCTTCGGCAATCAATATAAAAACCGTTTTATCTGTTGGTTCCTCTAATAATTTTAGTAGTTTGTTGGCTGATTCGGTATTCATTTTTTCAGCCATCCAGATAATCATTACCTTATAACCTCCTTCAAATGATTTTAAAGATAATTTTTTAAGGATACTTGCAGCTTCGTGAACCGATATGTTTCCTTGTTTTTTTTGAATTCCAATGGTTTCATACCAATCATTAACCGAAGGATATTTTGAATTTTTTAAGAAATCGATCCATTTAGACATGAAATCATCACTCACCGGATTCGATTTTACATCATCATTTGTAGCCACAGGAAAAACAAAATGTAGGTCGGGGTGCTGTAAATGATCAAATTTTAAGTTACAAGCTGCTGATCCGCCATCGTTATCATTTCCTTTGTTATTGCAAATTATATATTGGGCATAGGCTAATGCCATGGCTAAAGTACCGCTTCCTTCCGGACCAATAAACAACTGTGCATGGGGAATTCTACCGTTTTGAACGCTGTTTATTAAATGATTTTTAAGGTGATTTTGACCAACGATTTCTGAAAATTTCATAGAAACAAAAATAGTATTTAATGTTCGTTTTCCTAATTGTTTTCTTAAGAAAATTTTAATTGTAATAAATTTTGTTACAATTAAGATTGCTATAAATTTGTAACAATAAAAAGGTTAATAATGAACAATTTACGTTTTGCAACACTTACACATATTCTGCTTTTACTGCACAGTTTTAAAAATGAGTGGTTGTCTTCTGAATGGATTGCAGGAAGCATATACATCAATGCCGCCATTGTAAGGAAAGAATTATCTGTATTGCATAAGAAGGGTTTTGTTGAAACTAAAAAGGGAAAAGAAGGAGGCTATCAGTTAAAAATAGCTGCCGATAAAATTTTATTGAGCGATGTTATGAAAATGGTTTTGCTTGATGGAAAAATCATTGATAAAAAAAATAATCCCAATCCTGAATGTATTATTGGCAAACAGATAAATGAAAAATTAGATACACTGTATCAAAACATAAACCAACAGGTTTTTGATTATTTAAACGGACAAACATTAGAAAATTTTTATCAAACTTTTAATAAATAAATGATTATGAGAGTTATAGTTATTGGCGGAACCGGATTTGTAGGTTCTAAAATTGTAAATGAGCTGGCAGACCGCGGACATTTGATTAAAACAATTGTTAGAAACGCAGATAAAATTGAAAATAAATCTATCGAATTTGTTGAAAAAGATGTTTTAAACGATGCCATTACAAACGATTTAACAGGTGCCGATGTGGTTGTAAGTGCATACAATGCCGGCTGGACAAACCCTGATTTGTACAACGATTTTTTAAAAGGATCACGCGTCATTGAACAGGCAGTAGTGAATGCTGGTGTTAAAAGATACATTGTTGTAGGCGGTGCAGGAAGTTTGTTTGATAAAGAAGGAAACCAGTTGGTTGACAGTGCAGATTTTCCTGAAAATATAAAACCGGGTGCCGTTGCTGCCAGAGATTATCTGAACGAATTAAAACAAAATCAAGCGTTAGACTGGACATTTTTTAGTCCGGCAATTGAGATGCATCCGGGAACTTCAGGCATTCGTAAAGGAACCTACCGTACCGGTTTAGACCATCCTGTGGTTGATGAAAACGGACGAAGCGTGCTTTCTGTTGAAGATGTTGCCGTGGCAATTGCTGATGAAGTGGAACATCCAAAACACATTAAACAACGTTTTACTGCAGCTTATTAAGCTTTTTTCTGCAAACATTAAAATATGCCGGTACGAGTATTTTACTTGCACCGGTATATTTTATAAATCAAAGGTTTAAGATGTTCAAACCTTTAGTCAAGATGAAACCATTAGAATCGGGAGTTTTATGACTACAAAACTTCATTTTCAGCGAATCAAATTTTAAAATTTTGAACCACAATTAAAAAGCAAACCTTTCTATAATCGCTTTAAATAGGTTGTTTTGTATGTTATTTTACGTTTATCTTCTGAAAATAGGAGTTGTGCAACGGTTGCCGATGTTGAACTAAACCTCCGGTAGCTTTCGCTGGATTTGTGACTTGTTGCATTGAAAAACAGTGCAAAAACAACAAAACAGCACAAGTTTAAACACAAAAAAAGCAGTAATGCTAAAATTACTGC
>NZ_FNXE01000021.1 GCF_900108395.1 Paenimyroides marinum | reverse complement strand
CCGATCAAGGAGTGCAATATGCCACAAAGAAATTTACCAATGTACTGGAGTCTTACGGCGTAACCCGAAGCATGTCACGAAAGGGAAATTGTTGGGATAACGCAGTAGCGGAAAGCTTCTTTAAATCACTGAAAACCGAGTTAATATACGGGAACAAGCTCGTTACAAAGCAACAAATGGAAATAGAAGTTTTTGAATATATAGAAGTATGGTACAATAAAAAAAGAAGACACCGAGCACTGAATTACAAAACAATAGAAGAGTTTAACAATCAAAATAAATTTTACAAAAATGTCGCTTAACTTTAACTGGAATTTTTATTTGCATATCCACCAAGTAATTTATTGTATTTTTTCATAATTTATGCAATATTATATTTACCACTGAACGGCATTATAATCATAAAAGTCTACAAAGAAACTAACACCACCTTAACTATGATGTTTTTTTAATTGACGCAATAAATTTATTAAAGCATCTTTTTCTCTATAAGCTGTTATCATTTTTACTTTTTTGTAGAATATTATATATAACAACATTATTAATAACGCCAAAACAGCTATTAATACAATAGTATAATTTTTTTTGTTTAATGCAATAATAATTAGTATAACAGATATAGCATAAACCCGTAGTGCTTTCTTTTTCATTTTAATTAGCTATTAACCAAAGACAATAGCTATGATTTAAAATAGATAGAAAACTTAAGAGCTCATTTCTTTCTACTTCATTTAGTGTGTCATCATCTATTGTCATTTCTTCTAAACCATCAATGTATTCAGTTATTACGATTTGATTAATTTCATCAGAATTATTTTCTAGAAATGAACTTATTGATAATATAAAATCTTTTTGTGTTCGACTAGAAAACGGATTAGAGTTAATTTGATTATTTAAATCATCGAATGTTCTAATATTACTAGAATTGTTGAAATTTTTAACAATAAAATCTTTATTTTGATTGTCTGCAACAAAATTTAATCTTTCGTTGAATGTTGTCTTCATAAAAGGAGTAGATACCATATAATCAGTTACTTCTTCTATAATTCTATTATTTTCATTAATCATTGAGATATGATTGGAAGCTAGCTCAATTAAAGCTTTATTATGCGCTACTCCTATTTCATTTAAAGGATTACTAATGTTTGAATATAAGTTAATTAAAGATTCTATTTCATTAGAATTAACTGATTTTGTAATTACTTTCTTATCTTGGGCTTCAGCAGATTCTCCAGCAGCTGCCCATGAGGCTCCAAATGATAACCATAACCCAGCATAAGGTCCAACTATAGGCACTCTCCAAACAGGACCTACCCCTACAGCTGCAGCAGCGTCAACTAAACCAAGTTTTAATGCTTTCATTTTATCAACTTTTGGAGGATCCTTTTTTTGATTATTGCTATTGTTTAAAAACTTTTTATTATAATTATTTAATGTACTTAAAATATTGTTTTCTGAAGTATTACCATTGTTAACAATATTGTCGTTATTACACGAAATCAATAAGATAACTGAAGTTAATAAGATAAAAGTTTTTTTCATTTTAAAATAATTTATGCAGTTTTATTTTATTGTTTTTAAACTGCGGTTAAGAATTGGTTTTACAGGTAACCCGCTGTAATCGGTTTTTTATAATTTGTTTGTTAAAACCGGCATTCGCGACTACCGGTCTCCGAAACAAATAAGTAAATATGAATTGTTTTGGTTATTTTGATTTCAGTCACCAGTTTTCAGTTATATGATTACTAACTACTGATGCTTTTTCAGCTCTATTGCCCCGGCATACAGTACCGCTTGGGTAAAACTGTATTGTGCCCCATACGCAAAAGCAATACTTCTTTTATCATTCAATAAATCATCATCGCCGTTACCGTTACTGTGCAGTGCAAACAACGTTTCTATTAAATGGCGTTCGTTTTCGTTGGTAATTAACCCTATGGTTTCGCTGTTAAAACTATTGCTTAGTATAACGTAAATGGCTTGTTTGGTTTCTCTGGTATAAACCAATTGTTCTATAAAATCTACATCTGCTTGTTCTAATACCAACAGTTGTTCGTTGTTTAGTTTTTCGTATTTATAGGTTTCTTGTGGTACATAATTAAGTATTTGCCGGTTTACGTGCTGTTCAAACCGCAGCAGGTTTTCCTGATACGTGTGCTGTTTGTCATATACAAAACTGTTTAAAATGCTTTGATATATTTGGTAATCATTTACTTCAACACCTTTTGCCTGATGCAAAGTATTGGTTGGGTTGTTTGTTTGTGTTGCGAATACTTCGTTGTCTGTTTCGCAGGCGCTGCATAAAGCAGCAATTGCTACAGCATATAAAAAAAATCGGTTCATTGTTTTCAGAGTTTTTTAATAACGCTGCCCGGGTAGCTTTTTGTTCTGTTGCAAATATGGAATGATTTTAAAACAACGGGCGGAAAAATTATCCGGATTTAAACAAATGGATAATTTGTTCCCTTTTTTGGACAATTTATTCCCCCTCTGGATTATTTTTCCGTTCGTAGATTGTCTTTTATTAGTGTTATTGTGTTTAAAATCAGTATATTGTATGGTATAAGAGTGCTGTTTGTAATTTTTTTGTATTTTTGTGCGGTTAGAAAAAAATTAGGTATGTTTGTTAAAAAGTTGGACAATTTATTCCCAGTGTTGGATAATATCTTCCCTTTCTGGATAATTTTTCTGTTGCCGTTTTGCTCGTTTGGGCAAACAACGGCAGATTCTTATACAAACCTTTGGGAAGTAATACAAAACGATACCGTTTCTAACCAAAAAAAAATACCCTATTTAGAGGTATATTACCAAAAAGCACGGATTGAAAATAATCTTTTAGAACAGTATAAAGCCTTAGAAAAAAAATCGTTTATGATTCCGTTTGCCGATGCCGCCGTGTTGCTGCACCAAATGCACCCTTTGGTACAAAACATTGACAACGACAGTATAAAAGGTCGGTTCTTGAACCGAAGTACGGTGTTTTATTACAAGCACCGCGATTTTAAAAATGCGTTGTACTATGCCATAGAATCCGAAGCTTTTAACGAAGAAATAGATAACCTGTACAACCTAAACGCTGTTCGCATAGATATCGGCAATATTTACCATCATACAAGATATTATGATAAAGCCATTGCCTATTTTACACAGGCAAAAAACTATTACCAAAACAAAAAAGACTATAACCATTTAAGAAGTTATATTGTTACTTTATATTGTTTAAATAAAACTTATTGGCAGTTACAAGATATTGATAAGTTAACCACTACTATAAAGGAAAGCGAACAAGCTATTACACTTTTAAAACCTAAACACAAACAATTAGAAACCGCTTATTTAGAATATGCAAAAGGCGGGTTGGCGTTTTTACAGAAAGATTATGCTACGGCACAAAACCATTTTACAAAAGCATTGCCTGCCATACAGCAAAACAACGATTTTACCAATGAGTACGTGGTGTATTTGTATTTGGGTAAAATATTGTGGGAACAAAACAATAAACAAGAAGCAGTAACTTATTTTACTAAAATAGACACGCTTTTTAACGAAAAAAAGTTTTTGAATTACGAGCTACGCGAAACATACGATTATTTGATTGAGTATTACAATGAAACCAACCAACCCCAACTGCAATTTCAGGCTACCGAAAGCCTTATGCAACTGAACCAGCAGTTTGAACAGGAACAGAAAAACATTACCAATATGCTGCACGTAGAATTAGACGACAAAAAACTTAAAAATAACCAACTACACTTGCAAAAACTGTTAAATAAATACAATTTTTGGATCAGTGTTTTAGGTGGTGCTTTGTTACTAATGGCAGCTTACTTATTTTGGAAAAAGTATAAAAAGAGCCCATACCAGGCAGAAAAACATGTTAAAATAATTGAACAAAACCAAACGGCTGAAAGCACAGACAGCAAAACAACAGATAATGACGCTGTTAAAATTGAAAAAACAGAAACCGTAGAGACTGAAAGTGTTGATGAAAACCTAACGGAAATACCCGAACAGCAACCACAAGAGAAAAAGGTAGCTGTTTTATCGGCAACAGACCAACGGTTATTAGAAGGGTTAAATAGTTTTGAGCAGAAAAAAGGTTTTTTAGCTCAGATAACATTAGATGATTTAGCTAAACAATTACATACTACCCGCAGTACGCTTTCGCCTTTTTTAAATGAGCACAAAAAGGGGTTTAATGCGTATATTAACAGCTTACGCATACAACAAGCAGTTACCGATTTAAAAGCAGATAAAGAACTACGAAAAAAAACCGTTAAAGAATTGGCGGTAACCTATGGCGATTTGCATCCCAAAACATTTGCCAGTTTGTTTAAGGTGATCACAGGTGAAACCCCTACTGCGTTTATTGAAATTTTGGATGCAGAAGACAATTCTTTTTATTTTTAGTTTAATTGGCTGTTACTTTACACCAAGATATGTTTATACTCGTCACTTCGAGTAAGTTTTCGATAGAAAACTGTATCGAGAAGTCTTTGAATTATGAGTTCGCAACAAGCTAACTGACGAAAATCTTAATTATATTTAGTTTGGTATAAACTTCGTGATAATCATTTTAGTTTATAAAGCAAAGCAGTAAATCAAGAGCTTGTTTGTTCTTCTCTCACAATCTGTGCATCAGTGGCTATTTTATAAAGAATAATGCATTTTTTTTAGTTTTAAAGTGTTAATTTTACACCAAATAGTTTAACAATGAAACGGGTACTCATTACAGGTGCAGCAGGTTTTTTAGGGTCGCATTTGTGCGACAGGTTTATCAATGAAGGTTTTTACGTAATTGGTATGGACAACCTGATTACCGGCGATTTAAAAAACATAGCACATTTATTTAAAAACGCATTTTTTGAGTTTTATCATCACGATGTAACAAAATTTGTACACGTACCGGGTAATTTAGACTATATTCTGCATTTTGCATCGCCTGCAAGCCCTATTGATTATTTAAAAATTCCTATTCAAACCTTAAAAGTAGGTTCGTTGGGAACGCATAATTTACTGGGGTTGGCAAAAGCTAAAAATGCCCGGATTTTAATTGCGTCAACTTCCGAAGTTTACGGCGATCCGCTGGTGCATCCGCAAACCGAAGATTATTACGGCAATGTAAACGCCATTGGCCCCCGTGGCGTGTATGACGAAGCCAAGCGTTTTCAGGAATCACTCACGATGGCGTACCACAATTTCCACGGATTAGAAACACGAATTGTGCGTATTTTTAACACTTATGGTCCCAGAATGCGTTTAAACGACGGGCGTGTGATTCCGGCTTTTATGGGGCAAGCTTTGCGGGGCGAAGATCTGACGATTTTTGGTGATGGAAACCAAACGCGTTCTTTTTGTTATGTAGATGATCAGATCGATGGAATTTATAAATTGCTGATGAGCGATTATCATTTACCTGTAAACATTGGCAACCCGTACGAAATCACGATAAATGAATTTGCTCAGGAAATCATTGAATTAACAGGAACCCGTCAGAAGATTAGTTACAAGCCGTTGCCGGAGAACGATCCGTTGCAGAGAAAACCCGATGTTTCGTTAGCTAAAAAAATATTGAACTGGGAACCAAAAATTGATCGTAAAATTGGTTTGCAAAAAACGTTTGAGTATTTTAAAACGCTGTCTGCAGAAGAATTAAAAAAAGAAGAACACAAAGATTTCTCTAAATATATTTATTAGTGAAACGGCAAATAGGTAGATATTCCAAGTATTTAAGACCCATTACCATAACATTTGATTTGCTTGTTTTGGTATTGTTGGGTATTTGGTTGTTGCCGTTATCGTTTCAGCTGTTGTATTTTTACCTGTATCTGGCTTTTTCTTGGATTGTAATATCGGTCATTACAAAATTTTACCAGGTGTATCGTTTCACAAAGCTGATCCAGATTGCACAAAAAGCCATAAAGCAATACTTCCTTTTCAGTTTAAATCTATTTGCATTAAACGGATTGTTTTCCTTAACCCATGCGTATTGGTCAGTTACCAACTATCTTTTGTTTACGGCATTGGTCATTATCCCGGTAAAATATCTGGTTTTTTATCTCTTAAAGATTTTCAGGAAGTATTACAGGGGAAACCTGCGTAAAATTGTGGTAGTTGGGCACGACGATTTAACCGATAATTTTCTCAAATTTGTTACAACCAATGCCGATTACGGTTATTTATTGTGTAAAAGCTTTTCGCTACTCAATACGCCGCCAGCCGAAATTATCTCTTACTGTAAAGAAAAAGATATTGATGAAATTTATTTAAGTTTAGAAAAAACAACCACTCAGCAAGTTTCTTTTTTTATTAATTATGTAGATAATAACTTAAAACTTTTAAAGTTTTTACCTTCAAAAAAAGATTTGCTTTCTGCCAATTTAAAGGTCGATTATTACGGAGTAATTCCGGTGATGCCTTCAAGAACCACTCCGTTAAACGATCCTGTAAATTATTTTATAAAGCGCGTGTTTGATATTTTTTTCTCGCTGTTTGTTGTTGTTTTTGTGATGTCCTGGCTTATACCTTTGGTGGCACTTTTAATACGGATAGAATCAAAAGGTCCTATTTTTTTTAAACAAAAAAGACACGGACTGGATTATGAGGAATTTAACTGTTATAAGTTCCGGTCGATGTTTGTCAATGAAAAGGCCGATATAGACGAAGCCGTGAAAAACGATCCCCGCATTACAAAAATCGGTGCTTTTTTACGACGAACAAGTATCGATGAAATGCCGCAGTTTTTCAATGTTTTGATAGGAAACATGTCGGTTGTAGGGCCGCGTCCGCACATGTTGAACTTTACCGAGAAATATGCTGTGAAGGTGAACAAATTCAAAGCCCGCCATTTTATAAAACCCGGAATTACCGGAATGGCACAAACGCATGGCTACCGGGGCGAAATTGAAAACGATACCGATATCATCAACCGCATTAAATACGATATTTTTTATATGGAAAGCTGGTCGCTTCTGCTTGATGTAAAAATTATCTATCTAACCATTAAAAACGCGATCAAAGGCGAGAAAAAAGCCTATTAATGATTTAAAAATCTTATTTTTGCAACTAAAATTACAACATAACAACATGGATATTTTACTATTAGGATCGGGCGGAAGAGAACATGCTTTGGCTTGGAAAATCACACAAAGTTCAAAATGCAGCCAATTATTTGTAGCACCGGGCAATGCCGGAATTGCTCAAATTGCAACCAACGTGGCGGTAAATCCAACAAATTTTGAAGCGGTAAAACAATTTGTTTTAGACAACCAGATAAAAATGGTGGTGGTTGGTCCCGAAGATCCGCTGGTAAAAGGTGTTTATGATTTCTTTAAAAACGATACCGCATTAAATAAAATTCCTGTTATTGGTCCGTCAAAACACGGTGCCGAATTAGAAGGCAGTAAAGAATTTGCCAAACAATTTTTAGTAAAAAACAATATCCCCACAGCTCGTTACCAGGCTTTTACAAAAGATACGGTTGAAGCAGGTTGTGCGTTTTTAAAAACTTTAAATCCTCCGTATGTTTTAAAAGCTGATGGTTTGGCTGCCGGAAAAGGCGTGTTGATTTTAAACGATTTAGCCGAAGCACAGAACGAATTAAAAAATATGCTGGTTGATGCCAAATTTGGAGATGCCTCATCAAAGGTGGTGATTGAAGAGTTTTTAGACGGAATTGAACTGTCGTGCTTTGTTTTAACCGATGGAAAATCGTACAAAATATTGCCAACAGCCAAAGATTACAAACGAATTGGCGAAGGTGATACCGGTTTAAATACCGGTGGAATGGGGGCAGTTTCTCCGGTGCCGTTTGCCGATGCTGAATTTATGCAGAAAGTAGAAGAACGCATTGTAAAACCTACCATTAACGGGTTGAAAAACGATGCAATTGAATACAAAGGCTTTGTTTTTATCGGATTGATCAAAGTAGGAAACGATCCGTTTGTGATTGAATACAACGTGCGTATGGGCGATCCGGAAACCGAAGTAGTGATGCCTCGTATAAAATCGGATATTGTGGAGTTGTTTGAGGCAGTTGCCAGTGAAACATTAGAAAATGCAACTTTAGAAATTGACGAACGCACAGCTACTACGGTAATGATGGTTTCGGGCGGATATCCTGAAGATTATGAAAAAGGAAAAGTAATTACCGGTTTAGATCAAGTAGAAAATTCGATTGTTTTTCATGCAGGAACAACAGAAAAAGACGGAAACATTGTAACAAACGGCGGACGTGTAATTGCAGTAACATCTTATGGTGCGGATTTTAAAGCAGCCTTAAAACAATCGTACCAAAACGTAGAAAAAATCAATTTTGACGGGAAATATTACCGAACGGATTTAGGTTTTGATTTGTAAGTAAAACAGACCTCACAGGTTTTAAAAACCTGTGAGGTCTTAAAAAAATAGGGTAGTTTATCTAAGATAAATTATAAAACCCCAACAGAGTTCCAACTCTGTTGGGGTTTTATTTGGGGAAATATCTTTAAAAATCATTGAATATCAAAAAAATCATCAATGGCAGATAAATAACCTATAGAGTTTACTGTTTTTATGACTTTTATTTCTTTTCCAGGTGCCGTTAACATTGTTGTATATAGTAATGTGTCTGTATCAATCTTTATCGGACAGTTTTTACAGTCGTTAATTTCAATAAATCTTTCATTAACAACTTCGTACTTTAAATGTTTGTATTTGACTTGTAAATCTAGGCTGTATATTGTTCGTTGAATACCAAATCCAAAATCTGAATCAACTTCATAAACACCATTATCATTTTTTAATAATTCAAACTTTTCTTCGCTTGGTCGTATAAATAGTATTTGGTTTCCTTCAAAAATAGGTGATTCAGTTTCAACGGAACTATTAAAAATTGTAGGAAAATCTATCTTCCATTTTTCATCAATAGAATTCCAAGTCAAATAAGGACCGTCAAATCCTTCTAAAAAAGTAATTTCATAATTACCTTTCGAGTCTATAGTATAATTAGGCTTTGTGCCAAGCTCTTGCGTATGAAAACCTAATTGTTTAAGAGTTTCCCAATCATCTTCGGCAGGTAATCTGTTATAATCTAATCTATATTTTTCAATATTTTTAATAAGATTGTTACCTAATGCTATATCTTGTTTTCTTGCTATTTCTATAGGAAGGTTCTGGTAAATTAAAATTACTACTACAAATAAAAGAAGAACTCCTAAGAAAGAGAATATCAGTTTTTTTGACATTTTCTAATAAAGATAATAAATTATAATAAAAAAGCAGGATTTCAAAATCCTGCTTTTTTTATTTAAACATCATCAAAATCTACATAAATTTCATCTGATGTAACATAAGCCTGGCACGCTAACAATAAGCCTTCTTCTACTTCATCGTCCATTAAAATGTGATTGGTTTTCATTTCTGCCGATCCTTTAATGGTTCTGCACATGCACGAGCTGCAAATTCCACCCTGACACGAATACGGAGCATCGACACCGTGTTTCAACGCTGCATTTAAAATATTTTCGGTTCTTGGCATATTAAAAGTCGTTTCCACATCGTCTACCAGAACAGTTACTTTAACCATCCCTTCGCCCGAAACAGGAATTTCGCCGTTGGTTGAGCTTGTGGTAAACAGTTCGTAATGAATTTGTTCTTCGGCAGTACCGTTTTCCTTTAAAACATCGGTTACCTTTTTAATCATATCCTCGGGGCCACACAGAAAATACTCGTCAAACTGCTTTTCATTGTGTTTGTTTTTCATCACAAAATTTATGGTAGAACGTTCAATTCGACCAAATAATGAATCGTCGGGATGTTCTTTTGTAAAGGTATAATGTACAAAAAACCGACCTAAATAGTGCGATTTTAAAGCTTCAATTTCATTGTAATAAATGGTGTCTTCTACGCTTTTGTTTCCGTAGATTAATACAAATATGGTATCGGTAGCATTTTCCAGCACATCTTTTGCCAGTGAAATAATAGGTGTAATACCGCTTCCGGCTGCAATACCGGCTATAACTTTGGCATCTTTATTTTCTAAAACAAATTTACCTTCAGGTACAGCAACTTCTAAAATATCGCCTACCTGTAATTGTTGTGTTGCGTAATTAGAGAACACGCCGTTTTCAACCGCTTTAACAACAATGCGTAACTCATCGCTTTTTGGAGAGGAACTGATAGAATAAGATCTTCTTAGTTCTTCGCCGTTTATAATGGATTTGATGTTTACATACTGACCTGCTTCAAACTGATAATCTGCTTTTAAATCTGCAGGAACATCAAAAACAATCGAAACTGCCAAAGGCGTTTCTCTTTTTATTTCTTTAACCTTTAAAGGATTGAATTTTGACATTATTAATTTCTTTTATGCAAAAATACAAAAATCAAACGGCATTAATAATGATTTTTATCAGCTTTCAGTTTTGACAACTTAACCAAAAATCCAAACTTTAAAAAAAACATACCTAATAGTTGTATGTATAAGAATTATATGTATATTTGCCATACCTAAAAATCATAAGTATATGAAATCGCCATTGACAAATTGTTTGTAACAAACAAACACCAATGAAGATAAGCGATTGCGTATGACCAATAAAAAAATAATTATCTACATATGAAAAAGCAACAGCAATTATACAAAGGCAGTTTGAACACCATTATCATGAAACTTTTGGAACAAAACGGAAAGATGTATGGTTATGAAATTACGCAAAAAGTAAAAGAAATTACCGCAGGCGAAATGAATATTACCGAAGGTGCACTGTATCCGGCATTACACAAAATGGAAGCCGAAGGTTTTTTAGATGTGGAAATGGATCGGGTAGATGGTCGTATCCGCAAGTATTATAAATTGACTGAAAACGGCGTGAAAGAAACCGCTTCGCGTATGGAAGAATTGGAGAATTTTATCCGCAACATGCAAACAATTGTTAGTCCTAATTTAAAACCATCGTTTTAATGAAACTTACTACAGAACAAATACAACAGGTAGATCAAAAGTTGATTGATTTTGGATTTACTTTTATGGATATTCGCATCGAAATTTTAGACCATATTTTATGTTTAATAGAAACAAAAGAAAATCTTGATTTTAAACAAGCTTTAGATACTGTTTTTGAAGAACAAAAAGATTATTTAAAAACGCAAAAGTTAACCCAATGGTCTAATGTAATATCACAAAGAGTTTCATTATTGAAAGATATCTTTCTAAATCCTGTATTTATTTTCCTTTGGATTTTGTCTTATTTCATTTACGATAATTTACCGTACTCAAATCACAATTTGTTATTAGAAGACTTGGATGTAATACCAATGGCAATTCCTATTTTAAGTTTTGTTTTTCTAGGGTTGTATACTTTTGTTTCAAAAAAAAAGTTGCAGGTACTTATGGTGCGTTATTTACCATAAGTTTTATACTTATGTTCTATCTGTATTTTGGAATTCATTGGGTAAGAAAGATGGAACAATTCCCTTCTCTGCTACTATTATCAGGTTTTACAGCGGTTAGTTTAATGTTGTATTATTTGATTGTTTATTACAAAATTAAAAACGATCGAAAATTTAAAATGCTATTAAATAAATAATGAAGCAACTAACAACACAACAAATCGATCAATTGTTCGAATTTACTAAAAAACATTTGGTAGAACATTACGATGTTCAGGTAGAATTGGTTGATCATTTGGCAAATGCTATTGAAGATCAATGGAAACAAAATCCCAACATTTCGTTTGAAGACGCTTTACAAACGGAATTTAAAAAATTTGGCATTTTTGGTTTTACCGGATTGGTCGAACAAAAACAAGCGGCATTGAAAAATCATTATTGGAAAATCATAAAAAAAGAATTTATCAACTTTTTCTCAGTTCCAAAAGTCATTCTTACAGTAGTAATGTTTTATGTATTGTTTCAATTTTATTCTAATCCAAAGTCTTTTTTGTACAATTATGATTTATTAATACGTTTTGGATTTATTGCATTAACACTGGGAGTTTACATTTATCAAAGAGTAAAAACATCTAAAAACAAAAAGTTTCTTGTAAATAGCGTTGCAAATTATTTATACGGTTTACCTATTTTTGCTCTTTTCTACTTAAGAACCAATTTATCGGTCAACTCAGACCCTTCGCTTTTCAAAATAGTATTATCTAGTGTATTTACACAAATATTAATCTTATTTCTTTTGATTTTGTACACTAAAATAATTCCTCTTTTAAAATACGAAATCAATCAAACAGAACTTAACTTTAGTAAGTTATGAGAAAAATTTCCGAACAAGAAATCAACCAATTATTCGTTTTTACTCAAAAACATTATGTTGAATTTTACGATGTTCAGGTAGAACTGGTAGATCATTTGGCAAATGCTATTGAAGATCAATGGAAAGAAAACCCAACTATTTCTTTTGAAGATGCGTTACAAACCGAATTTAAAAAGTTTGGCGTTTTTGGATTTACAGGTTTGGTTGAACAAAAACAAGGCGAATTGCAAAAGTATTACAACAGAATGCTTTGGAATGAAGTGTTGAAGTTTATTTCGATTCCAAAAGTAATTCTAACGGTTGGTTTATATTTAGGAATTGTGTTCTTTCTACAAAAGACCAAATCTTTAGGCGAAATGATTATTTTAACAATCTTGTTAAGTTCCTTTATTTATTTTATGGTTGATGGATTTCGATATATTTTAAAAATAAGAACAGAACAGAAAAAACAAGGAAAAAGCTGGTTGTTACAATCGGTTGCACAAGCTACTTTTTCTATTCCTTCTATTGGATTGGGCGGTGCATATTATTCAATTATAAATCGCCTTTTTCAAGAAAATTTAGGAATATCAAATGCAGGAATTCATTTTTTAGCTGTCTTTACGGTACTTCACTTACTATTTCTGTTCGTTTTTTATAAAGTGATAAAACCCAATTTGAATAAAAGTATAAAAGAAACGGAAGAAAGATTTCAGATCGTTTAAGTTAAACTTTAATCCAAAAACTCTTGAGATTTCAAAAGTTTTTGTTATTCATCTATTGTTCCAATTGCTGCAACATTTTTTTGCATTTCAACTTCGTAATCAAAATGCTTTTTGATCACCACAGTTGTTTTCGGAATACTGTCGTGCCAACCATTAGTACCTAAAAAACTAAAAGTTTCAAAAGGAATAATTCTGCACAAACTTCTCTTTAAAAAAATATTAGCTGTAGGCAGTTCGCCTTCTAAAGTAACCACTTTTGTTCCTGTGATAAATTTGCCTATCGTTCTTCCTTTAGTTAAAGTTTCCATTCCAAAATAATAGAAAACAATAAGTATTGATGTGAAAATTCGGTCTAAAAAAGGATTAAGTTCTCCTAAATCTTCAAAAAAAGTAGAATAAGGATTAATTAAATATAATAGTAAACCGGCAACAAATCCAACGCCAAACAGAAACAAAAAGAAAAAAATGAGGTCAATTAATAAATTAACAAACCGCAATCCTTTGTCGGCTTTGTTTTTCTGAACGATATGCTCTAAATTCATAAATTGTTTTTTTGAAAAAAAGATTAATATAGCCCAAAGTGGCTAATAAAGAGTAGTTTACAAGAACCGAAAGTGCTATCGGTAACGATTTAGTAATGGTGCTTACTGCACTCGCTTTCATCTGATTACCTTGTAAATCATTACCGCAAATTTAATAAAAAAAAGGGTTAAGTCGTAGCGTACTTAACCCTTTTTTCTGCTTTTTCCAATATACATCATAAGGCGTTATAAAATAAATCTTCCCCAATATGGGGGCAACCTGTGATATTGGTTCCGATATTATTTCCAAGTTTTGACAAATAAACAAAAATGTAAATCCGAAACGTATGGTGTTAATCTCTAAAAATCTAAGCTATGGAAATCGTGTTGAACAAAATATTATCGGAAATTCAGCGTCAGGAAGATATGCTATCTTCTCAAATGATGCAAACTGCGGATGAGGCTTACCAAATGACCTTATTCTTAAAGGAAATGCTGTTTACTATAAAGATGAAAGTCTTGCAGACCGGATTTAAGGACGAACGGCAGGAAATCAATTTTTTCAAGAAAATCAAACCGCAGATTTTAGGAAAACTTATTTATTACAATAAGGTATTCCGCATTGAAACTACCTGCCCCGTAAGTGCAGGGAGAATACACCAAAGTTATTTTGAAAACCAACTGAAAATTCTGAAATCCGAATACAAGGAAAGCATATCCAATGAGGATTTTTACAGGTACTATCGTGCAGGCAGAACTGACCGTGACCACAGTTATTTCAGGCTCGGAAAAATCAATTACCACGATGGTCTAAAAAGTAGTGTATTTGAAATTGACCTTAGCTTTTCTACTTATTACGATAACAAAGTTGCCCATATTATAGCCAATGAATTACTTTATACTTTCTTGCTTACCAAAATAAACCCTGAAAAAAATCCCGATACCATTTCAATAAACGGTGATGGAAACAAAGACATTTCGTGGACGAACTCGCAAAATGCACTGATAGAATTGATTTACGCCCTGTATGTTTCCAAATCTATTGCATACGGGAAAATAGGCATCAGGAAATTAGCATTGATTTTCCAAATCCTCTTCCGAACGCCCTTGAACGATATACATCATTCTTTCCACCGAATGAAAACAAGGGCAGGCTCCCGAACGGTGTTTTTAGACCAGCTCAAAATTTCCCTCGAAGAGTATATGGATAAAGACCTTTAGCAACATCAGCACGGGTGTTTGAAAGCAGTACACAAAATGTACTGCTTTTTCTTTGCCCATATATGCCAATTGGCATATATGGGCAAAAGGCTACTACAAAATAACCGAAACACGCTAAAACCCTTATTAAACAAGGGTTTTTCTCATTGCAAAAAATTTGAAAAAAAGTGCCAAACCAATGGGTACGCATTGGCAGACAAACACTGCCACACTTCTGAATTTTGTACTGTGAATATTAAACAATAGTGCAATGAACATTATAACAGTTGACGAAGAAGTGTGGAAGCACCTCAACGAACGGTTGAAAGCCATTAGCGAATATATCCTCAAACTGGAAGATACAAGCTACGATAGCTTATGGCTCAACAACCACGAAGTCTGCCAGTATCTCCACATCAGCGAAAAAACGTTGTGGCGTATGCGCACCAACGGGCAGATAGCTTTTTCAAAAATGTACGGGCAGTATTACTATACGATTGGTGCTATCAAGGAAATGCTCAACGCTAACGCCGTGCAGACGACCGATGAATATGTGGAGCAGCTTATGGCGAAAGGCAAAAGCTATATCGAGAAAGGCAGAAAGCTGAAATCAGGTAATCATTAAAAGCGTACCCGTATGAATATCGACAAAATGGAATTTGTGGCGTGGATGGAACGCATAATGGACAGGCTGGACATTCTTGGCAACCACATAGACGATTTACAAAAGAAGCGCAACAGCATAGACGGCGAAGAGTTACTGGATAATCAGGATTTATTGCAAATGCTGAAAATCAGTAACCGTTCCCTGCAACGGTATCGCTCCATAGGTAAGCTCCCTTATTATACCATTAGCGGAAAACTGTATTACAAGCTATCCGATGTGCATCAGTTCATCAGGGAAAGTTTTAACCCTCCGTTACCTAAACTGGATGCCAATAAGTGACAAACGCTGCCTTTGAGTGCCACATAAAGCAAATCAGTGAAGGCTTCCTTTACATTCGATCGTGAAATTTTGAAATTTTCAGATTATGAGCGAAGAAACAACTAATAAACAGGAAATGCCCGAACAGCTTTCGGACATCTTACTCGTACTGGATAAAGAGAAAATGAAAATCCAGGCAGTAAAGAGTATAGACGAAAACGGGAAAATGGAAACCGTTGACCCCACGAAGAAAAATCAAAACCAGTTTATGCGTGTGGATAAAAGCGGTGATTTCTTTTCCAACTTCTTTTCCAATTTTTTCAGCCAGTTAAAGAACCCTACAAACTTTACTTTCTTCAAAGTGCCTGCCTCGGTTGCTGCTGAAAAAGCAGAGGAATTACAAAAGCACGTAGATAAGCCCACTCCACAGGGCGAAAAAGTGCTGAAAGAACACGAAGTGAAAGCAGAACCCCAACCCGATAAAAAACAAGAAAATCAAAATAATATGGCAACAGCACAAACAACAACGGAAACAAGCGAATATCGCTACAAGCCGGAGCAGATTGATTGGGACACAATGAAAAACCTCGGATTGAGCAAAGAGTATCTTGAAAAAAGGAACCTGCTCGACCCTTTGTTACGAGGTTATAAAACCAATGAGCTTTTACCGATAGGTATCAACCTCGGGGGCTCTATCCTCCGCACGGATGCCCGCCTGTCTTTACAGCAAGCGGAAGACGGCAATGTTATCGTGGCAATACACGGTATCAAAAGAGAACCTAACCTCCACTTTGAATTTTTCGGTCACAAGTTTACGGACGAAGACAAGAAAAACCTGCTCGAAACGGGTAATATGGGGCGTGTCGTCAATTTGGTAAACTCCAAAACAGGCGACCTGATGCCGTCCATTATAAGTATTGACAGGCTGACCAATGACGTGGTTGCACTGCGCACGGAGTTTATAAAAATTCCCGATGAAATTAAGGGCGTAAAGCTGAATGACGAACAAAAACAAACGCTGATGGAGGGCAAACCGCTCTATTTAGAGGGTATGATTTCCTCGAAAGGAACGGAGTTTTCGGCAACTGTACAATTCAATGCGGACAAACGGTATGTTGAGTTCCTGTTTGACAGAAGCAACAACAATCAGCAGGCGCAAACGAACCAACAGAATACCCAACAAAGCAATCAGCAAAGCCAACCGCAAGAAGCTCCAAGAACTTTCAGGGGCAAAGAACTGGATGATGAGCAGTACAACAAGTTCAAAGCCGGACAAACCATATACGTTGAACTGAAAGACAAAAAAGACCAACCGTATAAGGGTTATATCACGTTCGACAAAGATACCGGAAAGACCAATTTTGAGTTTCCCGGTCAGTACAAAGCACGGGTAGAACCTGCCGAAACTCATAAAACACAAACTGCCGTCAATTCGGAGGGTAAAACCAACGAAGCGACCAAGAACGTCCAAGAGCCTTTGAAGTCCGGGCAGCAAAGACCGAAAAACGAGAAGCAGCAGGAGCAACAGGATAACAAGCCTGAAAAATCCAAAGGCAGAAAAATGTAATACAGTATGAAAACAATCATTGCAGAAAAACCAAGCGTAGCAAGGGAAATAGCCGGACTTGTGGGAGCATCCGATAAAAAGGATGGCTACCTGACAGGTAACGGCTATTTTGTTACGTGGGCATTCGGTCATTTAATAGGACTGGGAATGCCCGAAGATTACGGCATTTCGGGATTTGATAAAGCATCCCTGCCGATATTGCCCAACCCGTTTTTATTGACCGTCCGCAAGGTCAAAAAAGACAAAGGGTACACCGCCGATACTGGCGCATTAAAGCAACTGAAAGTCATTGAGCAGCTTTTTAAGCAAAGCAACAGCATCATCGTTGCTACCGATGCAGGTCGTGAGGGCGAACTCATTTTCAGGTACATTTATGAATACCTGAAATGCAACAAACCTTTTGAACGCCTTTGGATAAGTTCGCTTACCGAAAAGGCAATAAAGCAAGGCTTCAACAACCTAAAAGACGGGGCAGCATTTGACGGACTGTATCAGGCAGCGCAAGGCAGAAGCCGTGCCGACTGGCTTGTAGGCATCAATGCTACACAGGCATTGAGCATTGCCGCAGGCAATGGTATCTATTCGCTTGGAAGAGTGCAAACGCCCACACTGGCTTTGATATGCAAACGTTACCTCGACAATAAGAATTTCACGGTAAAGAAATACTGGCAGATACAATTAACGCACAACAAAGCCCAGGTTGATTTCAAAAGTATTTCCGCAACCAAATGGGACGAAAAGCAACTTGCTGATGATACCCTTAAAGCTATTCAGCGTGGCGCAACGGCAACCTTTACATCAGTAGAAACCAAAAGCGTTACAGAACAACCGCCCTTGCTTTTCGACCTGACAGGCTTACAAAAGGAAGCCAACAAAAGGCTGAAATTATCTGCTGAAGCAACGCTCAATATTGCGCAAAGCCTGTACGAAAAGAAGTTTATCACGTACCCACGTACCGGGAGCAAATACATCCCTGAAGATATGTGGGCAGAAATTCCAAACCTCGTGCGGGCATTGCAAAATCGTGAGGATTGCAAGCAAGCCCTTACCAAAATCAAATGGGGACGGTTCAACAAACGTATCGTGAATGACCTCCGTGTAACGGACCATCACGGTTTGTTGATTACGGACAAAGTGCCGTCCGTACTTAATGCAGACGAAAACAAGATTTACAATATGATTGCGCTTCGCTTGCTTGAAGCCATATCGCAAGCCTGTGTCAAAGAAATAACCGATGTATCATTACAGGTATTGCATTACGACTTTACGGCAAAAGGCTGTAAAATTCAGGAAGCGGGTTGGCGTTCCATAAAAGGAAGTTTTACCGATGACGGCGAAGAGCCAGTGCAGGAATTACCTGAACTGCATAAAGGCGACGAACTTGCCATAAAGGAAGCCGCAGTTTTGGAAAAGCAGACCAAACCACCAGTGCTTTACACCGAAGCCGGGCTTTTGTCGGCTATGGAAACCGCAGGGAAAGAAATTGAGAACGAAGAAGAACGCAAAGCCCTCAAAAATATCGGCATCGGTACTCCTGCAACAAGAGCCGCCATTATCGAAACCCTGTTTACCCGTAATTATATCCAACGGGATAAACGTTCTTTAATCCCTACGGAAAAAGGATTGCAGGTGTACGGGCTTGTAAAAGACCGGAAAATTGCAGACGTGGCAATGACTGCCGAATGGGAATTGGCGTTACAGAAAATAGAAAATAACGAAGCGGATGCCGGAACATTCCAAAAGGAAATGGAAACCTATGCCAAATCTATTACCGATGAATTGCTACAAACCTCTATTGCAAGCACCAACCAACCCAAACTAACCTGCCCGAAATGCAAAAGTCAGCAGCTTATTATCCGTGACAAGATTGTGAAATGCCCTGATGAGGCTTGTAACTGGGTACAGTTCCGCACCGTCTGCGGTGTACAAATCAGTATCGAAAATGTAACAAACCTTGTCAATAAAGGCAAAACCTCTCTTATCAAAGGAATGACAAGCAAAGCCGGAAAGAAATTCGATGCTTACATCATTCTGAAAGAAAACGCTGAAAGTTCCTTTGAGTTTGAAAAAAACAAAAGCAGTAAACGCAATGGAAAATAAACCGTCAATCGTACCCAAAGAAATCAGGAACCTGATTTATACTATCCGGGGCAAACAGGTAATGTTGGATAGCGACCTCGCTGCCTTATATCAGGTAGAAACAAAGAACCTGAACAAAGCTGTTAAAAGAAATATTAAGCGTTTTCCTGTATCATTCTGCTTTCAACTGACCGAAGAGGAAGTTGAAAACTTGAGGTTCCAAATTGGAACCTCAAGTTTAAATTACGGCGGCAGACGTTATTTGCCCTATGCTTTTACGGAACAAGGCGTTGCAATGGCATCTGCCATACTTCGTTCTGATATAGCCGTTAAAATGAGTGTGGAAATAATGGAAGCCTTTGTAGAAATGCGGCGTATGCTCATCAGCAACGCTTCTTTGTTTCATCGTTTGGACAATATCGAGTTAAAGCAACTGGAAGCCGACCAAAAATTTGAAGAGATTTTTAAGGCTTTGGAAAGCGACAAGCTGCACAGCGAAAAAGGCATTTTCTACAACGGGCAGATTTTTGATGCCTACGCCTTTGTTTCCGATATTATCCGTAGTGCCAAAAGCTCTGTTATCCTGCTTGATAATTATGTGGATGATACGGTGCTTACCTTGTTGGGTAAGCGTAAGACTAATGTAACCGCTACAATCCTTACCAAAAGTATCAGCAATCAGTTACGGTTAGACTTACAACGCTACAATAGCCAATATCCTCCGATAGAAATTGAAGTGTTTTCCGACGCCCACGACCGTTTTTTGATTATTGACCATACAGAACTCTACCATATAGGGGCATCGCTCAAAGACCTGGGCAAAAAATGGTTTGCTTTTTCAAGAATGGATATTGAAGTCGGCAGGATGCTTCAAATATTGAACAAGCCGTAAAAAATGAACCTCCGAATTATCGGAGGTTCATTTTTAGTTTTTTTATGCTTCAAAATGCTCTAATACGTTCTTAAATAACCTTTAGTAATATTTCTTCTTTAGCCATAAACTTGCTTTTACCAACAGTATCAGTACAGGTACTTCTACCAACGGTCCTATAACGCCCACAAATGCCTGTGGAGAATGAATACCGAAAACCGCTATTGCTACGGCTATTGCCAATTCAAAATTGTTTCCTGTGGCTGTAAATGCGATGGATGCGTTTTTGTCGTAAGGAACGTTTAAAGATTTATTGATAAAGAAGCTGACAAAAAACATTAGTACAAAATAGATGATTAACGGTATGGCTACTTTTACTACATCCATTGGCAGTTCTAATATTTTATCGCCTTTCAGACTGAACATTAATACGATTGTAAACAGTAAAGCATATAATGTAATGGGCGATATTCGAGGTACAAATTTCCTGTTATACCATTCTATTCCTTTTGACTTTACCAATGCGTAACGGCTTATAAAACCTGCTAAGAAAGGAATGCCTAAGTATATTAATACGCTTTCGGTTACGTCTTTCATTGATACGCTTACATTGAAATTGGCTACTCCTAATTTGCTTGGTAATACATTAATGAATAACCAAACTAAGAAGCTATAAGAAATTATCTGAAAGATGCTGTTTAATGCAACTAACATAGCTGTGTATTCTCTGTTTGCTTTAGCTAAATCGCTCCATACGATTACCATTGCGATACATCTTGCCAAACCTATCAATATCAAGCCTGTCATATAATCGGGTTCATTACGTAAAAACAAAACGGCTAATCCGAACATCAATATTGTACCGATAACCCAATTGAGCAATAAGGATATGCCGATTACTTTTTTATCCTTAAATGCTTGGGGCAATAATGAATAATCCACTTTTGCCAATGGCGGGTACATCATCAGTATCAGACCTATTGCCAAAGGAACGTTTGTAGTGCCTACGGATAAAGCATTTGTAATTTTTGATATTCCCGGAAAGAAATACCCTAAACCTATACCTGCTGCCATTGCAAGGAATATCCATAAGGTAAGGTAACGGTCAAGAAATTTTAGTTTTGGTTGCATTGGTTATTGACTGACTTTTGAAAAAACATAAAACATTTCCGTTGCTATCTGTAAACTTCTTTCTGCATATACCTGTGATTGCTCCGGTGTATTGTCTGAAATTTTAGGGTCTTCAAATGTGATAGGTATCCTTTTTTCTGCACCTGCAATAAATGGACATCCACCGTCTGCCTGTGAACAGGTCATAATGGCTGTAAATGCTGATACTGGGTTGAAAGGACTATCGTACTTTTTTGAAAAGCCGATAACAGGCAAAGCATTATCGCTGTATTTTATGGCATATACAGGGTTATTAGTATCTGCGATTTTGAAAATGTTAAACCCCTGATTAGTCAATGTTTCTGCAACTTTCGGAAATAGTGACGTTTCTTCCGTACCGCCCGAATAACAATGTACATTTGGTATATTAAAATGTGCTGACGCTACCTGTGCCCAAACCTGTGATAAATGGCTTCTTCGGGAATTGTGGGTACAGATGAAATTGATATTTATATCCTGCCTGTCGTTTACTTTTTGCTGTATAAAATCAATCAGCGGTTGTAATACGGCTTTACGTTCTTCGCTGATGCTTTGTACATCAATTTTGTTGTTAATGATTTCGATTAGTTTTTGATACATCGCATTTTGTTTTTAGTGTTTAGCAACATCCCGAATTTGGTGTACAGCAAGCATTATTCAGCTCTGATAATTTTACCTTTTGCTTTTCGGCAGGAATACCGCAAGCATCACTTGCCAGGCAAGCGGTTTGCTTGTTTTTCAGTACAAAATGGTTTCCGTTAAAATTCAAATCGTATTTACCAACCGTTTCGCTTTGGTATTCTACTTCTATTTCGGCATCTTCAATACCCAACTTTTCTTCGGATAGCTTAATGATGTTTAATAGCTTTGTTGGCTTTAATCGGTGTTCAAAATCGTTGGCATTCCATAATTGGAAATTGACAACTTTTTCGTTTCTAATTGTTCCGCCACAATCAATGAAGTGTTTTGTAATAACACCTATCTCGGTAACGTGAAAGTGTTCGGGTACAAATGTTCCGTTCTCTAATTGAAATTCAACATTATCCAATGCTGGTAAGATTTCTTTGATGTTTGATAGTTTCATTATTTTTTTATTTAATTGTTATATTGCTTTATTGCGATTAATGTGCTTAAAAAAAATGCTTAACAGCATTTATCAACCTCTACATTATCTATAAAGAAAGCATTGAGTTCCTTTTTAATCTGCTGCCAAACATTTTCATCAATACAGTAGCACACACTTGTCCCTTCTATATTGCCTTTGATGATACCAATGTTTTTAAGCTCTTTTAAATGTTGTGAAATCGTAGCCTGCGCCAATCCTAATTCTTCCACTAAGTCATTACAAATGCAAGCATTCTGCTTGATGATGTATTGCAGGATAGCTATACGGGCAGGATGAGCCAGTGCCTTTAAAGTGGTTGCCAAGCTGTTTTGCTGTTCTGTAAATATTTCTGTTTTTGTTACGCCCATCTTATTTGTAATAATATATCGCAATATTACGATAAATATTTAAACCACAAAAGTAGTTTGTGAAAAAACATATAGCCAAGCACCAATTCTGTATAAATAATCAGTTCAATTTTCTATTGTAAATCGCCAAATCCTGCCTTTCAAAGCCAAACGCTGCAACATTATCAAAGGCATTTGCTCCTGCTTATAATTTTAGGATTTAAGTAAAATTCTAATCAAAATAAGTATGGATGTACAGCAAAAAGACCTGTCGTATTTCAGATTACGACTGCAAGAATTATTAAACAGCAGCTTTCCCGAAAAGGCACACGACCAAAAATTTATTGACCAACGGTCTTCGTGGGCTGCCAATGCTTATGAGGGTGCTTTCCGTTCGGGAAACGCCGTTGAGCAATGCGACGAAATAGCCAACTACATACTTTTTGAGGGCTTGCACTTCTCCAAGTTCAACACGGTTTTCAAAGTGGTATGCAATGAGTTTGATGCCATAATGGCAGACGAGGAGCTGCGACCGTTCGCCCTTAAAATGTTCCCCGTTTGTGAGCCTGTTTTCGCAGGATATGAATTAACCGATGATTTCGCCAACGGAAATGAGTTTGATGTACTCTATACCGAACTGACCGGAACCATCTCAATATGGATTGAGGAAAATGGGCTTCAGTAAGCGGTTCCATCTCCAACAGAATATTGATGCCCTGCGAATTGTTTTTAAACTGGAAAAGGAGAAACGGCAAGCCACCGTAGGCGAAAGACTGCTAATGATGCGATACAGCGGATTTGGCGGTCTTAAATTCGTTCTGAACCCCGTAGAAAACGAAATAGACATCAATCATTGGAGAAAAACAGAACACGACCTTTTTCCACTCACGCAGGAACTCCACCAACTACTCAAAGAAAATTCCGAAGACGATAAGCAATACCGCAAGTATGTGGATAGTATGAAAAGTTCCGTACTGACGGCTTTTTATACCCCACCAAAAGTTATAGATGCCATTTCATCTGCCTTGCGGGATAATGGTCTGCACATTGATAAATTCCTCGAACCCTCCGCAGGTATCGGTTCATTCATCCAATCCTTTTCGGAAAATCAGAAAGCCAGTGTTACCGCTTATGAAAAGGACTTGCTTACAGGCAAGATTTTAAAGCAGCTTTACCCCGAAATCAATATCCGTATAAACGGCTTTGAGGAAATCCCCGAAAGGGAACAAAACACCTATGATGTAATCGCCAGTAATATCCCTTTTGGCGATACTTCCGTATTTGACCTTTCTTATTCACGCAGTAGAAACAGCGCAAAGGAACAAGCTGCCCGAAGCATACACAATTACTTTTTTCTGAAAGGTGCTGATATGCTCCGTGAGGGCGGTTTGTTGGCTTACATCACTTCACAGGGCATTCTGAACAGCCCTAAGAACGAACCCATACGCAGGGCGTTGATGCAGGATAATAATTTGGTTTCGGTTGTAAGATTGCCTAACAACCTGTTTACCGAATATGCAGGTACGGAAGTCGGCAGCGACCTGATTATCCTGCAAAAAAATACGGCAAAAGAAAATCTGACCGACAGGGAAGATCTGTTTTGCCAAAGCAAGCCATCTGAATACAATACGCCTGGCAATGCGCTCTTTCAGGACAGTACAAGAATTATCCATACCGACCAAAAATTAGATACCGACCCATACGGGCAACCTGCCTTAATCTATACGCATAAAGACGGTGTTGAGGGCATTGCCAAAGATTTGAAGCAAATGCTTTCCGAAGATTTTGGAAAGCATCTGAATTTGAGTTTATACAAAGGCGAACAGAACGACGAGCCTGTTATACAAATTCCTATTGAACCAAAAGTTACACCTCCGGTCATAGACCCTGTAATCATTCAGCAAAAGCCGCAACCTGTACCTACTCCGGTAGTCCGTCAGGAAAGCCCGCAGGAATTAAAGCAACTAAGCATTTTTGACTTGTTTGAAAGTGCGGGAGAACCTGTAATGGTTCTTGCTCCACCTAAAAGAACTACCCAAGCCAAAAGGCAAAGCACTAAAAAAAGAAGAGGTACAATAGGTCGTCAGCCCGACCTGTTCAGCAGTGCAAGGCAGCAGCCCTATACACCGCTAAAATCCAATGGTGATATTAACGGAACCGACCAGGTTAACGGCAAAAAACAGGAAGCTATCAGCGACCTGTTTTCACAAATAAACGGAAATGGCCAGTCTGATAAGACAGCCATTACCGCTATCAATATTAATGCTATTCCTGAACCTGCCCCGTATAGTGGCGAACTGCAATCATTCCATCGGAATGATTGCCTTGTGGTGGATAACGGTTGGGTCGGCTATTTGCAAGAGGTGGATAAGGAAGACAAAAAAGCTATCTTTCATCCATTGCAATTGCCGTCGGCACAGAAAGCAAGAGCCGAAGCCTACATAGCTGTAAGGGACAGTTATATCAACCTGTACCAAAAAGAAGCTGAAAAGCAGACCGAACACAAGGCAGAACGGGAAACCCTGAACCTCCTGTACGATGGCTTTGTCAAAAAATACGGTAATCTCAATGCTGCCGACAATGCCAAGCTGATAAAGACAGACAGCGCAGGTAAAGAAATTCCTTATCTGGAGCGTATCATTGGCGGCATAATCCATAAAGCGGATATATTCAGCCGTCCTGTTAGTTTCTCTACGACCACGTTAGCAACCGATAATCCCGAAGAGGCATTAGCCGCCTCGCTGAATAAATACGGCAACGTGGATTTGGACTTTATGTCCGAAATCAGCAGCCTGCCTGCCGATACCCTGAAAGAAGCCTTACACGGGCGGTTGTTCTACAATCCGCTACAACAGGAATACGAAATAGCCGAACGGTGGATTGCAGGCAACGTAGTTGAGAAAGCCGATGAAGTAAGAGCCTATCTTGAAAACAATCCTGATGATACCGAAGCCAAAGAAAGCCTTACCGCTTTAGAGGAAGCCCGACCAAAACGGATTGAATTTGAGGAGTTGGATTTTAATCTCGGCGAACGGTGGATACCTACCGGAATTTATGCCCGTTTCGCTTCGCACCTGTTCGATGCGGATGTACTGGTTCATTACTCCGAAAGCTCCGACGACTTTTCTGTGAAATGTCATCGGGGCAATATGCACATTTGGGAAAAATATGCTGTCAAAGCGGAAAGCCGAACATTTGACGGTATTGCCCTGCTCAAACACGCCCTTGTCAATACTACGCCTGATATAACCAAAAAAGTGATGGTTGGCGACCAAGAGGTCAAAGTACGGGATATGGAAGCCATACAAATGGCGAACACCAAGATTGATGAAATCCGTACCGCTTTTACCGACTGGCTACACGCACAGAACGATGAATTTAAAAATAGGCTGACCGACCAGTACAACGACACCTTTAACTGTTTCGTTCGCCCGAACTATGACGGAAGCCATCAGGAATTTCCGGGATTAGACCGCAAGGGTGCAGGCATTGAAGACCTGTATTCAAGCCAAAAGGACACGGTTTGGATGATAAAACTGAACAACGGTGCTATCTGCGACCACGAAGTAGGCGCAGGAAAAACGCTGATAATGTGTACCGCAGCGCAGGAAATGAAGCGTTTGGGATTAGCCCATAAACCGATGATAATCGGACTGAAAGCCAATATACCTGCTATTGCTGAAGACTACCGAAAAGCCTATCCACACGCAAAAATCCTTTATCCAGGTATTGATGATTTTACGCCTAAAAAACGCCTGCGGATTTTCGGGGATATTAAAAACAACGATTGGGATTGTGTGATACTCACGCACGACCAGTTCGGAATGATACCTCAATCGCCCGAAATACAAAAGGAAATCCTCGAAATAGAATTAGACAGCGTAGAGCGCAACCTCGATGCCCTGAAATCGCAAGGCAAGGAAGTGACAAGGGGAATGCTCGCCGGGGTAATCAAACGAAAAGAAAATCTTGAAGTAAAGCTGAAAACGCTGCAACACGATATTGAAAACCGCAAAGATGATATTGTGGACTTTAAGATGATGGGCATAGACCATTTGTTTGTGGACGAAAGCCACCAATTCAAAAACCTGATGTTCAACACCCGTCATACACGGGTTGCCGGATTGGGTAACGTGGACGGCAGCCAAAAGGCACTGAACCTGCTTTTTGCAATCCGCACCATTCAGGAGCGTACCAATGCGGATATGGGCGCAACCTTTCTTTCGGGTACGACCATCAGCAATTCATTAACGGAGCTGTACCTACTGTTCAAATATCTGCGTCCCCGTGCATTGGAAAAACAGGGCATTCATTCTTTTGATGCGTGGGCAGCTATCTATGCAAGGAAAACGACCGATTATGAATTTTCGGTAGCTAACAATATTGTAGCAAAAGAGCGTTTCCGCTACTTTATCAAAGTGCCGGAACTTGCGCAGTTCTATTCTGAAATCACGGATTACAGAACGGCAAAGGATATTGGTATTGACCGACCCAACAAGAACGAGGTATTATACAATATACCGCCAACGCCCGACCAAGAAGCCTTTATCCAAAGCCTGATGGCTTTTGCCAAAACGGGCGATGCTACTTTGCTCGGAAGAGAACCATTATCGCAAAGGGAAGAAAAAGCAAAGATGCTCATTGCGACGGACTATGCCCGTAAGATGTCGCTCGATATGCGTATGGTAAGTGGTATATACGACGACCATCCCGACAACAAGGCTTCGCATTGTGCGGTAAATATCGCCAAGTTTTACAACCAGTTCAACGCACAGAAAGGAACGCAGTTCGTTTTCTCCGATTTGGGAACCTACAAGCCCGGCGAATGGAACGTGTACTCCGAAATAAAACGCAAACTCGTGGAGGACCACGGCATACCTGCGCACGAAGTAAGGTTTATTCAGGAAGCGAAAAATGATAAGCAACGTAAGGAACTTATCAACGGAATGAACGAGGGCAAAATCCGTGTACTGTTCGGTTCTACAAGTATGCTCGGAACTGGCGTAAACGCACAGAAAAGAGCTGTTGCCGTTCATCATTTAGATACACCGTGGCGACCGTCTGACCTTGCCCAAAGGGACGGGCGGGCAATCAGAAAAGGCAATGAGATTGCCAAATTCTTTGCCGATAATAAAGTTGCTGTGATTATCTATGCAGTTGAAAAATCGTTGGACAGTGTCAAATTCAACCTGCTGTATAATAAGCAGCTTTTCATCGACCAGTTAAAGACTAACAACCTGACCAAAAGAACGATTGACGAGGGAAGTATGGACGAAAAATCGGGAATGAACTTTTCGGAATATGTGGCAATCCTGTCAGGAAATACAGACCTGTTGGATAAAGCCAAACTGGAAAAACAGATTGCCGGACTGGAAAGCGAAAAGCAGGCGTTCAACCGCTCTAAATCCAGTGCCAAATTTAAGGTACAGGATTATATGGAAATGTTGCAAAGCACTCAATCCCGTTTGAGCCGGATGAGTACCGACTGGGAAAACTTACAGCAACGCCTGCAAAAGCGTTCGGACGGTACAATCGAAAACCCTGTGCTGTTAGATGGCTTGCCGCCCAATGCAAATCCGAAACAAATAGGCGCAAAACTGAACGAGATTGCGAACAAAGCCCGCACGGCAGGCGACTATCGTGAAATAGGCAACCTCTACGGGTTTCAATTATTGGTTAAAACAGAACTTCCAAAGGATAATTCAACACTCGAAAGGGTCAATAGATTTTTTATAACTGGCGAGGGCAATATCAAGTACACCTACAATAACGGTCTGATGGCAAAAGACCCCGAAACCGCCGCAATGAATTTTTTAAGGGCTTTGGAAAAACTGCCGGGCTTTGTGAAGCAGGAGCAGGAGAAAATCGCTGAAATACAAAAAGACCTGCCGATGCTTCAGGAAGTGGTTAACGGTACTTGGGCTAAGGAAAGTCGATTGAGTGAGCTTAAAACGGAACTGGCTGCCGTAGAAAGAAAGATACAGCTATCTATTACGCCGGAAACCAAACAAGATGCTTCGGAGCAGGCAGAAAAGCAGAATGAAGCCCCAAAGGTGCAGGAAAGCATTATACGGACAAAAGGCGTTCATTCACCTCGTGGCGTATTATAATAGTCGTTACTTTTCGTCCTTTTCGTCCATTTTTTTTATTAGGGCTTCACACAGGCTGTCAAGGAATTTGGTTCGGTTTATCTTACGGGCTTTCAGTTCCATAAACGTGTGGTAAAAATCGCCTAACTCAATATTAAAGGCTTCTTCAAAAGTTTTAGCTATCAATTTTATGTCTGTATTCCCATTGTTAAATACACCGTGGGAGTACAGTGCATATATGAGTTCCGTCAGTGCCGTTTTACTTGCCGTCCATTTCAATGAATTGTCCGACCCCCTTTTCACATTGATGTTATTGAGCCTGTCTTCCAAATAAACTTGTATCAGGTCATTGGCAATAATCTTGGCAACCTTATAATCGTGTGAAGTAGAAAAACGATGGTCTGCTTCAAAATAAAATGTGTCTAACCACAGCCTTATATCGTGCTTGCCACGCACAAAGAATTTTTCGTCAACGAAAGAATTATTGCTGCGGTAATACTTGTAAAAATCAAGGTTGTTTTCAAAGAACCTTTTTAGCTTTTTCAGTTCTTTGGTAAAATATTTCTTGGTACGCTTGTTCCCGTAGGGTCTTCTTGTTTCGATTTTATAGATGGCATTGTAGTAGATGAGCTTTGAAACAATAACAGGTTTCTGATACTTGAAAAAATGGATTTCTTCTTCCATATTCTTAAAGTCATTTTTCAGTACAAAGTCCTTTAAGTCGGCAAGGCTTTGTATGATATGGTGTATAACGGCTTCAATTCTTTTTATGGGGCAGTCGGTTTCAATCTCCAGTTCCTGGATTGCAGTTTCCAATTTAAGATATGTTTCATTGTAAAATTTATCCATTCGCTTCATTTTGATGTAATATATTATTGGTTAATACAGAAAAGCTAACACTGTTCGTATTAGCTTATGATGCAATTACTGCTTAAAAAAATTCAACCTCTACCGTATTGATGATGGAACGATAGATAGATTTTTGTTGCATACTTTAAAGGGTTGTAGTATGATGCAGGTTAGTCTTTGCGAATTACACCTGCATCACCTCCTTTTTTTTACCGATATTTTTTTACGGTTATGCAGTTTACAACCCTTAGTTATTTAATTTTAATAAGTCAATGCCAGCCCCACACCAAAGCCCATATCGCTATCATAGTGGGTACGTATACCTATATTCTTATTAATGATATACCTAAGTTCTCCCATATACTCTAAGTCGGTATTCACCATAAAACCACCTCTTAGTCTTTTTGAAATTGGTATATCTTCACGCATTAACTGCAATCTCACAATACCGTCGTGATATACTTCTGCCTGAAAATTGACCAGCATAGGCAATGTATACATAAACCCTAAACTGAACGCCCTGCGGGTGTCTTTCTTGTTGGTTTGTCCAAATATGTTCTTTTCGTGTTCATCTTCTCCCATTTTACGGTAGCGGTAATCAAAACCTACAAAGGGCATGAACCATTGCATTTTTCCAATGTATCTACCTAAATGGGTTTCTACTTCATAACCGTGCATACTATTATAGCCTAAACGCCATTCTGTACCTAATGACCATCTTGCATTTTGCAACATCGCTCCACCGTCATTTCCATTCGTTGCAAAGTCGTTTTCAATCATAAAGTGAGGCATATTGCTTTCCCTTTGCAGTTCTTTATAGGCTTTTGCTTTATCGGGTAAATAGGGATTTTTGTAATCTCCAACTTCAAACACCCTGTTCATTCCTGCCATCATATGATAAAGAATATGGCAATGGAAAAACCAATCACCTTCCTCATTTGCTAAAAACTCTATAGTATCCGTTTCCATCGGCATAATGTCCAATACATTTTTCAAAGGCGATTTTTCTCCCTTACCGTTAATAACCCTAAAATCAAATCCGTGGAGGTGCATGGGATGACGCATCATGGAATTGTTATAGATGGTAATCCGTAATATTTCTCCTTTTTTTACAGGTATTTTGTCAGTTTCCGAAAGTATTTTATTATCCATGCTCCATACATAGCGGTTCATGTTGCCAGTAAGTGTGAATTTCAACTCTTTTACAGGCGCATCATTTGGAAGAGAGGTGTTATAAGGCGATTGCAACATAGCATAATTTAATGTTTTGATGTCTCCCAAGGCATTAGCGTTGTAACGGTTAGCGTCGTTATCCATGTCCATACCCTCATGCTTACTGTGGTCTGCTTTTTTTGTTGCATCTCCGGTAATTTCGGGATACATCACTACATTCATGTCCATTTGGTTAAGGCTCATCTTCATGCCCATATCGTCCAAATCGCCATTCATTTTCATCATATCGTTCATCATCTTCATCCCCTCGAAATACTTCAATCGTGGGAGCGGGGAAATAAGCTGTTTGACCCCATCACCTATAAATAAACTCGCAGATTGTGTCCTGTCTTCGGTTGTTGCTAAGAACTCGTAAGCCAAACCATCTTGAGGGATAGTCACTACAATATCGTAAGTTTCAGAAACGGCAATGATTAACCTGTCCACCTCTACAGGCTCAACATCATTCCCATCACTCGCTACTACTGTAATTTTTCCTCCAGCATACCTTAGCCAGAAATATGAAGACGCCCCTCCATTGGAAACACGCAATCTTACTTTGTCGCCTGCTTTTAGCTTTTTACCATCAATTGTTTTCAAATCGGTGCTATGGCTACCATTTATTAGGACTTTATCATAGTAAACATCACTAACATCCATTGCCAGCATTCGCTTCCATTCATTCTTTACTTTCACTCCAAATTTCCCTTCTTTAATCGCTTCAACGTATGATTGTGTAGCCTCTTTTTTGATAGCAGCCCAATCGTTGGCATTATGCAGCATCCTGTTAATGTTGTCGGGGTTAAGATTTGTCCACTCACTTAATATAATTGGAACGGTCGGCAAATCGTCAATTCCTTGTCTGAATGTCTTATCATCGCTTCTTTTCTTCATGATAAAACTTCCGTACATGCCAATCTGCTCCTGCAATCCTGAGTGGGAATGGTACCAGTGCGTACCATGCTGGATAATCGGAAAACGGTAGGTGTAGGTTGTGCCCGGTGCGATGGGTTTTTGTGTAAGCCAGGGCACACCGTCTTCTTTATTGGGCAGGAACACACCATGCCAGTGAAGTGATGTGCTTTCTTTCAATTGGTTGTGCACCACTATTTCGGCAGTGTCGCCCTCGGTAAAGGTAAGGGTGGGCATGGGGATTTGCCCGTTTACGGCAATGGCTCTTTTTTCTTTCCCGGCATAGTTTACCAATGTGTCTTTTACATACAATTCGTAACGCACTACTTTCTGTGCGAATAATGTTTGTGTGCAAAGCAGTATCAGCACTGTTTGCAAAATTCTTATAGGTATTTTATTATATCTGTTCATGATTTGAAAAATTTTATTTAATGCTGTCTTCCATTGTGCTAAACCACGCTATCAAAACCTGCTTATCCTCCGGTGACAATACTGCATTGCGATGAATTAGTGTGTATGATGACAACGGCATTTCCCCGTCCTTAACCTGCCCGGCCATAGCCCTGAACTTGTTTCGCTGCCTGCGGACAGAATAGTCGCCAAATTCGCTAAAGTTGAGTTCCTCTTTCCCCTTTTTTATATGCTCTGCCATGTACCATGCGCCGGGCTGGATACGGCTGTACCACGGATAATGGGTATTGTTGCTATGGCAGTCATAACAGGACTGAACAAGGATAGCCTTTACATTTTGGGGTACGGTGTACACCCTTTCGATATGGGTGGCTGGCACTTCAACCGCCTGGTTCCGTAAGGGCTGAAAGAACTGTATGGCAATCAGGACGACAGCCAGCCCCAATATGATTTTCTTCTTTATGGTCATAATTATTTTATTGTGGCTTCATCTTTTTGTGTCTACTGTTTTTTCACATACTTGGCATAATTCTCCTTGTTTTCAAAATAAGAAACTTCACCGTTATTTCCTGTCACAGCAATCACCGCATTAGCTTTGTCTACCTGCTTATGGGAATAGGGGTCTATCGCCATCCGCACGGTCGCATCTTTTGGAATACGTTCCTTACACATTTCGCAACATCCGTAATAGGTTTTACCATCAAATTTTACGTCAAACTGCCTTTTGCCCATATAGGCATCGTTGACCATGCAGACTTCATCCGATGGAACCAATTCACCTATTTGGTTACTATGCCCGTGGCTTTCCGGAGTTGCCTGCGAATGCTGTGTCGCTTCATCCTTATTTGACCCTACCTGTCCGCAAGCGGTGAATAGCAGGGCTGATAAGGAAATAAAGCCGATTATTATTTTGCTCATGTCCAAACTTGTTTTTTTAAATTTTATTATTTACTTTCTTCAAACTCTTTTAGCTTGCGCTTCATCAGTTCAATTTCTTCCGCTTGGGTTTTAAGTATGTTTTTTTGCAGCTCTATCAGTTCCGGGTCGGTCAGGTGTGCCTTTTCGGACATCAATATGGCTGCTGCGTGATGGGGTATCATACCCTTTGCAAACTGCTTGTCCCCGACATTGATTTGTTCCCTGATACCAAACCATGAAAAGATGCCAACGGCAACCGAGATGATGGCTATCGCCCAATTCATCTTCCTGTTGGGGTACATCACTTTCATTATCGCTAATTCGATAAGCAGCATTGCCGAGGTCATCAGCAGGGTCATGTACAGGTTATTGATATTGGGTATCAGGTTCTGCCACTCGTCAATCATGGCGTACATGATAAAATACATCACTGCGAACATGGCGACAGCCATCACCGCAAAGCGTTTGTACATGCCCGAAGCATGTTTTGGATTGTGCGTGCCATGCTCCGAGGCATGACCCGCATTGTGATTGTTTTGCATATTTTCCATAACCCGAAATTTATTTGCTGTTAATTGTTTTTTCCACCTTACCGCAGGTCAGCATTTTAGAACCGTAGTAAGGGTTTTTGATTTCCTTGTTTTCGCTGAACCAAACAGCACCCTTACCGTCATTGAACATCGGGCAATGGTCCTGATACAATGTTTGCGATGTACCGAACAAATCAATCAGGTCTTTCAAATCTTCGCCAAGCGAGGCCAAATGTTCCCGCTGGTGGTGGATGTTGCCGACATTTTCCCCGATATGTTCTGCGTGTTCTTTAGCATCGTCCGCTATGTCCATGTACTTTTTGTGCTTATCGGCAGGAACGGCTTTCATGTCCACTTTATTCAGGGTAGCTAACAGCTTTTTCCCTGAACTGGCGGCAGCTTTGTCATCGTCCGAAACAAGGGCGTTCTTTAAGGACAGATAATCGGTAACTATGGGCGCAATAGAAAAGTTTTTTGCTTCTTCTTTTCCTGTTGCTTTTGCTTCCTGACCGCTCGGAGTTTCACTCACAACGGGCGCAGCTACCGTATCATCCTCTTTTGGTTGGGAAGCTGACTGTTCTTGTGATACAACAGCAGTATCACTTGAAGACTGCTCGTTTTTGTTGGATGCCTGATTGCATGATACTGTTACAAATGCCATGATAACAGCAATGATTGATAATGTTAGATTTTTCATTTTTATTTATTTTTTGATTTTTAAAAAACTTGCGTTAATAGCCACTACAATGGTGCTTACACTCATCAGCACAGCACCCATAGCGGGACTTAAAACAAAATTCGGATAGAGTACGCCTGCCGCAAGCGGTATTGCCACCACGTTGTAGCCAACCGCCCATATCAGGTTCTGTACCATCTTTTTGTAGGTAAGTTTGCCGAAGTCAATCAGTTTGACCACATCCCTCGGGTCGCTGTCTACCAATATGATATCCGCTGTTTCGGCAGCCACGTCCGTACCGGAACCCACGGCAATGCCCACATCTGCCTGTGCCAGTGCAGGTGCATCATTTACACCATCACCAGTCATTGCTACGATTTCGCCTTTTGCCTGAAACTCCTTTACTTTCTCCTGCTTGTTGTGCGGAAGCACATTAGCCAAATACCCGTCCATACCCAATTTTCCGGCTACGGCAGCAGCAATCCTGTCGTTGTCCCCGGTGAGCAGAAAGGACTTGATGCCCATTTTTTTGAGTTCCTCAATCGCCTGTGCCGAACCCTCACGGATGCTGTCTGCCAAAGTAATGATGCCGATTACCCGGTCATCAATGAGGACAAAGTTGACCGTTTCGGCTTCCTGATTGATTTCGCTTGGTATTTCCGGCAGGGAAAGGTGGTTTTCGGTGAAATAATTCGGGCCGCCAGCTACGACATTTTTCCCGTTCACAACACCTTTAACACCTATGCCCTGCATATAGCTGAAGTTTTCAGACTTCCATAAGGCAAGGCTCTTTTCTTTCAATGTAGCCATAATGCCTTTGGCGATATGGTGTTCCGAATTTTGCTGTACTGCGGCAGCATACTGGATAACCTCATCGGCATTATATTCGTCTGTTAACGGTATAACCTTTTCTACGGCATGGGAACCTTTGGTGAGCGTTCCGGTCTTATCAAAAATGACGGTGGAAAGTTTTCGGGTGGTTTCAAATGCCGTACGGTTGCGGATGAGCAGGCCATTGGTCGCCGAAAGCGTTGTGGAAATGGCGACCACCAACGGGATAGCCACGCCCAATGCGTGCGGGCAGGCCGTTACCATTACCGTCACCATTCTTTCAAGCGCAAAGGCAATATCTCCACTGCTTGCATACCAATAGGCAAATGTGCCTATGCCCACGGCAATGGCAATAAAGGTGAGCCATTTGGCAACTTTGTCCGCAAGGTTCTGTGTATTAGACTTAGTAGCCTGCGCTTCCTGCACAAGATTGATAACCCTGTTCAGGTAGCTGTCTTTTCCCACGGCTGTTACCTTAACTTTCAGCGCACCATCGCCATTGATAGAGCCTGCGATGACCTTTCCGTCCTTTTCCTTTTTTACGGGAACACTTTCCCCGGTAAGCATACTCTCGTTGATATACGAAAGCCCCTCCAGTACCAATCCATCGGCTGGAATTTTTTCTCCCGGTTTTATGATAGCCGTTTCACCGCTTTGCAGGTCTTCGAGCTTTATCTTTACAGCTTCTCCGCCACGTTCCACGGTAACATCGTTGGGCAGCAAAGCCACCAATGACTGTAATGCCCGTGAAGCAGCCATTTGGGAACGCATTTCCAGCCAATGCCCTAACAGCATGATGTCAATTAGGGTTGCCAGTTCCCAAAAGAAGTCCATACCCTGCAAGCCAAATACAACGGCTACGGAATAAACATAGGCTACGGATATGGCAATGGCAACAAGTGTCATCATCCCTATGGCTTTGGCTTTCACCTCGCCAATCATTCCCTTTAGGAACGGTAAGCCTCCATAGCAATAAATCACCGTACCCAATGCCAGCAGCACATATTTATCGCCATTGAAAGCAAGGGAGAAACCCAACCATTGCTGTATCATGTGTGACAGGAGCAGGATAGGGATTGTAATGACAAGGCTTATCCAAAAACGTGTGAGGAAATCGCCTGTATGATGCCCCTCATGTTTATTAAAGTTTTCGTCAGCATGGCCATGTTGAGAATGCCCGGAATGCCCATGTCCTGATGTGTGTTCATGAGAAGCTGACGCACCGCCAACGGGAACCAATGCCATGCCACAGAGCGGGCATTTTCCCGGTTCGTCTTTTAGCACCTGTGGGTGCATAGGACACGTGTATTTATTCATAATCGCATTAAATATTATAGATTGTTAAGAATGAACTGAACCCTTTCTTCCGGTGGCAGCACAGGCACGTGTACAATCGGAAAAGACAGGGATTTATAAACTTCGATTATAAGAGAATGTATATGGCGTTGTTCACTTTCATTTTCGGTTCTCGCATAATCCTTTACAAGCGGGAGCCTGTCAAGTATAAATACTTTCTTATAATCAACATGCGCTAAAGCAGCATTCAGCAGGGCATCCGGTTCAAGCCTTAAAAAACGATAGTAGGCAAGGGCATCGGGTATAGCCCTATCCAAAAATACCGCTTCCTCCGGGTCGAGCTTTGCTTCCTGTTCAATCTGCATTTTCAGTACGCCTTGTTGAAATTCCAGCTTATTTTCCCTGATTTCCGCTACGGTCTTTCCGCCGATGCTCATCGTTTCTATGTAATGCCGGGCATGTTCTATGGCTGTATTATATCCTTTTTCAGCCAAGAGGTTCACAACCGTAGTTTTACCTGTTGATGGGCCTCCCGTAATGACATACCAATTTGTCCTGTTCTTCATAACAAGGGGTTTTAAAAGTTATGTTGCACTTAATTTTTTTGCCATCTCATGGGTCATTTCTTCGGCATAAGCACCATAGGCATCAACAAGTACGCCTTTATTCTTACCATCATTGGACGATATGGCATAAATCACGGCATTGTTATCAGGACTGCTGTCGAGGCTTTCAAACCTATGGGTTTCCGTAACCGTAAAATCCTCCGGTTTTAGTTTCAGGCTCCTTGACGCACAGAACAGGCAGTCCGGCAACAGACTAAAGTCCATACTGTATCCACGCTGTCTTAGGTCTTTAAGCGCCTGCACCATGTCATTGTACTGTACCATAGCTTTCAGACCTGTTATTTAATGGTTTCGACCGTACTGCCGCAGGTAAGCATCTGTGAGCCGTAATATGGGTTTTTAACAGCATTCTCTTTACTTAGCCAATTGGCTCCCTTACCTCCGTTGTACATAGGGCAGTGCTGGTAATAAACGGGAGTATCCTGTTTAGACACTTTGGCCAGTGTGTAGATGCTTCCCGAAAGTGCCGCAAAAGCACTTCTTTGTTTTGCAACATCTTTTGATTTTGAAATGCTTTCCGCATTGGCCGTCAAGTCCTGCATCACTTTCATCCAAGCCGTATGTTCCTCTGCCGATAGCTTATTCATATCGACTGCTTTAAGGGATGCAGCCAATTCAGCGGCTTTGGCAGATGCGGTCGCCGCATCGGTTTTTATCAAAGCATCTTTCACTGAAAAGTAGTTGTCAAATACAGCCTTTAGCTGTGATTGGTTTTGGGCTGCATCTTTGTTAGCTGCCATTTGACTATGGTCGTGATTGCCATGTCCGGCATTCATGTCCATTCCCGCCTCCTTGTTTTTGGCAACCGTCTTCACTGGTCTATCATACTGGCAGCAACCAGCCAGTTTAGCATATACGTCATCCGGCGCACGGAACTTCTCACTGTCATAACCAGCCAAAGCGATACGTTTCAGGATTTCATCCTGATTTGTTTTGTCGCCGTCATAGGTGAGCGTAGCCATCTTGGTATCTTTGTTCCAGTCCACACTGGCTACCTTTTTTACGTTACCTGCCTTTTCGATGGTGGTTTTGCATATACCACAATTGCCGTAAATCTTTACGGTTTCTGTTTTCGCATTCTTGATTTGTGCGAAGCCGTTTATTGATGATAGTAATACGGCGATTACCATCACTATTTTTGATAATGATTTCATAATAATTACATTTTGAGAAACGGGGGATTGATAAACCCATTTCTGTTTTAAATTTTAAATAAATGATACAAATAGGGGATTTGCAAAAGCCGGAACAGCTTCTGACAGGACATACCTATGGCTATCAGGCCATAGTTTTAGCTTATTTTAGGCGGTAGCCAAATGGAGAAAAAGCCCGAAGAATAGTAGGCTTCTTTGAAACCGAATTTTTGCTTTTTAGCTGCTGCTAAGTGATTTTTTGCCTTTAATTCGATTACGGTTGGGACATTTAGGGAAGTGGTTGAAGCACCGCACCTGCAAGAGCTGTGGGAACAACCGCCCCCGCATTTGTCACTTTTGCATTTTTTACAGGATTTGCTCTTGCAACCTTTTTTATGTTCTGATTTTTTGGATTTCTCCTTTGAGCAGAAAGACTGCTCGGTCTTTGTTGAATTTTTGGAACAGGCATAGCTCTGACTTGGCATCATAAAGAAAACCAAACAGAACAATGTCAAAATGCCTATATGTATTCTATAATTTTTCAACGCAACAAAGTTACAAATTAGATTGGTTTTTTATATCGTTTTACGTTTTTTTTTGCTATATGGACAAAAAAATGCCATATACGCAATAACCTATCGCCTTTTTTCAGAATTGATAAAATGCCCTTTTTCAGCAACCCAACCTCATGGAAATTCGGTCGGAAAAAGGGCATTTCAAAAAGCTGCTGGCTTAGGCGCCCAAAGGTTCTATTTTGAAGCCTGCCTTTTGCACGGTCGATATTACTTCCTGCTCGGTAATGCCCTCGGACTTCACTGTAAGTACCTTGTCCTTGTTGGCCGTGTCCACTTCCCAATGGCAGATACCCTCTGCCTTGTCCAAGTGCGGTTTTACAGATGCGATACAACCGCCGCAATTGATGTTCGTCTTGAATTGAAATTGTTTATTTTCCATTGTTAATAAATTTTAGAGTTATCTGATAATGCAAATTTCCGTACTATTCAGTTCAGTATTGTTGTGTAATTTCTTGTTTGATTTGTGAGATTTACTGTTTTATTTCTTCCACTTCAACCGCAGGCTGTTACTGACCACGCTCACGCTGCTCAATGCCATTGCCGCACCCGCAATCATCGGGTTGAGCAGGAAGCCGTTAACAGGGTAAAGGATGCCTGCCGCTACCGGAATGCCGATTACGTTGTAGATAAACGCCCAGAACAGGTTTTGCTTGATGGTGGCTACGGTCTGTTTGGACAAGCGTATTGCCTGCGGTATCTTGGTCAGGTCGGACGAAATGATGGTCATCTTGGCTACGTCCATTGCGATGTCGCTGCCTTTGCCCATTGCGATACTTACATCGGCTGTTGCCAATGCGGTGCTGTCGTTGATACCATCGCCCACCATTGCCACTACCTTTCCTTTACTTTGCAGTTCTTTCACAAAGTCGGCTTTATGCTGTGGCAAAACTTCGGCTTTGTAATGCTTGATGCCTGTCTGCTCCGCAATGGCTTTAGCGGTAGCTTCATTATCTCCGGTCAGCATATACAGGTCAATGCCCATTTCCTGCATTTCCCGGATAGCCTGCACCGATGTTTCCTTAATCTTATCGGCGATAGCGATTACAGCAAGAGCCTGTTTGCTGTCGGCAAACCAAATAACAGTTTTCGATTGTTTGCCCCATTCATCAGTTTGATTTTGTAATTGTTCCGCAATACTGATGTTGTTTTCTCTCAATAGTTTTTTATTGCCTACAAAATAGGTTTCGTTATTATGATTGGCTTTTGCTCCTTTACCTGTGATACTGTCAAATTGTGTTAAAGTTGTGGTTGTTGCTCCATCCAAGTGTTTTACCACCGCTTCTGCCAATGGGTGTTCGGATTGCTTTTCAATGCTTAATAAAATGTCTTTGGTCGCATCATCATTATTCAGCCATTGAACGCCTGTTACCTCTGGTTTTCCCTCTGTAATTGTTCCTGTTTTATCTAAAATAATGGCATCAACTTTTTTCGCTAATTCCAAACTTTCGGCATCTTTTATCAAAATACCTTTTTCAGCACCTTTGCCAACGCCAACCATTATAGCCGTAGGTGTAGCCAATCCCAAAGCACAAGGACAGGCAATAACCAATACCGTAACGGCTGCCAATAGCCCCTGAACAATTCCGTTATCGCCTCCTAAAACAAACCATAGGATAAATGTGAGAATGGCAATCCCTATCACAACCGGAACAAAGATACCAGCAATCTTATCTACCAATTTCTGTACAGGTGCTTTGCTTCCTTGTGCGTCCTGCACCATTTTGATGATATGGGCAAGCATTGTTTCTTTTCCTACTTTAACCGCTTTAAACTGGAAACTTCCTTTTTGGTTAATAGTTCCTGCAAATACTTTTTCGTTTTCGTTTTTCAATACAGGTACAGGTTCTCCGCTCAACATACTTTCATCAACGTAGGAACTACCCGAAGTTACCATACCGTCCACCGCAATTTTTTCGCCCGGCTTTACAAGAATAACATCGTCTGCATTTACTTCTTCAATAGCGGTCTGTTTTTCTGTTCCATCCGCTTGTATCACGATGACAGTTTTCGGCTGCAACCCCATTAACTTTTTAATAGCTGAAGAGGTATTGCCTTTGGCTTTTTCTTCCAACAGTTTCCCTAACAGGATGAATGCAATAATAACCGCCGCTGCTTCAAAATATACGTGGGCGTGTAATCCTCTTTGATGCCAAAAGTCGGCAAACAACATATTGAATACACTGAACAGATAGGCGATACCTGTACTCAATGCTACCAATGTATCCATATTGGCTGAACGGTGTTTTGTCTGCTTCCATGCATTGATAAAAAAATCCCTGCCCAACCACAATACAACAGGTGTAGAAAATGACCACATAATTTCGTTGGCATAAGGCATATCCATAAAAAACATACCTATCACTACTACCGGAAGAGAAAGTATAACCGCCCAAATGGTTTTAGTTTTTAGTTTTTGAAATTTTTGAGTGTGGATGGCTTCTAATGTTTCCTGCTGATTGGTTTCATCTTCAATCAACAAATCGTAACCGATGGACTGAACTGCTTTTTTCAGTTTGGCAGCATCGGTCATATTGGGAAGATACTCAACGGTAAGATTTCCCGTGGCAAAGTTTACAGAAGCGTTTACTACACCTGGTTCGTATTTAACGATGCTTTCAGCACTGCCCGCACAAGAAGCACAGGTCATACCCAAAACAGGAAAGGTGTTTTTTACAGTAGAAACGCCATAACCCAAATCTTTAATTACTTTTACCGCTTCGCCTACAACTACTGTATTATTTACTGTAATGGCTGCCCTGCGGTTATTCAGTTCTACTTTGTGGGTTTCTATGCCTTTTACCTGTGCCAATCCTTTTTCAACGATTAATGCACAATGCTCGCTTTCTACATCTTCCAACGGAAGATAGATGATTTCTTTATTTTTATTTGTTGCCATTTTCGCTTGCTTTAATTAACAATACAAAATTGGCGATAATATGGATGGGAATTATTGTGGAATTATGGAATGGATTTGTAAGATTTACTTAGACCTTATCCAAAGGTTTTCTTTTATCATCCCGTATTTGCTTGAAATAGCTCGGTGTCAGTCCTGTTACTTTTTTGAATTGGTTGCTTAAATAAGCTACACTCGAATAGTTCAGACGAAAAGCAATTTCACTCAAAGACAGTTCATCATATACCAATAGCTCTTTTACCTTTTCTATTTTTTGGGCTATAAAGTATTTTTCAATGGTAGTACCCTCTATCTCCGAAAACAGGTTGGATAAATAATTATAATCGTGGTGTAATTGACTGCTTAACACATCTGAAAGATTGGTTTTGGCATCGTTGTTTTGATGATGAACCAACTCAATAATTATATTCTTTATTTTTTCGATAATTCTACTTTTCTTATCATCAATGAGTTCAAACCCTAATAAAACTAAGGCTTTATCCAATTTATTTTTTTCTTCGGCTGTAGGTTCTTTGCTAAGTACTACTTCTCCAAGTTTTATGTTCTTTACGTTTAAACCCAACTTGTCCAATTCATTTTGTACCACCATAATACAGCGGTTGCAAACCATATTTTTTATAAAGAGTATATTCATTCCTTACTCACATTTATATTCATATCAAACTAATGCACAAAGTTACGATTTAAGTTGAACTGAACGTTGTTTAAAACTTCATTCGTTGTATTCTTACTGCATTCAATATAGCCAATAATGCCACACCTACATCAGCAAATACGGCTTCCCACATTGTGGCTAATCCACCTGCACCAAGTATCAATACAATGGCTTTCACTCCAAATGCTAAAGCGATATTTTGCCAAACTATTTTCTTTGTCTGTTTACCGATATTGATTGCCATTGGTATTTTACTCGGCTTATCGTCTTGTATTACTACATCGGCGGTTTCAATAGTAGCATCGCTTCCCAAACCACCCATTGCAATACCCACATCACTTAATGCTACAACAGGTGCATCATTCACACCGTCCCCGACAAAGGCAACGCTTTCATTTTTGGCTTTTATCTCTTTGACTTTGTTTACTTTGTCTTCGGGTAATAAATCGCCAAACGCATTATTGATACCCAATTTTTCTGCAACAAATTTTACTACCGTAGCTTTATCGCCACTCAACATTGTAGTTTTTACATTGAGTGATTTTAGTTTTTCAATCGTAATTTGGGCATCTTCTTTTATGGTGTCTGCAATAGTGATATAGCCTACAAATTTTTTATCATAAGCCACTGCAATTACGGTGTAAACAATACTATTCGGGTCAATGCCGTAAGCGATAGAAAATTTATTCATCAGCTTAAAATTTCCTACCAAGAGTTCTTTTCCGTTTACACTGGCTTTTAATCCGTGTCCTGCTATTTCTTCTACATTTTGCAATGGGATATTATGGTTTACAGCACCAACATATTCTTGAATGGCAGTTGCTACGGGGTGCGTGCTGTGGCTTTCCAAAGCGTTGACCATTTGCAGAGTTTCAGCCTGATTAAATGCTGCATCAAAAACAACTTCTTGCACTTTAAAAACACCCTCTGTCATTGTACCTGTCTTGTCCATTACCACGTTTTGGATATTGGCAAGTGCATCTAAAAAATTGCCTCCTTTAAACAGTATTCCGTTTTTGCTTGCAGCACCAATACCACCGAAATAACCTAACGGAATGGAAATAACCAACGCACAAGGACAAGAAATAACCAGAAATACCAAAGCCCTGTACAGCCAATCTCTAAACTCATAATTTTCTACAAAGAAATAAGGCAGTAGGCAAATAGCTATGGCTAACAGCACTACAATAGGCGTATAGATTTTTGCAAATTTCCGGATAAATAATTCCGTTGGTGCTTTTTGTGTAGTGGCATTTTGTACCAATTCCAAAATCTTGCTCAACTTACTGTCGGTGTATGCGGTCGTAACTTTTACCTGCGATACGGTGTTGAGATTAATCATCCCTGCCAAAACGGTTTCGCCTTTGTTTTTTGTATCTGGTTTGCTTTCGCCTGTTAAAGCCGATGTATTGAAAGATGCCGTTTCGGACAACAGTTCTCCGTCTAAGCCTAATTTTTCTCCCGGTTTAAGCTGTATAATTTCGCCAACGGCAACAGTTTCTGCCTTTACGGTTTGCGGTTCATTGTTTTTTAAAACGGTTACTTCATCGGGTCTTTGGTCAAGCAAAGATTTGATGTTTGATTTTGCCCTCGAAACAGCCATTGTCTGAAAAACTTCGCCAACGGCATAGAACAACATTACCGCAACGCCCTCGGGATATTCGCCAATGGCAAATGCCCCGATAGTTGCAATGCCCATCAAAAAGAACTCCGAGAAAATCTCGCCTTTGCGAATACTCTCAACGGCTTCTTTGAGTACGGGCAGTCCAACAGGAGCATAAGCCACCACGTACCAAATAATCCGTACCCAATCGGTAAACCACGTCTGCGGAAACCAATTATCCATTGCAATACCTGCAAGCAACAGCGCAAGGGAAATAATGGCGGGAAGAAACATCTTGAAAACATTGTCAGTATCTCCTGAATGCGAATGGTCGTGTCCGTCATCATCACTGTGGTCGTGATTATGCCCGTCATTTTTGTGATGCCCTTTTACCAATTCCTTAGCACCTGCTTTGGTGTAGATTTTTTCTTCCTGTGTGCAACAAGTCATTTTGCCTTGTGCATCGTAAGTATGCTTGTGATTTTTGTCTGTATTTATCATAGCCTTTAATTTTTTAAGTTCGTTACACTTTTTTATTTCTTATTCTTTCTACATTATTATTCATTATATGCCTCACGATATGCTGAAAAATAAACTTCTTGAAAGCGTTCAGTTCTTGTTGATGTTTTGCATAAAACGCATCGGGTGTATCAAAAACGCCAAAGTCCCGATTGATGCCTTTATCCTGAATAAATGTATTATTGAGGTTCCATTCAATCGGCGGGTTCTCAAAATTATCGGTATAAACCCCGAAACCGCAAAAAGTGGTCTTGCAATCACTGTTCTGTTCCTGTAATTTAGTGAGGTACGGTTTATCCAAAATCACGCCCTCCAAAAAATACCATTGCTCGTTTACCCAAACTTCAACCCAGCTATGCAAGATATTCTTAGGCGATAGTCTGTACCAAATACCTGTAATAGCTCCTTTCTGCAATGCCTTGTCAATGGTAAAGCCGTGAATACGGTTAGGTACATCTGTTGCTCTTAACAAAGCCATTAATAAAGTGGCTTTTGTGTTGCATTGTCCGTACCCGTCATTCAGCACCTGCGATGCGGAAATATAATCAGAAACATTATAGCCAAACTTTATTTCGTCCCGTACAAAATTGTAAATGGCTTGAACTTTGGCAACGGTGTCCAAGTTTTCCCACCCTCTCTGCTCCAATAGCTTTTGTATGGAAGCATTGGAGTAGTCAAGGATTTTTGTTTCTTTAAGATAGGTGTCCATAACACATTTATATTTATAACAAAGTTACACAGGGAGAGCCTGCAATGCTATTGCAAACTCTCCTTTAAACAGTTTTCACAAATTCCCTTACCAAATAATTTTAGTTCGTCGATACGGTAATTCTGACTTCCATTCTGCGGTATTATAAAATCCTCCTTACAGGTTGTCTGCTTACAAATCTTACAATAGAAATGTAAGTGCCAATCCTTGTGTGTATTTTCATCACACCCATCGTGGCACAGAATATACTTGACCGTAGTGTTCTCCTGAATACTGTGTACAATGCCTTTTTCTTCAAAAGTTTTCAAAGTCCTGTAAATCGTAACCCTGTCTGCTTTATAAAAATGGCTCTCAATTTCAGATAAGGACATTGCTGTCTGCTGTTGCTCCAAGAAGTCGTACACCAATATCCGCATACTTGTCGGATTGGTGTTCTTTGACAACAGCTTCTGTTCAATGTTTTTTTTCATTATCCAATGTTTTTTAGTGAGCGTGGGCGTGTTCTCCCGAATCATCCATTTTTGCATTCACAAAAAACGCGCCTTTTACCACGATATGCGCACCGTGCGGAATTTCACTTACAGGTGTAATTGCCGTATAACCCAATTGCGTAGCACCTTTAACGACTTCCATTCTTACAAATTGAGTTCCTTTTTCAGAACCGTGGTTATGGTCGTGAGCTTCGCCCTCTTTATGGTCGTGAGCTTCTTCTTCCCGCTCCTTGACCAAAAAGATGTAATACTTTCCGTCTGCATTGACAATCGCTTCATTGGGTACAGCCGTACTTAGTACATTATCTAAACTGACAGTTCCGGTTATGCTCATTCCGTCAATCAATCCTGTTTTATCGCCTGTAATTCTGCTGTGAACGGCAATGGTCTTACTCTCTCCGCTAAAAGATGAACCAATACTGTACACTTCGGCAGAATAGGTCTTATTGGGATTGTTGGTTACGACAAAATCTATTTTCTGACCTATTTTGATTAGGGGAATATCTTTTTCATAAACTTGTAAGTCCAAGTGCAATGCTGTGTTTTCTATTATTTCGGCAATAGGCGAAGACACATCTACATAGCTTCCGATTTTGGCGAAAACGTTACTTACCGTACCGCTTATCGGACTTGTAACGACCAACGAGGATTTAAGGCTGGAATTTGACAAGGAAGCCGGATTAATGCCCATCATTTGGATTTGTTGTTGTAACGATGCTTTTCGTGTTCTCAACGTGTTCAATTCGGTAGTGGCACTTTGAAGGTTTTTCTTTGCACCTGCATTTCCCTCGTTTAGCTCTCTTTGTCTTGCCACTTCCTGCTCTGCAAATTCTATACGGCTATTGATGCTTAGGTATTCTTCCTGCAACTGTATGAATTGCGGATTGGAAATAGTGGCGATGACCTGACCTTTCTTCACGAAATCGCCTATCTCCACATTGAGGGATTTGATAACGCCGCCAAACATTGAAGTTGCATTTGCCTTGTTGCTGTTGGGAACTCTCAATGCACCATTGGCTTTCAATGTTGCGGATAATTGCTTCTGTTCAATTGAACCGATTTCAACACCCACGGCTTTCATCTGCTCATCGGTCAGCACTGCAACATTTTCTTCTTCTTCTTCGTGTTCGTCCGTTGTTGTTTCTGCTTCCGTTCCGTGATTATGCCCGTCGCCCTCTTTATGGTTATTTGTACAGGCGTTGAAAGCAAAGATTGCTACGAGGACAAGAACGCTAAAAACTATCTTATTTATGGTACGTTTCATATATTGTATTATTTACTGATTAATGAATGGATAAGCGTTACAGCCTCATTAATTTGCTGTATGCTCTTTAAATAATTAAGCTGAATATCGGCTGTGGTCTGCAAGGCGTAGAGATACTCCACATAAGAAATATCTCCGGTACTGTAGCCCAGCTTTGCAGCATTGATAATCTCATCAGCATTGGGAAGTGCCTGCTCCTTGAAATAGGTAAACTGCGCTACATTCTGTTCGTATTGTTTCAAGGCGTTTGCCAATTCCGTTTTAAGCTGTTGTTCCTGCCATTGCGCATTTAATTCCAATGATTGTTTCTTGTAATCAAGCGAGCGAATTTTTGCTTTGGTGGTGGTAAAAATTGGGATTGTAATACCTACATCAACAAAACTAAACCGTTGTCCTCTGCCATAAAATTGCTCTACACCATTTTTACTGTGCATTCCTATCAGCGATATGTTATTATAACCGAACGTAAAATCAGGCAGGCTATTTGCCCGTTCCAATTTTTTGTTCTGTTCGGCGATTTTCGCCTCTTGGTACAATAGCTGAATGCTCGGATGATTTGCAACAGCCGAACTGTCAATGAAAGAGCTTAACAGCAATGGCGTATAATCCGGTTGGGGTTCAATTGTGAAGTCTTCCTGTGTCTGCATCAAGTTTTTAAGGTTCTGATAGGCGTTCTGTCTTAAAACCTCGTTTTGTTGATACAAAAGACTTATTTCCCCTTTCTTGGTGGTTGCTGTATTAACGTCTAATTTACCTATATCTCCCGTTTTATACCGCAGTTCCGCCACACGGATAAAGTCTGAATAAATACTATCAAGATACTTTAAAACCGAAGCGTTATGCTCCAAATATTCCAACTGATAATAATAGGTTCTTACCTGCTTTTTCAGTTCATTTTCTGTAAGTGCCTTCGCCCACTGCTGACCTTTGACCTGCTCTTTGACAAGGTTCTTCTTTACCCCAAAAAGTGTTGGAAAGGGTATGGTCTGCGAAATTTGGAAACCGTCATTGTACTCAAAGCCCTCGTTATTCCCATATTGGAAATTTGCATTGGTCTTCGGCAGTTCAAATGCTGTCTTGCTTAGGCTTTGGGCAGATTGAATATCCAAATTTTTGGAACGGAGCTGAGGGTTATTTTCCATAGCTATCTCAATAGCTCTATCTACATTTACCGGATTTTGTGCATTACTGTTTTGAGAAAAACCTAAGAACACAAACAGCAACAATACAGGTGTTATGGCTTTCATTTTATTATTTTTCGTAGGCTTATGATTTCTCATAAATACGAGGTACAGTAAAGGCAGTACGAACAACGTCAATGCCGTTGCTGAAATCAATCCGCCGATAACCACCGTTGCCAACGGTTTTTGTACTTCTGCACCTGCACTTGTACTTAATGCCATTGGTAAAAAGCCTAAACTTGCCACTGATGCTGTCATCAATACAGGCCTAAGCCTTGTTTTAGCTCCCTCGATAATTCTCGGAACAATCTCGTTCCAACCCTCTTTCTCCAGTCTATTGAACGTGGCAATCAGTACAATCCCGTTCAGAACAGCAACACCGAACAGAGCAATAAATCCGACACCTGCCGATATGCTGAATGGCATATCCCGCAATAAAAGGGCAAATACGCCTCCAATGGCACTCATCGGGATAGCCGTATAGACCAAAACGGCTTCCTTGAACGAATGGAACGTGAAGTATAGCAGGATAAAAATCAAAAGCAGGGCGATAGGTACTGCAATCAGTAATCTGTCAGTAGCTTTTTGGAGGTTCTCAAACTGACCGCCATAGGTAAAATAATATCCTGTCGGTAGCTTAACCTGTTCAGCCAACTTATCCTGAATTTCTTCTACAACACTTGCTACATCCCGCCCTTGTACATTAAATCCGATATATATCCTTCGTTTTCCTCCTTCACGACTGATTTGTGCAGGACCTAATTTATAGTCAATGTTGGCAACCTGCGAAAGTGGAACCTGCTCTCCGTTTGGAAGTGGAATAAACAAATTGCTCACATCCTCAATGGAACTGCGGTGTTCTTCATCAAGCCTTACCACCAAATCAAATCTTCGTTCGTTTTCATAAATAACACCTGCTGATTTACCTGCGAACGCAGTGCTGACAATATCATTTATCTCCTGTACATTCAAGCCATAGTTGGCTATTCGGGTACGGTCGTATTCGATATTGATTTGGGGAAGACCTGCTACCCGCTCTACCTGCGGAGCGGTCGCACCTTCTACTGTTTGAATAATAGCATTCGCTTTATTCGCATAAACCAACAAACTGTCGAGGTCTTCTCCGAATATCTTAACGGCTACATCTTGCCTGATACCTGTCATCAACTCATTAAAACGCATCTGTATCGGCTGATTGGCTTCAAAGAATACACCGGGAATAACTTTAAGTTTCTCCATCATTTCATTGGAAAGCTCGTCATAGGATTTTTTTGTTTTCCATTCGTCCTGCGGTTTTAGGATAATCATCAGGTCAGTGGCTTCGGGAGGCATCGGGTCTGTCGGTACTTCGGCAGCACCAGTCTTGCCTACGACCATTCTCACTTCGTCAAATTCCTTGATTATCCTTGATGCCTGCATAGAGGTTTCCAGACTTTGGCTAAGCGATGTTCCTTGTGGCAGGATACAGTGGAAAGCAAAATCGCCCTCGCCCAATTTTGGCAGGAACTCTCCGCCCATCCGTGAAAATAGAAATATACTTATGGTAAACAGCCCAACGGCAACCGCAATAATCACATATTTTATCCGAATGGCTTTTTCTAACAAAGGCTTATAAACCCCTTGAAGATAGTCCATCATTTTGTCTGAAAAATTCCTTTTGGTAATCGGTTTTTTAGACAGACACAAGGCACTCATCATCGGGATATAGGTAAAGGACAAAATCAAAGCTCCCAAAATGGCGAAACTTACAGTCTGTGCCATTGGCGTAAACATTTTACCCTCTATACCCACCAAAGTAAGGATAGGGATATAGACAATGAGGATGATAACTTCGCCAAATGCGGCACTCGTACGAATTTTCCGTGCAGATTCATATACCTCTTCATCCATTTCTGCCTGCGTAAGTCTTTGTGTGGATTTCCGCAAGCCCAAATGATGCATTGTCGCTTCAACAACAATCAGGGAACCATCTATTACCAATCCGAAATCAATAGCCCCCATACTCATCAGGTTGGCACTTACACCAAACAGCCGCATCATTCCCAACGCAAAAAGCATAGATAGCGGTATGGCTGAGGCTACAATCAGTCCTGCTCTGAAATTCCCCAGGAATAGAATTAATACAAAAATAACAATCAGTGCGCCCTCAATGAGGTTCTTTTGAACCGTACTTATCGCTCTATCAACCAAATCCATTCTGTCTAAAAATGGTTCTATGACCACGTCTTCGGGTAGAGATTGTTGGATAACCGGTATTTTTTCTTTGATACTTTTTACAACTTCAGAGGTGTTTTCTCCCTTCAACATCATTACAATCCCACCCACAGCATCTACTTCGCCATTATAGGTCAATGCTCCGTACCGGGTTGCGTGACCAAATTGTACTTCTGCCACATCTTTGATAAATACCGGAACGCTACCTGTATTTTTAACGACGATATTTCCTACATCTTCCAATGAAGTAACCAGACCAATCCCGCGAATAAAGTAAGCATTGGGCTTCTTATCGATATATGCACCTCCGGTATTTTGGTTGTTGTTTTCGAGGGCGGTAAAAATATCGGAAATACTAACGTCCATTGCCTTGATGCGGTTTGGGTCGATAGAAACTTCGTACTGTTTAAGCAAACCACCGAAACTATTGACTTCTGCAATTCCCGGAGTACCGTAAAGTTGTCTGGCAACAATCCAGTCCTGCATTGTCCGCAAATCCATTGCGGAATATTTGTCTTCACTGCCTTCTTTGGGATGAAGAATATATTGGTACACTTCGCCAAGACCTGTACTGACAGGAGCAAGTTCAGGTGTTCCAATCCCGTCAGGTATCTGGTCTTGTGCTTCTTTCAGCTGTTGGCTTACTAACTGTCGTGCAAAATAAATATCGACATTATCTTGAAAGACAACGGTTACAACAGATAATCCAAATCTTGAAACACTTCTTATCTCTTCTACTTTTGGAAGATTAACGATACTTTGCTCTACGGGAAATGTTACTAATTGTTCTACTTCTTGTCCTGCCAATGTAGGCGACAGGGTAATAATCTGAACCTGATTGTTTGTAATGTCAGGTTGGGCATCAATGGGGATTTGCTTGGCACTCCATACCCCCCAAATGATGAGAAACAAGGTCATCAATCCTATAATGAACTTATTCTTTATAGAGAATTTTATAATACTATTTAACACTTCTATTGTGATTAATGATGAATAATTAATGATAAATTGCAATGATTATGAATACGAGAAATACGAAGTATGACCCAAAACATTCAGCTTGTTGCTGTACGCAAAAAGCTATAATCATTAAAACATTAAAAATTATGCATTAATCTTTGGCGGTTGCCAAATTCCCCCCAGATAGTGGGATATAAAGGTACATTTATAATAAACTTTAGGCTTAGAAAGGTCAAAAGTCTTCGCCTTAACTAAGCTGTATACATTCCATTGAAGCACTATACCTGAAACTATTCCACAACAACCGCATAAACAAAATGGACTGCACATATCAGTTGTTTCCTGATGGTCGTGGCTTCCTTGATGGGTTAATTCTTCCGAATGGTTATGGTTTTGAAAGTTGTCCTTTTCATACATATCGGTACACGGCATTAAAAATACCGTCATCATATAAATTGCCAATATGGAGTAAAAGACTTTCATATTCTTTTGCAAAGTTAGTAAAAAAGTAATGCAATGGCATTGCATTGTTTTGAAAAATTACTATTTTATAATCATCATTTTTCATTCCGAATATTTGTTTTATAAACTGTTCAAAAAAATGTTGGCGACACTCCATCTAAATTCAAGAAGAAGCACCACCAACATTCTTAGTCCTTTATTTAATGCGTTTATTGTTCTTGCTGTATCAAATGCTGTAAGTTCGGGTCGTTCTTGATACGCTCTATTTCACTTTCAACAATGTGTACAATGTCGGATTTTATCTGGCGGTAGTTGCTTTCAATCTCTTGCTTCATATTATCGTTGCCGTTTTTATCAGCAAAAGATAAAATCTGCGGTATCTTCTGATACGCTTTGGTTTCTGCGGAAACTTTATCATTATCGACCACTATTTCTGCGTGAAATATCTTTTGCTCGATACGCTCGTCAAAGTTGTCGGATATAGCACCAACAAACATACCCTGTGTCAAAGTTGAAATTTTAGAAGCAGGAATAAGGCTGTCTAATTGCGTAGAAATCGAAGTTGATTTATCATTTCGGTTGATGGTCATACTCTGACGTTTCTGCAATACTTTTCCGAACCGTTCTGACAAGCTCTTTGCGGTTTCGCCCACAACCTGCCCACTGAATACATTACCTACGGTATTTTGGATAACTTTTGCCTCTTTATCTCCGTAATCCCGTATTAACTGCGAAAAATCCTGAAAGCCCAAACACACAGCTACCTTATTACTTCTCGCAGTTGCGATGAGATTGTCCAGTCCCCTAAAATAAATTGTGGGCAACTCATCTATGATTACTGAACTCTTTAATTGCCCTTTTTTGTTGATGAGCTTAACAATTCTCGAATTGTACAATCCCAAAGCTGCGGAGTAGATATTTTGACGGTCGGGATTGTTACCTACACACAAAATTTTAGGTTCTTTCGGATTGTTGATGTCAAGCGTAAAATCATCCCCGGTCATTACCCAATACAATTGCGGGCTAATCATTCTTGACAAAGGAATTTTTGCCGATGCAATCTGCCCCTGCAATTGGTCTTGTGCGCCACCTTGCCAGGCATCCATAAACGGAGAAAGATAGTTTTCCAAATCGGAATATGAGGTCAGAATGGTAAATACGTCCGAATACTTTTTATTCAGCAATTCAATGGCGTGTGGGAATGTACAATACTTACCGTTCTCATAGATTTTCAGATACCAAATAATGGCAGCCAATAGGATAATTGGGCTTTCCACGAAAAAATCTCCTTGCTTCTGTATCCAACTTCGATTGAGGTTCAGCATTATGGTATAAGCCGCTTCGTAAGCATCAGAAATGTCCGTCATAAAATCGGGATTTAACGGGTTACAACGGTGGCTCTTGCGTGGGTCATCAAAGTTGATGACATAGAATTTGGGTTGAACTTTGTACTTATCCCGATGCTTCAATAAATGATTGTAGGCAATGGTAGAAAGGTCGTCAAACTTAAAATCGTAAATGTACATACTAAAGCCTTTCTCAATCTGTTGCTTGATGTAATTGTTTACGATGGCATACGATTTTCCTGAACCCGGAGTACCCAACACGATTGATGCTCTGAAAGGATTTACAATGTTTATCCAACCGTTGTTCCATTTGCCTTTGTAGTAAAATTTGGTAGGAAGATTGACAGAATACTCGTTTTCCATCAGCTTTGTTTCCTGCTGAAAGCTCTCGTTCTCGTTGTTGAAAACATCGTCCATCAGATTAGTACGAAGCAAACGGCTCATCCACACGCCAGCCATCAGCAAAGCGATATAACCTAACGAGATAGTAAGGATATACAGAAATGTGCCTATTACCGGAGATAGCTTTAACAACGGCGTGTTCAGAAAGAACAGCACAAAACCAACGCCCAAAGCCACGTAGATTTTAGCCCAGGTTATCTTCTCATTCTTTACGCCTTTCGTTCCCAAACAACTCAAAGCAAGCAAAACCAAAGCGAACGCCTTGGTATAAAGGGTATGTGAAAACAAGCCCGCCGTCCGGTCGAAATTGCCTAATATCTTGTTGATTATTTCCAACGTCCAACCACGTTCTAAAAAGAACCCGTAGCAGAACCAATAAAGGTGCATCAGCACCAAAAGAATACTGACTGCCCGCATAAAAGCCATTATTTTGGCTAAACCTCTTAAATCGTCTTCTCCCTGCATTCTTTTTTAGTTTTAATGTTCGGGCGTGAATTTAAAGGCTCTACACAGCGGCTATAAGAATGTGGCAGTCAATGGCGGTGCGTGGCAGTGTTTGGCGAAGTGATAAGAGTTGTAGCTTCTATGATCCTTTTGTATCGTAACATTTATGAAGCATCCAAATAAAAAATACTTTTAGTTGCTCTTCTGTTTTCTGTCCGTCAGCAACATTTTTTGTCCTGCTGAATTGGTGGACAAGCAACACTTCCGTAACTACAATAAACACAGCAGTCGCCTTGTTTTGGTTTTAGAACTTGTTTGCATTTTTCACATTCGTAAAAATATTGACAAGCGTCTGTCGGCATTGTTTCTTCTTTCTTGTGTCCGCAGTTGGG
>NZ_FNXE01000054.1 GCF_900108395.1 Paenimyroides marinum | reverse complement strand
TTCCCTTCCAAACCTCGCATCCCGTCACAGATTTCAGCCATTGAATCGCACCGGCTCAATATCCCGAACAGCATCGTTGTAAGTTGTGTCCAAGAATCAAAAGTCTTGTAATATCGGTCGGAACTATGCTTGTAGACAAGCATATCAAATTTATCTTTTGGAATAAAATTGATGATTTGTTTGAAAATCGGCTGACCGACTAATTTCTTTTCTGTATCTTTATTGCTCATATTTTTGATTTGTCGTAAAACCAAAATATGAAAAAAGGAGCTAACCACAATGGGAAGCTCCTTAATTTTGAAAAGTTAGTCGGTTAGTAGTGATAAGATTTATCTCCTATTTATTAAAAAAGGAAGATGTCAATTTAAAAATATAAAATTTGTTTAGGAAGTCTATTCTGTTGTTCCTTTAATAGTAATGCCTAAAGATACTATATAATTTCTAAAATCGTTTGGTTTGGAATAAAATCCGTTGCCAAAAGCATTTTGATAGCCTGCTTTAGCAGTGATATACATCGAAGTAAAATCTTCTTTATCTAACGTTAACAGTTTATAAGAAGCTTCGGCATACGGCGTTAACAGATAATACACATCGGTTTTAATTTTTTTAGGTACGTTCCACGATGTCCCTATTCCTGTGTCGGTATCCCAAAAGTCTTCTTCAGTGGTTTCATTTCTGTTTCGCAACACATTGATTAAAACACCGTTTGAGAAACCGAATCCCATGGTGAATTTTTGGGTATTAATCACATCGTATTGTAAAGGAACACTTATGGCGTACATGTTAATCAGCGTACGGTCGGTATCATATCCAAAACCGTGATTAAACCTGGGGCTCGCAGCATAAAAATTACCACCTAAAGAAAAGGCATCGGTAAAATAATAACGAGCAGACAAATCGAAACCAATGCCCTGGTTACCAAAATTAGGTATTGTTGTAACACCAATGGTAGCAGCTAAATCGTTTGGTTGTGATTGCGAAAAAGATAGTTGTGTAAATAAAAAAGCGGTAAAAAGTAGTCTATTTTTCATAATGATCGATTTGGTTTATACGCACAAAAAGTAAGCCAAAAAGAAACCGCTCGATAAAATGAGCGGTTTCTTATTAATTATTTTGATTTTACATCTCCGTATCATCACTTCGAGTAAATTTCATAGCATAGCAAAGAAATTGTTATCGAGAAGTCTTCATTTAATTACAAGTTCTCGACAAGCTCGAACTGACGAAGGTTTATTTTTAAAACCCAGCCAGATTGATGATTTTCCCCGGAACAATAATTATTTTTTTAGGTGTTTTGCCTTGTAACTGTGCCTGTGTACGTTCATCGTTCATAATGATTTCTTCGATTTGTTCTGCGGTTAAATCTAAAGGTAATTCAATTTTAAAACGCATTTTTCCATTGAATGAAACCGGATATTCTTTAGAACTTTCTACCAAATATTTCTCCTCAAATTCAGGAAATGCTTGTTTTGAAATCGAATCAGTATGACCCAACATATTCCATAATTCTTCTGCAATATGTGGTGCATAAGGCGAAATTACGATTGCCAACGGTTCTAAAATAGCGCGGTGGTTACATTTTTGCTGTTGCAGTTCGTTTACACAGATCATGAATTGGGAAACCGATGTGTTGAACGAAAAATTCTCGATATCTTCGGTTACCTTTTTAATGGTTTTGTGTAACGATTTGTACATTTCGGCGGTAGGTTCGTCGTTGGTAACAATCAACCCGTTATCGTCTGCATACAAACGCCATAATTTTTTAAGGAAACCAAACACACCAGTAATACCTGCGGTATTCCAAGGTTTTGCCTGTTCCAACGGACCTAAAAACATTTCGTACAAACGCAATGTATCTGCTCCGTATTCCTCACAAATATCATCGGGATTTACGACATTGTATTTCGATTTGGACATTTTTTCAACCTCTCGAGAAACGTAGAAAATACCATTATCCGTAATGAATTTAGCGTCCTGATATTGAAAATCATTGGACTTTAATCTTTCAAAATCTAATTCATTTTTTAAATTCACGTAATCTACAGGAACGTGTGTTTTATAATAGTTAAAAAGATTAGCATAACCTACTTTCCCTGCTAACCCAGATTTGTCAATTTCATCTATAACAATTTTAGAAATTTCATCTATCAAGTCTTTTCTTTTTTTCATATGAAGAACATCTTCATCCGTAGATGGGTTATTAATTGTTGTTCTAAAGTATTTAATAAGTTCTTCAGAGAAGATGTAGTCTTTAATAAAGGCTACTTTATCTTGTAGTTTTTTAAATTCCTTTATTTCTTCAGAAGTAAACTCTATTCCTCCAATTCTACCTAAAATAACCCCTATTCTATGAATAAAAGCACTTTCCCCCAAAATCATTCCTTGATTTATCAGTTTTTGAAATGGTTCTTCGGTTGGCACAATATTCATATCCTTTAAAAACTTGTTCCAAAAACGCGAGTACAATAAATGCCCTGTTGCGTGCTCGCTTCCACCAATGTATAAATCCACGTTTTGCCAGTAATCAATAGCCTCTTTTGATGCAATTTCGTTTTCATTATCAACGTCCATATAACGCAACCAATACCAGGACGAACCTGCCCAACCCGGCATCGTATTCAACTCCAATGGAAAAATGGTTGTGTGATTGACTTCTGTGTTTGCAACTACTTTATTGTTTACGGTATCCCATGCCCAAACAGACGCGTTTCCTAAAGGTGGCTGACCGTCTTCGGTTGGTAAATATTTTTCTACTTCAGGTAAAACAATCGGTAAATGTTTTGGATCGATCATTTTAGGCAAGCCGTTCACATAATAAACCGGAAACGGTTCGCCCCAATAACGCTGACGAGAGAAAACCGCATCACGCAAACGATAGTTTACTTTTGCTTTTCCTTGTCCGATTTTTTCTAATTCGGCAATAACTTTTTCAGTAGCTGCCTTATAATCCAATCCGTTTAAGAAATCAGAATTTTGCAGTTCAAAACCGCTTTTTTCGGTAAATGCCCCTTCAGAAATATCCTGATTGAAAATATTAATGATTTCCGGCATTCCGTTTTGACCTGCAAAATGCTTTGCAAACGCATAATCACGTTCATCGCCACACGGAACCGCCATTACCGCACCTGTTCCATAACCAGCTAATACATAATCGCCAATCCAGACGGCAACCGGTTCTTTGGTAAAAGGATGTTCTGCATACGCACCGGTAAACACGCCCGAAATGGTTTTTACATCTGCCATACGCTCACGTTCCGAGCGTTTCGAAGTAGCTTCTATATAAGCATCCACCTCGGCTTTTTGTTCTGCTGTTGTTATTTTTGCAACCAAATCATGCTCTGGAGCTAATGTCATAAAATTAACACCAAAAATAGTATCAGGACGGGTTGTGAAAACTTCGATGGGTATTGGATGCTGGGTGTTGGATGCTGGAATAACGTTAAAAGTAACCGACGCTCCAACCGATTTTCCGATCCAGTTGCGTTGTGCTTCTTTAATGGATTCACTCCAATCAATAGTTTCCAAACCTTGTAACAAACGCTCGGCATACGCAGAAATTCGCATAGACCATTGTGTCATCTTTTTACGAATAACAGGATGACCGCCACGTTCTGAAACGCCGTTGACAATTTCGTCGTTCGCCAAAACAGTTCCCAATGCAGGGCACCAGTTTACCTCGGTTTCAGCCAAATACGTCAATCTATATTTTAATAAAATACGTTCTTGTTCATCGGCAGAAAAAGCATTCCACTGATCGGCAGAAAAAATATCAATATTTTCATCGGATACCGCATTTACACTGGCATTTCCTTCTTTAGAAAAAACATCAATTAATGTGCTGATACTTTCAGCTTTATCGGTCGCTCTATTGTACCACGAATTAAACAACTGAATAAAAATTTGCTGTGTGTGTTTGTAATATTCCGGGTTCGATGTACGTACTTCTCTATTCCAATCAAACGAAAACCCAATTTTATCTAACTGTTCGCGGTATCTTTTAATATTGGTTTCGGTAGTAACCGCGGGATGTTGCCCGGTTTGAATGGCATATTGTTCTGCCGGCAATCCAAAAGAATCGTATCCTTGCGGATGCAACACATTAAATCCTTGATGGCGTTTGTAGCGTGCATAAATATCAGATGCGATATATCCTAACGGATGCCCCACGTGCAAACCTGCTCCTGATGGATACGGAAACATATCTAACACGTAATATTTTGGTTTTGTTGATTGATTTTCTGCTTTAAATGTTTGGTTTTCTTCCCAATATTTCTGCCACTTGGCTTCGATTTCGTTTGGATTGTATTTCATTTGTAAACCTTTCTTTTTTAACGTTTACAAAATTACTTTAAATTCTGTAGATTACTAATTTTTTTACTTTTATAAGCAGAATAATACGTTTAACCAAAAATTAAAACACTAAAGTTTGCAATTTTATTTATTTTTTTAGATTAAAAAGGATATATTTGCGTGATTTTTTAGAAAAATACGATTAAGACAGATTTTATGAATTTAGCATTCAAACCCATTGAAAAAGAGAATATCGAAGGATTAAATTTTCCTGCGACTGATGTTTTAACAGATCCACAAGAGATTGTAAATCGTAAAGGAGAATTAGAAAATGCAATGGCAATGGGAAACATTGATCATGTTAAAATTGCTATTTTCTTTGAAGACGATAAAGATCTTTGGGTAACAAACACTACCATTTGGGCTGTAACTCCTGAACATATTGTTTTGAAAAAAGGTGTTACTATTCCCATTAACAGAATTTACCGCATTATGTAACTTATTTAGTAATGTATCAGGATCCGGCTCAATGCCGGATTTTTGTTTTTTTGAAAATATTTAAAAAGTAAAATAATTACAACCAATAAATTACAAGAATTTTCGTTATCATTTTAAAACATAATATTTATATTTGATGATGAAGACACTACAATTTAATAAACTTCTATAAAACTGTAATGGATTTAAATGCGTTGATTTGTACACTAATAGTGGGCGGATTGTTATTATTATCGTTCATTAAACTTAGTAACGCTATTGAGGTAAACCGGAAGGCGAATATTTACTTTGGGATTTTTGTACTGCTTTGGTCAACATTTTGGTTAGACGAAATGATTATTCCCGATTTGTTAGACCAAAACACATTGTTATTTGCTATTACACGATTCATTCAATTTTTAGTACCCGTTACGTTTTTTATAAGTGTGCTTTTTTATATTAATCCGCATTTCAAATATTCGCTTAAAGATTGCAGGTTTTTAATTGTTCCTTTACTATTTCTGATCCTATTATTCTGCAAACCGCTGTTAAAAGAATCGCTTTTTAATATTCTTTATATTGTAATTGTTCTGGCTCATTCTTTGTTTTACACCGTATCTGCTTATTTAAAAATCCAAAAGCATCAAAAAGACATTGAACTGTTTTCGTCCAACACTGAGTTTATCGATTTAAAATGGATAAAATACATCATTTATTCTTTTATAACCTCATCGGTATTAATCATCATATACAGTGCTTTTACAACTGGTGACGGATTAAATCTCTACATCAATCTGTTTTTCTTAGTGGTGGTTTATTTGGTAACTTTTTATTCGATTAAACAAAAAGAAATTTACCCAAGAGGATTGGATATTGAGAAAACCATCGAACCTTTGGATAACTCTGAAAACAATAATGAAACACCAAAGAACAAATTATTGAGCGACGACGAACTTGATACTTTAAAGCACCACCTGCTTCAATTAATGGAACGCGAAAAACCTTATTTAGACAGCGAGCTTAACTTAGTGAAACTGGCAGAAAAATTACAACTTTCGAGCCACCAGCTTTCGTATGTGATCAATAACGGTTTTAATGAGAATTTTTTCCATTTCATAAACAAATACAGAGTTCAAAAAGCGGAAGAATTATTAACAAACCCGAAGTGGGATCATTTAAACATATTAGCGATAGGTTTTGAATCCGGATTTAATTCTAAAACATCTTTTAACACCACTTTTAAAAAAATGACTTCATACACGCCGACCGAATACCGAAAAAAACGTTCTAATTTATAAACACGAACACATAATACATTGATTATAAATCAATTAACTATTTTTGAAATTTAGTTGTTCGCATCTATAAATCAGGGCATTTAAAGGTAAGCTGACCAGTAGTTTTACAGCATTAATTTATCTTTTTCAAAATGAAAGAAACATTTGCTGTAATTACAGGAGCGAGTCAGGGTTTGGGAAAATCGTTTGCTCAAGAACTGGCTCAGAAAAAAATCAATCTTATCCTCATTAGTTTACCCAATGAAGGATTGTCTGATTTATGTAAAAATTTTCAGGAACAATTCGGAATCCGTGCCGTTCATTACGAAACCGACCTGAGTACACAAGAAAACGTATTAACATTAGCTAACTGGATTAATGAAAACTATGCCGTTAAGATATTAATCAACAATGCCGGTGTGGGTGGTACCAAAAAATTCGATGAAGCTTCATCAGCATACATTGAAAAAATCATTCAGATTAATGTTATGGCAACAACATTATTGACACATCAATTATTAGCAAACCTAAAAAAGCAGGATAAATCCTACATTCTCAATGTATCGAGTCTTGCTGCATTTTCTCCGATAGGCTATAAAACGGTTTACCCCGCATCAAAGGCTTTTATTCATTCATTTTCAAGAGGGTTGTATCAAGAGTTAAAAGCAACGAACGTGTTTGTTAGCGTCGTAAATCCCGGTCCGATGAAAACCAATGAGGACACCACCAAACGAATCGAAGGTCAAGGCTTTTTAGCAAGTATGACTGCGTTGAAACCGGAAAAAGTAGCTAAATACTGTATTCAGCAATTAGAGAAAAGAGATACGGTAATTATGGTTAATCGCTTTAGCTGGTTGTGTTTAAGAATCCTTCCTATCTGGATAAAACTTCCTATGTTGACCAATAAAATCAAAAAAGAATTAACCATTACACCATGAAAAGAATCTTTATAACCGGGATTACCGGATTGTTAGGAACCAACCTGGCAAACGCATTGTTAGACCTCAATTATGAGGTAACAGCCATTATTAGGAACCCTGATAAATACATCGGAAAACGAACCGGTAATTTGAATTTGGTACAAATGGATCTGTGGGGCGATTATGACAAATATTTAAACGAAGCAGACATTGTTGTACACATTGCTGCCGAAACCGGTACGCATTTAATTAAATATGCTGATTATGAAAGAACTAATTATGATGCAACTATCCGCTTATTTGAAAAAGCGAAAGAACAAAAAGTAGCACAATTTATTTTTATAAGTTCGGCAAATACCATTGGATATGGAAGTCTAAAAGCATTAGGAAACGAAACAAAAAAGATCCAAAAACCTTTTGCCAAACTGTTTTATGCACAGAGTAAATTACAAGCCGAAAAATACCTGTTTACCCAAAACCAGGAAATACAGGTAAAAATCCTGAACCCTACATTTATGATTGGAGCCTACGACAGTAAACCGAGTTCCGGAAAAATTATATTGATGGGTTTAAAAAAACGTATTGTATTTTATCCGCCCGGTGGAAAAAATTTTGTTCCGGTTAAAGACGTTGTAAATGCCATAATAAATGCGTTCCATAAGGGAGCTTCCGGAGAAAAATATCTGATTGCAGGAACTAATTTATCTTATAAGACTTTCTTTAAGGAATTACGCAGTATTAGCAACCAAAAGCAGATTTTAATTCCAATTCCCAAATTTTTATTGCTGACCGTTGGTTCTTTTGGAAGTTTTATGCGGAAACTGAACATTGAAACGAGTTTAAGTTCATCAAACATGAAAACGCTTTGTGTAAAAAATTATTACACTAATCAAAAATCAATTCAGGAACTTAACGTCCAATATTCCTCTTTAAATAACGCAATTAAAGAAGCCATCGATTATTTTGAGCAGAACCCTAATTAAGCTAAATTCTTGTTAATATTTATAAAAACGATTAGCCTAAATAAATTAATTCATTCCATTATAGGTACAAAAACAATTTTCTTTACTATTTTTACCCTTTAAAAAATAAAACTTGTTATGGCTACAGCGTACGAAAAATATCAAAACCGCAGATTAATATCTTCTTACTTTTCGGTTGTTTTAAGTATTTTTTTAGTGTTGTTTTTGTTGGGATCATTAGGAATGTTCGTTATTAATTACGAAAAAATATCGAACAATTTCAAAGAGAATATCCCCATGTCTATTTACTTTAAAGAAAATGTAAATGAAGACCAATTGGCAACTTATCAAACCGAATTAGGACAACAGAAATTTATAAAAGACCTTACTTTCGTACATAAAGATTCAGCTGCTAACGAACATCAAAAAACCATTGGCGAAGATTTCGTAAAATTCTTAGGGTTTAACCCGCTACAACACTCATTTGATTTGCATTTTAACGGTGAATATGTAGAGCGGGATTCTATTAAAAACATTGAGCTTTCTATTAAAGAAAACCCTTTGGTTGACGAAGTGGTTTACGATTCGCAATTGGTTGATCTGGTTAATAAAAACATTAAAACCATCAGCTTTTGGGTGTTGATAATAAGTGGTTTCTTTGCAGTTATAGCCATGTTGTTAATCAATAGTTCCTTGCGGTTATCTATCTATTCTAAAAGATTCATCATTAAAACCATGCAAATGGTCGGAGCTACAAAATCGTTCATTCGCAAACCGTTCATTTGGAACAGCGTAAAACTGGGAATGATTGGTTCTGTTCTGGCAGTTATCGGTATTTTGAGTTTAACATCGTACGCCGATAAAAAATTACCAACCCTGGGTTTAATGAGCGATTCGAAATCTATTTTCATGGTTTGTGGTGCCGTGTTTGTTGTGGGTATAATTATCACTTACATAAGTACTTATTTTGCCACACAACGTTTTTTAAATTTAAAATCAGACGATTTATACTTATAATCTATGAAAAATAATACCGAAAAAACTTTTTTGTTCAGTAAAGAAAACTACATCGTTTTATTAGCAGGTGTAGCTGTAATTGCTTTAGGATTTTTATTAATGGCTGGCGGAAACAGTGAAGATCCAAATGTGTTTAACGAAGCTGTTTTCAGTTTCAGACGCATTCGTTTGGCGCCGACAGTTATTTTTATTGGTTTTGGAATTTGCATTTATTCCATCTTTAAATCGCCAAAAAAACAATCATAAAAACACTTTAAATGGATTTATTACAAGCCATCATCATTGCAATTGTTGAAGGACTGACCGAATATTTGCCTATTTCATCTACGGCACACATGGGATTCACCGCAGCCCTTTTGGGAATGGAAGAATCTGAGTTTTTAAAAATGTTTCAGGTTTCTATTCAGTTTGGTGCTATTTTATCTATCGTGGTGCTGTACTGGAAAAAATTCTTTGATTTCAGCAACCTGAATTTTTATTTTAAATTGGCTGTTGCCGTTATTCCCGCATTGGGACTGGGTTATTTGTTAGACGATAAAATTGAAGCCGTTCTGGGAAATCAAATCGCGATTTCATCTGTTTTGGTTTGGGGCGGAATTGTACTTTTATTTGTTGACAAATGGTTTAAAAACCCTAAAATTCACGATGAAAAAGATATTTCGTACAAAACGGCAATTGCCATTGGTTTTTGGCAATGTCTGGCAATGATGCCCGGTACCTCACGTTCAGCCGCGTCAATTATTGGCGGAATGACACAAGGTTTAAGCAGAAAAGCCGCTGCAGAATTTTCATTCTTTTTAGCCGTTCCCACCATGCTTGCCGTTACCGTTTACTCCATTTTTGTAAAAACCTGGAGCAACGACATGAAAGGATACGAGATGATTTTACAAGATCAGGATCACATCAATCTATTTATTATTGGAAACGTTATAGCCTTTATTACCGCATTAATAGCCGTGAAAACTTTTATTGCCGTATTAACAAAATATGGCTTTAAATTCTGGGGTTGGTACCGTATTGTAATCGGAATTGTTTTATTAATTTACTTTTACACAGCCAGCTGATTCATGGAGAAATTAACCAAAGAGCAATTTTTAGAAGGACAAATTTTACTGATTGACAAACCACTGACCTGGTCATCGTTTCAGGCGGTAAACAAGATAAAATATGCCTTGATTAAAAATCTGGATTTACCTAAAAAATTTAAAATTGGGCACGCCGGCACGTTAGATCCGTTGGCATCGGGTTTATTGATTATCTGTACCGGTAAATTTACCAAACGAATCGCTGAATTACAAGGTCAGATTAAAGAATACACCGGAACTATTACAGTTGGTGCAACAACGCCGTCATACGATTTAGAAACCGAAGTAAATCAAACGTTTCCTACCGATCATATATCGAACGAATTAATCGAAGAAACCCGTAAAAAGTTTATTGGAACTATTGATCAGTTCCCTCCTATTTTTTCTGCCATTAAAAAAGACGGAAAACGATTGTATGAACACGCCCGTGCCGGTGAAGAAGTGGAAATTAAATCGCGTAAAATTGAAATTACCGAATTTGAAATTACCCGAGTGGAGCTCCCCGAAATTGATTTTAGAGTAGTTTGTAGCAAAGGCACTTACATTCGGTCAGTAGCTTTTGATTTTGGAAAAGCGTTAAATTCGGGCGGACATTTAACTGCTTTACGCAGAACTAAAATAGGCAATTTTTCTGTGGACGATGCTATGGAACCTTTGGCTTTTGAAAAAATTTACAACCCAAATTTTAAAGAAGTCGAATAAGCTTCTTTTTTGCTTATGAAAACAATAATCTTCTTTTTACTATTCTCCATATCCGTTTTTGCTCAGAAAACCGAATTAAAAAGCGGCGATTTGTTGTTTATCAACATCAATTGTGGTGGTATGTGCGATGCTATTAATGCCGTTACCGAAGGTTTTAACGGCAATGATTTCAATCACGTGGGAATGGTTTATTCTGATAACAACAAAGATTTTTTTGTTTATGAAGCCATTAGTAAGGGCGTCGTAAAAACACCAATTAACGATTTTTTAAAACGGACTGACGTCGTATATAAAGGAACTTTGACAGAACCTTTTCAGCACTTGATTCCATTGGCAGCGACATTTTGCCAAATGCAGTTAGGTGTTCCGTACGACAATGATTTTTTGTACGACAACGGCAAATACTATTGTTCCGAATTAATTTACGATGCGTTTAAATTTGCCAATAACAACAAACCTTTTTTTAAATTATTCCCAATGACATATAAAGAACCTAATTCTGAAAATTTCTTTCCGGTTTGGGTAGAACATTTTGCAAAACAGGGCATTGAAATCCCTGAAGGAGAACCGGGTTGTAATCCTGGCGGAATGAGTTTAGATAAGAAAATAAAAATGGCTGAATTAAAATTTTAATCAACCGTTCACAGAAAATTCGTAGTTTTGAGAAAATCAACTAGCATTATGAAAAACATATTTCTTACTTTTCTTTTTGTCTGTCTTCTTTTTTCTTGCAAAAAGCCTTTGGCTAATTTTACCGATCCGCAACCTGTAAACTCAAAAGACATCACTGAATTTCCTAAGAAAATCATCGGATCTTATCACAATTACGAAACCAATACCGATGTAACAATAGATCGTTCTACGGTTTTATTGACAAATCATTTTACCGATACATTAAACAAAACCAACCTTTTAGAATTACAAAAAGAGATAAAATTGGAGACTATTCCGTTAAACGATTCTTTGTTTATTACAAAATATGCAACAACAGATACCTTATTTAGCATTGGAAAAACCGGAATATTACGCAAATTAAAAGGTCATTATTTTTTAAATTCGTTAAATTCAGAGAATAATTGGGAAGTAAAAAAATTAACCTATAAAAACAACATCGTCTCTATTAGCGATATTTATAACGAAGAAAGCATTCAAAAACTAGACGAAATTACAGAAACAGCGTCAGACAGTATCAGACCAAAAACATATACTTTAACCAGAAAACAATTTAAAGAATTTGTGGTTAAAAATGGTTTTACTACCGAAAGTACTTTTATCAGACAAAAATAAAAACTGTACAAAAACAGAAATCATTAAAACAACAGGTCTGAAAATTTCAGACCTGTTGTTTTAACTTAATATTGTTCTAAAAAATAGTTTAATAGATCGGTAGTTGTTACAATACCAACCAGCTCATTATCATTTTCTACAACCGGAAGCGAGTGAAATGATTGTTTTGCTAAAATTTCAACAACTTCTTTCACCGTTGTTTCAGCCGTAACCGTCAGCGGAACTTTTGCCATAACCTGTGGAATCGTAAACATATCGTACACAACAGATTCCACCGTATCTTCATTATCAGTAACATCTGCATAGCTTATTTTCAACAAATCAGAATAACTTAAAACACCTACAATTTTCTTACCTTCAACAACAGGAATATGTCTGATACCATGTTTCTTGAATAAACTTTCAGCTTCGTAAAGCGATTGATTCGTTGTTAATGTTTCTAAATTTTTGGTCATAATCTGTGATACCGGAACTCTTTGCTTCATAATAATTTGTTTTTATTTATTTTTAGATATTTGTATTTAAAAACTTTTCGTTTTCTTGTACAAATATATAGTTCATCTTTTTCAAAAATTATGACAAATAACATAGTTATTTAAGTATTTTTTTTGTAAATTTAAATAGCGTAGCCAAGCGTTTCTTTTGCTAAAATCAAAATTCGAACTAATAGAAATATTTAAAAACTAATTGCAATATTAAAGAGGCTGTCCGAAAAGTGCATTTTGAGCGAAACGGAGTGAAGTCGAAAAATCTAAAGTACTGATTATATGAGATTTTTCCTTCGTCAGAATGAACTATACTTAATTATTTTACTTTTCGGACACTTTCTTTTTATTTTTATACTAACTAATCTGAAACTTTGTACCAAAGTTATCTAAACGACTTATTATATACAAGCCGTCACTTCGAGTAGCGTAACGCAGTACAGTGTATCGAGAAGTTTTTAACTACAATTTCTCGACAGGCTTCGGTTCTCGACTTTAGTTTATCTTGAGCTTGTCGAAAGGCTCGAACTGACAAGGTTTTAACACATTCCTCTTTTGGTGGAAACTCTAATAATCATTTATTTTATTAAACTTTTTAACAAAGCAATTTGCTCGTCTTTTGCCTGTATTAGTTTTTCAAAAACCTCTTTATTGTCCTGATAAAAATGTTCAACATTTCCAAAAGACTGTTGTTCTGAAAAGGTTTGGTTAAATATTTTATCCGTTTTAATATCAAAAAAGTCAGAATAGTCTTTTTCCAGAATTTTCTTTATTTGCAAAAAACGCTCTAAAGTTAGTTTAGATTCCATACGCTCAATTTTATTGTAAGCTGATGGACTGATACCTAATTCAACCGCCATAACATCGTGCGAATATCCTTTTTCTTTACGTGATTCTCTTATTTTTGAAATTACTTTTTCTACTTCTTCTATTTCGTTAAAATTCTCCATAACCGAAAAATATTTTCCGTAAAAGTAAATAAAATACCCTAAAAACGAAATTTCAAGTTGTTAATTTTTGTGAGATTTGTATTTTAATTTTAAATCATATATAAGAAGGAATTGAAAAAATAGAAGGAATAGAACGTTATACCAAATGCTCTAAATGTGGAGTAGAGAGAAATTTTTTATCTCTTATTACACCATGTCGAATGGGAGGTTCACACTCTTGGGGTACTAGCGGAACTCGTTGGGTAAATGACTAAGATTATTCCATAAAGAACAAAGGTTTGTTTTTTAACCTTTGTTCTATTTTAATAGTTCCATCAACTCATTCTGCATAGAAATTCCTTTATCGTTATTGTACCAAATCTGGATACCTTCTTTCACTTTTTCATTAAAACCACCGTTTTCGTCTAACAGTCTTTTTACTTCAATTTGTGCGGTTGTAGGGCGTGGTTTTATTGAAAAAGAAAATTAAAAAAAGATCAAAAGCAAAAAAAACAATACCTTTGTGATACTATCAAATGATACTATCATTAATATGAAACCACCTTATCAAATAACAGATAAAATTTCACTACTAACCGACTAACTTTTCAAAATTAAGGAGCTTCCCATTGTGGTTAGCTCCTTTTTTCATATTTTGGTTTTACGACAAATCAAAAATATGAGCAATAAAGATACAGAAAAGAAATTAGTCGGTCAGCCGATTTTCAAACAAATCATCAATTTTATTCCAAAAGATAAATTTGATATGCTTGTCTACAAGCATA
>NZ_FNXE01000012.1 GCF_900108395.1 Paenimyroides marinum | reverse complement strand
GAAAACTCTTTGCAGATAAAGGCTATATCTCTAAAAAAATTGCAGACATATTATTTGTTGATGGTGTTCATCTAATCACACAGCTTAAAAACAATATGAAAAACTGTTTAATGACCTTGTCTGACAAAATACTATTGAGAAAACGTTCTGTTATTGAAACAGTTAATGATGAATTGAAAAACATGTGTCAAATTGAACATTCAAGACATAGATCTATAGGAAACTTTTTTACAAACCTTATTTCAGGGCTAATTGCTTATTCTTTTTTTCCTAAAAAACCTTCAATACAATATAATGAGCTAAAAACAAATCAGTTAGCAATATTCTGATTATTCGAACTCAGGTTTATAGACTATTTCTTTTACAGAATTAAATTACAAAAACTTCTTTGTTAAATTTTTGAAATAAAAATTGGTTTATTTTATTAGAAAAGTTCTGTTTAGTGATGGTAAAATGTTTTTTTCTTAGATAATATTAGTATTTTATTTGCTTCTCCCTAAAACATATCCAATATAAACCATTGGAACATAAGCGAAAATTAAATCGACACAGTTAAACCACAAAGGTGATTCAGGTAATTGTAAAACCATTGAAATTCCGCCTGCTAAAAATAAAACTCCAATTATCATTGATCCGATAATCGATTTTGGATTTGATAATTTGGTTGCAAGAAAAGCACCTACAAAGGTTCCCAAAGCATGTGCTAAAAAAGGAAAAATAAAATGTTTGGGTTCAAAAAGATGGATTCCGGCAGCTAAACCTTCAGCAGTTTGATTGTCAATTCCTTCCGGCAACGGAATAATTTTACCACTAATCATAATTAATGCCATATTTACAAGAGATCCAATGACCAATCCGGCGATAACGGCTAAAATATTTCTGAATTTTTTCATCATTCTCATTACTTCATCATTCAATTTATAAATTAGTTTCGTTGTAATTCATTCCAGTCAATCTTTACAATTCTATCTTTACTAATCAAAAGTAAAGAAACCTCTCTTTCTAAAGCAGTTCCATAAAAATCTAAATTTATTAAAGTAACATCTTCATATTGAGTAGTAACTGGATTATGCGTATATAAATCGTCAAAAAACAACGGATGTACTATTTTAATTCGGTCTTTATTTATTTTTGCAAGAAAAGTTAAATCAGCTACATTTACAACATATAGCTTTTGATTATTATGATAAAAAAGTGAAAATATCTGAATATCATATAAATCAAAAACTTTTATGAAAGCATTTGATTTATCAGAATACCCTAAAGCTTCTCTATTTTTATTTGTTTTTTTATTACTACGTTTAAGTAAAGTTAATTTTCTGGGATCAGGAACAATTTTTATTTCACTTGATCCAGACATGTGTCCAAGATGTGCCAATATTTCATAACCTTTATCAGATTTTATAACAGTATTTGCACAGGTTGATTCTGTAAAGAATATCTTAGATGTAGCTCTTTCATAAAAGTAAATTGAACCACCCCATTCCCCAAAACAATCTGAATAAACAATAAATTCATTATCATCATATAATTTTGGTTGCTTTTTTAAAGGGGTTCTTTCTTTTAATTCAATCCATTTACTATTACTCCAAACAAATTTACTATTGCCTGATTGAGCAATTAAATTTTTATCAATTACCCAATGATATTTAAATTTTTTAAGGTTTAATTTATTTTCTAATTGAATATTTCTTTCAAAAGTAATAATATCATAACATGCAAATTTTCCATTTTCAAATAAGGAAACAAGATTGTTTTCAAAAATTACGGAATAAGATTTAGGATAATTTTTCATATAATCATAATCATCATCTGACTCATCATATTCTTCTGAATAGTAAGGGTTTTTAAGAATTCTTTCTTCTGTTTTAAAATTAACTTTTTCCTCACTTATTGATAAATTAAAGTTATCTGATTCAAAATTTGTTTTAAATAATAAATTCTTATCTATTATAAATGTACTGTCATTTGTATAATGTTTTGTGAAATGCTTTATAAATTTGTTTTCAAAAGAGTTTATAGAATCTTCTTGTCCAAAACAATTAAACGCAACCAAAAACACAAACAGGGTGTATGTGATTTTATTCATTTAATTAAGATTACTTATTATATAATTTATCGTTGTATTTTTGAATAAACTTTTGTTTTTCCTGTTGTAATTCTTCAATTTTTTCATCTAAATCAAAAGGATTTGTTTCTTCTAATTCTTCATAGGTATAAAAGTTATATTGCATATTTTCTTTTAAATGTTCCAAATGAAATTTATATTCATCTAACAAATAAGCAATTTCTTCTTTTAACTCTTTGTGAAACTCTTTTACGGTTTTTAACTCTTCAAAAATCTGATCGATTGTTTCTTCGGTTTCTGTAAAATTGTACGGAGTATAAATGGGAGTAAGTGATTTAAAATCAGTGTTTTTTTGAAGTGATGCTAAGGTTTTAATAGAGCCAAAATCAAAATTTGAATACTCTTTTAAAAGTTGTTCATTTTCAATAATGTGATTGATAAACTGTACATAAAACGCTTCGGTTTCGGTATCAAAATTATCTAAAGAATAGAAATGTTGCAACAACAAAAAAGCATCGTTATAAAAACCAACCACATCGTCTTTTATAATTTCGGGCGTATAGTTTTCAATGAATTGTTCTACAAATTCTTTAATTGCTACCTTGTTATTTTCCATAATGTTGAAATTTTATGTAAATATATTTCTAATATTTTTATCTTTGAGTACAATGTGATAAAATTAATTATGAAAACAGTTTATGAATTAGACTTACACGAAAGTACCGTTGTAAAAACAGAAATACCCGAATATGAAAATCGTTTAAAACAAATACTTTATTATCGTGTTACCCGTGTTGCAGGAGGTTGGCTTTATAAAAAAATAGGTGTTGATTTTCCGGAAGTTTTTGTGCCTTATACCGATGAATTTAAAAGTAGAAGAGAAGCGGATATGTAATGAAAAAGATGGTTTAATACCATCTTTTTTTATTCTTTTTAGAACCGTCTGATTTTCGTGATTTTGAATTAGAAGATGATTTTTTAGTTTGTTGATTCGTTGCAGAAGATTTTTTATTTCTTAAATCTTTTTTAGCATTCGGGTTTGGTTCGCGCCACGGAAAAGGATTATCTTTTACAACTTTAACCTGCAAACGAATTAGTTTTTCGATATCCTGCCAATACGTTTTCTCGTCCCGACCAACAAACGAAAGAGCCAAACCTTTTTCGCCCGCACGACCTGTTCTTCCAATACGGTGCACGTAAATTTCCGGGATATTGGGTATATCGTAATTAATTACAAACGGCAATTGCTGAATGTCAATTCCGCGCGAAGCCACATCGGTAGCAACTAAAATATCAATGGTTTTGTTTTTAAAATCTTCTAAAATCTTTAAGCGGGTAGTTTGAGATTTATCACCGTGAATGGCATCTGCCTTATAACCTGCTTTTTGTAAAAATTCCATTACATTATCGGCACCGTGTTTTGTTCTTGTAAAAATGAGTATGTTTTGAAGATGTTGTGTTTCAAGAACGTGTTTTAAAAGTTTCTTTTTATCTTCTTTTTCAACCTGATAAACTTTTTGGGTAACATTTGCTGCGGCACTTGAAAGCGGATCTACAGAAACATATTCAGCATTGCTTAAAAATTCGTCGGCAAGTTCACGTACGCCTAAGGGCATTGTTGCGGAGAACATTAATGTTTGACGGTTATCAGGAGTTAATTTAATGATTTTACGTACATCGTTGATAAAGCCCATGTCTAACATTAGATCGGCTTCATCGATAATTAACTGTTGCAATCCATCGGTGTTAATAAATTTTTGTTTGTGTAAATCTAAAAAACGTCCGGGAGTAGCAACTAAAACATCTATACCTTCTTTCAATGTGGTAATTTGTGGCTGCATTGCAACACCGCCATAAATAACGTAGGTTCTGATTTGGGTGTATTTACTTAATGCATCGAAATTTTCTGCAATTTGTATGGCTAATTCACGTGTGGGAGCCAGAATAATGGTACGAATTTGTTTACGTTTTTTACCAGAACCTACGATTCTGTGAATGTGATTTATAACAGGAATGGCAAAAGCAGCCGTTTTTCCTGTTCCCGTTTGGGCACATCCCACCAGGTCTTTCCCTGCAATTAAAGGCGGAATGGCTTTTTCCTGAATAGGAGTAGCGGTAGTGTAACCTAAATCGTTAATAGCTTCGGCAACGTTGTTGTTTAATTCAAATTCGGTAAAATCCATACAGAAAAATTTTAGACAAAATTACATTTTTAATTTCGTACTTTTATCACTTTGTAATACAATCCGATAAAATTTCAGTATATGAAACAACTAATACTTGCTGCAGGATTTTTAATATCTTTAAATAGTTGGTCACAAGAAAAGCCAAAAGTCGATTTTACCACAGCAAACGCATCCATTCGTTTTGAGATTGCCGAACACATGGTTATTGGCGATGTAACTTATCAATTCACAGTGAACGAAATGACAGATTCCATTAAAATTGATGCAAAAAACATGATGATTCAGGGTATTAAATTAAACGGACAAACCCCAAAATATCATTACGACAAAAAGAAAATTGCCTTTACCCAAGGTTTTAAAGAAGGCGATAATACCGTAACCATAAGTTATAAAACCAACCCAAAACAGGCGTTGTATTATGTAGGTTCAGGAACCGATTTGCAGATTTGGACACAAGGTCAGGGAAAATACACCAGTCATTGGTTGCCGAGTTTTGACGATTACAACGAAAAAGTGATTTTTAATACCAAAATTACTTTTGAAACAGGTTATGATGTAATAAGCAACGGAATATTGGATGGAAAAACAACAAGTGGAAAAAATACCACCTGGAGTTATAAAATGACCAAACCCATGAGCTCGTATTTGTTAATGATGGCGATTGGTAAATTTGATAAAAAAACAGAAAAATCAGCTTCGGGAATTACGATTGAAAATTACATTCGTCCGGTTGATGCTTCCAAATACGCAACTACGTACCAGCATACCAAAAAAATATTCGATTTTTTAGAAAATCAAACAGGATATCCTTATCCTTGGCAAATTTACAGAAACATTCCTGTTGAAGATTTTATGTATGGCGGAATGGAAAATACCACTTCGACTATCTTTAGCAGCAATTACGTGGTAGATAACATTGCGGTAAATGATCGTGATTATGTGAACGTTAATGCACATGAAATGGCACACCAATGGTTTGGCGATTTAGTTACGGCAAAATCGGGCAAAGATCATTGGTTGCAAGAAGGTTTTGCAACATATTATGCACTGTTGGCAGAACGTGACATTTACGGCGTAGATCATTTTTACTGGAAAATGTACGAATTGGCAGAAATGGTAACAAAAGATGCTAAAGAGAATAAAAATACGGCTGTTCACAGCGAAAAAGCGACCTCTATTACCTATTATCAAAAAGGAGCGTGGATGTTGTTTTATTTATCAAGTCAGATCGGAGAGACAAATTTTAATACCGCCGTAAAGAACTATTTAAATAAATATGCCTTTAAAAATGCATCAACCGAAGATTTTTTAAACGAAGTTTCAGTAGTTGCTCCAAACTTTAATATGGACAATTACAAACAAAACTGGTTGCAAAATAAGTCGTTTAATACCAAAGATGCTTTGTATTTAATACAAAATTCGCCTTATGTAAAATCTTACTTTGAAGTGCTGGAATTACAACCCAAAGCTTTTGAAACCAAAAAAGAAACATTGTTAAAACTGCTGAAGGACTCTAATACACCGGTGCAAACCAAACGCGAAATTGTTTTTCAATTGCACGAAGTTCCGTACGAAGAAGCAAAAGAGTTTTATCAGACAATTGCACAGTCAACCGATTTAAAGGTGCGTCAGGCGTTGGTACAAATAATCAGTGAAATTCCACCGGCATTTTTAGAAGATTATAAAAAGTTTTTGAACGATAATTCATATATTACCAGAGAAATTGTATTAAAAAACTTGTGGTTGCAAGATGAATCAGGCAGAGCAGATTTATTAAATAAAACGGCATCATGGAAAGGATTCAACGATTACAATCTAAGGATTACCTGGTTGATGTTTGCCTTGGCTACTGAAAATTATAAAAACGATCAAAAAACACATTTGTATTCAGAATTAGAAAATTTTGCTTATATTAAATATACCAGTAATGTGCGTACCAATGCCATAAATGCTATGTGGTATTTGAATAAATATGACAGTAACACCTTGCCACATTTAGTAAATGCACTGGTACATCACGACAGTAGATTTCAAAAATTTGGAAGAGATGCAATTATTCGTTTATGTGAGAGAAAAGAATTTAAAGACCACTTTAAAAAGTTGATTCCTTATCTGCCCCAAGACGAACATGATGCCTTGAAAAAGTTGATTGAGGAGATGTGATTTGTATAATTAAATAAATTTAATATTGTTTCAAACGTGCTCAAATAAAGACTAACTTTTTTTGGCACGTTTTTACTATCTGAATTTTTTGTAACAATAAATTCTTTTAAATTATTCTACTTCATAAATAACTTCGACCCAACCGGTTTTTGGACCATTAATAGATTCAAAACTGTAAAAATAAGTACCTGAAGGTAAAATAGAACCATTATTTGTTTGTCCGTGCCATTGGTTGGTATATCCTTCTCCGTAACTAAAAACTACAGAACCTGATCGGTTGTAAATATTTAGTTTGGTAATACCAAACGGAGTTAAGTCCCAATGGTCATTCATTCCGTCATTATTTGGAGATATTCCTTTTGGAACAGGACAATCGTTATTGTAAACGGTAAACTGGGTTTCGTAAGTACATTGGTTAAAATCAGGATATTCAGAATCAACAAATAAGCTGTTCCCATAAATATATATCGTACGTTGCCCGTAAATAATAGCATCTTCACCATAAGGTTTTAATCTTTTTCCATTTCCATTGGGTTCAGTAAAATAATTATAGCCCAGTGGTAGAGGTTGCAAAATATAAGGTTCACAGCCAATATTGTAATTGTCTTGCAGGGTGATTCGTTTTTTAGAATCAAGATTCAATTCAGATAAAATAAAGCATTGTCTTTCATTTTCAATTCTCAGATAAACAGTTTCGGAATGATTAAAAGGAACTTTATATGCATTTGGGGTTGTTATTGGGTTTGATTTACTTATCGCGTCATTTCGATCGCTGAAAAAAGTGAATTCATAATCGTTTATATTTTCTTCTCCTATAAAATATTCAATTGATTTTTCTAAATCATACACCAAACTATCTGCTGTTTCAATGGCACAAAATTCTGAGTAATCAATTGTAGATGGTGGAAACCCTAAAGTATCTACTTTTAATTTAAGTGGAACCACGATAGGACACTTTCCGTTTACTGAAATTTGTATATAAATGGTTTTTGTTCGTGAAAGATAATTGTTTGGATTGGATATGTAATTTTCGTTATCCTCTAAAGCATCTTCTTGATTCTCATAATATTTGTATTCGGGCTTTGTTTTATTTAAAGCATTAATTTCAGATTCAATTTCTGTAAGGTTAAAATATTCATCTTTTGTTTGATCAAAGTCACACACCTCTAATTCTAAGTCATAATCGGGTATTTCGGCAACTGGATTTACAATAAAAGTTATTTCAGTAACCCGTGCCAATAAACCATTTGCCCGTCTAAACCGAGCATAAATTGTTTTAGGGCTGTCGTCAGTTGAAACGTCATATGGTGAAGATAAAATATTGCTTGAAGTCAATGTTTTGGCATCACTTTCGTTTTCAAAGAAATCAATTGTGAATGTTTTATTGATGTTGTTTATTTCGTCTTTGATATGCTCTAAATCAAAAGACTCTTTACCGTCTTTATCCCAGTCGCAAACTTCATAGATTTTTCCGATAACACTACAATTCAATACAGCATCACCACCAAAAGATAAATCATAGCTAACAACAGAACTTTCCCAGTGATCAATTGCAATCAAAATGCCATCTCCGGGTACTACGTCATACCATCTCACCATTCCAGGTACATTCCCTGTATTAGGAGGTGAAACACCTGCACCTTCACAAAGCTCTATGGGTTCTAACATAGACAAACCTATATCAGGTGTGGTAATACCTATAATTGTGTTTTGAGAACCACGATCGCTGGGACCTAAATTAAATAAGTTAGGGTTTAACCATGAGGCAAAATCAAAATCAACCATTGCGTTTGGTGTTACTGTAAATGTAAATGTGGAACCCGATTCAATTTCTACATAGTACAAAGTAATATCGCTTGATAATGCCAAAAAACTACAAGAAGTATATAAATTATTGTAAATATTTGTAGTAGGTGTGGTACCTTGAACGCTTTGGTTTGAACAAAGATTAATTACATGAGATGGGTCTATACTTTGACTGTATAAAAAATTAAGACTTAAAATAAATAATAATTGAGTAAATATTTTTTTCATAGTATCAAAATTTACCCATAAATATAAAAAAAATAATAATAGATTAATTTTTAAGGTTGATTATTTCTGAAATTTCGTTACAAATACTGTTAATTTTTTTGTTGTTTACATCAATTTTATACTGAGAGAAATTATAAAAATAAGATCGTTCAAATAAGTGTTGAGCAATAAATGAAGGCAAATCATCTATATTATTTAATAAAGGTCTGTTTTTGGCATCTTTTAAACGATTTACTAAAGTAGTAATATTAGCTTTTAGATAAAATGACAAAACATTATTATTTTGTAAAAGTAAATGATTGTTAGCATAACAAGGCGTACCTCCTCCTAAACTTATTATTATAGGAGTGTTTAGATTTAACAACTCATTTAACCAGTTGTGTTCCTGTTTTCTGAAATAAATTTCACCTTTTGTTTTAAAAATTTCCTGGATCGATAAATTTTCTTTTTCTTCAATATAAGTGTCTAAATCTACAAACGGCAATCCGGTTAAAAGGCTCAAATTTTTGCCAATCGTTGTTTTGCCACTTCCCATATATCCCACTAAAATAATTTTTTGCATTGTAAAAGATGAAAAATATATACTTATTTAGATTTTTTACTGCCATCCGCCACCTAAGGTTTTATAGAGTTGGATGCGTGCGGTAAGTTTATTTTTACGAATTCTGTTTAAATTAAGTTCATTTTCTAAGGCACTTCTTTGTGCGTTGATAACTTCTAAATACGTAGCAAAACCACTGTTAAATAATAAATTGGATTGTCTAACCGCTAAACTTGAATTTACAACTTGTTCTTCGGCTATTTCTAATTGTTCATCAATTGTTTTAATTACAACCAATGCGTCAGTTACTTCATTTATGGCTTTGTTCACTGTTTGTTGTAAAGAAATTTCAGTTTTGTCTCGTTCTATTAAAGCGATTTCGTATGCTGTTTTTAATTTCTTTTTATTAAAAACGGGAGCGGTAACACCACCAATAACAGAACCAAACAATGCACCCGGGATATTAAACCAATTTTCAGGAAGCATACTGTTTACACCGCCTCCCAAATCAATTTTTAACGACGGGTATTTTTGTTTTTGAGTGATCCCTGCGTTTGCATTGGCAGATAACAAATCAAGTTCGGCAGAGCGTATATCCGGACGGTTTTGTAAAAGCTGCAAAGGAACGCCTTCTGTTAAAGTATCCTGATAAAAATAGTTTTCTAATTTCTTTGAAGAAATATCTATATTTTTTGGAAAACTTCCTACTAAAAAATTCAATTGATTTTCTTGTAAGGCAATTTGTTGTTTCAATGACGGAATCAAAGCTTTTGCAGTTAACATTTGCGATTTTGTCTGTTGTTTTGCCAATGCCGTAATCTGTCCGGCTTCATATTGTAATTGAATGATATCCAAAGTATTTTTAGATAATTCAAAGTTTGTCTGGGCAACTTCTAATTGTGCATTTAAAAGAATTAAATTATAATATCCTTCAGCGATTTGAGAGATAAGGTTTGTTTGTATTGCTTTTCTTGCTTCTGTTGTTCCCAGATAATCATTTAAAGCGATTTGTTTCTGATCTTTAAATTTTCTCCAAATATCTATTTCCCAACTTACCGAAATACCGCTCATGTTTTGCATGGTATAATTATACATATTTTTGGGTGGTTCGGTTCCTTTTTCGGCATACCAGTTGCCAGATGGATTACTATAAAAATCTTCTGAGCGGTATTGATATGCCATGTTTCCTAATGTGGCATCTACATCTGGCAACCAGTTTAGTTTTGCCTGATTTGCTTTTAGTTGAGCAATTTCTATATTTTTTAATGCCGATCGCATGTCAAAATTATTCTCAATTCCTTGTTTTATCAAAGCGATCAACTGCTCATCATTGAAAAAATCTTCCCATTGAATCAACGCAATATTTGCTGAGTCGGTTTCAGTTATGCTATCGTTTGTGATGTAAATATCAGGAACTTCAACATTGTATTCGTAATCGTTTTTTAGTGAATTACAAGAAACAATACTCAATGAAACCAGAATTCCGAAGCTTATATATTTTATCTTTTGACTATTCTTCTTCATAAGTAACTTTTGATTTTAAATGTTCGTCAAACGTTTGAAAAAAATAAAACAATACCGGGATAAATAAAATCCCGCAGATCACACCTATAAGCATTCCGCCTGCAGCACTGATACTGATCGATTTATTTCCTATTGCTGATGGTCCCACAGTAAACATCAATGGAATTAATCCGGCAATAAAAGCAAACGATGTCATTAAAATTGGGCGTAACCTCATTTTTGCACCTTCGGCTGCTGCCTGAATAATTTGCATTCCTTTTTTGCGTTGCTGTAATGCAAATTCTACAATCAGGATAGCATTTTTGGCAAGTAATCCAATCAACATAATTAACCCTACCTGTACATAGATATTGTTTTCTAATCCCACTAAATTAATAAATCCATAGACACCTAAAAAACCGGTAGGAACTGAAATCAAGATCGCTAAAGGCAATAAAAAGCTTTCGTATTGAGCCGCCAGAAGGAAATAAACAAACAAAATACTGATTCCAAAAATGTAAAGTGCCTGACTTCCTGAAGATTTTTCTTCTAAAGTCATTCCTGTAAATTCATACGAATAATTTCCGGGCAATTTTTTTGAAACTTCTTCTACAGCTTTAATAGCATCACCAGTTGAATACCCATCGGCAGGTGTTGCTTTTATTGAAATGGAATTGAACAAATTATATCTGTTTACCGTTTCGGGGCCATATACTTTTCGCAATTTAACCAATGTATTTGCGGGCAACATTTCCCCTTTTTTATTTTTTACAAAGATGGAATTAAACGTTTCGGGTGCATTTCTAAAATCAACATCAGCTTGCATATACACACGATACTGACGACCAAAACGTGAAAAATCTCCAGCCTGTACACGACCGTAATACGCCCGAATGGTATTCATTAAATCTTTAATATTAACCCCGAGTGCTTTTGCTTTGATGTAATCAATATCTAAAGCGTATTGCGGAAAATTGGCATTAAAAGATGTGAAAGCATTGCTTATTTCTTCACGCTTGTTTAATTCTTTAATCAGGTTTTGAGCTGTTTCATCGAATTTGTCAAATCCGGCACTTAAACGATCCTGCAATACAAACTCCACCCCGCTAAAATCTCCAAATCCTTGAACGGTGGGTCTGGGAAACACACTAAATTTACCTTCGTTTAATTTGTTTAATTCTGATTGGTATAAATTAATAATTTCGTTGATGTTTTTTATCTTACCACGTTCTTTATAAGGTTTTAAATTGATGTATCCCACAGCAAAAGAAGGGCTTGTAGCGGCATCAATGGTATTATATCCTGATATATTTGTCATACCGCCAATTTCAGGACGGTTTTTTAAAATGCTATCTGCTTGTGCCAAAACAGTTTTAGTTCTTGCAAGTGATGCACCGGCAGGCATGGTGATAGAATAGGTTAAAAAACTATCGTCTTCTGTAGGAATAAAGCTTGTAGGCGTACGCATCATTAAAACGGCACCTGTTAAAATTACTGCAACCATTGCTAATAAAGTAACAACCGGTTTTTTTAATAACTTTTGAAGGAAGTGAATATATAAATGTGTAAATCGATCAAAATATACATTGAATTTTTTAAAGAATTTCTTTTTAGATTTATCAAAGCTTTTGATAAATTTAGGTCTTTGATCTCCTTTAAATTTTATATCTTTTTGAATGCTGTGTCCTCTTCGTAAAAATAAAGCACATAATGCCGGGGTAAAAGTTAAGGCGTTTACAGCCGATAACAAAATGGCAATTGCCAACGTGTACGCAAACTGCTGATAAAAAATTCCCGCAGGTCCCTGCATAAACCCAACAGGTAGAAAAACGGCAGCCATAACCATTGTAATAGATAAGATGGCACTTTTTATTTCGCCCATTGTTTCCAATGTTGCTTGTTTGGCGGTAAGACCTGTATCGTGCATTTTTTCGTGAATAGCTTCTACCACTACAATGGCATCATCAACCACAATACCAATTGCCAGAACCAATGCAAACATTGTTAAAATATTAATTGAAAAACCTAACAAATAAATGAAAAACAGGGTTCCCAATAAGGAAACCGGAATGGCAATGGCAGGAATAAGTGTTGATCTGAAATCTTGTAAAAAGATGAAAACAATAACGAATACTAAAATAAATGCCTCAAAAATAGTATGTTTTACCTGGCTGATTGATTCATCGATCTGATCTTTTACAGAATAGGTAATATCGTATTTGATTCCATTTGGAAACGTTTGGGAAATTTTTTCCAATACCTCGCGGATACCTACATCAATATCACGGGCATTTGAACCACTTGTTTGAGTAATATTCAGCGTTAATCCCGGGTAACCATTTACACTGTTGTCACTCCCCACATTTGATGCACCAAATTCTACACGGGCAACATCTCTTAAAAATAGGAAAGATCCGTCTTCATTGGTTTTGATAACAAGGTTTTCATATTCTTCAGGCAAGTTGAACCTACCGCTGTGACGTAAGGTGGTTTCAAAAACTTCATCAGACGTTTCACCGAATTTTCCCGGAGCAATCTCAAAACTTTGATCTTTTATAGCAGCAATAACTTCTTGTGGTGTAACGTTATACAATGCTAATTTTTCTGGGTTTAACCAGGTACGCATTGAATAATCTCGTGCCCCCACACGTGAAACGGCAGCAACGCCGGGTACCCGTAATAATTCTCTGTTTAGATTAATTTGAGAAAAAGCCTGTAAAAAAGTTTCGTCATAAATTTGTTCGGGATGGTCGCTGAAAATATTAATAGTCATAATATTACCGCTTTGGCGAGGCGTAACGGTAATTCCTGCTTCGTTTACTTCACTGGGAATTTGTCCGGTAGCTTTAGAAACACGGTTTTGTACATTTACTGCAGCCTGATCCGGATTAGTCCCGGCTTCAAAATTAATGGTGATATTTCCTGAACCACTGTTACTTGCCTTTGACGAAATATAGGTCATTCCATCTACGCCGTTGATTGCCTCTTCGATAGGTAATAACACGCTTTCTGCAACGGTTTCCGCACTTGCTCCAGGATACGATAAACTAACGCTAACACTTGGAGGTGCAATTTCAGGGAAACGGGTAATGGGTAGCATTTGGCTTCCAATAATTCCCAATAATACCAATATAATAGATATTACGGCAGACAAGATAGGTCTGGTAATGATACTCTTCAGCATAAAATAAGAATTTTTTTAGATTTGGGGAATTACTCGCATTCCTTCAGAAAGCTTATTGAAACCGGTTTTTATTACGACATCACCACGTTTTAAACCATCAGAAACAATGAAGTCTTTATTGGCAATACCATCGATTTTAATTTCTTTCAGAATTACTTTATTTTCTTTATTTAATAAATGAACAAATGTTTTATCCTGAATGTTTGTGGTAATCTCTTGCGGAATAAGAATCACGTTTTTACGGGTTTCCTGAATTTTTATGGTTCCGGTATTACCAGAACGCATTAAATCTTCTGAATTTGGAAAACTTGCACGCAAAGAAATAGCTCCGGTACTTTTATTAATCTGCCCGCTAATGGCATCAATTTTACCTTTTTCTTTGTACTCAATTCCATCGGCTAAAATCAACGACGCGTTTGGCAATAGTGTTCCTAATGAAGTTTGAGTTGCTAACGAATCATTTTCTAAATTTTGTGCCTTAGAGAAATGAAGAAAATCACTTTCGCTCATAGCAAAATATACATAAACTTCACTAACGTCTGACAAATAAGTTAAAGGTTCTTTATCAGATTTAGACACAAGGTTCCCCACACGTTTAGGTATTCGTCCAATATATCCGCTAACTGATGCTTTTATCACAGTGAAATCAACATTAATTTGGGCAGATCCCACAGCCGCCGATGCTTTTGCTAATGATGCTTTTGCTACCTCATAGTCAGATTTTGCTTTTTCTAACTGTACTGGTGCAATTACTTCGTTATCAATCAATGGTTTTAAACGATCGATTTCTAATTTGGCATTTTTAAGTTTTGCTTTTTCAACATTTTCGTTGGCAAGTGCGTTATTATAAATTTCGTTATAAGCCGATGCATCAATTTTAAACAATGGCTGACCAGCTTTAACGTAATCACCTTCATCTACATATATTTCCTGCAAAATACCTTCTACTTGCGGACGCAGTTCCACATTGATTTTACCTTCAATGCTTCCCATGTAATCTTTGGTAATAATTGCTGTTGTGGTATCAATCTTTATAGCAGGAAGCGTTAAGTCGTTAGAAGAATCTTTATCTGCGCCAATAGTATTTTGACACGAAAAGAAAAATCCGCTACCAATTAAAAGTGCAGCATAAAGTGTTGCTTTCAATTTTTTATTTTTTTTATTTAATATCTGTATGTTCATCATATGTTTTACTAAGTAACTGATTACCTTCAAGTATACTGCCATTTTTATATATAATACAATAATTAACAGTCATTTTTAGAAAAAATTAGCAATTTTATTTATCTAAGGTATTGAATAATAATGACATTTCTTTTAAAATTGCTAATGTATTGTTAAAAGACTGAGCTATCAATCAATAGGTCTATAAAGAGCTTACCGTGGTTTTTTTGTGTAAAATATCTACAAATATCTGAATAATTTATTATATTTAAAGTTGAGAAAATCATTAATTATGCTTGTTAAAGTATTTGGTAGTGCAGTTTTTGGCATTAATGCAACTACAATAATTATCGAAGTTAATATTGATAAAGGTATTGGCTACCATTTAGTTGGTTTGCCTGACAATGCAGTAAAAGAGTCAAGCTACCGTATTGCAGCGGCTTTATCTAATATTGGATATCAGTTACCAGGAAAAAAAATAACCATAAATATGGCGCCTGCCGATTTGCGTAAAGAAGGGTCTGCGTACGATTTACCCTTGGCAATTGGGATTTTGGCAGCTTCTGGGCAGTTAAAAAAAAACGATTTTACTAATAACATGATTATGGGCGAATTATCGTTAGACGGATCAGTTCAGCCGATTAAAGGAGCATTGCCTATTGCAATTCAGGCAAAAAGCGATGGCTTTACCGATATTTTCCTTCCGCAGCACAATGTTCAGGAAGCTGCAATTGTAGAAGGGTTGAATGTGTATGCGGTTGAAAATATAGCCGATTTAATCAATCATTTTGAAGGAAAAAAAGCACTTAAACCTGCAGCAATTTTTCAGGACGAAGTTTTTAATATAGATAATGATTTTTCTTTATTGGATTTTGCAGAAGTAAAAGGACAAGAAAATATTAAACGCGCATTAGAGATTGCCGCTGCCGGAGGGCATAATATCTTATTGATTGGTCCGCCCGGTTCAGGAAAAACGATGTTGGCAAAACGTTTGCCGAGTATTTTACCACCAATGACTTTAGACGAGGCTTTAGAAACGACTAAAATACACAGCGTAGTGGGCAAAGCCCAAAATGTGGGTTTGATAAAAAAACGTCCGTTTCGTTCACCACATCACACTGCTTCAAGTGTTTCATTGGTAGGAGGAGGAAGTTATCCGCAGCCGGGCGAGATTTCTCTGGCTCATAACGGTGTGTTGTTTTTAGATGAATTGCCCGAATTTAAACGAGAGGTTTTAGAAGTGATGCGCCAACCGTTAGAAGACCGTGAAGTAACCATTTCGCGAGCTAAATTTACTGTTTCGTACCCGTCGTCATTTATGTTGGTGGCAAGTATGAATCCAAGTCCGAGTGGTTATTTTATGAACGATAAGGGGTTAAGTCAATCATCAGCTCAAGAGATGAACCGTTATTTAAACAAAATTTCAGGCCCTTTGTTAGACCGAATTGATCTGCACATTGAAGTCAACCCTGTTCCGTTTGAAAAATTGGCTGAAAAATCAACGTCTGAAAAAAGTGAAGAAATCAGAAAAAGAGTGATAAAGGCACGTTCTGTTCAATCAAACCGATTTAAAGAGTATAACGGTGTACACTACAACGCACAGATGCCTACCAAATTAATAAGTGCTTTTTGCGAATTAGATCAAACATCGTTAAACCTGCTGCAAACAGCAATGGATAAATTAAATTTATCAGCACGGGCTTATGACCGGATTTTAAAAGTTGCCCGAACTATTGCCGATTTGGAATTGTCTGAAAAAATAAAACCCCGGCATATTGCAGAGGCTATTCAGTACCGAAGTTTAGACCGTGATTTGTGGACGAACGCTTAATCAATCTGTTCGCTAATATGTATGTATAAACTATATGCAACAATGTAATTTAATGGTAAGGTTAAAATAATCCCTATTCCCAAAAATAAAATTCCAATCAATGATAAAAAGTACGTAACACTAATAAAGAAGATTAAAAAGCCCGGTTTTTGATTTACCAACGAAATACTTTTTTGAATGCTTTTTCTTACACCTGAATTAGCTATATAAATTGCAGGAATGGCAAAATACGTTAAAAATTGTAACAACAGGCTAATGCCAAAACCAACCAGTGAAAAACCGGCAAGATCTAACAAATAAGAAAAACCGGTACTTACCATTTGAACCAGTACAATTACATTGAGTACTTTTAACCCTTGTTTACTGAAAATACTTTTAAAAGCATTGCTAATATCAGAGTAGGGAAGAACCAATCCTTTTTTTATGATGCCGTAAATGCCGCTTAAAAAATAATGCATCAGCATACTAACACCCATATTTAAAAGCATTATTTCGGTAGCTTTTGAAACAAGCAGCTCTTCAACAAGCACAGGGTTTGATAATCTGAAGAATTCTTTAGGCGAATCAAATAGCAGGAATAATCCAATAGCGTACAGAACAAAGACAATTATAAAAACAAGTAAAATATATAAACCGCTAACAACCGCCGTTTTTCTTGCAGTTAAGATGATTTGTTCAGATAATTTTTGTTGATCGATTTCGTAATTCATAAAATAAAAAATGCTCTGTAAAAGTACGAAGCATTTTTTAAATAGTTACCGTTTAATATTGAATACTCTTGTAAATAGTATTAATATCACCTTGGTTGATATCGCCTGTATTATAACCCTTCATAAACCAAGCCTTACGCTCTGCCGATGTTCCGTGGGTAAATGTTTCGGGTTGTACATGCCCTTGCATTTTGCTTTGAATGGCATCATCACCAACTGCTTGTGCGGCACTAATAGCCTCTTCAATATCGCCGGCTTCCAGTTTTTCTTTGTTGTAACTTGCCCAGATTCCCGCATAAAAATCTGCTTGCAGTTCCTGAGCAACAGATAATTTATTGGCTCCAGCCTTACTTTTTCCTTGTTGTGCTTGTCGAACCTGTTGATTGGTTCCTACTAAAGTTTGTATGTGATGTCCCACTTCGTGTGCAATTACATAAGCAATGGCAAAATCACCTTTTTGAGCACCAAACCGGGAGTGTAATTCTTCAAAGAAACGCAAATCCATATAAACTTTTTGATCAGCCGGACAATAAAACGGACCAGCCGCCGATGTTGCCGAACCACAAGCTGTGTTTACGCCATCATCAAATAAAACCATTCCGGGTTCCTGATATTTTTGTCCGTTTTTAGCAAAAATTTGTGCCCATGTTTCGTTGTTGTAAACAAATACCGCTTCAGAAAATTGTCCTAAGGTGATTTCTTCTTCAGACAATTCCCGTGTTTGAACTTGTTCAGACGATTGTGTGGTACCTTGTGTTTGATTTAATATGGTACCGATAACCTGACCAGTTTCACCGCCAAACATGGTTAGCAACAAGGCAACAATACCAATGATACCACCGCCAACAATTGCTTTACCACCGCCTGACATACCACGACGATCCTCAAAACCTTCTGATTTTCTTCTTTCCCATTTCATATCTTAAATTTTTATCTAATTTACTGTTTTTATATGTTTTTCCAAATAATATCGTCAGGAACCGGTGCAATTATTTTTAATTTTTCTTTTGTGACAGGATGTGTCAGTACTAATTTTCGTGCGTGTAAATGAATGCCTCCATCCGGATTACTGCGGTCAAAACCATATTTTAAATCGCCTTTTATTGGGCAGCCAATAGCTGACAACTGACAGCGGATTTGATGATGACGACCTGTATGCAGATTAATTTCTAATGCAAAATAAGAGTTTAATTTTTGAATGATCTTATAATCTAAAATAGCTTTTTTACTGTCTTTAACTTCTTTTAGATGTGCTTTTGAAGTGTTTTTTTTGGGGTTGCGGGTTAAGTAATGAATCAGCGTATCGCTTTCTTTTGGAGGATTATTTTTCACCACAGCCCAATAAGTTTTCTGTGTTTCACGGTTTTTGAACAAATCGTTTAAACGCGTTAATGCTTTTGATGTTTTAGCGAATAATACGACTCCGGAGGTGGGTCTGTCTAATCGGTGAACAACCCCTAAATAAACCGCCCCGGGTTTGTTGTACTTTTCTTTAAGGTATTCTTTTACCACTTCATTTAAAGGTTTGTCACCGGTTTCATCGCCTTGTACAATATCGCCTACACGTTTATTTACCACAATAATATGGTTATCTTCAAATAAAACTTGTAAATTATCTTTTGTAGAGTAGATTTTCATGATATAAAAAAGGTTGTCTGAAAAATTCTTTATGTCATTCCGGACATGACTCCGACCAGAGCTTGTGAACAGAACGAAGTTAATCGGGTTCAGCCTGACAAATAGATATTTTTGGGCAACCTAATTGCTTAACAGCAAATATGAATTAATATTGTTCTGACGCATTAGGGAAATCTTTAGATTTTACATCTTCAACATATTGACCAATGGCATTTGTCATATCTTCGTATAAATTCATGTATCTTCTTAAAAATTTCGGACTGAATTCGTGTGTCATTCCAATCATATCATGAACAACCAAGACCTGACCATCAACACCTCCGCCGGCACCAATTCCAATGATAGGAATAGATACCTCTTTAGCAATCTGTTCAGCTAACTTTGCAGGAATTTTTTCTAATACAATTGCAAAACACCCAATTTTTTCTAACATTTTAGCGTCTTCGATTAATTTAATGGCTTCGGCTTCTTCTTTTGCGCGAACAGTATATGTTCCGAATTTATAAATAGATTGCGGGGTTAATCCCAAATGTCCCATAACCGGAACACCTGCTCCTAAAATCTTTTTAATGCCTTCTTTGATCTCTTTACCACCTTCTAATTTCAATGCGTGGGCACCGCTTTCTTTCATTACCCGGATAGCAGATTCCAATGCTTTTTTTGAATCGGATTGATAGGTTCCAAATGGTAAATCGACTACGACCAATGCACGTTCCACACCACGCACCACGCACGATGCGTGATAAATCATTTGATCTAACGTAATAGGCAGCGTGGTTTCGTGTCCCGCCATTACATTACTTGCAGAATCGCCCACCAAAATAACATCAACACCTGCAGAATCAACAATTTTTGCCATTGTGTAATCATAAGCGGTAAGCATGGAGATTTTTTCTCCGTTTTGTTTCATATCAAAAAGCGACTTGGTAGTCACTATCTTGTAATCTTTTTTTGCAACTGACATATTTATTTGTTGTTTAGTTCGTGTAAAATTAGAGAAAAAAGATCATATAAACGTATTATGGAAAATAATAAGAAACGAGTGTGCAAAAAATTATTTTAGATCTTTATCAATAATATCTGAGAGATATTTATTTTCTAATACTTTAAGCAAAGCATCTCGTGTTTCTTGAAAAATTCCTCTCAACCCACAAGTAGCTTCGCAACAATCGTTGCAAGTAGTATAAAAATTAAGACTCACACAGGGCAACATTGCCAACGGCCCGTTTACTATTCTAATTATTGATGCAACGCTGATCTTATCAGGATCCTGAGCTAAAATATAACCGCCAAAACGTCCGCGATGACTTAATAAGAAGCCTTTTTTCTTTAATTCGTGAAAGATATTTTCTAAAAAAGCCAACGGAATTTTCTTCTCCCGGGCAATGGTGCTCATTAAAACCGGACCATTACCGTGGAATTTAGCAAGATATCCCAATGCTTTTAATGCATATTTTGATTTTTGTGATAACATATACAAATTAGTCTGTAAGCAAAATTAACAATATTTTATTTAAATAAACTTCATTGATTAGATGAGGATTAATTTAAAGTTTACTACTTTTGTGAAGATTAACGATAAAAAAATAAATTATGTCATTAAGATTAGGGGATATAGCACCCGATTTCACAGCAGAAACAAGTTTAGGAACATTAAATTTTTATGATTATTTGGGTAATAGTTGGGGTGTATTGTTCAGTCACCCTGCAGATTTTACACCCGTTTGTACCACAGAATTAGGAAAAACAGCAGCCTTAAAAGAAGAATTTGCTAAACGCAATGTAAAACCTATTGCAATTAGTGTTGATGGTGTAGAAAGCCACAATCAATGGATTGGCGATATTAATGAAACACAGGATGTATCGGTACAGTTTCCGATTATTGCAGATGAAGAAAAACATATTGCCGGATTGTATGATATGATTCATCCCAATTCAAGCGAAACTGTTACTGTACGCAGTGTTTTTATTGTAGATCCTGCAAAAAAAGTACGTCTAACATTAACGTATCCGGCAAGTACCGGTCGTAACTTCAATGAAATCATTCGGGTTATTGACAGTTTGCAGCTAACGGATCAACATAAACTTGCCACGCCAGCAAACTGGATTAACGGTGATGATTGTATTGTTACACCAGCAGTTGATACAACGAAAGCTAAAGAATTGTTTGGCGACGTAAAAGAGGTAAAACCTTATTTACGTTATGTGAAACAACCTAATGTATAAGTTTTGAAAATAGTGATAGTGATACAGGTTTTTTTTAATAAAAAATAGGTATTAAAACAGTAGTAAGTAATATTTACTACTGTTTTTTTGTTTTGTATGATGGATTTGATTCTTGGCGTTTGTTTTTTATGTTAGCATACCGCCATCTACATTTATAACTTGTCCGGTAATGTAAGTTGCCATGTCTGAAGCTAAAAACACACAGGTGTTCGCAATATCGTCTGGTGTGCCACCTCGTTTTAAAGGAATAGCATCTGTCCATCCTTTTACAACTTCTTCGCCTAATTTTTCTGTCATCTCAGTTTCTATAAAACCTGGAGCAACAACGTTGCAACGAATATTTCTTGAGCCTAATTCTAAAGCTACCGATTTTGAAAAACCGATGATCCCGGCTTTAGAAGCAGCATAATTTGCTTGGCCGGCGTTTCCTTTTACACCCACAACAGAACTCATGTTGATAATAACACCATTACGGTTTTTCAACATTGTTTTTTGTACTGCCTTGGTCATATTAAAAACCGATTTAAGGTTCACGTCCATTACTTGGTCAAAATCGCTTTCGCTCATTCTCATCAGCAAATTATCTTTTGTGATTCCGGCATTGTTAATTAAAATATCTACCGTTCCAAAAAATGCTAAAACCTGATCTGTTAAATGCTGTGCTTCATTAAAATCAGCCGCATTAGATTTGTATGATTTTGCTTTTACTCCTAAAGCAGTTAATTCGTTTTCTAAAGCAATCGCAGCCTCATCAGATGAACTGTAAGTAAATGCCACATTAGCACCTTGTCTTGCAAAAGTTAAAGCAATTCCCTTTCCAATTCCACGTGTTGCACCTGTTATAATTGCAGTTTTTCCTTCTAATAATTTCATTTAAATTTTTTTTTTTAGCACTTCAGGCAAATATATAATAAAAAACAAAATAACTACAATTCCGTTGGGTCTTTAAACTGATATATTTTGTGATTTCGCCATGAAACACCAATTCCTGCCTGAATTTTATGTGGTGCGTTATTGATATTTGTTCCGGCAAAGGTATCAAATTGCAGATTTTGATGTAGTTTAAATGTAAATCCGCCTTTTATAAAAGCCTCATCATTAAACGGAATTGTATTTCCCCGGTATTTTCTGTCAAAAATACCCTGATGTTCGCCAAAGATACTCCAGCGATCACTCAAACCTAACGAAGCCGTTACAATATAACTAAGGTTTCTAAATTCTTCTTCGGTTACATTTTCGCCTATAAAATTATAGGTGATACTGAAACGTTTGCTTAAATGTTGTTGGGCAATAAGCATTGTTTTTAAGCCGGTTTCGGGCAATTCCGGATAATAAAAATTGTGTTTTGAATTGAATTGTGCACCCACATAAACAGCTACCGCAGGAATCAATCGTCCCCATTTAAAACGTTGATTTGCTTTCCAACTGTACACATTGCGTTTTTCTACATAATATTTATAATGATCGTAAATTAAATATTTAATACCGAAATTAAGTTGTTTAAATCCGCTGTTTGAAGCGTTAATGTTAACATCTGTTTGTTTGTAATTTGTGTAATATAAATCAGCGATAAATTCCATTTGTTCAAACATCTCACCATATCGTAACTGTAACTGTGCATTGTTTTGCGTGTTATATTTTTCGGTGTTAAAATCGTCTTTTTGATAGGTATAACCGCCTTCTATCTGAAAAATACCTTTACTAACACTGTATGCACCCATAGATACGCTGGGGCGGTTGGTGTTGATATCTTTTGTGTATTGGGCATTAACGGTTAGGGCACTAATGATAAACGATGTTATATAAATATACTTTTTCATCTTGTTTTCTGAGTTATAATTAAATGGTTGTGGCTATATACCTTTTTAAACGATTGTACCAAAAAACTATTTTGCAAACGGTTTAAAAACTTCTGGTTTTTAATTTCATCCGTATCATTTAGAATAAAGGTATTAAAAATAGCGGTTCCGTTGAGGTTTAAAGTTTGATGGATCCGTTTGATGAATTCATTCTGGAAAACGAATTCCGGAATTTGCGTATCGTTAAATAAATCAACAATAATGATATCGTATTTTTCCTGAGTGTATTTAAGGAATAAATAGGCATCGTTATTAATAATTTCTAATTGACTATTGGGAATAATGTCGAATTCATTAAAAGCAATTTCAATAATCACCGGATCAATCTCAATAGCTGTGATGTGTGCCTGTGATTTAAAGTTGTTTCGCAATTGTTTAATAACGTCACCGCCTCCCAAGCCCAAAATCAAAACAGATTGATCTTTACTGATAAAATCGGTTTCGGTATGTTTTAAAGCCTTTTTTAAAACTTTGCCTAAGTTGCCGTAAGAGTAGTTGGTGTTTTTGGTGTCTAAAATTTTTTTCCCATTCAGCCAGTTAATTTCTAACCTACCACTATGAACCGATTCATACGTTCGAACGGGAATAACATTTAAATAACTAAAATATTTTTTTAAAAAACTCATTAAGGTTTGTACTGTTTAAAACTTCCATCGTTATAAAAAATAACAATGCAATCTATTTCTTTTGATTGGAAAGATAAAATGTTTTCTTCTTTTTTAGATGTATTTTGTTCGATATTTTCAGGATGACTTTCTATTTCATCTTCCATTTCAGGTGTTGTTTCCAAATCTGTTTTTTCATTTAAAACAGCGACCGGTTTTTCTTCAGGTTCGTTTTTCTGGACAAAATTTTCAGTAATCAAAAAAGGTTCTTTTCCGTAAATCAACCACTCTAAATTTAGGGTAGGAAAGTGGGTGTGCAACTTCATTATAAACTCTAAACTGGGTTTGTTTCGTTCCGAAATTAAATGCGAAATAGTAGCCTTCGGTACGGTAATTTTATCAGCCAGTTCGGTTGTTGTTAAACTAAAATGATGCATTATTTTCTGTAATTGAGAACTGAATTTCATATCAAAAAAGGCATTTTTTTAGGGTTAAATGCAATTTACATTTGTAAATAGCTTGTTTTTTACAAATGTAAACAATTATTTATTAACAAATGTAAACGATTTTTCAAATTGAAGTTTTTGTTTATTTGTATTGATTTAAAATATTGATATTTATTATTTTAATTATGTTTTATTTTTGAATATTTAAATTGATTATTTAGTTGTTTACAAAAATAAACAAGATAAGAATGTGTTATTTTAAGATAGATAGTATCTTTGACAAGAAAATAACAGCACTTTTACTATGCAATTTTTAAAACAAGAAGAAATTAACGAGCGTTACATTACAAATAGTGATATAGAACAAGTTTTAAAAAATTTGGATCCGGCGGTTTTTAAAACTTCCGTTGCAGGAAAAAGCGTACAGCAAAAAAACATTTACCGGATTGATTTTGGTACAGGAAAATTTAAGGTTTTATTGTGGTCGCAAATGCACGGAAACGAAACCACAACCACCAAAGCGGTAATCAATTTATTGAAAAAAATAAATGCGGAAGAGTACCTGCATTGGTTGCAATTTTTTTCGTTTACTTTTTTACCGATATTAAATCCCGATGGAGCCGAAATGTTCACAAGGGTAAATGCAAATGAAGTTGATTTAAACCGCGATTCAGCGAATTTATCACAACCCGAATCTAAATTATTGCGTACTGTTTTTGAAGAAGTACAACCTAATCTAGCGCTGAATATGCACGATCAACGAAGCATTTTTTCTGCCGGATCAGGTCACAACCCGGCAACGCTCTCTTTTTTGGCGCCGGCATTTAATGAAAGTTGCGATTTGAATGAAACCCGTACGTTTGCCATGCAGTTAATTGCTTTAATGGCAAATTCATTAAAAGATATTGCCTGTAATACCATTGGTAGGTTTGATGATTCTTTCAACATAAACTGTATTGGAGATATGTTTACGCATTTAAATGTCCCAACAATTCTGTTTGAAGCTGGTTTTGCAGTTAATGACTATCAACGAAAAGTGGCTCAAAATTTAGTTGAAATAAGTTTAACGAAGCTTTTTAATGCGATTATTTCAAAAGAATATGAAAAATTTACTGTTGCTGATTATTTGAAAATCCCTGAAAACGAGAAAAATTTTGTTGATCTGCTGATAGAAAATTATACCACCACCAATACTGATTTCGAAAAGTTCCCTCAATTACCGGTTGTTTTTAAAGAAAAGTTCGTAAAGGGAAGCCTTGTTTTAACGCCTGAGATTGACTGGGATTCTGCACCAGAATTTAAATTCGCACATTTGGTTTTAGATGCAAATCAGGTGCTTATCAATACGCAAAAAGACGTAGAAAATCTGTTAGAAAAAGTAACTATTCTTTAGCGATTTAGTAGATAATTGTTAACGATTTGCTAAAAAGTAAAAAATAAATATGCTTTCCTATATTATTTTTAATAATTCATTGTATTTTTGCACTTGTATTAAAATAAAGTAATTGATTAAAAATTGTTATATGAGTAAGTTCCGATTAGATGAAATAGACCACCAGATATTAGATATGCTAATTGACAATACCAGGGTTCCTTTTACCGATATTGCAAAAAAATTATTAATATCAGCCGGTACAGTACACGTTCGTGTTAAAAAAATGGAAGATGCAGGTATAATCCAGGGCTCTTCATTAACACTTGATTATGAGAAATTAGGATATTCATTCATTGCCTATATTGGAATCTTTTTGCATAACACCTCTCAAACTAAATTTGTGTTGCAACGCATTAATGAAATTCCTTTTGTAACTGTTGCTCACGTAACAACAGGCAAATTCAATGTATTCTGTAAAATCCGTGCAAGAGATACGCGTCATGCAAAAGAAGTGATCTTTATGATTGACGATATTGAAGGCGTTTACAGAACAGAATCTATGATTTCTTTAGAAGAAAGCATTAATGACAAAAAACGTTTAATGCACACTATTTTTAAAGACTTATAATAGAAATATATTGTATTTTTGAACTGCTCATTCACAAGATGGGCAGTTTTTTTATGGATTCACTTACCCAAATTGTTTTAGGAATTGGCGTTGCCCATCTTTGTTTGAATAAAAAAATCAGCCGAAAGAAAACCATTGCTTTAGGAGCAATTGTTGGTACATTGCCCGATTTAGATAGTTACATTGGAAAGCTTTTTAATGATCCGTTAACCGAAATAGAAATTCACCGGGGCTTTTCACATTCTATTATTTTCTTTTTGTTACTAAGCATTCTCATTACCGTTTTAGTTAAGCGCTGGTTTAGAGAAATATCGGCAAAACAACTATACATCACAACGTTTCTTGTATTGCTTACACATTCATTATTAGATATTTTTACAACCTGGGGCACACAGCTTTTTTGGCCTATGCCACAAAAAATAGCGTTAAAATCAGTTTTTGTAGTCGATGTTTTTTATACGGTTCCGCTTTTAATGGGTGTTGTTTTAGGATTAAAGAACCAAAGAAAATTGTTTACCTATGCCGGATTATTTTTAAGTTCCGTTTACTTGATTTGGGGATTAGTAGCACAAAACATAATCAAAAACAAAGCGGTAGGCGATTTTGAAAACCAATATGCAGAAAAAGTTCAGAATATTACAGCGAAACCTACTTTTTCAAATAGTTTTTTATGGAATGTCATCATTGAAACCTCCAATGGATTTTATCTTTCCGATCGATCGATTTTAGAAGAACACAAAATGAATTTTGATTATTTTCCTCGAAACGAAGAATTAATTCAGGATTTTTCAGATAAGAATATCAACAGATTAAAAGAGATTTCCGAAAATCAGTACATTATAACAAAAAACGAAAACGGTTTGGTATTTAACGATTTGCGTTTCGGCTTGTTGAAAAATGATCCAAACGATCTTCAGTTTGCCTTTTCGTATCAGTTAATTCCAACAAAAAAAGGATACCGCATTAAAGAACTTCCAAAAGACAAACGCGATGGACTAATGCTCTTAAAAAATATTTGGGAAAGAATAACAAATCAGTAACTTTATAAATCTTTATAGTGTAAAAAAATGAAAATAATTATATCGCCGGCAAAATCGTTAGATTTTGAAAAAGCATTACCTGTAAGCACACATACCAAACCGGTTTTTATCAAACAAAGCAAAGAAATAAACAGTGTGTTAAAGACATTAAAACCAACAGATTTAAGCAGTTTAATGTCGATTTCTGATAATCTGGCAGAATTAAACTGGCAGCGAAACAAAGTTAGGAAATACAAGCTAACCGAGTTGAGTACTACAGTTCGCCAAGCTGTTTTTGCGTTTAATGGAGATGTTTACACCGGTTTAGATGCTTATTCGCTTACTGCGTCACAAATAGATTATCTGCAAAACCATTTACAGATTTTATCGGGCTTGTACGGTTTACTGAAACCCTTAGATGCCATAGAAGCCTACCGTTTAGAAATGGGTATAAAATTGCCTGTTGCTAATAAAAAAGACCTTTATGATTTTTGGAAAGATACTGTTACAACCGCTTTAAACAAAGGTTTTAAAAAGGGAGATGTACTGGTAAATTTAGCGAGTAATGAGTATTTTAATGTGGTTGACAAAAAAGTATTAAAAGCAAAAATTATTACGCCCGAATTTAAAGATTATAAAGAAGGCAAGCTGAAAATGATCGGGTTTTTTGCTAAGAAAGCCCGTGGATTAATGGTTCGCTACATGGCAGAAAACAACATTACAAATGTGGAAGACATCAAACAGTTTAATGTAGAAGGGTATGGTTTTGATGCGAATTTATCAACTGAAACCAAATGGGTTTTTACGAGGTAGTTTATAAGTAAAATATATGAAGGAATGACTGAAAATTTAGAAAATATAACCGTTCAATTGATTGAGAAATACATTGACGTTTTAGAAAAAAAGGGAGAACCTCGTGAAGCCTATAAATATTTGGCAATTGATACTTTTCAGCAGAATTGGAGTTTAGAAACAGAAGACTTTTATCTAATGTTTCGAGCTTCTTTCAGTAAAGTATCAAACTTACTTTATCAAAATTCGTGGGGTTTTATCGAAAAATCAGCTCAAAATTTTCCCGAAAAAACAAGCGAAATGTTTCGCAACTTGTATGACGAATCTCTTGATGTTTCACAAAGAATAAAAACTTTTCAATCCGAATCAGAGAAATTATTGCCCGAAGTCAGACAAGCATTAAACAGAACTAATATCAACGCCCAACAAGATGAACGGACAATTTCTGTTTATCTTGCTTTTCGTTATCCTGAAAAATATATGTTGTACAAAGCAGATTATTACAAAAATTTCTGTGAACAACTCAACATCAAAACAAAAAACGCGGGAGAACGATTTTTGCATTTACAAGAATTAGCCAACCAAATCATCCAAGAGAATCTTCTCCATGAAGAATTCATTCAAACCTATCGTAGTTTCTATCCCAAAACCAATTGGGACGATAAATTCTTGATGATCCAAAATGTTTTGTATGTCGTTTTTAGAGAAGATTTTAAAGAAACAGATTTAGTCAGTCTATTGAAAGATTTTAATCGAAAAGATTTGGAGGAATACTATGAGTTTTTAGATAAAATCATTGAAAAATTCGACTTACAGCAAAATGACCAAAGATTGGTTTTTAATTTTAGAGACAAAAAATTTATTGTGTTCACGATAGGTCAAAGATACATTCTCCAAGTTAACAATTCGAATAGCACTGAATTAACATTTGGTGCTATATCTACTGAAGCTTTAACTAAGAAGCATTCTATTTTTAACGGGAATCCAACTGCATTTTGGAACGGCACAGATAATATTTTAGAAATTACTAATCATCAAGCAAAGGTGTTTGATGCAGTTGAGTTAGTACTTAATCGCACTCAAATTTCAGGTTATTCCAAATACAATAAAAAGGAATTGGAAAGAATGGCTTTTGATATTGATTTTAGAAATGAAATTTTGAGCCAATTAGAATATCAAACAACAACCGAAAAACCAATGGAAAACATAAATTCTGATAAAAAGATTCCGCTAAATCTAATCCTTTTCGGAGCTCCAGGAACAGGAAAAACATATACATTGAGAAACGAATATTTTCCTAAGTACACAATTTCTGAAAAAAGTATAAGTCCGGAATCTTATTTTGAAGAAATTGTGAGTGGATTGACTTGGTGGCAAACCATTGCTTTGGCTCTTTTAGAAATGGGAACAAGCAAAGTCAATGATATTTTAGAAAACCGTTGGGTCTCTAAAAAAGCGGTTCTATCTGAATCAAAAAATGTTCGGGCAACGATATGGGGAAATTTACAATTTCATACTGTAATTGAATCAAAAACGGTCAATTATACGCAAAGACAACCGCCTTATATTTTTGACAAAACAAAAGATAAAAAATGGGAATTACTTGAAAATGAATTAAAAGAACAAGCACCCGAAATTTACGATATTCTCGATTCTGTCAATAATTTTAAGCCGAATCCTAAAAAAGAAATCAAACATTACGTATTTACAACTTTCCACCAATCATTTTCTTATGAAGATTTTATTGAAGGCATAAAGCCTGTTATGGAAGAAGGTAAAGAATCTGTTTCTTATCAGATTGAAAATGGAATCTTTAAAGATTTATGCCTGAAAGCTCAAAGCGACCCGGAAAATCGCTATGCTATTTTTATAGATGAAATCAACCGAGGAAATGTTTCGGCTATTTTCGGAGAATTGATTACGTTGATTGAACCCGACAAACGAATTGGTGCAGTCAACGAACTTAAAGTAAAACTTCCTTATTCAAAGAGAGAATTTGGAGTTCCAAAAAATGTAGACATCATCGGAACAATGAACACAGCCGACCGAAGTGTAGAAGCATTGGACACCGCTTTGAGAAGACGTTTTTCATTCGTTGAAATGCAGCCGAATCCAAGTGTTTTGCTTGATTCCGAATATCAGGATGTTGATTTGAAACAACTTTTAGAAACGATTAATCAACGTATTGAAGTATTGATAGACAAAGACCATCAAATCGGACATTCGTATTTTATCGGAATTCAAAATTTGGAAGATTTAAAACAAACTTTTAAAGACAAAATCATTCCGCTTTTGGAAGAATATTTCTATGGAGATTTCGGAAAAATCGGTTTGGTCTTGGGAGGAGGTTTTATTTATCAAGAAGAAAATCAGGCAAAATTCCCGAAGAACTTCACCTACGAAAATGACTTTTTAGAAGATAAAAAAGTATATCGTTTTACGCCTTTTGAAAATTGGGACGAACAAACTTTTATTGCTGTTTACGGAGACTAATTGATGCAGAATAAAAAGTTTATACAGGTTTTTGAGTATCAAAAATTGCGATACGATGATTCGGAAGATTTCCGAAAACATCATTTTGATGCTATGGTAAAATTTAACGAACTGCATCAAAACAAATATTTCACGATTATTCATCAAGGAATCCGATTTGGAAGTTATGTTGGAGTGATTCAAATTGGTGGATTAACCATTGAGGTTCTTCCTAAAGCCGACAACAACGAAAATACAGACAAAAATTTATGGCAAAATGTGCTACTCAATATGCTAAAAGTCTGCAAGAAAATTCAAGTAGAATCCATTTCAGAAACGCAACTCAAAAAACGCTATCATTCGATCTTAGATGTTTATTTTGAATTGTATTTAAATGAAATCGAACGATTGATAAAAAAAGGATTGATAAAGAAATACAGAAAAAATCAATCCAATCAAAACGCACTAAAAGGAAAATTGCTTTTCTCTCAAAACATTCAGCATAATTTAGTGCATAAAGAACATTTTTATTGCGAACATCAGATTTACGATAAAAATCATTTGTTACATCAAATTCTTTATAAAGGTTTACTGGTTTTGAAGACTTTTGTCAATGATTCTTTAAAGGACAAACTAAATCGATTGCTATTTGAATTTCAAGACATTGAAAACATCAATATTCAGAAGAAGCATTTCGATAAAATCATTATTGACCGAAAAAATAATGACTATCAAAAAGCGATTGATATAGCAAAAATCATCATTCTGAATTATTCGCCAAGTTTGAATTACGGAAATGAGCATTTACTCACACTTTTATTCGATATGAATGTTTTGTGGGAAGAATATATTTTCCGTATTCTTCAAAAACACAAAACAGATGAAATAGAAGTGTCGTTTCAAAACTCCGATAAGTTTTGGGAAAATAAACACATTCGTCCAGACATTGTTATAAAAACCAAAGACGAAACTTTTGTCATTGATACCAAGTGGAAAATCATTGAAGCCAATAATCCATCAGATGATGATTTAAAGCAAATGTTTGTTTATAATCTGCATTGGAAAGCCGAAAAAACATTGTTGCTTTATCCTAAAAGCAATCAAAAAGACAGTGAATATGGAACATTTCATTATGACAATTTAGGCAAGAAATGTAAACTCGGATTTGTGGACATAACCAACGAACAAACAATAAAGAACAGTCGAGTTTTAGCAAATGAAATCTTTGCTAAAATGTATTATTAAGTTATAATTCATCAAAACATTTTGTTTTATAGATAAGTTTTAGGAATTTTGGCTTTTTAATAAAAAGATTATGCCCACAACTTATTATATCAGCAACAACACGTTAAGTTTAGAAGAGCTAAATACTATAATTACAGAAAATTACCCTTTGGCACTTTCAGAAGAAGCCATTGCAAACATTAATAAATGCCGTGCTTATTTAGATCAGAAAATGGAAACCGAAACCAATCCTATTTACGGAATCAATACCGGTTTTGGATCGTTGTACAGTGTTAAAATTTCTACAGAAGATTTAACTACTTTACAAGAAAATCTAATGAAATCACACGCTTGCGGAACCGGCGATGAAGTTCCGCACGATATTGTGAAAATAATGCTTTTGCTTAAAATTAAATCGTTAAGTTACGGTAATTCGGGTGTTCAGTTACAAACGGTTGAACGGTTGATTGACTTTTACAACCACAACATTTTACCGGTGGTGTATACCCAAGGATCGTTAGGTGCGTCGGGCGATTTGGCTCCGTTGGCACATTTGTGTTTGCCGTTAATTGGCGAAGGTGAGGTTTTTATGAACGGAAAACGTATCACAGCCAAAGAAATGCTGACCGCTATGAACTGGGAAATGATCAAATTAAAATCAAAAGAAGGCCTGGCGTTGTTAAACGGTACGCAGTTTATGAGTTCGTACGGAGCTTATATCTTGCTGAAAACCGCTAAGCTGTCACAATTGGCAGATGTTATTGGAGCGGTTTCTTTAGAAGGATTCGATGGAAGAATTGATCCTTTTAACAATCTGATACACATCGTTCGTCCGCATAAAGGTCAGGTAAATACGGCGGCGTATATTTCTGAAATTTTAGAAGGAAGCGAATTGATCAAACAACCTAAAAAACACGTACAGGATCCGTATTCGTTCCGTTGTATGCCACAGGTGCACGGTGCATCAAAAGATGCTATTGAATATGTAGAAAAAGTTTTCAAAACCGAAATTAATTCGGTAACCGATAATCCCAATATTTTTGTAGATGAAGATTTGATTGTTTCGGGCGGAAATTTCCACGGACAACCATTGGCATTAGCCTTAGATTTCTTGGGAATTGCCTTGGCAGAATTAGGAAACATCTCAGAACGAAGAACCTATCAGTTAATTTCGGGTTTACGTAATTTACCTCCGTTTTTGGTAAATAATCCGGGCTTAAATTCAGGTTTCATGATTCCGCAATACACCGCAGCAAGTATCGTTAGTCAAAACAAACAATTGGCAACACCTGCAAGTATCGATAGTATCGTATCGAGCAACGGACAAGAAGATCATGTGAGTATGGGCGCAAATGCAGCTACAAAAACCTTGAAAATCGTTGATAATTTAGAACGAATTCTCGCTATCGAATTATTTAATGCAGCACAGGCTTTAGAATTCCGCCGACCAGGAAAATCGAGCGATTTTATAGAAAACTTTGTAAGTGATTACAGAAAAGAAGTTCCAACAGTAGAAGAAGACCGTATTTTACATTACGATATTCAAAAAAGTATTCAGTTTTTAAGCAACTACCAATTCAATTAATTATACCAAATGCACTTTTAGTTATACAAAAGTGCATTTTTCTTTTGCGAAAATGGTTATATTTGCGTGATATTTTTATTACGAAATCATTTTGAGATCCGAAAATAAACTAAAAATTTTAAACGACCCCATTTATGGTTTTATAACCATACCCACAACTTTGTTGTACGATTTAATGCAACACCCATATTTTCAGCGTTTGCGTAGAATTAAACAAATGGGTTTGTCGTCTTTGGTTTATCCCGGTGCCGAACATACACGCTTTCATCACGCGTTGGGGTGCATGCACATGATGCAGAAAGCTGTTCAAGTGTTGCGATTTAAAAATATCGAGATTTCTAACGAAGAAGAACAGGCGTTGTACATCGCTATTTTATTGCATGATATTGGTCACGGGCCTTTTTCGCATGCAATGGAACACAGCATTGTGGAAAACGTTCAGCACGAAGAAATTTCGTTGTTGTTTATGGAAGCTTTGAATAAAGAGTTTGAAGGAAAACTTTCTTTGGCAATTGAAATTTTTAAAGGAAATTATTCGCGCAGATTCTTAATTCAATTGATTTCATCGCAATTGGATATGGATCGTATGGATTATTTAAAACGCGATAGTTTTTACAGTGGCGTTGCCGAAGGAAATATTAATTCCGAACGATTGATTCAGATGATTAATGTACATAACGATGTTTTGGTCGTTGAAGAGAAAGGAATTTATTCAGTAGAAAAATTTTTAGTAGCCCGCAGGTTAATGTATTGGCAATGCTATTTGCACAAAACCAGCGTGGGAGCAGAGTTGCTTTTGGCTAAGATTTTAAAAAGAGCCAAGCAATTAACTTTGCAGGGAATAGATTTGCCGGCAAGCAACGCATTAAAATTTTTCCTGGAAAACTCTGTTTTAAAAGCCGATTTTGATAAAGCAGTTTTAAACAATTTTGCCTTGTTAGACGATGCCGATATTTACACCGCATTGAAAAACTGGCAGTTTCACACAGACAAGGTTTTGTCTTATTTAAGCAACGCCATTGTAAACAGAAAATTATTTCATGTACAGTTGGTTACTAAAGAGGAATTTAACTCAAGATTAGATCATTATCAAGCTTTATGTAAAGAAAAAGTTCAGGTACGTAACGAAGAGTTAGATTACTTTGTTTTTGGTGATAAACTTAGAAATCAGGCGTATGATTTAAAGGCAGATCCTATAAGAATCATTACAAAAAGCAAACAAATTATCGATGTATTAGAAGCGTCAGATCAATACAATTTAAAAGCATTGTCTGAACCTGTTTATAAATACTTTATTTGTTATCCAAAAAGTATTCATAAAAATTAATAAAAAATTATATTTTTGTAGTTAATGAAAATTACAGCAGAACAAATTGCCGAGGTATTAAACGGAGTCATTGTGGGCGATTCTACGGTTGAGGTATCTAAATTATCTAAAATCGAAGAAGGCGACAAAGGGTCTATTACCTTTCTGTCTAATTTAAAATACAAACACTTTTTATACACAACCGAAGCGTCGGTTGTCATTGTAAATAAAGATTTCCAACCCACACAGCCTGTAAAAGCAACAATGATTCAGGTAGATGATTCTTACAGTGCTTTTACAAAGATTTTAGAATATGCCAATCAAATAAAATTAATGAAATCGGGTATTGAACAACCCTCTGTTATTTCAGAAGGTGTTGAATACGGCGATGATTTGTATTTGGGGAGTTTTTCATATATTGGGAAAAACACGAAGATTGGAAATAACGTAAAAATTTATCCCAATTCATTTGTGGGCGATAATGTTACCATAGGCGATAACACGATTTTATTTGCCGGGGCACGAATTTATTCTGAATCAGTTATAGGCAAAAATTGTGTTATTCATTCCGGGACCATCATTGGTTCTGACGGATTTGGTTTTGCACCGAATACCGATGGTACGTATGCTAAGATCCCTCAAATAGGAAACGTGGTTATTGAAGATAATGTAGAAATAGGTTCTTGTACCACAGTTGATCGTGCTACATTGGGTTCTACCATTATCAGAAAAGGCGTGAAGTTAGACAACCAAATTCAGATTGCGCATAATGTCGAAGTGGGCGAAAATACAGTTATTGCTTCACAAACCGGGGTAGCTGGTTCGGCAAAAATTGGTAAAAACTGTATTATTGGCGGTCAAGTAGGTATTGTTGGGCATATTACCATTGGCGATAATGTACGCATTCAGGCACAAACAGGTGTTGGTAAAAGTATTAAAGATGGCGACGTAATACAGGGATCTCCTGCAATGCCATATAATGATTTCACAAAATCGTATATTTATTTCAAAAAATTGCCGAATATTGTAAAAGATATTGAAGAGTTAAAAAAGATAAAAGATAAAGAAAATTAAGCTAATATAGTTATGGTTAAACAAAAAACCATCGCTCAGGAAGTAACAATTAACGGAGTGGGTTTGCACACAGGACAACAAGTTGTTATGACTTTAAAACCTGCACCTGTAAATAATGGTTTTACTTTTGTGCGAGTAGATTTACCTGGGAATCCGGTTATCGAGGCAGATGCAAATTACGTGGTTTCTACTGAACGGGGAACAAATTTAGAGCATAAAGGAGTACAGCTACACACAACAGAACATGTGCTGGCAGCATTTATTGGTTGTGATTTAGATAATGTTATTATAGAGCTAAATGCTTCAGAGCCACCAATTATGGATGGGTCATCTAAATATTTTGTTCAGGCAGTAGAAAAAGCAGGAATTATAGAGCAAGATGCAGAACGAGATGAATATATTGTAAAAGAAGTCATCTCTTATGTTGATGAAAGAACAGGGAGCGAAATTATTGTAATGCCGGCAGATGAATACCAGATAACCACCATGGTTGATTTTGGAACCAAGGTTTTAGGTACACAAAATGCGACCCTTAAGAGTATGAACGATTTTAAAGAAGAAATCTCAGAAGCAAGAACTTTTAGTTTTCTTCATGAAATTGAAACTTTACTGGCACATGGTTTAATAAAAGGTGGCGATTTAAATAATGCCATTGTATATGTTGACAAAGAAATTTCAGACGAAACATTACAACGATTAAAAGTAGCGTTTGGCAAAGACGATATCGCTGTAAAACCAAACGGAATTTTAGATAACTTAACACTGCATTACCCTAACGAAGCAGCACGCCATAAATTGTTAGACGTGGTGGGTGATTTAGCATTGATTGGTACTCGCATTCGCGGAAAAGTTATAGCAAATAAACCAGGGCATTTTGTAAACACGCAGTTTGCAAAGAAAATGTCTAAAATTATCAAAACAGAACGCAGAAATCAGGTTCCGGTTTTTGATTTAAACAAAGAACCTTTAATGGATATTACTAAAATTATGAACATGTTACCGCACAGGTTTCCAATGATTTTAGTAGATAAAATTATAGAATTGTCAGATTCGCACGTGGTAGGGTTGAAAAACGTAACCATGAACGAAGCCTTTTTTCAGGGGCATTTTCCGGGGGCACCGGTAATGCCGGGGGTTTTAATCATAGAAGCCATGGCACAAACAGGTGGTATTTTAGCATTAAGCACCGTTCCTGATCCTGAAAATTACCTGACTTATTTTATGAAAATAGATAATGTACGCTTTAAACAACAAGTGTTGCCGGGCGATACATTAATTTTTAAATTAGATTTGATCAGCCCGATTCGTAGAGGAATTTGTCATATGCAGGCAGTTGCTTATGCCAATGGTAAAATTGCTACCGAAGCCGAATTAATGGCACAGATTGTAAAAGCAAAATAGTAATTAATAATTAAAAGAATGAATCAACCATTAGCATACGTTCATCCCGGAGCAAAAATTGCTAAAAATGTGGTAATTGAACCTTTTACTACCATTCACAATAATGTTGAAATTGGCGAAGGTACTTGGATTGGGTCGAATGTTACCATTATGGAAGGCGCACGAATAGGCAAAAACTGCCGCATTTTTCCAGGTGCTGTTATATCGGCTGAACCACAGGATTTAAAATTTGACGGAGAAGAAACTACTGCCGAAATAGGTGATAATACAACAATAAGAGAATGTGTTACCATTAACCGCGGTACAAAAGACAGATACCGTACCGTTATTGGTAAAAACTGTTTAATACAGGCTTACAGCCACATTGCACACGATTGTGTGGTGGGTGATAACTGTATTTTTTCAAACTCAAGCACATTAGCTGGGCACGTAACAGTGGGCGATTTTGTGGTTTTAGCAGGAATGGTTGCCGTACATCAGTTTTGTACCATTGGCTCTCACTCGTTTATAACAGGTGGTACGTTGGTACGTAAAGATGTTCCGCCGTATATCAAAGCAGCCCGCGAACCCATTTCGTATGTAGGTATCAATTCGGTAGGATTGAGAAGGAGAGGGTTTGATTCAGATAAAATCAGAGAGATACAAAATATCTATCGTGTGTTGTATCAGCAAAATTACAACAACTCTCAGGCAATTGAACTGATAGAAACCGATATGGAGGCAACGCCGGAACGCGATGAAATCATCCAGTTTGTGCGTAATTCATCACGCGGTATCATGAAAGGTTATACAGGAATTTATTAATAAAAAGCAAAACAAAAATAAAATATATGGCAAGTACTGCAGACATTAGAAACGGTTTATGTATTAAATATAATAACGATATTTTTAAAATAGTTGAATTTTTACACGTAAAACCAGGTAAAGGACCTGCTTTCGTTAGAACAAAAATGAAAAGTTTAACTACCGGAAAAACGTTAGATAACACTTTTTCAGCAGGTCATAAAATTGATGTTGTTCGTGTAGAAACACACACATTTCAGTATTTATATAACGAAGGAAACGATTTCCACTTTATGAATACCGAAACTTTTGAACAAATTACGTTAGATAAAAACATTTTAGATGCTCCTGATTTATTAAAAGAAGGCACCAATGTAATGGTTCAGATCAATACAGAAACAGAATCGCCATTGTCTGTAGATATGCCGGCATCTGTAATTTTAGAAGTAACTTATACAGAGCCTGGTGTAAAAGGTAATACGGCAACAAATGCAACAAAACCTGCAACCGTAGAAACAGGTGCACAAGTAAATGTACCTTTGTTTATTAACGAAGGCGATAAAATTAAAATCGACACGGCTTCAGGTAGCTATGTGGAAAGAATTAAAGAGTAATTTTTAAATGAGATTTCCTAAAACCTATCGTTTAGAAAATATTGCAGAAATAATTGGGTGTTCCTTTGTTGGTACTCCCGATTTTCCTGTTTTAGGAATGAACGAAATCCACGTGGTACAACCGGGCGAAATTGTTTTTGTGGATCACCCAAAGTATTATGACAAAGCATTAAATTCAAATGCATCAATTATATTGATTAATAAAGATGTGGAATGCCCCGATGGAAAAGCTTTGTTGATTTCTGATGATCCTTTCCGCGATTTTAATAAATTGTCAACTTATTTTCGTCCGTTTCAAGCATCATCAACAGCTATTTCAGAAACAGCCGAAATAGGCGAGGGAACTGTTATTCAACCCAATGCTTTTGTTGGAAACCACGTAAAAATAGGCAAAAACTGCATCATTTATCCCAATGTGGTGCTTAACGATTACACGACCATTGGCGACAATGTAACCATTCATGCAGGTACTGTTTTAGGTGCCGATGCGTTTTATTATAAGAAAAGACCCGGATTTTTTGATCCGTTGATTTCATGCGGTTCGGTGGTTATTGAAGACAATGTAACTTTGGGAGCATTGTGTACCATTGATCGCGGTGTTACAGGCGAAACCCGCATTAAGCAAGGAACAAAAATTGATAATCAGGTACATATCGGGCACGATACCGTAATTGGCGAAATGTGCTTAATTGCTGCTCAATGTGGCATTGCAGGTTGTGTAGTTATAGAAGATAACGTAACTTTATGGGGACAAGTGGGAACCACAAGTGGAATTACCATTGGTAAAAACGCAGTGGTTTTAGCTAAATCCGGAGTTTCTAAAAATCTGTTAAACGATAAAATCTATTTTGGTGCACCGGCAGAAGAAGCTCGTGAGTATTACAAACACGTTGCAAAAGTTAAAAACTTAGTAAAATAAATAATGGATAGTGATGCTTTACAGTTGGTAAAAAAGTTTTATGAATCGGCAGGAATATTAAGTAAAACGTATTGTTTAGAAGTTTTTCACGACGATATTCAGTTGGAATGGTACAGTTCTAAAGGACATTTGTTTTTAGAACATGCTGACCTTTTGGCGCTTTCAAAAGATTTAAAACACTCTTATTTTGATTTGCGTGCACAGATTCATGACATTATGAGTGCCAATGACAAAGTAATGATTCGCTATACGTATTATGTGAGAACATTTGAAAATACTGAAGAAGAAATAGTTTTAGCAACTTTTTTTGCCGTTTGGGAAATAAAAGACGGTAAGCTTTATAAAGGTACTCAAATGAGTCAATTGCCGAATTAATGAAAAATTAAACCAAAAAATTTTAATATTGTTCAGTAACCCTTATTTTTGTAAAATAATTAAAAAAAAGATAATTTAAAATAAATCATGAGTGTATTAGTAAACAAAGATTCTAAAATAATAGTTCAAGGCTTTACAGGAAGTGAAGGAACGTTCCACGCCTCGCAAATGATCGAATATGGTACCAACGTTGTAGGTGGTGTTACTCCGGGTAAAGGAGGAACAATGCATTTAGATCGACCTGTATTTAACACCGTACAAGATGCTGTTGAAAAAGCGGGTGCAGACACCTCTATTATTTTCGTACCGCCTGCATTTGCTGCCGATGCGATTATGGAAGCTGCCCAGGCAGGTATTAAAGTAATCATTTGTATTACTGAAGGTATTCCGGTAGCCGATATGGTTAAGGCATACGACTATGTAAAAAACACAGAAAACTGTCGTTTGGTTGGTCCAAACTGTCCGGGTGTAATTACTCCGGGTGAAGCTAAAGTGGGTATCATGCCAGGTTTCGTTTTCAAAAAAGGAACAGTTGGTATCGTTTCTAAATCAGGAACGTTAACGTACGAAGCTGCTGATCAGGTGGTAAAACAAGGTTTAGGTATTACAACAGCTATTGGTATTGGTGGGGATCCAATTATTGGAACAACAACTAAAGAAGCAGTTGAATTGTTAATGAACGATCCGGAAACAGAAGCAATCATTATGATTGGTGAGATCGGCGGACAGTTAGAAGCTGATGCGGCTCGTTGGATCAAAGAAAACGGAAACAAGAAACCGGTTATCGGATTCATTGCAGGTGAAACAGCTCCTAAAGGTCGTACAATGGGGCATGCAGGTGCAATTGTTGGTGGTGCGGACGATACAGCAGAAGCTAAAAAACGCATCATGAGAGAAAGCGGGATCCACGTAGTTGATTCTCCGGCAGAAATCGGTAAAAAAGTAAAAGAAGTTTTAGGATAATTTCTTTTTGATAAAATAGTATATTTAAAAAGATGAGTATTTTTTTTAATACTCATCTTTTTTTAATATTCGGTTTTTATAACTCAATTGATTTACTCCATTTTGTAATGTTCAATAAATTCTACAGTTTTCGCAATCAATTCATCAAGTTTGTCTTTTGAAATGTTGTTAAATCCGTGATCGCCTTTTTTTACCTTGACAAACGTATTTTCGATATGATTTTGATCTAATGCCTTTTTTAATTTTTTAGATTCTTTAAAAGGAACAACAAAATCTTTTGTTCCATGCATAATAAGCGTGGGAACGGCATCTTCAGTAACAAATTCCATAGGGGAATATGCTTTTGCAATTTCTATTGCTTTTTTCTTATCCGTTTTAATGTCGTAAGAAGTCATTGCAATAATCAGTTTTTCTCTTATATTATACAATTGTGGTAAAAAGCATTTGTAAACCAATTTGGTAAAAGGACTTGCTTTGGTTTTGAGAACTTTATTTAAATCTGTAGGTCCAAAATTATTTACGATATAATTTACTTTGGAGGAATAAGCTTGTAATTCTTGATTCCCTATTGCAAAATCATCATTGGTATAACCAATTAATAAAGAAAGATGTGCCCCGGCAGAACCTCCCCACAGTCCAATGTTTTCCGTGTCAAAGTTGTAATCTTCTGCATGTGCATGCATCCATCGTACCGCATCTTTACAGTCAATTACAGGGGCAGGAAGATGTGTTTTTTTATCAACTAAACGATAATTAATACTTGCAACAGCATAACCACGTGTTCTCAATGTATCTCTCAAAGCCCGCATATAATATATAGAATCATGATTTTTATCACCCTGAGCCCAGGCACCACCGTGAATAAAAACAACTACCGGGTTTTTCTTAAATAATTGGTTTTCGGGCAAATAAAGGTCTAATTTGATAGAGTCGCTTTCCGGCGTAATTTTATAGGTAATGTCTTTTATAACAGTTTGTTGTGCAAAAAAAACTGTGGTTAAAAACAAAAAAAACACTAATAAAACGGGTTTGATAATTTTCATAAGCGGTATTTAATAAAAATATTTAGATGTGCATAAAACTTTTTGTTATATGTATTTTTAAGACATAATTTCTTATATCCTTTACAAGTTTTTGAAACCTGTGAAGACTTTTAATTTTTTAATTATCAATTTTCATATAATGAGAATCAATAAAATTTTCTTTACCTCCAAATAGCTCCAACACTTCTTTTCTTTTAAGTTTTGTTGATTTATTAGAAATCAGAGCATTGAAAGAAGAATGAAAATATCCTTGAAAATCCTCAGAAAATCTGTGTTTTATAGGATTTAGATGAATGTATACTATATTCTGCATTAAATATTTTTCGTCGGTAATCCTTTTTCTTTTATATCGTTCTTTAAAGAGACTACCTTCACGATTATATTTTTTGTTTATAGCTTTAGTATAAGTATTGAATAAATTTGAAAACGGTAAATGCAACTTCTCATCCGGAACAGTTAAATCATCTTTTATTTTAAGCAAAATGTGAAAATGATTTTTCAAAAGACAGTAGGCATATATATCTGAAACAGGTAGTAAATACTTAGAAACAAGATTTAGAAAGTAAACATAATTATCTTCTTCTAGAAATAAGTTTTCTTTGTTATTTCCTCTGTTATAGATATGATAGAAATAGCCTTTTTCTAGAAAATCTTGTTTTTCCATTCGGTTGTATTTTTTAGCCTTAAGTTTTCAAGAATTAGATTTTTATTCAGACCTCACAGGTTTCAAAAACCTGTGAGGTCTAGACATACTAAACAAGTAAAGAAACTTTTTGCTGTGTTATTGCTTAAAATTGAGCGAGTTTATCATCGCTTTTTTTGTTATTAATCTCTTCAGTATACTTTTTTAAAGAGTTTAACATTGTTTTCCAAGCAATTATTGTATGTTTGTATTCTCGCTTATTTATAAAGTTACTACCTTCTAAATTAACATTCACAATATTGTTTTTATTAGACAGTTTAAATGAAACTAAAATTGGATTTAATGAATTATGTTTATAATATTCATAAGACAAACATTTATTTGTTTCAAATGTTTTAATTAAAGCTTTATCACAATTTTTATTATTATCAACATAGAATTCTATAATACTGTCAATTGCCCAATTATCACATTTAATACTTAGTTTTGTGAAACATTCTGCAAATAATTTTTCGTTTGTTAAGACCCCCCAAATAACTTCACAGTTCGATTTTATAGAAATATTTAGTCGGACAATATTCATCTCTACAGATATTTATCTCTTCACCGCCTTTGGTACCAACAAACTATAATCACCATTGTTACGGATAAAATCACGTACGATACTTGAACTGATAAATGAGGTATCAACAGCCGTTAACAAGAAAACCGTTTCAATACCCGAAACCAATCGGTTGGCATGTGCAATGGCTTTTTCAAACTCAAAATCGGCTGGGTTGCGCAAACCTCTTAATAAAAAATCGGCATTTTTTTCTTTACAAAAATCAATGGTTAAACCCATATAATTTTCAACCTTAACTTTAGGCTCGTTTGCAAAAGTTTCGTTTATAAAACGCATACGTTCTTCAAGACTGAACATGTATTTTTTATCGGCATTGGTACCAATGGCAATAATAATTTCATCAAATAAAGGCAATGCTCTGGTAATTACATCTACATGCCCGTTGGTTATCGGATCAAACGAACCGGGAAAAACTGCTTTTTTCATTAAAAATGGCTACGGTTTAAAGCTAATTCAATAGCGTTGTCAAACAATTCGTTTAGCGAAATTCCGGCTTCGCGCGCTTGCTGTGGTAAAATGCTTTCGGCTGTTAATCCTGGAACGGTATTCATTTCTAATAAAAACGGTTCACCGCCAACCAAAATAAATTCTGAACGGGAAAAGCCGTCCATTTTTAAAATGGTGTAAATGCGTTTGGCAACATCTTCAATTTTTAGTTTTTCGTCTTCTGAAATTCTTGCCGGAGTAATTTCCCTTGATTTCCCTTCATATTTGGCTTCGTAATCAAAAAAATCGTTTTCAGAAACAATTTCAGTCATTGGCAGCACAATGGTTTCATCTTTATATTTTATCACGCCCACAGAAACTTCGGTTCCCTCCAAATAACTTTCAATAATGATTTCATCGTCTTCTGCATACGCTTTTTCAATGGCGGTTGAAAGCTCTTCAGCATCTTTTACCATCGAAATTCCGAAACTCGAACCTGATTTGTTGGGTTTCACAAAACAAGGCAAGCCTACACGCTGAATAATCTGATCTTCTAAAATAACATCGCCTTTGTTTAAATAATACGAAATGGCAGCTTTTATGCCGTAAGGTTTTAAAACCGACAGCATATCACGCTTATTAAATGTTAATGCCGATTGGTAGTAATTACATGAGGTTTGTGGAATATTCAGCAGTTTTAAATATGCCTGAATCAATCCATCTTCGCCCGGTGTTCCGTGAATGGCGTTAAAAACCACATCGAAAGTTATTTTTTCGTTGTTTACCGTTACCGAAAAATCGTTTTTGTCAACAACAAAACGGTTCAGGTGATCGTCAACATAAAACCAGCCTTCTGTTAAAAGATGTATTTTGTATAGGTTATATTTGGTTCTATCTAAATGATTATAAACAACTTCACCGCTTTTTAAGGATATTTCATATTCGCTGGAATATCCTCCCATAATAATTGCTACATTTTTCATTTAATAATGTATTTTTATAGTTTATTTTTGTCAGATGTATTTATCTTAAACAAATTTATAAAAATACATGTAACATAATTGATAACTTTGCTAAAATAAATAACTCTATGGGTTTTACAACATTTATAAAAAGTAAGCAGTTTATATTTTCATTAATAGGTGCAGTGGTAATCATTGGTTTGCTGGTGTTTGGCAGCTTGCAGTTTTTAAGTATTTACACGCGGCACGGAAAAGAAATTAAAGTCCCTGATTTAAAAAAAATGAAGGTTGAAAGTGCTATGAATGCCGTTGCCGGAAATGGTTTTGAAATTGTAATTATTGATACGGTTGATTACAATCCTGATTTTCCGTCATTGACGATTTCCGAGCAGGATCCAAAGGCTGATGCCGGAGTAAAAGAAGGACGTAAAATATATGTAAAGATTAATGCAAAAGGATATTCATCAGTGCGTTTGCCTAATTTAGACGGACGAACATTACGCCATGCCACATCTATTATTGAATCGTTAGGTCTGGTAAAAGGCGAAACAAAATACGAACCTGATTTTGCCAAAGATGTGGTCTTGCGTATTGAACAAGACGGACGTATTTTACGTGCGGGAGACAAAGTGCTTAAAAACTCAAAAATCAATTTTATTTTGGGCGATGGTATGTTGGGATACAAACCGGAAATAGATTCCTTAGGTGAAATGTATGAAGATGTTGCCCCTAAAATCGATTCAATTTTTTAATGAATGACAGAAGATAACAATTTAATAGAAGACGAATTATACGAACATTACCGTTTTGAAGCCGGTAAAGGACAGGCACCTTTGCGGGTAGATAAGTTTTTAATGAATCTGGTGGAAAACGCCACCCGCAATAAAATTCAGAAAGCAGCTGAAAATGGTAACATTTTTGTAAACGATACCCCTGTAAAATCCAATCACAAAGTAAAAGCAAATGATGTGGTTCGTGTTTTAATGGAACAACCACCTTTTGAAAATATCATTATTCCTGAAAATATTCCGTTGGATATTGTTTATGAAGACGATGAGTTGCTGGTGGTTAATAAACCTGCCGGATTAGTGGTACACCCCGGACATGGAAATTACACGGGAACTTTGGTAAACGCACTGGCGTATCATTTTGAAAATTTACCCTTAAACAGTTCAGAACGACCAGGATTGGTGCACAGAATTGATAAAGATACCACAGGATTATTGGTTATTGCCAAAACCGAATGGACAATGAGTGAACTGCAAAAACAGTTTGCTGAAAAATCTACCGAACGTGAATACATTGCTTTGGTTTGGGGCAATGTGGAAGAAGATGAAGGTACCATTGAAAGTTACATTGGTCGACATAAAGTTGATCGTATGCAAATGGCATCGTTTCCCGATGATTCAAACGGAGCAAAATATGCTGTTACCCATTATAAAGTGATTGAGAGTTTGGGATATGTAACCTTGGTTTCGTGCAGATTAGAAACGGGTAGAACACACCAAATTCGCGTGCACATGAAAGCAATCGGGCATACGTTGTTTAACGATGAACGATACGGAGGCGACAAAATTTTAAAAGGAACCACTTTTACAAAATACAAACAGTTTGTAGAAAACACGTTTAAAGTATTGCCCAGACAAGCATTACACGCCAAAACATTGGGTTTTATGCATCCGGTAAAAAAAGAATTTATGCGTTTTGAAACCGAATTGCCAAACGATATGGTGCAATGTATCGAACGTTGGAGAAATTATTCTAACAGCCATGAAGTTGTTGAGGAAGAAGATTAAAAGGTAAATTATGAGAATAATTGAATTAAAAAATAAAAATAATTCTGAAGATATTAAATTGAACCAGATTTACAATCAGTTTAATGCACTTTTAAAAGAGTTGAGAAAGAGAAAATTACCAGATTCAATCGTTCAATCGATCAATAAAGAGGTTGAAGAATTAAATTCAAGTACTTTGATAGGCACAGATTTAAGAAAATTAATCAAAACAAAGCAAACTGCAATTATAAGATTAGTTGAAAAAGAATTAAAAATAGTTCCTAAAAACTATTACAGAACACTGTGGTTAGCACTTGGCATGACTGCCGTTGGCATACCATTAGGCGTTCTTTTCGGAGTCGTTGTAAAAATACCGGGATTGTTTGCATTAGGGATACCGGTTGGTTTAGCAATTGGCGTAACAGTTGGTACACTTATGGATAAAAAAGCATTGGACGAAAACAGGCAGCTAAACGTGGAGATTAAATATTAATCAGGTTTTAAAAAATAATTTATGTTAGTATTTGTAGGCAGTAACTCATCAAAATCAATCAACAAGCAGTTAACCAAGGCTGTTTTAAAGGAATTGGACATAACGCATACGTTTGTTGATTTAAAAGCGTTGGATATTCCGTTGTTCAGCGAAGATTTAGAGCGTGAAATAAAATCGCCCGAAGGCATTGTTTATTTAAAAGAACAAATTGATTCTTTTGAGCATATTTTTATTACCACAAATGAGCACAACCAAAATTTATCAGCCTTCCTTAAGAATATTTTAGATTGGCTTTCCAGAATGGAATTGAAGTTTTTAGAAAATAAAAAAATCTTTATTTTAAGTACCTCTAACGGAAAACGTGGTGCTTTAGGAGCTAACGAAAGTTTGCAGAAATTGGTAGAACGTTTCGGTTGTACCGTATTTGAAAGCTATGCTTTCTCATCTTTTTCTGAAAATTTTGATACAGAAAACCAACAAATTACCAACAAAGATTTTTTAACCACAATCCAGAATAAGTTAAACATCATTTTAAAAAGCTAATGCAACGCTTTTCAAAAATCTATCGGGTTAATAATATACCACATGTTAAAAAACAAATGCTTCAATGGGCACAACAGTTCCGAGAAGTTGTTTTTTTAGAATCAAACAGTTATCAAAGCCAGTACAGTACACATGAAACTGTAATGGCTTTTGATGCTTTTACCTTGTTGCAAACCGATTATTTTAACGCGTTCGATCAATTAAAAGAATATCAAAACCAAACAAACGACTGGTTTTTTGGCTATCTGAGTTATGATTTAAAAAACGATATTGAAAAATTACAGTCTGATAATTTTGATGGATTGCATTTCCCCGATTTATTCTTTTTTCAGCCTAAAAAGATCATTTTTATTGAAAAAGATACCATTCGTTTTGAATATTTAGGTATTTGCAGCGATGAAATTCAGGGAGATTACCAAGCTATTCAAAATACGGATGTAACGAAGCATCAATCTAAAGAAAAAATAAAAATAAAGGATCGGATTTCATTTGAGGCATACACTACCGGATTTCAAAAAGTTATCAGCCATATTCAACGGGGCGATATTTACGAAGCTAATTATTGTATGGAATTCTTTGCAGAAAAAGCCCTTTTGAATCCAAAGGAAGTTTTTTGGAAACTTAATGAAATTTCTGAACCGCCTTTTGCCTGTTTTGGTAAATTCAACCGGCAGTATATCATGTGTGCATCGCCCGAACGCTATCTAAAAAAGCAAGGAACTAAAATTATTTCGCAACCTATAAAAGGAACGGCAAAAAGAGGAGCAACCTTTGAAGAAGATGAATTGTTGAAACAGGAATTGCGACAAAACCCTAAAGAACAGTCTGAAAACGTGATGATTGTAGATTTGGTTCGTAACGATTTGTCTAAAACGGCTGTTAAAGCATCAGTTCAGGTTGAGGAATTGTTTGGCATTTATACGTTTAAACAAGTACATCAAATGATTTCTACAGTGATTTCGCAAGTTGATGAAAACCAAAATCCGGTCGATATCATTCAATCAACATTCCCCATGGGCAGTATGACGGGAGCTCCAAAACTTTCGGCAATGCAGATTATCGAAAATGTAGAACAAACAAAGCGTGGATTGTATAGTGGCGCTGTTGGCTATTTTACGCCTGCTAACGATTTTGATTTTAATGTGGTTATTCGTAGTATTTTGTATAATGAAGATAATAAATATGCATCTTTCAGTGTAGGCAGTGCAGTAACGATTAATGCCAATGCAACTGATGAATATAATGAATGTTTACTGAAAGCCAATGCCATGAAAAAAGTTTTAGAACAATGTTAGATCGATTTAAAACACATATTGAGCAAAATTTTAACGAGCTCTTTAGCGGAAAAACGTTAGTGGCTGTAAGCGGAGGGGTTGACAGCATGGTGCTTTTACATTTGTTTAAAATGTTGCAATTGAATTTTGCAGTGGCACATTGTAATTTTCAGTTGCGTGATAAAGAAAGCGATTTAGACGAAATTTTGGTTACAGATTTTTGTCAGCAGCACAACATTCCATTTTTTGTGAAAAAGTTTGATACGTTGTTATATACCGAAAATCAAAAAGTTTCTATTCAAATTGCAGCTCGCGAATTGCGTTACAACTGGTTTCAGGAAATTTGCGACAATTTTGATTATCAGTTGGTTGCTACGGCACATCATTTAGACGATCAGGCAGAAACGTTTTTAATCAATTTTACACGCGGAACCGGAATCGACGGTTTATTGGGAATCCCCCAAAAAAACGAAAACATCATTAGACCACTGTTGATTTTTTCAAGAGAAGAAATCTTAGAATTTGCTCAAAAACAGCATGTTATTTGGCGAGAAGATGCGTCAAATACAACTATAAAGTACCTGCGTAATAAAATCCGTCATTTGATACTTCCTGTTTTAAAACAAGAAAATGAACAGTTTTTAAAGTCTTTTCAAAACACGCTTTTAAATTTATCGCACGCTCAATTATTAATGACTGATGCCGTTGCTTTTTTTGAAAAAGAATGTGTAAAAAAAACAGTAAATCATTTAGAAATTCATCTGGATAAAGCACGTCATTTTTCTAATTATACCCATTATTTATTAGAGATTTTTAAAAGCTACGGTTTTTATTCTCTCAATGAAATAGAAAAAATTTGTAGTGCGGGTTCGGGGAAAGTGTTAAAAAATAATCAATATACGGTTCTTAATGACCGTGATAAATTAATAATATTTAAAGAAAATAAAACAGAAAATGATGTTTTTTACATAAAACATGAATCTGATGTAGAAAATATTCCTTTTTTTATCAATATTTCTAAAATTAACAGTGATCGTATTAAATCAGAAAAAAACACTATTTTCGTCAATCCTAATTTTTTACAATGGCCTTTGGTGTTGCGAAAGAGAATTTCAGGCGATGTTTTTCAACCGTTTGGAATGAAGGGAATAAAAAAAGTATCAAAGTTTTTTAAAGATGAAAAATTATCTCAAATTCAGAAAGATAATACCTGGATTTTGGTAAATGGAGACGGAAAAATAATATGGATTGTGGGTTTGCGAGCCGATAATCGTTTTAAAATAACAAATAATAACAATCAAAAAATCTATAAAATAACAGTAACCCAATGAGAAATATACTCACAGTACTGGTTCTTTTAGTAACCGGTTTAGGATTTTCGCAAGTACAAGATCCGGTAAAGTGGAAATCGAGTATCGAAAAAATTTCAGATACAGAATATCAGTTAAAATTAGATGCTACCATAGAAAGCGAATGGCATATGTATTCGCAGTTTACGCCTGAAGGGGGACCACTTCCGTTAGAGTTTATTTATAACAATGCAGAAGGAAATTACGAACCACAAGATAAAGCCACAGAAAGCGAGTATAAAAAGCAATTCAACGATATTTTCGAAGTTGATGAATATTATTTTGCCAAAGAAGCTCATTTTACACACAACATAAAAATTACCAACCCTGAGGTAAAAACAATTCAGTTAGAGCTTTCATATCAAGCGTGTATTGATATGTGTATTCAGCAAAATAAATTTTTTGTGTTTGATTTAGAAACACTAACGTCAAAGGAAGTTCAAAATTTTGAAGATATTGCAGTAACACCCACACCAAATGATTCGTTAGCTAAAACCAAACCCCTTGCAGAAAATATAAAAATTGATAAATCAGAAAAAAAGGGATTATGGTCAATTTTCATCATTGCATTTTTTTCCGGTTTTGCAGCGTTGTTGACTCCATGTGTTTTTCCAATGATTCCCATGACGGTAAGTTTCTTTACCAAACAAAGCAAATCACGTGCTAAAGGAATCAAAAATGCCATTATTTATGGTTTGTCCATTATTATCATATATGTATTATTAGGATTAATAGTTACTAAAATTTTTGGAGCAGATGCGCTAAATGCTTTATCTACAAACGTTTGGTTCAATATAATTTTCTTTGTTATTTTAGTTGTTTTTGCTTCATCTTTTTTAGGAGCATTTGAAATTATGCTGCCAAATTCGTGGGCAAATAAAGTTGATAAACAGGCAGACCGTGGAGGTTTTGTAGGGATTTTCTTTATGGCATTGGCATTGGCAATTGTATCGTTTTCGTGTACGGGACCCATTGTTGGAACATTGCTAGTAGAAGCAGCCTCGAAAGGCGGAATGGCACCTTTAATTGGAATGTTTGGTTTTTCATTAGCTTTGGCATTACCGTTTATGTTATTTGCCATGTTTCCTGGCTGGTTAAATTCAATGCCGCGGTCAGGAGGGTGGATGAATACCGTAAAAGTTTCTTTAGGGTTTTTAGAATTGGCATTAGCATTTAAATTTTTATCGAATGCCGATTTGGTATTGCAAAAACATTGGTTAGAACGCGAAGTATTTTTAGCCATTTGGATAGCTGTATTTGCTGCTTGGGCGATTTATTTATTTGGAAAAATCCAGTTACCACACGATTCTAAAATCGAAAAAATATCTGTCGGACGTTTGTTTATGGCATTGTTAGTGTCAACTTTCACTATTTATTTAGTTCCTGGATTATGGGGTGCGCCATTAAAATTAATTTCGGGGTTCCCACCCCCAATGACGTATTCTGAAAGTCCGTATGGTGTAGGCGGAGGCAACTCTGGAGCGGGCGTTTTAACCGAAATTCCAGATGGTGCCAAAGAGGGACCTCACGGAATAGTAGCCTTTTTAGATTATGAAAAAGGAATGGCCTATGCCAAGGAACACAACAAGCCGGTTTTACTTGATTTTACTGGATTTGCGTGTGTAAATTGCCGCAAAATGGAAGAACATGTTTGGTCTGAAACCAATGTGTTAAATCTTTTGAAAAACGAAATGGTTTTAATATCTTTATACGTTGACGAAAAGAAAGAATTGCCTGAAAATGAGCAATATATTTCTGAAACAACAGGTAAAAAAATTAAAACGGTAGGGAATAAGTGGAGCGATTTTCAGATTGAAAAATATCAGGCAAATGCACAACCTTATTATATTGTATTGGATAACGAAGGAAATTCATTAAATACACCTGTTGGTTATACACCCGAAGTTACGGAATATCAAAACTGGTTAGAAGAAGGAATTAAAAATTATTCAAAATAAATTAAATATGAAAAAATTAATTATCGCAGCGACTTTGATTTTTGCAGTTCAAGCAAACGCACAAATTAAAACACCTCAGGCAAGTTTAAAAGCAGAAATAGAGCAAGCAGTAGGTTTAACTACTATTGATGTAGAATATTTTCGTCCGGCTAAAAAAGGGCGTTTGGTTTTTGGTGATTTGGTTCCTTACGGAAAAGTTTGGAGAACTGGTGCAAACGAAAACACCACTGTAGATATTGATACCGATATTGAAATCAACGGTCAAAATTTAGCTGCGGGTAAATATGCGTTATATACCATTCCAAAAGCGGAAATGTGGGACGTTATTTTTTACAAAACCACAGATAACTGGGGATTGCCTAAAACATGGAACGAAAGCGACGTGGTTTTAAAAACATCGGTTAAACCAGAAGCATTGACAAAAGATGTAGAGTATTTTACCATTGATGTTACACCAAAGAATAATAACGAAGGAACCTTAAATATTTCCTGGGAAAAAACAATTGTTCACGTTCCGTTTAATGTACCAACTCACAAAATTGCAATGGAAAGTATCAATGCCAATATCAACGAAAATGCAAAAGCAAGCGATTATTACGCTGCCGGAACCTATCTTTTCTCTGTAAATCAGGAGATGAATAAAGCGTTAGAATACGTCAACAAAGCAATTGATATGCAAGAAGGTGAAGCACCTTTTTATATGTTGCGTCAAAAATCATTGATACAGGCAGCAACCGGTGATAAAAAAGGAGCTGTTGAAACGGCTGAAAAATCATTAAAAGCCGCTGAAAAGGCTGGTAATGACGATTACATTAAAATGAACAGAAATTCTATTTTAGAATGGAGTAAATCATAAACAGCCTGTTAAATAAATTATTTAATCCCGATTTAGCTTTTCAGCTCTTTCGGGATTTTCTTTTAAAAATAAGTTTTTTTAAACTCTGAAACCTCAGTATATTTGCATTTTAACAACACATTTATTATGTTAACAGAATTAAACGCTATTTCGCCAATCGACGGACGATATAGATCAAAAACAGCTCCATTAGCAGATTATTTTTCAGAAGAAGCTTTAATAAAATACCGCGTTTTAGTAGAGATCGAATATTTTATTGCTTTGTGCCAATTGCCATTGCCGCAGGTTGCAAATGTATCTAAAGATTTGTTTTCTGAATTGCGAAAAATATATAACGATTTTTCTACCGAAGATGCCCTGTGGATTAAAAACACCGAGAAAACTACAAATCACGATGTAAAAGCTGTTGAATATTTTATTAAACATAAATTTGATCAGTTAGGATTACAAGAATATAAAGAATTCATCCATTTTGGATTAACCTCGCAAGACATCAACAACACGGCAATTCCTTTGTCAACAAAACACGCGTTTGAAAAAGTGTATATGCCAACGTTTATCCGGTTGATAAATAAATTAAAAGAGCTAAGTATTGAATGGAAAGATATTCCAATGCTGGCACGCACGCACGGTCAACCGGCTTCGCCAACCCGTTTAGGAAAAGAAATCTTGGTTTTTGTTGTGCGTTTAGAAGAACAATTGCGTTTGCTGAATAACATTCCGTTTGCAGCTAAATTTGGTGGTGCAACAGGAAATTTCAACGCACACAAAGTAGCATATCCGCAGAATGACTGGCAAGCTTTCGGAGAAAATTTTGTAGAAGGAGTTTTAGGGTTGAAACATTCGTTCCCAACCACACAAATTGAACATTACGACCATTTTGCTGCTTTTTGCGATGCCTTAAAACGCATCAATAATATCATTATTGATTTAGACCGCGATATCTGGACGTATGTTTCCATGGAATATTTCAAACAAAAAATCAAAGCAGGTGAGGTGGGGTCATCTGCCATGCCACACAAAGTAAACCCTATTGATTTTGAAAATTCAGAAGGAAATTTAGGGATTGCAAATGCTGTTTTTGAACATTTATCGGCAAAATTACCAATTTCTCGTTTACAACGTGATTTAACCGATAGTACCGTTTTACGTAATGTAGGCGTACCGTTTGGTCATACCGTTATCGCTTTTGAAGCTACATTAAAAGGATTGAACAAATTATTGTTAAACGAAGCAAAATTTGCACAGGATTTAGAAAATAACTGGGCTGTGGTAGCAGAAGCAATTCAGACCATTTTACGCCGTGAAGCATATCCAAATCCTTATGAAGCATTGAAAGATTTAACCCGTACCAACGATGTAATCAATCAAAAATCAATTCACGCGTTTATTGATACCTTAAATGTTTCGGTTGAGGTTCAAAACGAATTAAAACAAATTACCCCAAGTAATTATTTAGGGGTTTCCATGTAGTTTTTAATAATATGAAATTCAATTAATTAAAACAAAAATCGAACGCCAACGTTCGATTTTTGTTTTTGAAAATAATTTTTGGCACGATTAATGAATAGAACATTAATGTAAATGAAATACTAATATTTTTAAAACCATATATTATGAAAAAGATAGCATTACTTTTAACAACATTCATAGGATTAACAGCATTACAAAGTTGTACAATTGATGAATACTATGAAGATTATTATGATGGATATTCTCAAGTTTTTGAAATAACAGATGATATTGATTATCCTGAAGATAATTATACAAATTCCGCTACATGGGATTTTAAACCACCAATTTATGATAGCGATAATGTGTTGGTTTACAGATGGAATGGAAATTCTTGGTCTTTACTGCCTACAGCATACGGATTAAGTTCTACGGGTGAGCAAATTTCTTATGACTATGATTTTACAAGATATGATGTAAAAGTATATGTTACAACAAATTTTCCAATAGAACAGTTAACCAATGCGGAGTATAACAGCTTTATTAGAAATCAAACATTAAGAGTTGTAGTAGTACCTGGTGGTTTTGCACAAAAAATAAATTATAGTGATTACAATGCCACTATTTCTGCCTTAGGATTAGAAAATGCCCCTGTAAAAACACTGCAATTGAAAAAATAGGTAATATTTTTTTTAAAACACCCCCCCCTAAATTTTAGGGGGTGTTTTTATTTTGTATTTATTTTTTTTTCTAATTTTGCTTCATCAAACAACACAAATCAAAAAAATATGGCAACTTTTCGTTTTGAAGCTTTAAAGGCAGCAAGTAACCGTAAACCGGTAAGTGTTTCAGAAACCGGTAAAAAATCTGAAATTTTCGGTAGCAATGTATTTAATGACAAAGCAATGCGTCAGCACTTAACTCCGGAGGCATATAAAGCGGTACGTTCTGCAATGGATCACGGTACAAAAATAGACCGTAAAATGGCAGACTATATCGCATTAGGTATGAAAGAATGGGCAATAGGTAAAGGTGTAACACATTATACGCACTGGTTTCAACCTTTAACCGGGACTACAGCAGAAAAACACGACGCTTTTTTTGAAACATCTTTTGACGGATCTGATCCGGTAGAGAAATTCAGCGGTTCGCTTTTGGTTCAGCAAGAACCGGATGCGTCTTCGTTTCCAAATGGGGGTATCAGAAATACGTTTGAAGCTCGCGGATATACCGCTTGGGATCCTACTTCGCCTGCATTTATCTTTGGAACAACTTTATGTATCCCAACTGTTTTTGTTTCTTATACCGGCGAAGCGTTAGATAATAAAACGCCTTTATTAAGAGCGTTGTTGGCAATTGATGAAGCAGCAACTGAGGTAGCTAAGTTTTTTGATAAAAATGTAAAGAAAGTAACTCCGACATTAGGCTGGGAACAAGAGTATTTTTTAATTGATGCTGCGTTAGCGGCTTCTCGTCCGGATATTTTACAAACTGGCAGAACGTTGTTAGGACATGTTTCGGCAAAAGGTCAGCAATTAGAAGATCATTATTTTGGATCGATTCCTACAAGAGTTTTAAACTACATGCGCGATTTGGAAAACGAATGTATGTTATTGGGAATTCCTGTAAAAACACGTCACAATGAAGTAGCTCCGAACCAATTTGAGTTGGCTCCGATTTTTGAAGAGACCAATTTAGCGGTAGATCACAACTCATTATTAATGGATGTGATGCAAAAAGTAGCAGAACGCCATGATTTTAAAGTGTTGTTTCACGAAAAACCTTTTAAAGGCGTGAACGGATCCGGTAAACACAACAACTGGTCGTTGGCAACAGATACCGGTGTAAATTTATTGGCTCCTGGTAAAACTCCAAACAGCAATTTACAGTTTTTAACCTTCTTCATTAACACTATTAAAGCAGTTGCCAATTACGAAGAGTTATTGCGTGCATCCATTGCATCGGCATCAAATGATCACCGCTTAGGAGCAAATGAGGCACCGCCTGCAATTATTTCCATTTTCATTGGACAACAATTAACAAAAGTGTTGGAAGAATTAGAAGGAGTATCAACAGGAAAATTATCACCTGAAGAGAAAACCGACTTAAAATTAAATGTTGTAGGAAAAATTCCGGATGTATTGTTAGATAATACCGATCGTAACAGAACATCGCCTTTTGCGTTTACCGGAAATAAATTTGAATTCCGTGCGGTGGGTTCAACAGCAAACTGTGCTACTTCAATGACAACTTTAAATACGATTGTTGCAAAACAATTGATCGACTTTAAAAAAGAAGTGGAAACGTTGGTTGAAAAAGATGGATTGAAAAAAGACGAAGCCATTTTCAACGTATTGCGTGAATACATCAAGCAAACAAAAAATATATTATTTGAAGGTGACGGATACAGCAAAGAGTGGGAGGAAGAAGCGGCTCGCAGAGGATTATCAAACCACAAAACAACTCCGGCTGCTTTAAAAGCTAAGGTTTCTCAAAAAGCTTTGGATCTGTTTGCTGAAATTAACGTAATGAACAACACAGAAGTAGAAGCACGTTACGAAATTGAATTGGAAGATTATATCAAAAAAGTTCAGATTGAAGGACGTGTTTTAGGTGATATCGTTCGTAATCACATTATTCCTACAGCGTTTAAATATCAAAACTTATTAATTGAAAATATTAAGGGTTTAAAAGATATTTTTGGTAAGGATTATGAAGAATTAGCAGCAGAACAAATGATGATTCTTAAGAAAACATCGATGCACGTTAACGAGTTAAACTCAAAATTACATTTAATGATGGATGCACGCAAAGAAGCCAATGCAATGAATTCTATTGAAGAAACCGCACACGCTTATTGCGATAATGTAAAACCTTATTTTGACGAAATTCGTTACCACGCTGATAAATTAGAGCTAATGGTTGATAACGAATTATGGACATTAACCAAATACCGCGAATTATTATTTACAAGATAATTATGTGTTTTAAACAATAAAACCTCTGTATTCACAGAGGTTTTATTGTTTATTGAATTTTTCATTTATGAAAAATTATCTGTTAAAATTAAATACAAAAGTTGTACCGTTATTATAAGCTCTGCGTTCCCACATGGCATATTGGCTACGTGTTAAAATGCTTCTTAAATCTTTGCACAATCTGTATTCATAATCACGTGGACCATAATTATTAGCTATTAAGAAGTTCAAAGAAACTTGTAATTTGGATCTTTGTGCTTGGGACAGTCTCAAAAAATCATAACGATTCATTTCACGGCTCACATGATAATGATAATCACGTTGATGATTATTTCTCACAACTTTTCTGTTATGTTTGTAATCATTTCTATTGTGATTATAATGTTTTTGGTGTTTTTTATGGTTTTTGTAATGTCCTTTTCCGTGGTGGTTTCCATGTCTTGGCTGTGCACTTGCAATAGTTGTAACCGCTAAAAGTGCTAATGTAAATAACGTTTTCATAACAAATTTTGTTTTAATGCTGTATCAATTGTTTTTGTTATAAAGCATTTCTCAAAGTGTGTGCCAAAAAAAGTTAATATCAAAAAAAAGCTCTATTTTAACAATAAAGCCTTAGAAAATAATTTTTTATAATAATTAACTTTGTTTTTTTACATATTTAGTTAGGATAACAATCATTTGTCCATCGATTTTTCCTTCAATTTGTTCCGTGTTATCGTGAACCAATCGGATGTTGCGTACAGCTGTTCCTATTTTAGCGTTCAATGTCGATCCTTTTACATCTAAATCCTTAATTAAAGTTACTGTATCGCCGGCTACTAAAATATTTCCGTTACTATCTTTATGTAAGTCAATACTTCCGTCACCTTCGTGGTCACCTGTTTGCTTAGCCCATTCTAACGCATCATCGTCTAAATAAATCATATCTAACAAATCGGCAGCCCAACTTTCATTTCTAAAACGGTTTAACATTCTCCAGCTTACCACTTGAACCGGGACATTTTCATTCCACATTGATGTAGATAAACATTGCCAGTGATTAGCGTCTAATTCTTCACGTTTTTCAATTTGATTCAAACATTTCTCACAAGCTAAAATTTCTCTGTCAGCTAAATTACTTGCCGAAGGAGGAACGTCATAAACTGATAAGTTTTCTTTTGATTCGCACAATTCACATTGATTGCCACTTCTTGCTATTAATTTGTCTAAAGTTTTCATGGAGTATATTTTAATTTTTGGGCAAATATATTAATTATGTTTTTGGTTTGCCAAAAATTTGATCAAATCAATCAAACGGGACGAGTAACCAATTTCATTATCGTACCAACCTACTATTTTTACCATTCTGCCTAAAACGGCGGTAAGTTGTGCATCGAACAAACAAGAATGCGTATTTCCTATCACATCTACAGAAACAATAGGGTCTTCGGTATATTCTATAATTCCTTTTAATTGATTTTCGGATGCATGTTTAAATGCTTTATTGATTTCTTCTATCGTAACATCTCTGTTCACATAACATGTAATATCTGTTAAGGAACCATCGGGAACGGGAACACGAATGCCGCCACCACCGATTTTTCCTTCGTATTCCGGAAAAATTTTGGTTAACGCTTTGGCAGCTCCTGTGGTTGTGGGAATGATAGATTGTGCCGCACCACGTGCTCTTCGTAAATCTTTATGTGGTTGGTCGTGCAGACTTTGATCGGTGGTGTAGGAGTGAACTGTGGTTATGAATGCCTTGTCTAATCCGCACAATTCCTTAATCACCTTAATCATTGGAGCGGCATTATTTGTTGTGCAACTTGCATTGGAAACAATCAGTTCATCACCGTTTAAAATAGATTCATTTACACCTAGTACAACGGTTTTAATTTCATTGTCCTCAGGAGGAACAGATAAAATCACTCGTTTTGCACCGTTTTGGATATGATTTTGAAGCAGTTCGGCGGTTTTGTGTTTCCCGGTTGCCTCAATCACAAAATCAATGGCAAAAGGTCTCCAATTGATTTTGGTAATATCTTTTTCGTGTAAAAACGCCACTTTTTGATTATTAACAATTAAATGTTGTTCATCAAACGAAATGTGTTCACTCAATTTTCCATGAACACTATCGTATTTCAGCAAATGCGCCATGGTAGCGGTCTCAGCCAAATCATTGATGACAACCACTTCAATATCTGGATGATGAATTAACAAACGGAACAAATTCCGACCAATGCGGCCAAACCCGTTAATAGCGATTTTTATTTTCATTATGTGTTTAAAAAAGCAGGTCGCTCTTAATAGAACGACCGTGTAATTTATTATAAAATATGTTTTTGTGCTTTGTAAGACGAGCGTACCAAGGCACCACTTTCTACGTGGCGAAAGCCCATTTCTAATCCAATTTCTTCGTATTTTTTAAATTGATCAGGAGTAATGAATTCTTTTACAGGTAAATGTTTTTTACTTGGCTGTAGGTATTGACCAATTGTAATCACGTCTAAATCCACTGCACGTAAATCTTTCATTGTTTGAATCACTTCTTCTTCGGTTTCCCCCAATCCTAACATGATACCCGATTTTGTGCGTTTGGCTCCGTTGGCTTTCAAATAGCGCAATACTTCTAAGCTACGGTCATATTTTGCCTGAATTCTAACTTCGCGTGTTAATCGGCGAACGGTTTCCATATTGTGAGAAATCACTTCAGGAGCTACTTCTAAAATACGATCTATGTTTCTTTCGATACCTTGAAAATCAGGAATTAAGGTTTCCATGGTAGTTCCCGGACTCATTCTGCGAACCGCTTTTACCGTTTCTGCCCATATGATGGAACCGCCATCCTTTAAATCGTCGCGATCAACAGAAGTTAACACCGCATGTTTAATATTCATTAACTTAATAGATCGAGCTACTTTTTCAGGTTCGTCCCAATCTACTGTTTCTGGTCTGCCAGTTTTTACACCGCAAAATCCGCACGAACGGGTACAAATGTTTCCTAAAATCATAAAAGTAGCCGTACCTTCGCCCCAACACTCGCCCATATTTGGGCAACTGCCCGAAGTACAAATGGTGTGAAGTTTGTATTTATCTACTAAACCTCGTAATTCTGTATATTTTTTTCCGGTTGGTAATTTTACGCGTAACCATTTAGGTTTACCAGTAGCCGGTTTGTTTGTTTCTAAAACCGATTCCATAATTGAACATTCTTCAAACCACAAAGATACTGAAAAGTTTATGTTTTTGGTTCCATATATTTTTTTAATACACTATTTTTGTAATCAAATTTGTCCGTAGTTTTTTATAAATAGCAACAACACCTTAAAACTATTGTTTTTATTACGGATTTAAACTCAACAGATGAAATCGTACCATACACCTGCAGAAAAATACATTATAAAACCAGTTAATCAATTTATTAGTAAATCCACCACAGGCGGAATAATTTTGTTTATTGCTGCTATCATTGCGATATTTTTTGCTAATTCCCCATGGGCTACTGATTATCATAGCATTTGGCAACACAAAATCGGAATTTCTTTGGGGAATTTAGAGTTAAAAATGTCACTTCATCATTGGATTAACGATGGTTTAATGGCAATTTTCTTTTTTGTTGTTGGTTTAGAATTAAAACGTGAATTAAGTAATGGCGAACTGGCATCGCCCAAAAAAGCAGCTTTACCCATCATTGCTGCAATAGGCGGAATGCTTTTTCCTGCATTAATCTATCTCTTTTTTAATGGTGGAACAGATGCTGCACACGGATGGGGAATTCCAATGGCTACCGATATTGCTTTTGCATTAGGTGTATTATATTTATTGGGAAATAAGGTACCACTTTCTTTAAAAGTATTCTTAACAGCGTTAGCAATTGTTGATGATTTAGGAGCCGTATTGGTCATTGCATTGTTTTATACATCTGATTTAAATTTAATGTATCTTTCTATAGGTATTGCGCTATTTATTTTGTTGTTGCTTTGTAATAAATTAGGTTTTAAAAGTCCGATTTTTTATGCAATAATTGGTATTGGCGGTATTTGGCTGGCTTTTTTACTTTCGGGCGTGCATGCTACCATAGCCGCGGTATTGGCAGCTTTTGCCATTCCGGCCAATGCTCGAATAAATGAAAATTACTTTTCTTATAAAATGAATGAGTTGCGCCAACGTTTTTACGCAATAGACCCTAAAGATCGTCAACCTAATTTAAATGGAGAACAACTTTTGTTAGTCGAAGAAATGCGCAGTTTAACTAAAGATGCGCTGCCACCATCACAGCGGTTAGAGCACGGTATGCACAGCTTTGTAGCTTTTATCGTAATGCCTGTTTTTGCCTTGTGTAATGCAGCTATTCCAATCTCATTTAGCGAAATTAGTAATGTAACAATTGGTGTAGCTTTAGGATTGTTATTGGGAAAAGTTATTGGTGTTTTTGGATTGACGGCTTTGATTATCAAATTAAAACTGATTTCAAAACCTAACGGCATAACGATGAGAAATCTGTTGGGGATAGGTTTTCTAGCATCCATCGGATTTACAATGTCGCTGTTTGTAACAGAACTGGCATTCGATGTAAATAAACATCCGGAATTTCCTTCAGAAGCCAAATTAGGAATTATTGTAGCTTCGCTAATTGGCGGATTTATCGGATTTTTTATTCTGAATCATTCAAAAAAATAATTAAAGACCAACCAATTGTTGGCTTTTTTATGAATAGTTGGTTTATCTTTGCGCCACTTATATATAAGAATATGATTACAGTTAACGACGTTGCCGTAAATTTTGGAGCAACAACTTTGTTTAGCGGAGTAAGTTTTGCCATTAATGAAAACGATAAAATTGCTTTAATGGGTAAAAACGGAGCCGGGAAATCGACTTTGTTAAAAATTGTTGCCGGAATTAATAAGCCGAGTTTAGGAAATATTGCGGCTCCCAAAGATGCCGTTATTGCCTATTTGCCACAGCATTTACTAACAGAAGACGATAGTTCAGTACGTGAAGAAGCCGCTAAAGCTTTCAAGGAAATTTTCTCAATGAAAAAGGAAATCGATGAACTAAACGAACAGTTAACTGTAAGAACCGATTACGAAAGCGACGATTATATGAAATTGATTGAACGCGTTTCGGAATTAAGTGAGAAATTTTATTCGATTGAAGAGGTAAATTACGAAGCCGAGGTTGAAAAAGTATTGAAAGGAATGGGATTCTCACAGGAAGATTTAGACCGACCAACTTCTGAATTTTCAGGTGGTTGGAGAATGCGTATCGAACTGGCAAAAATCCTTTTAAAGAACCCCGATTTAATTTTATTAGATGAACCCACCAACCATTTGGATATCGAATCCATTCAATGGTTAGAAGATTTCCTGGTAAACTCTGCAAAAGCAGTAATGGTTATTTCGCACGATCGTGCGTTTGTTGACAATATCACAAACCGAACCATCGAAGTTACCATGGGACGTATTTATGATTACAAAGCAAAATATTCTGATTATTTAGAATTACGCAAAGACAGAAGAATTCATCAGCAAAAAGCTTATGAAGAACAACAAAAGTTTATCGCAGAGAACAAAGCTTTTATTGAGCGTTTCAGAGGTACTTTTTCTAAAACTGAACAAGTGCAATCTCGCGTTCGCATGTTAGAAAAATTGGTTTTAGTAGAGGTAGATGAAGTAGATTCATCGGCATTACGGTTAAAATTTCCACCGGCAACCCGTTCAGGGCAGTATCCTGTGATCGTGAAAGAATTGTCTAAATCGTATGACGACCATATTGTTTTTAAAGATGCCAATATGGTGATTGAACGTGGGCAGAAAGTAGCATTGGTAGGTAAAAACGGAGAAGGAAAATCTACCATGATCAAAGCTATTATGGGGGAAATTGATTTTAACGGATCTGTTGAAATCGGTCACAATGGAAAAATTGGGTACTTTGCACAAAATCAGGCTTCGTTGTTAGATGAAAATATAACTATTTTTGAAACTATCGACCGCATTGCAGAAGGTGATATCCGTACACAAATAAAGAATATTTTAGGTGCTTTTATGTTTTCGGGAGATGATATTGATAAAAAAGTAAAAGTGCTTTCGGGCGGAGAAAAAACGCGTTTGGCAATGATAAAATTATTGTTAGAGCCTTATAATGTGTTAATTCTCGATGAGCCAACCAACCACTTGGATATGAAAACCAAAGACATTATTAAAGATGCTTTAAAAGAATTTGAAGGAACAGTGATTTTAGTATCTCATGACCGTGATTTCTTAGATGGATTAGCAGAAAAAGTATTTGAATTTGGTAATAAACGCGTCAAAGAACATTTTGAAGACATCAAAGGGTTTTTGGCTCTCAAAAAAATGGATTCTTTAAAAGAGATAGAGAAATAAAAACAATACCTATTCACTAACCCCGATAACATCTAAGTTTTTCGGGGGTTAGTGAGTAAGAACTTTATTTTATATGAAAGGTTTATTTAAAAACTTGCCGAATAAGTTAAACTAATGTTGTGGTTTTTAGATTGGATATTGGCAACATTGTTTGTTCCTGAACTTATCATATTTTGTTGCGAATCTTGTTGCCAGAACTGATAGCCCAAATCTAAACGCGATGCCCCAAAACTGTATCCAATACCGGCACTGTAGCTTGTTAAATCGTCCATAAGGTCTTTGTTTTTGTACGGACTGCTGGCAAAGCGGTATCCGGCACGCAAACTTACCTGGTTTAAACGGTATTCGCCACCAATTCTAAATTCGTTTGTTGCCTGTAAATTGTTTTTGTAATAATTGTTTACCAGACTGTAATCGGCTCTGTCTGCCTTATATTCTATGGTGCTGTAATCTTTTCGGGTATAATCAAAACTTAACAATCCTTTAGTCCCAAAAACATACGCTAAACTTCCGGTAAATGCCCCCGGGTTTTTAATGTTGTATTTGTTGTATAAAGTGGTAATAGCAGGATCTATATTATAAAAATTAAGCTCGTTATCTTGAATGATATTTGTTTGTAAACTTTGCGAAAATTCATCTTGAAGACTCATCCACGTTGGAGATTGGTATGAAGCTCCGATTCTGAATTCTTCGGTTGCTTTAAAAATTCCACCTATGTTAAACGAAAATCCCGAACCATACGTATAAGTGTGGTTGGTAAACAATAATTCCTTATATCCGTCTGTTACCGGTGATTGATTTTGTTCGTAAATAGCCGACGAGGTTAAATAATCTATAAAATGAACATTTAAATTGGCTCCCAAATACAATTTTTTATTGATGTCGAAACCAACATTCCCCGTTAACTGATTGTTAAAACCAGAAACGTATGTTTCATTTTCCTGATAAAAAGAATTTCCACTTCCGTTTAAAACATAACCGTTATTGGTGTCATTGATTAAGTACCCTTGATATGCCAGCATGGCTTGTTGTGCCGAAAATCCGTTTTGAATACTATTTAAATAGTCGTATAAATCGGTAATAGACTCACCTTCTCTTGTTTGAACATAATCAAGAGGAACACTTCCTCCGTTGTAGCCGTAATTGGCATGATCTAAGAAGTAATTAGTAACCGATTGATTGGAAACACCGCTGCTAAAATATCGGTCGTTAAAACGGGCATTGGTATGATAACCAATACCAATGGTTACCTTTTTTAATGCCTGATCCTGGTTTTTTGAATCGACAACAAAAATGGCTCCGAAATTCGATAAATTTACATCGTTTTCTTTGGCAGTTGCTTTCGTTCCTTCAAAAATCGATTTGTTGTTCTGGATTTGGAGGTTTCCGGTAAAGCTAAAATTGTTGTAATTGTACAATGCAGAACCTGCGGGGTTAATTTGTAATGCAGAAATATCTCCGCCCAATGCTCCAAAAGCACCTCCCATGGCATTAAAACGAGCGGTTCCGTTTACTTGTTGACTACTGATTTTTACGGCGTCTGCCAGATTAAATTCCTGTGCCTGTGCCTGAACCAAGCTGAAAATGGCAAGCAATGGTAAATATATTTTTTTCATAATTATCGTACTCTTAAAAATGATTTAAATTATCTTCTTCCGCCACCTGAACGCATACCGCCGCCCATTGATCCACCACTGCGTGATCCGCCAAAGCTACCGCCACTATTCATTCTGGTATTTGATGAAGGGGTATAGGTAGGCCGGGTAGTTGTCCGTTCCATTCTGGTATTAGTGGTTCGGGTTGTTGTATTGCGGGTGTTTATTCTGCTGTTTTGGTTTGTGTCAAATCTGTTCACTCTGTTGTTTTGTGATGTTCTTTCAGAAACATTCATTCTGTTCAACGTGGTATTTGCACGTGCAAAAGTTCTGTTTGTTGTACTTAATCCATTGGCTCTGTTAAATGAATTACTGCGTAAGCTGCGGTTGGTTACATTAGTAGCCATTCTGTTACTGTTTAATTGTCGAGAAGTTAAGTTTCGATACGAATTGCTTCTTGATATATTCCGGTATCCATAATAAGTATAGCCCCAACCGTAGCCATAGTAAGGGTAACCCCAGCCATAATAAGGATATCCCCAATAACCGCCCCAGCCAAAGCTGAAACCGTATCCAAATCCCCAGTATGAATCATACCAGCCGCCATAAGGATATCCCCAACCCCAATAAGAGTAAGGGTAATCGTAGACTATTTGCGTGGTCGAAGTGGTATCGCCCCAACCGCCGTTTGCCTCGTTGTAATTAGACGTATAATTTTCTACATCGGTAAAGTAAGCTTCGCTTTCTTGGGCTTTTTCTTTAAAATATTCGGTGTAATACGCACCTTTTTCGTGCGTATCTTCTACAACAATTTTGCTATTGTTATAAATTCCGTCCACGTCATAAGGTTTCTGGTTTAAGCTGGAACATGCCGTAAGGGCAATTCCGGCACTTGCGATAATGCTTAACCGAACTAAATGAGACTTATTGAAGATTGTTAGTAGCATATTTTGAGTTTTTATTGTTGAACATTACAAATTTAAGTAGATTTGTACAAAATAAATTGTTAATATTATATAATCAAAATATATACCAATATACAAAAAATGAGCAAGAATTTAACTACAAGAGCAGAAGATTATTCAAAATGGTATAACGAATTGGCGGTAAAAGCCGATTTAGCTGAAAATTCAGGGGTTCGCGGCTGTATGGTGATCAAACCGTACGGATATGCCATTTGGGAAAAATTACAAGGTGAATTAGACCGCCGTTTTAAGGAAACGGGTCACAGCAATGCGTATTTTCCCTTATTTGTTCCAAAAAGTTTATTCGAAGCTGAAGAGAAAAATGCCGAGGGTTTTGCTAAAGAGTGTGCCATTGTAACGCATTACCGTTTAAAAAATGACCCAAACAATCCGGGAAAATTAATGGTTGATCCCGAAGCAAAATTAGAAGAAGAATTAATCGTCCGTCCCACATCCGAAGCAATTATTTGGAGTACTTACAAGGGATGGATTCAATCGTACCGCGATTTGCCTATTTTAATTAATCAGTGGGCTAATGTGGTGCGTTGGGAAATGCGTACCCGTTTATTTTTACGTACTTCTGAATTTTTATGGCAAGAAGGGCACACCGCACACGCTACCAAAGAAGAAGCTTTGTTTGAAGCCAAACAAATGCAAGATGTGTATGCCGATGTGGTAGAGAATTTTATGGCAATTCCGGTAATAAAAGGATATAAAACAGAAACAGAGCGTTTTGCCGGAGCTGATGATACCTATACAATAGAGGCTTTAATGCAAGACGGAAAAGCGCTGCAGGCAGGAACATCACACTTTTTAGGTCAGAATTTTGCCAAAGCTTTCGATGTGAAATTTACCAATAAAGAAGGAAAACAAGAGTATGTTTGGGCTACTTCGTGGGGGGTTTCAACACGTTTAATGGGTGCATTAATCATGACACATTCTGATGACAACGGATTGGTACTGCCACCAAAATTAGCACCGATTCAGGTGGTGATTGTTCCTATTCACAGAACCAACGAACAATTACAGCAAATAGGTGAAAAAGCAGATGAATTGATCGCAGAATTTAAGAAAAGAGGAATCTCTGTTAAATATGATGACCGCGATACGCAAAAACCGGGATTTAAATTTGCCGAATGGGAATTAAAAGGTGTACCGGTTCGAATTGCTATTGGACCTAAAGATTTAGAAAACGGAACTTTCGAGATCGCTCGTCGCGATTTATTGTCTAAAGAAATTATCAATGCAGATTCAGCGATAAATCATATTGAAAATTTGTTAAACGAAATTCAGGAAAATCTATTTGTTAAAGCAATTAACCACAGAACAGCACATACAACTGAAGTGAATTCGTTCGAAGAATTTAAAGAAGTTTTAGAAACCAAAGGAGGTTTTTTATTGGCACATTGGGACGGAACACCAGAAACCGAAGAAAAAATTAAAGATTTAACTAAAGCAACCATTCGTTGTATCCCTATGGACAGAAAAGAGGAAGTTGGAACTTGCGTTTTGACAGGTAACCCTTCAAAAGGCAGAGTGTTGTTCGCAAAGGCATATTAATATGAAAATCCCGGTTCTCACTCTACCGTCTGGACACATCTTTAAAAAGTGTATATCCCTGTAATATTGCGGAGAATTTTTGAAGTCCAATCCAAAAGGTAGTGATTCCGGGTTTTC
>NZ_FNXE01000048.1 GCF_900108395.1 Paenimyroides marinum | reverse complement strand
TATGCTTGTAGACAAGCATATCAAATTTATCTTTTGGAATAAAATTGATGATTTGTTTGAAAATCGGCTGACCGACTAATTTCTTTTCTGTATCTTTATTGCTCATATTTTTGATTTGTCGTAAAACCAAAATATGAAAAAAGGAGCTAACCACAATGGGAAGCTCCTTAATTTTGAAAAGTTAGTCGGTTAGTAGTGATTGTAAATGTATTATTGCTAATTCAATTTACTGATTTTCAATCAAATGAACAACTTTTACTTTTTAATTCATAATGCACAACGGGTTTTTAATAGTAAAATTTTATTAAAAATAAAAAAAAATACTTTTCATAGCAAAGAAATACAAAATAATTTATTGATATCTATAAGGAAGAGGGATAAATAATTTAAATGTTTTTAAAAGTAATAAAGTGATTTTATACTGTTGTTTTTATATTTGCTTTAGTTTATAGAAATATTGTAGTAGATAAAAAAATGTAACAAAGAATTATATATTAATGATTGATAATAAAAAATTACCATACTCCAAAATAGAAGGATCAGGAAAACCATTACTTATTTTACACGGTTTTTTAGGAATGAGCGATAACTGGAAAACGTTGGGAGCAAAATATGCAGATAGCGGTTTTGCCGCGCATTTAATGGATTTACGCAACCACGGGCGCAGCTTTCATTCCGATGTTTTTAATTATGATGTAATGGCAAATGATGTAGTTGCTTACTGCAAAGCCAATAACTTAAATAAAATTGACATCATTGGTCATTCTATGGGCGGTAAAGTAGCAATGAATCTGGCGGTTCATTATCCTGAGCTGATCAATAAATTAATTGTTGCCGATATGTCGCCTAAATATTATGCTCCGCATCATCAGGATGTAATGGCAGCTTTGAATGCTGTTGATTTCTCCGGCAATCCGTCACGCAATGATGTGCAGTATGTTATAGAGCAACACGTAAAAGAGCCGGGCGTTGTACAGTTTTTAATGAAGAATGTATATCGAGTAACGCCGCAACAATTAGGTTTTCGTTTTAATTTAGACGTTTTTAACAGCAACGACCAAGCAATTGGCGAAGCACTAAAAGAAGATGACGTTTTTAACGGCCCAACTTTATTCTTAAAAGGAAGCAATTCCAATTATATTCAGGAAGAAGATGCATTTTTAATCAAAAAACATTTTCCAAATGCGGTAATTGAGACAATTTCTAATTCTGGTCATTGGGTACATGCAGACAATCCGGGTGAATTCTTTGAGAAATCAATGGCTTTTTTAAAATAGTATGCGCGCATATTATTTATTCTTAATGAAAATTAACAAAAAATTAATAATTCAATAATTTTCTTTTCTGGTTTCTATGCTTTTGTAAAATGTTTTATATTTGGAATACTAACATATAAAACAAAAGGTTTAGTTATGAAAAAAATTTTATCTATTTCCTTATTATCATTAATAGCAGCCAACTCATTTGCCGGCGGTTACCGCATTAGTTTGCAAGGTCAGCGTCAATTGGCAATGGGGCACACAGGGGTTGGTGTTATTGGTCAAAACGCAGAGAGTTTGTTTTTTAATCCGGCAAGTGGTACGTTTTTAAAAAATCAATGGAGTTTTTCAGCAGGTGCTACTGCCTTATTTTCAAATGTAAAATTTCAAAATTCAATTTATAACTGGTCTAACTCGTCTGAAAATATGGGAACGCCTTTTTATTTCTACGGAAATTATCAGGCTACCGATAGATTTTCTGTGGGGTTGGCTGTTTATACGCCCTTTGGTAGTTCGGTTGAATGGCAGCAAGATTGGCCGGGATCGCATTTGGTAAACAGTATTGATCTGCAGGCTATATTTATCCAGCCAACGGTATCTTACAAAATTACCGACAATATTAGTGTAGGTGCAGGATTGATTTATGTAAACGGAGGGGTAACTTTCAACAGAAACCTTTCACGAAGCATGATTGACGATTACGGAAACCGTTCTGATGTTACCATCGATGCAAGCGGTGTAAGTGCCTGGGGCTATAATGTGGGAGTAACTGCAAGGTTAGACGAATATGTAACCTTAGGGGTAAATTACCGTTCGCAGATTGACATGAAGGTAGAAGGAGGCGAGGCTAAATTTCACGATATGCCGGGATTCTTGAATTATGCAGATGGAAAATTTGACGCCACCATGCCTTTACCGGCAGAATTAACCATTGGTTTATCTTACCAAATCAATGAAAAATGGTTGGCAGCGTTTGATTACAATTATACGTTCTGGAAAGCGTATGATAATTTAGTGATCGAATTTGATAACCCGGCTATTGGAACATCGGTAAATCCAAGAAATTATAAAAGTAGCGGAACTTTGCGTGGTGGATTGCAATTTGCCCCCTCAGAAAAATTTTCTGCACGCGTAGGTGGTTATTATGATATTTCACCGGTTCAGGACGGATACTTCGCACCTGAAACGCCACGTAACGATGCTATTGCAGGAACAGCAGGTTTTTCTTATAAAATTACTCCAAAACTGGATGTCGATTTTTCTGCAACGGCACTTCACTTTAAACAAACCAAAAACTCTTATGACCATTATAAAGAAGATGGAAGTGATTTGTCATTTGGAGGAGATTACCGTTCATCGGCATATTCTTTAGGTTTAGGTTTATCATACAATTTTTAATCGATTATTATGAAAAAATATCAATCAATATTTTTAGCGGCATTTGCGTTCAGCTTTGTTGCTTGTGAACCCGAATTTGAAAATCCTGTTACAAATGAATCTTATTCAAGAGGGGAAGCAGATTTTACAACCTATGTAGCATTAGGAAATTCGTTAACGGCAGGTTATATGGATGGTACAATGTATCGTTCAGGACAGCAATATTCATTCCCTAATTTATTGGCAAAACAATTTGCAGTTGTAGGCGGTGGTAGTTTTACGCAACCATCGTTCAATGATGATGTCAATGATGTGGGCGGATTATTGTTTATGGGGCAACCAGCGGCTGCTACCCGTTTAATTTTAAATATGTCAACCAGCGGACCAGAGAATTTAACGGGAACACCCACAATAGAAATCAGCGATCTGCAGGCAAAAGCTTATAACAATATGGGCGTGCCCGGAGCAAAATCATTCCATTTGCTGGCATCCGGTTACGGCAATCTTGCCAATATGGCTACCGGTACGGCAAACCCTTATTTTGTTCGCCACGCAACCAGTCCAAATACCACTGTTTTGAGTGATGCAATGAGTTTAAATCCTACGTTCTTTACCAATTGGATCGGAGCTAATGATGTATTGGCTTATGCCTTGTCTGGCGGAACAGGAGAAAATCAAGAGGGAAACACTGACCCTTCAACTTATAGCAGCAACGATATTACCGATCCGCAGGTATTTGAAGCCGCTTATAAAACAATTATCAATACCTTGACCAGCAATGGTGCAAAAGGGGTTGTGGCAACCATTCCTGATATTACTTCGATCCCGCATTTTACAACGGTTCCTTACAATCCTTTAACAGCAGAAGCTTTAGGTGGAGAAGCGGTTGTAACACAGTTAAATACGAGTTTGTTAGATCCGATCAAACAAATTTTAACGGCGATAGGCGAGGGCGACCGTATTCAGTTATATTCAACAACAAGCGGAAATCCGTTGTTGATTACAGATGAAACGCTAACCGATGTTTCTGCCACGTTAACGGCTGCCTTAATTGCCAATAATTATCCGGCAGAAACCGCAGCAGTTTTAGGACAGGTTTTTGGAAGAGCACGCCATGCAACTAGAAGCGATTTGTTTGTATTGGGAACAAGCGGTATCATTGGAACAGCTTCGGCGTTACCGTCGCCACTTGATAAATTAGGTGTAACTTTTCCTTTAGAAGATAAATATGTTTTGATTCCTTCGGAACAACAACAAATTAAAACCGCTACCGATAAGTTTAACGATATTATCTGGTCTGTAAGTGGTTCTAAAAAATTAGCTATTGCCGATATGAATGCTATTATGCGTTATTTAACGACAGGAATACGTTTAAGCGACGGACAATGGTACACGGCAGATTATTTTAAAGGAACAGAAAATATGAACAAAGTGTTGTTTTCATTAGACGGGGTGCATCCAAACCCTCGTGGATATGCGTTTGTTGCCAACGAAATTGTAAAAGTAATTAACGAACATTATAAATCAAACTTGCCATTATTGGTACCGGGTAATTACCCTGGTGTAACCATAAAGGCATCAAATTAAAATAAATAAAGCTATGAGAATTTTAATCAATCTAATTGTAACGGCGGTAATCGTGTTTTTACTTGCCAATTTTTTACCGGGCATCAGTGTTGATGGTTTTGGTTCATCGATCATCGTTGTAATCGTTTTGGCGATATTGAATTTTTTGGTGAAACCAATTCTTCAGTTAATTTCCATTCCAATAACCATTTTAACATTAGGATTGTTTCTTTTTGTGATCAATGCATTAATAATAATGTTGTGCGGAAGCATTGTTGGCGGATTCCACGTAGAAGGCTTTTTTCCGGCATTGTTATTCAGTTTGGTATTGTCTATTGTGCAGTCAATTGTAGGAGGATTAATGAATGGAGATTAATTTTTACTAAGAATTAATATTCAATTATTTAAAAATTTGATTGGCTTGTAAAAATAATGTATTTTTGCAAGCCAATTTTAGTTACAAAACAAAATTTACAATGAATATCACAAGAAATAATGTAGATGCTTTAAATGCAGTTATCACAATCGATGTGGCAAAAGAAGATTTTGCAGCAAAAGTAGACAACGTTCTTAAAGATTATAGAAAGAACGCAAGCATACCAGGATTTAGAAAAGGCCAGGTACCTGCGTCGTTAGTAAAAAAACAATACGGTCAGGCGATTATGTTTGACGAAGTAAACAAATTGTTGCAAGAAAGTTTAAACAACTATTTAAACGAAGAAAAGATTGATATTTTAGGAAACCCACTTCCGGTTGCTAAAGATATCGATTGGGAAGCTGATACATTAAGCTTTGATTTTGAATTAGGTTTAGCACCAGAATTTACGGTTGATTTAGAAGCGGCTAATAAAGCTACAAAATATCAGATTGTTGCTGATGACGAAATGATTAACGAGCAGGTAGAATACATTCAAAAACAATACGGTAAATTAGTTTCAAAAGAAAAAGCCGAAGAAGGTGATGATATTCGTGTAAAAGTTTCAAACACAGCAGAAGGCATTGAAAACGAAACTACATTCAATATTTCTGATATCCGCACAAAAACAAACCAAAAGAAATTCATTGGTAAAAAAGTAAACGATGAAGTAACAATTTCTACCAAAGGTTTGTTTGAAGACGAACACAAATTAATGGATGTTTTAAAAGTTGATCACGATAAAGTACACGGTTTAGACGTTGAGGTAACTTTTACGATCGAAGAAATATCAACTCGGGAAAAAGCAGAGTTAAACCAAGAGTTTTTCGATAAATTATTTGGTGAAGGCAAAGTAACTTCAGAAGAAGAATTAAGAAACCGTATCAAAGAAGACGCTGAAAAACAATTCGCTCAACAAGCTGATCAAAAGTTTATGAACGATACAGTGGAGGCTTTGGTTGAAAATACAAAATTCGATTTGCCAAAAGAATTCTTGGTAAAATGGTTGCAAACTGCTGGTGAAACACAATTAACACCGGAACAAGCCGAAGAAGAATACACAAAATCAGAAAAAGGATTGCGTTACCAGTTAATCGAAGGAAAAATCATTACAGATAATGATTTACAAATTACATTCGACGAAATTAAAGATTACACTTCAGGTTTAATCAAAGATCAAATGGCACAATTTGGTCAGTTAGAACCATCAGAAGAAGATGTAACAAATATCGTATCCCGCGTTTTATCAAATCAAGAAGAAGTGAAGCGTATTTCTGAACAATTAATGAACGATAAAATGATGAAATTGTTCACAGAGAAAGTTAGCACAAACGCAAAAGAAGTAACTTACAAAGATTTCGTTAAAGAGGTTTACGGAGAATAATTTTCTGCAAAAAAATAAGTATATTTGAGCGTCGAACAAAAAGTTTCGACGCTTATTTTTTATAACATTTTAGAAAAAAAATATGGATTACGGTAAAGAATTTAGAAAATACGCTACCAAGCATCACAAAGTAAATAATTTGTATTACGATAAAATGGTAAGCAAAATGACACCAACAGGTAGTATGACTCCTTATATTATCGAAGAACGCCCAATGAACATTGCATCAATGGATGTTTTTTCACGTTTAATGATGGATCGTATTATTTTCTTAGGGTCTGGAGTAGATGATTACGTAGCAAATATCATTCAGGCACAATTGCTGTTTTTAGAAAGCGTTGATGCATCAAAAGATATTTCAATCTACATTAATTCACCAGGCGGCAGTGTGTATGCAGGTTTGGGAATTTACGATACCATGCAGTTTGTAAAACCCGATGTGGCTACAATCTGTACAGGTATGGCAGCATCAATGGGTGCAGTGTTATTGTGTGCCGGGGCAGACGGAAAACGCTCTGCATTGCCACATTCACGCGTAATGATTCACCAACCGTCGGGTGGTGCTCAAGGGGTGGCAACCGATATGGAAATCAACTTAAAAGAAATGTTGAAATTAAAGCAAGAGCTTTATGAAATCATAGCAAAACACTCAAAACAACCTTACGATAAGGTATTCAAAGATTCGGAACGCGATTACTGGATGCGTGCTGACGAAGCAAAAGAATACGGAATGATTGATGAAGTTTTAACAAGAGAATAAATAGAATGAAAGAAGGATTTAACTGTTCTTTTTGCGGACGTCCAAAAGCCGAAACCAGCATATTGATTGCCGGTATCGACGCACATATTTGTGAGCATTGCGTAGAGCAGGCACACGGTATTGTGATGGAAGAATTAAAATCGCAAAACGGATCAGGATTGTCAGATGAGGTTTTGTTAAAAAAACCACAAGAAATCAGAGCGTTCTTAGATGGGTATGTAATCGGTCAGGAGCAAACCAAAAAAGTATTGTCTGTTGCCGTTTATAACCATTACAAGCGTTTGTTGCAGCAGGATTCTAAAAACGATGTCGAAATCGAAAAAAGTAATATCATTGTTGTTGGTCAAACCGGAACAGGAAAAACATTGGTGGCAAAAACCATTGCGCGTATGCTGAATGTGCCTCTGGCTATTGTTGACGCCACAGTTTTAACCGAAGCAGGTTATGTGGGCGAAGACGTAGAAGGTATTTTGACCAAGTTGTTGCAAGCTGCAGATTACGATGTGGATAAAGCGCAGCGAGGAATTATTTTTATTGATGAAATAGATAAAATTGCCCGTAAAAGCGATAACCCTTCTATAACACGTGATGTAAGTGGAGAAGGCGTACAGCAGGCTTTGTTGAAACTTTTAGAGGGATCTGTTGTAAACGTACCGCCAAAAGGAGGTAGAAAACATCCCGATCAAAAGTTTATCGAAGTAAACACGCAAAATATTTTGTTTATTGCCGGCGGGGCGTTTGATGGAATTGAACGCATCATTACCAAACGGTTGAATTTTCATGCTGTTGGTTTTGGATCTTCTAAAGAGAACGGCAAAGCAGATAAAAGCAATTTATTACAGTACATCATACCAAAAGATTTAAAAGATTTTGGATTGATTCCTGAAATCATTGGTCGTTTGCCGGTGTTGACACACATGGATCCGTTAGATCGCGATACCTTGCGTTCTATTTTAACCGAGCCTAAAAACGCGTTGGTAAAGCAATACCAGAAATTATTTGAAATGGACGGAATTACGTTGACCTTTACCGAAGATGCTTTGTTGTATATCGTAGATAAAGCATTAGAATATAAGTTAGGTGCCCGTGGATTGCGCTCGTTATGCGAAGCCGTTTTAACCGACCCTATGTATGAACTTCCCGGATCTGATCATCACGAATTAGAAGTAGATAAAGAATTTGTAAAGCACGCTTTAGATAAAAATTTAATGAAAAGATTGGCTTTAACGGTTTAAACATTCATCCCTTTCATAACGAAAGGGATTTGTTTTTAATCTAAGAATTGTCTAAAAATTAAATAGTTTTTTGTAGTTTTAAAGAAAAAATAAAATGAAAAAACTATTAATTGTATTGTTTTTAAGCGTTGGCGTACTTTCTTGTGACAAAAAGGTAGGCTTGTCAGGAGAAATTATCAATCAAACAATAAAAACAGAGGCTTTCACTGCTGTTTTAAATAATTCATCTGCAAGAATCGAAGTAGATTCGACTGTTTCTGCAAACGAGATTTTACTAATTGGCGATAAATCATTAATTGACAACCTTGAAATAGCAAATGAAAACGGACAATTAGCTCTTTCTAACAAAGAATCGGTTTCTATTAAAGGAGGAAATAATCCGTTGCTTGTAAAAATAAATAATCCTGATTTACAAAAGCTGGTCATTGCAGGGGCAGGATCTTTTGCAACCAATAATATTGCTTTGATAAACGATGTGGAATTCCATATTTCAGGTGCGGGCGAAATTAATGCGAAAGTAAACAACAACATAACCCATGTGTCAGTTACCGGAGCAGGAAGCATACGTTTAAGAGGCGTTAGCAATGAGTTGAAAGCAACCATGACTGGTGCCGGAAATCTGAAAGCAGAAGAATTGACCAATAAGCTGGCAAATATTGAGATTTCAGGTGCGGGAAACGCAAAAATTAATACCTCAGAAGAAATTAATGTACGTATTTCGGGCGTGGGAAATTTAAAGTATAAAGAATACGATCAACTTAAAATTGTGAAGAAAATATCAGGAATTGGCACTGTTAAGCCGTATTAAAAAAAACAAGAAAACCAAGTTTCATTTCACTAATTTTATGAATAGCTTTGTGTGTATTTAATCAAAAAATGGGCACATTAGTAATTAGTAAAAAAGAAAATAACACGTATAAATATACTTACAACAACCGCAAAGGGAATGTAATTTTTACGAGTAACAGTTACAGCTCAAAAGCGCAATGTTTAAGTGAAATCAACATATTAAAGCGCAATTTTTCGGTAATTAAATTTATTCATTACAAAACACCGTCCGGAAAAATGTTTTTTAAAGTAAACGTCAACAACCATATTTTAGGGGTAAGCAGAAAATTTACAACGCCGCTTTTAATGGAAAAAGGATTGAACGATTTAAAAAATAATTTCTTAATTTCGGAAGTGTTAGATTTTACCGAAGACGTTTTCAGCACGCTAACAGAAGAAACCATCTAAATCAATAAATATTTTTATTATGAAGAAAATTTTAGTCCTGTTTTTTGTATCGTTAGTAACCCTGACAAGTTATGCACAAGACAGAAAAATAAAAGGAAACGGAGTGGTACAAGACAGAAACCGCAGAGTTCAAAAATACACCAAATTAGTTGTAGAAGGAGATCTTACAGTATTAATATTAAATAACCCATTTAAAAATACCATTCAAACAAGCGGCGACGGAAATTTACATCAGCTGATTCAGGTTAGTGTAGAAAATGAGGTTTTAACACTAAAACGCAAACCCGGATTTGAAATTGTAAATCAAACCGAACCTTTAAAAGTAACACTTACCACAAGAGATTTAACCGAAATTACCAAAACAGGCGATAAAGGAAGCATCACAAATATGGGAGCTATTGAAATAGCTAAACTTATTTTAACCAATACAGGTAACGGCGAAATGAATTTACGGGTAAGGGTAGAAGACCTTGTGCTGAATACAGAAAATGATGCTGCGATAACCGTTGAAGGAAATGCCAATACCGTAAAAATAGACAGCAAAAGTTCAGGCGATATTATGGCAAAAGAACTGTCGGCCTTTTACACAGAATTAAATTCTTCAGGTTCCGGAAATATTTACACCAATACCGTAAATGGAATTGATGGCAGCTTAAACGGAAGTGGAAATTTATACTACCGCGTAACTAAAACCGTTAATGTAACAGAAAATGGAGAAGGAAAAGTAATTAAAGAATAATTTTTAAAAACCTCATAAACAGAATACTAATTTGGTAGACTGAAAAAAAAGTTGTTTTTACGATAATTTTTCTTTGTAAATATTAAAAATCCTCTTACATTTGCAACCGAAATAAAAACCAATGGCGAGGTAGCTCAGTTGGTTAGAGCGCAGGATTCATAACCCTGAGGTCACGGGTTCAACTCCCGTCTTCGCTACGAAAAAGAGAATCAGTTTATTGGTTCTCTTTTTTATTTCTACTTTCTCAATTAAATCACCCTGTAAAAACCATTAATTTTTGTATCTTACATCTTTAACTTGTTTCAGATAATTAAAACCAACAATCAATGAATAGAATACTCCTTTTTTTAATTCTTATTTCTTTTACTATTAGTTGTGGCAACAGTGACCGTGAAAAACAATTGCATGATAGAGAAAGAGCTTTGCAGATACGCATTGATTCTTTTGCAGCAAAAGAAAACGAATACAGAGCACTTTTGCAAATGAAAGACAGTATTGCTGTTTTAGATTCTATCAAAAAACTTACTGATTCAATAAATTTAACCGCGGTAAAACCTTGGGCAGATAGTCTTGCGGGTAAATGGAACGGAAGGTTAATTTGTGTAGAATCAAATTGTAATGATTATGTGATTGGAGATCAAAGGGTAAATACGTGGAATTTTGCTAATGATACGCTTAAATTATATGCCAGCCTGTTAAATAATAAAAACGAAATTGTTCGTACGTACGATGCGGTTTTTAATGGCGATGATATTGTGTTATCTCATAAAACGGATCCTTCTGTAGCAAAAAATGTGCAAATCAGAACCATTTTAAACAATATCCAAAAAGATAAATTAACGGGTACTTATACCATTATTAAAAACAATGATTGTATCGCTAAATTCTCAATAGAATTTACAAGACCTTCTAACAGAACCAAATAAACTACCGAAAATATGTTGTTGCTTTCTATACATAACGTGTCGTTGCCTATTGCCGACCCGGTTCTTAAATTTTTATTGTTGCTCATCATCATTCTTTTTGCACCTTTATTATTAAACAAAATCAAAGTGCCGCATTTATTAGGATTGATCATTGCAGGAGCGGTAATTGGTCCCAACGGATTTAACATTTTGGCTCGCGATAGCAGTATTGTGGTTACCGGAACAACGGGTTTGCTGTACATTATGTTTCTTGCCGGATTGGAAATTGATATGGGTGATTTCAAAAAAAATAAATGGAAAAGTCTAACTTTCGGAATCTATACTTTTCTGGTACCTTTTGTTCTAGGGTTTATTGGTGCACATTACCTGTTAGGATTTAACCTGTTAACATCAGTGCTTTTTGCAAGTTTGTTTTCGTCGCATACGTTAATTGCCTATCCATTGGTAAGTAAAATCGGCGTTGCAAAGAATCTGGCGGTTAACATCACCGTTGGCGGAACAATGATTACCGATATTCTTGCCCTATTGGTTTTAGCAGCTTGTGTAGGTATGGCTCAGGGAGAAGTGGGAAAAGAATTTTGGATAACCTTATCGGTTTCTATTTTAATTTTTGGATTAATTGTATTGACTATTTTTCCAATAATTGCCCGGTGGTTTTTTAAAAACGTAAAAGACAAAATTTCACAATATATTTTTGTGCTGGTAATGATTTATTTGGCAGCATTGCTGGCAGAAGTTGCAGGCGTAGAAGCAATCATTGGGGCATTCCTTGCAGGTTTGGCATTGAACCGTTTAATTCCGCACACATCTTCATTAATGAACCGGGTAGAATTTGTAGGAAACGCCATTTTCATTCCCTTTTTCCTGATTAGCGTGGGTATGTTGATTGATTTCAGCGTGTTTTTTCAAAGTTGGGAAACCATTATGGTTGCAGCGGTTATGTTAGCAGCTTCAATTGCCGGGAAATACATAGCAGCTGTTTTAACCCAAAAAACATTTAAGTTAACCAAAGAACAGGGCAAACTTATCTTTGGATTAAGCTCTGCATCGGCAGCAGCAACATTGGCGGCAGTTATGGTGGGATACAATATCATCATTTCAGAAACGGCGGCTGGCGAACCTGTAAGGTTACTGAACGAACATGTTTTAAACGGAAGCATTCTGTTGATCTTGGTTTCTTGTACCATTTCGTCGTTTATTTCGTTGGCAAGTGCCGAGAAAATTGCCGAAGAAGAAAATGATGAAACCATTGCTGATGAAAGTTCCGAAAAAGAAAATCTTCTGCTGGCAATTAATTATCCTGAAACCGTTGATGCAATGGTGGGGTTTGGGGTGATCATTAAATCAAAAAAGAATAAAGATGGTTTCTTTGCCCTGAATGTCATCAATGAAGAAAAAAAGGAATCGTCAGAAAAAAACGCAGAAAAGATTTTGCACGATGCAGTAACCATAGCAGCCGCTTCAGACGAAGTCGTGACGCCGCTAACCCGATACGATACCGATGTGATCAATGGCATTAACAATGTGATCAAAGAAAAGCGAATTACCGATTTAATCATAGGTTTAGAAAACGGAAAAGGTTTTTCATCTACCTTTATGTTTAATCTTTACAACGGATATCTGCAAAGCAAAAATGCCAATGTATTTGTATATCATTCGGCACAACCCATTGCAACCATTAAAAAACAAATTGTGATTATTCCTTCAAAATCGCACTTAGAACCCGGATTTTTTCATTGTTTGTTAAGAGTGTGGAATATTGCACGAAACACCGGTGCCAAGATTGATTTTTACGCAACAGCTTCTACTACAAAAATTTTGAAAAGGGTAATGAAAAGGGTAACCATTGAAGCGAATTTTAACGAGATAAATACCTGGAAAGAAGTACAAAACGTTATTGACGAATTAGAAGACAACCAGGGTGTGGTTATTTTTATGGCGAAACGAGGCATGGCATCTTATTTTCCACAAATGAATAAAATTCCGTCTATTCTTAATTCCGATTTTTTAAATAGAAACTATTTGTTAATTTATCCATATCAGGGAAGTTATGAAGAATATACCGAAAAACGTTCAGTTAGCAATCACGGCGATTTTGTCGAAATTGGTAAAATAGTCCGTAAACTGTTTAAACAATAAATGATTAGCAGCGTATTATTTTGTCGTTAAGCATTATAAATAGTATTTTTGTGTGCTATTAAAGAAAATCCTCATGTATCGAATTATTTTTGTTTTATTTTTATTTGTATTTCCCACACTATCATTTGCACAAACCAAACCCTCTAAAAAATATCTTACCCATTTAAATGCGGCAAAAAGTCATAATATTGGTTTGGTTAAAGACAAACCACATTTAGACAGACTGGTAAAACAAGGGAAATTAGTATCAATAAAACAACGGGGGTACGGCTACCGAATCGATAAATTAACACACAGTCACCCGTATTTAGTACCAAAAGGCAGAACGGTTTTAAATGCCATTGCCCGTGATTTTGTAAAGGTTGCCGGACAAAACTTTTTTGTGGTAACATCGTTAACCCGTACCGAAGCCGATCAAAAACGATTGCGAAGAGTAAATTCTAATGCCGCGTCAAACGATAGTTCGCATTGTTTTGGCAGTGCACTCGATATTTCTTACATCCGCTTTAATCATAAAAAGCAAGTAAACACCAAGCTCGAAAAAAAATTAGAAGGCGTTTTAAAACAGTATCAGGCACAGGGAAAAATCTATTTTGTAAAAGAACGTTATTCGCGTTGTTTTCACATAATAATTAGATAAATTAGTAAAAAATATCTTTTTATGGATCTACATTCAGGCATGCCGTTTTGGATGGCACTGAATCCGTTGTACAATTATTATCATCCGCTGAAAAAGAACATCAGTACCCATACCGTTATTGTCGGATCGGGTATTACCGGCGCTTTGGTGGCTCATGTTTTGTGTACATTAGGGATTAAGTGCATAGTGATAGATAAGCGAACCATTGGCACAGGCAGTACGGCGGCTTCTACCTCGCAATTACAGTATGAAATCGATATTCCGCTGGTTGAATTAATCAGGAAAATAGGTGAAGAGAATGCCGTAAAGGCATATAAATGCTGTTTGCAATCGATTACCGATGTGGAAAATGTGTTTAAATCCATCAAAAAAGATCCTGATTTTGAATCGATACCTACTTATCTTCTGGCATCAAACAAATCGGGAGAAAAATTACTTAAAGAAGAGTTTGAAGCCCGAAAAAAAGCAAATCTTCCCGTACAATACCTCGATAAAGATCAATTAAAAGAATCGTTGGGAATTGACGCTTTTTCGGCATTGTATAACGATACATCGGCACAGTTAGATTGTTATAAAGGTGCCACTTTTATTTTAGATCATCACTTAAAAAAGAACGAAATTGAACTGTATTCTCATACGTTGATTTCAGATTATAATAAAACCAAAAACGGTTACGAATTAATTACTGAAAACGGCAATAAGATCAATTGTGAAAATGTGGTAATTGCCGCTGGTTATGAAGCCGGGGAGTTTCTACCCCAAAAAGTAATGGATTTATTATCTACGTTTGCCATTGTATCACATCCGGTTGATAAAAAATACCTCTGGAAAAACCGTGCCTTGATTTGGGAAACCCAAACGCCGTATTTATACATGCGTACCACAGCCGATAACCGTATGATGGTGGGTGGCGAAGATGAAGAATATAATAATGCGGACAGGCGTGACGCTGCATTGAATAAAAAAGCAAAAACTTTAGAAAAAAAGTTTAAAAAAATGTTTCCTGATATTCCGTTTGTAACCGATATGTCGTGGGCAGGAACGTTTAGTGCCACAGCCGACGGTTTGCCGTTTATAGGTACCTATCCGTACAGGCCAAATATGTATTTTGCATTGGGATATGGCGGTAACGGCATTACATTTAGCATGATTGCCGCTCAGATTATAGGAAATTTAATCACAGGAAAAAAAGATGACCGAACCGATTTATTTGGATTCAACCGCTTAAAACATTCCGATTAAAAATGGCAGTCCCTAAAAAAAGAAAACCTGTCAGAAGAAGCACAACACGCAAAAAGAAAAAAACAGCTGTATGGAAATGGCATGTTTTGGCTTATTCGCTATTGATTTTTTGTTTTGTGATCTTTCATTACCGCGACGGAATCGGCTATTTTTTTACCGATTTGTACGAACGGATTTTTAAAAGTGAAGACAGTAAAGAAGTAACCGTTCACGATTTCAGGGCAATGGAGATTTTAGATAAACACACCAACCATTTGTTTGGATTCGACGTGTCGCATTATCAGTACGATATAAACTGGAAAGAAATTGATTCGCTGTACAATAAATTTGCAATTGATTATGTTTTTATCCGTTCAACAATGGGGATAGACGGTGTTGATGATAAGTTTGATTACAACTGGAAAAAAGCAAAAAGCCGTTTGTTGGTTCGCGGTGCTTATCATTATTACCGACCTGATGAGAACAGCACCTTACAGGCACAGAATTTCATTAAAAACAGTCCGTTGGAACCCGGTGATTTTTTCCCGGTATTGGATATTGAAGAACTGCCTAAAGAGCAATCGGTTGAAAAAATGCGTGAAGGAATACAAAACTGGCTAACCATTGTAGAGAAACATTACGGTGTAAAACCAATTATTTATTCGGGCGCAAATTATTACCGGCACCACATTAAAGATTATTTCCCCGACCATAAGGTATGGATTGCAAAATACAGTTTATTCAGCGAAAAAATGAACAACGACTGGCACTTTTGGCAATTTACCGATAAAGGCACCGTAAACGGTATTGAAACAAAAGTAGATTTAAACATTTTTAAAGGCAGCCGTTACGATTTAAAACAGTTTGTGATTCAGTAAGGATGGTCTTTAAAATATTATTAATCATGATAAAGGTTCATAGCTTGGCGTTGTGGCGATATATGATGTGAAAAACTTCATTTTAAGCCAGTCCATTTTTCAGGTTTGCATTTCTATTCAAAAACAAACCTCGCTTAAAAGAGCTTAAACGAGGCCATTTTTCCGGCTTTTTGAAATTTATTTCCTGAAAATGAGGGTTGTGCAACGGTTACCTGTGTTATGTGTGCCCTTCCTTTCATCGTTGTCCTAATAGTCCTAAACCTGGTGCAATGTCTTGTCTGTCATCAAGTTTTGTCGGGTCAATGCTCCAATGTCCCGCCACTTGCATTAATAACTCCTCGTTTACCCAAACCACGTCTTCTCGTTCAAAATATTTTTCGTCTTTTGCCTCGTCTGAAAAAGTATTGGCAAGTTTTAAAGTCTGTTCAAATTCTGTCGGTTGCCCTTCGATTACAACGTTCTCACCAGATTCGCCTAAATAACTATAAACTCTTTCTACTTGTCCGTTGTTGGCTTTAATCCAACAATGATATTCTGTCACACGATAAGTGCAGAAAAATTGAGCGTTTCCAAATTCCTTGCTTAAAGTTTGTAGAATACTTTTTACTTCGTCAATTCCTTCTTTAGTGTCACCGTGCGGAAGCCCCCAACCACAAGCTAGAGTCCAGCCGTCAATTGTCGGTGTAATAAATACAGAACCATTATATGCTTTGTCTATACCAACCTGCCAATTGCAGTCCGAAATATTTTTAAGTTTTAAAATTTCTGCAAGTCTATTCTTGTTGTCGGTTTTAACTGCAAACCACATACACTTATAACCAAAACCAACGGCTGAGTCGGGAACAGTTTTGTCAACCGTTGAAGAAACTGTTGAGGGATAGTAAGTCTGTCCAGCCGAAGATTTTTTCTTGTAGAACGTCACTGCAATAAATGCAATTACAATTAGTCCGATTATTATTCCTGTTGTCATTTTACTTAACTTCATTTTGTCTAAGGTCGGTTGCCATAGGGTTACAGCGTTTCGGGGCTTTGCGAAGGAGCGGAAATAGAAGCACAGACTTTCAATTTTGCACAACAGTAGCATAAGCCATTTTCTATTTTACTAAATTACAAAAAAGGAAATAAAAATGGCTTATGCGGTGATGAATTACTGACGTTGAATTTTGCACTTAACCCACCATTTTGCTAATAGTGTGCTGTGAAGGATAAAGCTTGCTTTATCCGTGCTGTATAGAAGATGATGGTAGGTCCATCAGTATCGACGTTCAAGCGTAGGTGCTAAACCGCTTCCCGATGCTGGCTTAGTAATAAACTGGTGTTAAACGGTAGGAAGAAAAGGCTACATGAGTAGTCAGGTGCGTATAAAGGAGATGAACGCAAGTGAACCCATGCTGAGGCTGTGAGAGAATGGCTACATTTTGTCAAAAGCTTGTATTTATTGGCTACAAGTGAAAAGCTGTAACGGGAGCTTGATTATTGGTTACAGGGCAAACGCGGTAGAGTG
>NZ_FNXE01000013.1 GCF_900108395.1 Paenimyroides marinum | reverse complement strand
TATGCTTGTAGACAAGCATATCAAATTTATCTTTTGGAATAAAATTGATGATTTGTTTGAAAATCGGCTGACCGACTAATTTCTTTTCTGTATCTTTATTGCTCATATTTTTGATTTGTCGTAAAACCAAAATATGAAAAAAGGAGCTAACCACAATGGGAAGCTCCTTAATTTTGAAAAGTTAGTCGGTTAGTAGTGATTTCTATTCACATTTTTTATTCTTATTAGTTGTAAAGAAGGTGATTTTAATGATGAATCCAAAAGAAACGAAAATTGGGCTTATTGGATTGATGAAGATTCAGGTAAGGCTTCGTGGATTCCAATAGCTGATGAAACTACGGTAGAAAACGGAGTGTACCACTTATTTTATGCAAATGGAAAAATTTATGAAAAGGGTAAATTAAAGAATAAAACTAACGTTGATACTGTTTTTAGATATGATGAGAATGGAGATATTATCAAATATCAAATTTATCAGAAAGATACTATTTTGTCCGTTTATTTAAAAGATGGGGATTATTTAGAGAAATATCATAACGGTAAAATTTATCAAAAAGGTAAATTAACAAATGGTGTTTTTAATGATGATTGGGTTAGATATTATGAAAATGGACAACCAGAATGGATACAAGAATATACAAATGGAACTGGGACAGTTACTTGGTTTTTTGAAAATGGGAATGTTTCCTCAAAAGAATATCGTGTTAACAGAAAGGCACATGGAGAAGTAAAGCATTGGTATGAAAATGGTAATTTAAAAGAAGTGTCATATTGGATAAATGGTTTACAAAATGGTTTATATAGTCTTTATTATGAAAATGGAGCTTTGAAAAATGAAGCAGAGTGGAAAAATGGGAAATCTCATGGAAAAAATGAAGATTGGCATAAAAATGGGAATAGAGCGTCATTGAATTTTTTCGAAAATGACATTGTTGTAGGAAGTTTAAAAAAATGGAATGAAGAAGGACAATTGATAGCAGAAGAGAACTATGATAACGGGAAATTAAATGGTAAGTCTGTAAGATATCACGATAATGGTGCTATTTCTATAATTGGATATTTTAAAGAAAATAAACCATTTGGAATATGGGAGGATTTTGATAACAATGGGAAATTAATAAAGAAAAGATATTTTGAAAACGGAAATTTAATTAAAGAAGAAAAATTTTAATTAAACTCAAAACTAAAATCATAATAAATCATGCTAAAGTATTTGTTTATACTGATGTTTCCGGTTGCTTTGTTTGCTCAAAATAAAATAGAGGATACCACTACTTTAGATGAAGTAGTGATTACTACACATAAAAAGAAAAAGATTAAGAAACTTAAAATATCAGGCACTCCTGCTTATAATTCCTTTTCGCAAGGTGAATTTATTGTTACGAGTGTAAATGAAATCCCTAAAGGAAAAATTTCGTCGGTTACTTTTTACTTTAATACGTCATTTATCGACTTGGTTGATTTTGTTTCAGGGAAAAAATTTGATACGAATTATCTTGATGTGAAATTAGGATTATTAGTTTATGAGATGAACGAAAACCGCGAATTAGGAAATATCATTAGTAATTGTGAGATAACTTTCGTTGTTCCTCATAATCATAAAGGTGCTTTTAAGATTGATTTATCTACAATAGATTTTCCAAAAGATAAATTCTTTATAGGTTTTAAGGTTTTATCTCAAACAAATAAAGAAGAATATAATATTTATGTTCGTCTGTTTGAAAAAAACAATCACATTTCTTATTCTGAAATGATTATTAAAGATTTGACAAACCCGGAAAAAGAAACCAAAATCTTAACTCCTTATTTTGCAAATTTAAAAATGACTTTAGAAATTGAGCAATAATACTGTATATCAGACTTGTAAGATCTTTTTTAAAAAGAAAAAAACATAACACGAATATAATTTCATACCGGTTACCAAATAAAAAAGTACAGAATTTAAATGCTGTACTTTTTTATTTTTGTAGTAAAAATAGTTTAGCTTTCTACAACTTTTCCTTTAATGTAAAGCTGAACAGTACCGTTTTGAATGTTTTTAGCATTACTTTCAACGGTAATTGTTTTTGAGATAGGACCTAACCCCATATTGTACTTAACTTCAATTTTGTCCGATTTACCTGGCATAATCGGAGCTTCTGGTTTAGATGGAATTGTACAACCACAAGATGAACGTACGTTAGTAATTACCAAAGGTTCATCACCAGTGTTTGTAAATTCAAAAGATCTAACCCCACTGTCAACTCCTTTTACAACCGTACCATAATCAATGGTATTGTTTTCAGCTTTAAATTCAATTTTTGGACCAGTTTGTGCATATGAAGCAGCTCCAACCAATGTCATAGCTACTATTCCTAAAAATTTTCTCATTGTTTTAAATAATTTTAATTATGTAAATTTAATTAGTTTCAAATGAAAAACAAACATTTAAGTTTTTTTTTACATTTCATTAAGACTGATTTCAAAACACGTGCCAAAACATAACAAAATTTAATTTAATAAGTTTTGAAGAATATCGTATTTTTGTCGATTGACAATTTGATTTTTAAAACACACAGATATATGAGTATTCCGGCACAGTTTGAAGCAAAACAAGTTGAAGCGAAATGGTACGACTACTGGATGAAAAACAATTATTTTCGTTCAACACCAGATCATAGAACACCTTATACAATCGTAATCCCGCCGCCAAATGTTACGGGAGTCTTACACATGGGACACATGTTAAACAATACGATTCAGGATGTCTTGATCCGTCGTGCACGTTTAAAAGGTTTCAACGCATGTTGGGTACCCGGAACAGACCACGCTTCTATTGCTACCGAAGCGAAAGTTGTGGCTAAATTAAAAGCTGAAGGAATCAATAAAAGCGATTTAACTCGAGAAGAATTCCTTAAACATGCTTGGGAATGGACAAACAAATACGGTGGAACGATCTTAGAACAGCTTAAAAAATTAGGTGCTTCATGTGATTGGGAACGTACACAATTTACAATGAACGAAGAATTATCGGCAGCGGTCATCAAATCATTCGTAGATTTATACAACAAAGGATTGATTTACCGCGGATACCGAATGGTAAACTGGGACCCGGAAGCTAAAACGACGTTGTCTGACGAAGAAGTTATTTACGAAGAACGCCAGGGAAAATTATATCATTTAAAATATCAGATCGAAGGTACAAACGATTTCCTTACCATTGCAACGACACGCCCGGAAACTATTTTAGGTGATTCTGCTATTTGTATCAATCCGAACGATGAACGTTACACGCATTTGCGTGGTAAAAACGCCATTGTTCCCATCGTAAATAGGGTAGTACCAATCATTTTCGATGACTATGTGGATATGGAATTTGGAACGGGATGTTTAAAGGTTACACCTGCTCATGATGTGAACGATAAAGAATTAGGAGAACGCCACAATTTAGAAATCATTGATATTTTTAATGAAGATGCAACGTTGAACGATTTAGGATTACATTATAAAGGAAAAGATCGTTTTGTGGTTCGTGAAGAAATTTCTGAAGAATTAAAAACAATTGGTGCTTTAGAAAAAGTGGAAAATCATCTGAATAATGTAGGAACTTCAGAACGTACCAAAGCAGTGATCGAGCCAAGATTATCAGATCAATGGTTCCTTAAAATGGACGAATTGGTAAAACCTGCCATTAAAGCCGTTTTAGAAACCGAAGAAATCAAGTTATATCCAAACCGTTTTAACAACACGTACCGCCATTGGATGGAAAACATTCGCGACTGGAATATTTCGCGTCAGTTATGGTGGGGACATCAAATTCCGGCATATTATTATGGAGATGGAAAAGAAGATTTCGTAGTTGCAGAGACAAAAGAAAAAGCTGTTGAATTAGCAAGAATCAAAACATCAAACACCCAACTTCAGGCATCAGATCTTAAACAAGATGCCGATGCATTAGATACGTGGTTCTCGTCTTGGTTGTGGCCAATGTCGGTTTTCGATGGTATTGTGAATCCGGAAAACAAAGAATTTAAATACTATTACCCAACCAATGATTTGGTTACCGGTCCGGATATTTTATTCTTTTGGGTTGCCCGTATGATTATGGCAGGTTACGAATATGCAGGAGAAAAACCATTTTCAAATGTGTATTTAACAGGAATTGTGCGTGATGCTCAACGTAGAAAAATGTCGAAATCATTAGGGAATTCACCAGATCCGTTAGATTTAATTGAGAAATTTGGTGCCGATGGAGTTCGTTGCGGATTGTTATTATCCGCTTCGGCAGGTAACGATATTTTATTTGATGAAGAGTTGTGCAACCAAGGAAAAGCGTTTACCAACAAAATTTGGAATGCCTTCCGTTTAATTAAAGGCTGGGAAGTTTCAGAAACCATTCCGCAACCAGAAGCTTCAAAAGCAGCTGTTGCATGGTACGAAGCAAAATTGCAGAAAACTTTAGTAGAAATAGAAGATTATTTTGAAAAATACAGAATTTCTGATGCGTTAATGGCAATCTACAAATTAGTTTGGGACGATTTCTGTTCGTGGTTCTTAGAAATGATTAAGCCGGGGTATCAACAACCAATTGATGCAGTTACGTTTAAAGCAGCCATTGAACTATTAGAAGCTAACTTGAAATTGTTACATCCATATATGCCGTTCTTAACAGAAGAAATCTGGCAACACATAACAGAACGTTCTACGGAGGATGCTTTAATCATTGCAAAATACCCGGAATTAACTTCGTATAACGAAGAGTTAATTGCAGATTTTGATTACGCTGCTGAGGTTATTTCAGGGATCAGAACGATTCGTAAAGACAAAAATATTTCATTCAAGGAAACCGTCAATTTAAAAGTATTGAACAAAGACAACAAACCAACTACTTTTGATGCGGTTATTATAAAATTAGGAAATATTGCTGATTTAGAGTATGTTTCAGAACAAGTTTCAGGTGCATTATCTTATCGTGTAAATTCTAACGAGTATTTTATCCCCATTTCCGGATCGGTAAACGTTGAAGAAGAAATTACAAAATTAGAAGAAGAGTTAAAATACTTAAAAGGATTCTTAAAATCGGTTCAGGGAAAATTATCAAACGAGAAATTTGTAAACGGTGCACCGGAACAGGTTATTGCGAATGAACGCAAAAAAGAAGCCGATGCATTATCTAAAATTGCTACGATTGAGCAATCAATAGCAGGGTTAAGGTAGTTAAATAAAGATGTATTTAGATAAAAAAATGCCTCAAGAGATACTCTCCTTGAGGCATTTTTTTATAACTATAACATCAAAGGTTGATATTTTAGTGTTCTAATTTTTAGGTAAAATATAATTGATATTCAATCCTTAAACAAATAAGTGTACCAAATGGTAAACACCCATTGCAACTAATGCAGATACCGGTATAGTTAAAATCCATGCCCATAGCAAAGAGATCGTTACACCCCAACGTACGGCTGACACCCGTTTTGTGATCCCTACCCCAATAATAGATCCGGTAATGGTATGCGTAGTTGAAACAGGTATTCCCATGTGTTCAGTAACATATAAGGCAACAGCACCGGCAGTTTCGGCAGCTACACCTTCTAACGGAGTTACTTTTGTAATCTTAGACCCCATGGTTTTTACAATTTTCCAACCACCACTCATTGTTCCTAAACCAATAAAGATAAAAGATGCTAAAGGTACCCACCACCAATGATCAACAAATAATTTAAAATGGTCGACTCCTTCTTGAAGGTATTGCGGATCGAAATCTACATTTATGTGGTAAAAGATCACAGCGGCACCAATAATTCCCATTACTTTTTGGGCGTCATTTCCTCCGTGTCCCAAGCTAAATAATGCTGATGATACCAATTGTAACCTCTTAAACCATTTTTCGGCTTTGTGAGGGTTTGCTTTTCTACAAATCCATAAAATGGCGATGGTTATAAAATAAGCCAGAAACATTCCTAAAAAAGGTGCTCCGAAAATAAATAGAAAGATAGGAATTACCTTTGCGTAAACAATTACATCCTCGCCATTTACTACGAATCCACCGGCGTGTGCAATGGCAGCTCCAATAAATCCACCAATTAAAGTATGTGACGATGAGGAAGGAATTCCCAGTTTCCATGTGGCTAAATTCCAAAGTATGGCAGCAACCAACCCGGCAAAAATCACTTCGAGTGTGATGAATTGTTCATTAATAGATTTGGCAATGGTGTTACCAATTTTAAATTCGCCAATAATATATAAGGATATAAAATACGCCGCAAAATTAAATGCTGCAGCCCATAAAACTGCTTGAAAGGGAGTTAAAACACGCGTGGTTACAATGGTAGCAATAGAGTTTGCCGCATCATGAAATCCGTTAATATAGTCAAAGCCTAAGGCTAAAACAATGATTATTATAAGCATTATTCCTTCGGGTCTGCTTATAATATCTGTAAATGCACTTAAAAACATTTCCATAATTATTTGTATGTTTTAATTGATTTACGCGTATTTAACAGTAATAGTTTCCAGTACGTTTGCCACACGGCGGCAACTGTCGGTTGCTGTTTCTAAAGCATCCATAACTTCTTTGTATTTAATAATTTCAATAACGTTTGTTTCGTTTTCAAAAATATCGGCAACCGCTTTGTCAAACACTTTATCGGCTTTACGCTCTAAACGCAAAATTACTTTACAACCTTCTGCTATTGCTTTTAAGTTTTTCATATCTTTTAAATCAAGTAAGCTTTGTGCTACCTGATTGCAAGCTTCTAAATTAGCTTCGGTAAGTTTACGTAAAGGTTTGGTAACTTTGTCAATTTGATATAAACGCATACGCGAAGCAGCATCGCTTAAATGATCGGCGATTTCATCAACAGCAGTCATTAAATTGTTTATGTCTTCTCTATCAAAAGGTGTAATGAAGTGACGTTCTAATTCCACACGGGTCGTTTGAACAATTGCCTCTATTTCCGATTTTAAAATCTCTACTTCTTTTAATAGTTTTTCTCTGTCGTTAGCCGGCAAGTTTACCGCTTCGTGCAATGTTTCCGATAATAATTTAATTTTATTAGCGGCTTGTTCAAACAAAGGAGAAAACGTCTTATCCTTTGGAACTAAAAACTGAAAGATTGAATTTAATGACATCGTTTATTATTTTTTTGCGTTGCGAAAATACTAATCTAATGTTAACTTAATATTAAATTTACATCTAATATAAAAAAATAAATCAACGTAGCCTTTTTTTATAAATCGGATGAATATTTGTAATTTAGCAAAATTCAGGAATTTAAACGAAATTGTATATCAAATGGACTTAAACTTCAATAAAAACGAAGATTATAATAAATTACTCTTATCAGAATTAAGACAAAAATTTGCAAAAGTTAAAGTAGGCGGCGGCGAAAAAAGAATTGAAAAATTACATAGTCAAGGCAAAATGTCTGCACGCGAACGCATTGATTATTTGTTTGATAAAGATGCTAAATCAATCGAAATTGGTGCTTTTGCCGGTGAAGGTATGTACAAAGAACACGGCGGGTGTCCGTCTGGTGGCGTAGTGGTAAAAATAGGTTATGTGAAAGGCAAGCAGGTTATTGTTGTTGCCAATGATGCTACCGTAAAAGCCGGAGCATGGTTTCCCATTACCGGTAAAAAGAATTTACGTGCACAGGAAATAGCTATTGAAAACCGCCTGCCGATTATTTATCTGGTTGATTCAGCCGGAGTTTATCTGCCAATGCAAGATGAGATTTTCCCTGACAAAGAAAACTTCGGACGCATTTTCCGCAACAATGCCATTATGTCGTCTATGGGAATTACGCAAATTGCAGCCGTTATGGGAAGTTGTGTTGCCGGAGGTGCTTACCTGCCGATTATGAGCGACGAAGCGTTGATTGTTGACAAAACAGGAAGTATCTTTTTAGCAGGATCATATTTGGTAAAGGCAGCCATTGGCGAATCAATTGATAATGAAACCTTAGGCGGAGCTACCACTCATACCGAAATTTCGGGCGTGACCGATTACAAATCTAAAGACGATAAAGATTGTTTAGACACCATTAAAAATATTGTTGATAAAATGGGCGATTTCGATAAAGCCGGATTTAGCCGTATCGAGCCTAAAAAACCAGCTTTAAAACCTGAAGATATTTACGGTATTTTACCAAAATCAAGAGCCGAACAATACGATACCATGGAAATCATCAAGCGTTTGGTTGATGATTCAGAATTTGAAGAATACAAAGCCGGTTACGGACAAACAATCATTACCGGTTATGCACGTATCGACGGATGGGCTGTAGGAATTGTTGCCAATCAAAGAAAAGTGGTTAAAACCACCGGAGCCAAAACAAAACCAAGTGAGATGCAGTTTGGCGGCGTAATTTATTCTGATTCTGCCGATAAAGCCACTCGTTTCATTGCGAACTGTAACCAAAAGAAAATTCCGTTAGTGTTTTTACAAGATGTTACCGGATTTATGGTAGGCAGTAAATCTGAACACGGAGGTATTATTAAAGACGGAGCCAAAATGGTTAACGCGGTTTCCAACTCTGTGGTTCCTAAGTTCACTGTGATTATGGGAAATTCTTACGGAGCCGGAAATTATGCAATGTGTGGTAAAGCCTACGATCCACGCTTTTTCCTTGCTTGGCCAAGTGCCGAATTAGCGGTAATGGGTGGTGCGCAGGCAGCTAAAGTATTGTTGCAAATTGAAGCTTCTTCATTAAAAGCAAAAGGAGAAGAATTAACACCTGAAAAAGAAGCAGAATTGTTTGATAAAATCAAAGCAAAATACGATGCACAGGTTTCTCCGTACTATGCTGCAGCCCGTTTGTGGACAGATGCTATTATTGATCCGTTAGAAACAAGAACCTGGATTTCTATGGGGATTGAAGCGGCAAATCACGCTCCCATCGAAAAACCATTTAATTTAGGCGTTATTCAAGTATAACTATTTGTTTAAGGTTTCAATTTTAATTTAAACGTAGTCGAAAGTTTTTATAATTTCCGACTACGTTTTAAGGTTTATAAGGGAAACTTATTTAACTGGAGTTTTAGGTAATATGTTCACATTATCAGAACTTTAAATGTTAAATCTTTTGACTTTCAGATTTAGAATTTATGATAAAAGAAAATCCGTCGTCTTTTGAAAGATACTTGCCATTGGTTACCGCAGTGGCTATGTTTATGCAATCATTAGACGGAACCATTTTAAACACTTCGCTGCCAAGCATTGCTAATGATATGAATTATTCACCGTTAGAAATGCAATCGGTCATTGTTAGCTATACGTTAACTTTGGCGTTGTTCATACCTTTATCAGGTTGGATGTCGGATAAATTTGGTACAAAAAAAATGTTTATTTTCGCCGTGTTTTTATTTACGCTGGGGTCGCTTTTTTGTGCCTTATCAATAGATTTGCTTACCTTGAATTTATCGCGAATTCTTCAGGCAATTGGTGGTTCAATGATGGTGCCCATTGCCCGGTTGGCGATCCTGTATCAGTATCCGCGCAATCAGTTATTAAAAATAATGAATTACATAACAATTCCCGGATTATTGGGTCCGGTGATTGGTCCCAGTTTAGGCGGATTTTTATCAGATAACTTTTCTTGGCACTGGATTTTTCTGGTAAATCTTCCCGTGGGAATACTGGGAATGATCCTCGCATGGAAAATTATGCCCAATTACAAAAACGCCGTTGGTAAATTTGATATTTTAGGACTGGTGTATTTTAGTCTGGCATTGGTATTTATAACACTTGCCATGGAGTTAAGCAGCGTAGGCATCAATCATTACAGTTTAATTTTAGCTTTAGTGTTTTTTGCAGGATTGCTTTTTGTGCTGTATTACAAACATTTCAGAAAAACCGAAAAGCCCATTATTAACTTAAATCTTTTTAAGATACGTACGTTGCGTATTGGTTTAATAGGTAGTTTAATTACCCGTTTTGGTATTAGCGGATTACCTTTTTTATTGCCGTTAATGATGCAGGTGGGGTTTGGGTTTTCTGCATCAAAAGCAGGAATGATGTTGCTTCCTTCGGCATTAACGACCATTGCTGTAAAACCATGGATTGTGAAAATTGTAAAACACTTTGGTTACCGTAAGGTTTTAATAAGCAATACACTGTTTTTGGCGGCGATTATTTTTGTGTTTAGTTTTATGCAGAAAGACACCCCGTTAATGTATTATATTTTGCTAATGATTGCTTACGGAGCTTTCACATCTATTCAAATGACGGCGATGAACACCATTTCACTTTCCGATTTAAACGATGACCAGGCAAGTGGAGGTAACAGTTTACTGGCAGTAATGCAACAGTTGTCTATTAGCTTTGGTATTTCGATCGCTGCTTTGATTTTAGCTTTTTACAAAGATCAAATGGATTTTTACCACGGAGATTTAGTCACTGCTTTTCATTTAACATTGATTACATTAGCTATACTAACAGCCGTATCAAGTTTAACGTTTACCAAATTAAAATCAAACGACGGACACAAATTATCGGAGTAAATACTGTTCTGTATTCAAATAGGAAAAGCTTCTTGTTTTTTGTCAATCGATCTGTAATTTAAAATTCCATAGTTTTCCTTGCTTTAAATCAGCACAAACAAATAATTTTTTATCTTTACAGAATAAACTGCTAATGAATGAAAGCATATATATCTGTTGATACAGAAACAAGAAAATTGTTAGGAAAAGAAATTATTGCATTGGGTATGGCAATGAGTTCTGCTAATGTAGAGCATTTTATTTTTGTAGATAAATACGCTATGGAGGCGGGGCAAGAGGCAGAATTTATGCAAAAAGCAATGAAAGAAATAGACACCAGTAACTTTATAATTGTAGAAGCAACTAAGGTAAATGTTACATCGTGTGTAGAATTGGGATATGCCAAAGCAAAACGCAAACCAATTGTTTATTTGCAAAAAGCTGAAGCCGAAACCAACGAAGTGTTGTTTGCATTGAGCAACTTTCACATTCTGTATTCAAGTCCTAAAGATTTGTTTGACCAGTTAAGCGAATTCTTAAAAAACGTTTTACCACAAAATTAAGCTTTGAAATTTCAAAGCTGTTTTTTTTATGTACGTATTTCAATTGTTTCAAAAGGTAAAAAAGCAACCGGTACCAAAAATCATTAAATGGTTTGTGCTGTTGTTTTTAATTGTTGTAGCATTTTGTTTAGCTGCTGACCGATTTAAAACCATTAAAATAGTTTTACTGCTTATGGCATTGCTTATTAGTGGGTATATTGTTTTTTATCTGGCAACAAACCACAAGCGATTTCACTTTTTAAAAGGAATTTTTACCGGTACGATTGCCTTTGCTAATGAAGGAATTTATCTAAACTCCGATTTAATTTCTTATGATGATATAAATGAAATCACTTTTACAAATCACGATTTTATTGGCAAATTCAACAAACACTCCTTTTTAAATCCGTCGGTTTCCATCGGTGTAATGAATGGCATCAGGATCACACTAAAAAGTGGTGAAATTATTGAGCGTCATTTCCAAATGAAGCACGATCACGAACTGTTTAACGCATTTAAATTTCTTAACCAAAACAAAACACCTTATTTGTGGAACGAAAATTTTTTAGAACTATAAATGTTTTTTATTCAGGCTCAACGCTCTCCAAATAATTATTAATATATTTGTTCTAACTAACAAAGAAAAATATGAAATTAAGTCACTTCACCCTCATAGCTCTCGCTGTGGCATCGCTAACGGCCTGCAATAAAAACAATGAAGCAAACACCAATAACAGTATGATAGACAGTTTAAAACAGGTTCAGTTTGAAACGGAACAATTCGCCGATATACAAGTGTTGAAATACGATATTCCGGGTTGGGAAAAACTAACATTGAAAGAAAAAAAACTGGTTTATTATTTAGCGCAGGCAGGGTATGCCGGCAGAGATATTTTCTGGGATCAAAACTATAAATACAATTTAAAGATCCGTACGGCATTAGAAAACATCTATCAAAATTACAAAGGAGATAAAAATAACGAAAACTGGAAGAATTTTGAGATTTACTTAAAACGCATTTGGTTTTCAAACGGAATCCACCATCATTATTCAAACGATAAAATCAAGCCGGGCTTTCCGCAAACATATCTTCAAACACTTTTAAAAGAAACCAAAACCAATTTAGATACCAGTATTGTTGAGATTTTATTTAACGATGTAGATGCAAAAAAAGTAAATTTAAATCAAAACGTTGATTTAGTCCAGGGATCGGCGGTTAATTTTTACGGAAAAGGATTAACGGCGAACGATGTAGAGAAATTTTACGGGAGCATGGCTCCTGCCGATTCATTAAGACCATTATCAACCGGATTAAACTCCAAATTAGTCCGTACCGAATCGGGTAAAATAGAAGAACGCATCTGGAGGAGTGGTGGCATGTACGGTGCCGCTATTGACAAAGTGATCTTCTGGTTAGAAAAAGCGGTAAAAGTTGCTGAAAATAAACCGCAAGCCGAAGCTTTAAATATTTTAATTGATTTCTATAAAACCGGAGAGCTTAAAAAATGGGACGATTATAATGTTGCCTGGGTGAAAGCAACTGAAGGAAATATCGATTATATCAATGGATTCATCGAGGTTTATAACGATCCGTTAGGACATAAAGCTTCTTTTGAATCGACTGTTCAAATCAAAGATTTTGATATGTCGGCAAAAATGGAAGTGGTTTCAAAAAACGCCCAGTGGTTTGAAGATCATTCACCGTTAATGCCTGAACATAAAAAGAAAAATGTAGTAGGAGTTTCTTACAAAACCGTAATTGTGGCTGCCGAAAGTGGAGATACTTCGCCGGCAACGCCCATTGGAGTTAATTTACCAAATGCCGACTGGATCAGGGCAGAGCATGGTTCAAAATCAATTTCATTAGGAAACATTATCGAAGCATACAACAAAGATGGGGGTGATGAAAAACTAAAAGAATTTGCTTTTGATGAAAATGAAATTCAGCTTTCAAAACGATACAGTGAACTGGCTGATAAATTACACACGGCATTGCACGAGGTTATCGGGCATGCGTCGGGTCAGTTAAATCCGGGTGTGGGTACGCCAAAAGAAACGCTTAAAAGCTATGCGTCAACCTTAGAGGAAGGTCGTGCCGATTTAGTGGCTCTATATTATTTGTACGATAAAAAAATACAAGATTTAGGCTTGGTTGACGATTGGCAAGGTTTGGGTAAAACAGCTTATAACGATTATATACGCAATGGTTTAATGACGCAGTTGGTGCGTATTGAACCGGGACAGGATATTGAAGAAGCACACATGCGCAACCGCCAATGGATTTCGGCTTGGGTTTTTGAAAAAGGTAAAGAGCAGAATGTAATTGAAAAAATAGAGCGTGACGGTAAAACGTATTTCAAAATTAACGATTACGATCGTTTACATGATTTATTCGGACAATTATTACGTGAAACCCAACGTATCAAATCCGAAGGTGATTTTAACGCAGCAAAAAGTTTAGTAGAAACTTACGGCGTAAAAGTGGATCAAAAAATACATAAAGAGGTATTAGAACGCAATAAAAAGTTTAACACAGCACCTTACCGCGGATTTGTAAATCCGGTACTGGTTCCAATTACCAATGAAAAAGGTGAAATTACCGATATTGTAGTAACATATCCTAAAACGTTTGCAGAACAAATGTTGTATTATTCTAAGAATTATAATTTCCTTCCTTTGGAAAATTAAAAATAATGTATTTGTCTTTCATGCGTTCGAGCTTGTGGAGAACCTAACTTCCCCACAAGCTTCACTACGTATGTTACGCTACTCTACTCTAACAATAGAATGTATATAGGCTGGTAAAACATTGCATATAGCCAATAAAATATAGAATTAAGCACTTCTTTGTTCCCCCTACATTCCTGGCAACTAAACAAAAAATGTGTAAATGAAAAAAATATCAGCAATTCCACTTGCTGCTGAATCAATTTTTATTTCCTTTTTTGTAATTTAGATTAACCAATGCCACACCGCTACCTCATTTTTGACTACAACAAAAGTAGATTTGGCTACGTCTGTTTTCTGAACACTTTGCAATTTTGTATCATCAAAAACAACAAAAATGAGAATAGTAATAACAGGTTCGTTAGGACACATCAGTAAACCACTTGCAACAGATTTGATTGCAAAAGGGCATTTAGTAACAGTTATCAGCAGTAAAGCCGAACGACAAAAAGAAATTGAAACTATTGGGGCAAAAGCCGCAATTGGTTCTCTTTTAGACACTCACTTTTTAGCTTCGACTTTCAAAGGTGCAGACGTTATTTATCTTATGGAACCTCCTTTCAATTTTTTTGACCACAACATTGACATACAAAATTATTGTCTGGACATTGCAAAAAGTTATGCGCAAGCCATTTTACAATCAGGGGTGATGGAAGTGATACATCTAAGCAGCATTGGCGGACATACCGATAAAGGTGTTGGAATGTTGGCAACACATCATTTGGTAGAAAATATTTTAAAAGAATTGCCCAACACGGTTTCCATTAAAACAATGCGCCCCGTTGGTTTTTACTACAATATGTTAGCATTCATTCCAACAATCAAAAATGCAGGTGCAATCATTCAAAACTATGGCGGCGATGAAAAAGAGCCGTGGGTTTCTCCTTTGGATATTGCGGCTGCCATTGCCGAAGAAATCGAAAAACCATTTGATGGCAGAACTGTCCGTTACATCGCAAGCGATGAAGTCAGTCCAAACGAAGTCGCAACAATTTTAGGTAAAATAATCGACAAACCCGATTTGAAATGGAACATTATTCCTGACAAACAATTTCAGGACAATCTGATAAATATTGGTTTCAATCCACAAGCTGCAAAAGGTTTAACAGAAATGAATGCAAGTAGGCGAAACAATTTGTATGATGATTACAAGCAAAACAAACCAACATTGGGCAAAATAAAATTGGCTGAATTTGCAAAAGAGTTTGCAGCAGCCTATAATTGTTAAAACACAAAAAAAATAAAATATAAATAAAATGAGTACAAAAACAAAAATCGCATTGGTTACAGGCGGTAGCCGTGGCTTAGGCAGGAATATGGCATTAGCTCTTGCCAAAAAAGGGATTGACATTCTGATTACGTATAATTCCAATAAAGTAGCAGCAGACAATGTTATTTCAGAAATTCAATCGCTTGGAAGAAATGCATTTGCCTTACAGTTAGACACAAGTAACATACAGCAGTTTGATAAATTCATCAAAGAAGCAACTGAACTGTTGAAAGAAAAAATAGGCAGTTCTAATTTTGATTTTCTTATCAATAATGCTGGCACCGCTTTGTATGCACCTGTTACCGAAGTTACTGAAGAACAAATGGACACCATTTACAATATTCATTACAAAGGCGTTTTCTTTTTAACCCAAAAAGCATTACCGTTTATAAATGACGGGGGCGGTATTGTAAACATCTCATCAGGATTGACACGTATTATAATGCCCGGTTCATCTGTATATGGTTCATTGAAAACAGCGGTTGAAGTACATACACGCTATTTAGCCAAAGAATTAGGAGCAAGAAAAATCCGTGCGAATGTAGTTGCACCCGGTGCTATTGAAACCGATTTTGGCGGTGGGCATGTAAGAGATAACCATGACATCAATGAACAGATAGCAAATCTTACAGCTTTGGGGCGTGTTGGTTTGCCTGATGATATTGGTGGTGTAGTTGCATTTTTATGCACCGAGGAAGCTTACTGGATAAACGGTCAACGTATTGAAGTTTCGGGTGGACAGGCGTTGTAAAATTTTTAACTTTGTACTATGGAAAAACCGATCAAAGTAAAATCCATTAGCGAGTATCATCAGTTACACGGTTTACCTGCACCCGAGCATCCACTCATAAGCATTATAGATTATGCAAAACTTAAGCGATTGGAAGGCAAGGAAAACATATCGATTATTTTCGGTTATTACACCATTTCACTGAAACGTGGTGTAAGCAAAATGTTTTACGGACAACAACAATATGATTTTGATGAAGGTGTATTATATTTTATGGCACCAAATCAAATTTTGAGAACAAACAACAATCCGGATGAAAATGTAAAACGTTCGGGTTGGCTGTTGCTCATTCATCCTGATTTTTTATGGAATACTTCATTAGCAAAAAAAATTAAACATTATGAATTTTTTGATTATTCGGTTAATGAAGCCTTGTTCCTTTCAGAAAAAGAAGAAGAAATTTTGAATAATATCATTCAAAACATAAAGCAGGAATATCACATGAATATTGACAAATTCAGTAAGGATATTATCATTTCACAGATTGAAACTTTGCTCAATTATTCAGAACGGTTTTATAACCGTCAATTTATCACAAGAGAAAAAGCCAATCATCAAGTTTTGGAACATTTGGAAAAAATATTGACAGACTATTTTAACAGCGATGACTTGGTTTCAAAAGGTTTACCGACTGTTCAATACATTGCCGAAACGTTAAATATTTCGCCAGGCTATTTAAGCGGCTTGCTAAAAGTGCTGACAGGACAGAGTACACAGCAACATATTCACGACAAACTGATTGAAAAAGCCAAAGAAAAATTATCTACAACTGACTTATCTGTAAGCGAAATTGCTTATGAATTGGGCTTTGAGCACCCTCAATCTTTCAGTAAGCTGTTTAAAGCAAAGACTAGTCAAAGTCCGTTGGAGTTTCGTGAATCGTTTAATTGACAATATTTTTTTGCCAAATGACAAATACTCAATAAATAACGATTACTAATTTTGCTAAATGGAAAAATTTATAGAATACATTTTACAGTTTGGCAATTTAAACAAACAACAAATTGACCTTATTAAAAGCAAAGCGACAGAAGTAGAGCTTCAAAAAGGCGAGTATTATTGGGAAGCTGGTAAAACTGTTCGTAAAATTGGCTTTCTAACAGAAGGTGTTATTCGAGTTTATTTTTACAACAATAAAGGAGATGAAATTACACGATACTTTATTGACGAAAACCATTTAATTTTATCGGGGCCTACAATTGATGAAATATACACACCATCTGAATATCTGTCAGCTATAACAGATTGTAAAATGATAATATTTTCAAAACAAGATTGGAGAGATATTTCCGAAACTATTCTTGATTGGGACAATATTATTCAGAAGATTATCACGAAACATCATAGTGAAAAAATTGCAAGAAGAAGTGAGTTGATTTCGCAAGACGGAACGGAACGCTATCTTGATTTTATGCAAAAATTCCCGACATTAATAAACCGTGTCCCTTTATCATACATCGCTTCTTATTTGGGAATTACACAATCATCGTTAAGTCGAATTAGAAAAAATATCGGTTAAAATTCGCTTTTTGCCAAATGGCAAAGGTTTTCATTTTTCATTGAGCCAACTTTGTATTGTCAAATTTAAAATCGATAAAAAATGAACACAAGAAAATTAGGAAAAAGCGGATTGGAAGTATCTGCATTAGGTTTTGGCTGTATGGGATTAAGTTTTCCAAATGCACCAACAAAAGAAGAAAGCATAACATTAATTCGTTCAGCAGTTGAACACGGAATTACTTTCTTTGATACGGCACAAGGTTATGGCGAAAATGAATTGTTAGTTGGCGAAGCACTTGAACCATTACGCAAAGAAGTTGTAATTGCTACAAAGTTTGGATTTAAAAACGGGGACGTTAGACAAGGATTAGACAGTCGCCCGGAAACAATAAGAGCAACTGCAGAAGCATCCCTTAAAAGGTTAAAAACCGATTACATCGACTTATTTTATCAACACAGGATTAACCCAAATGTGCCTATCGAAGAAGTTGCAGGTACTGTGAAAGAGTTGATTCAGGAAGGGAAAGTAAAACATTTTGGTTTGTGTGAAGTAAACTCAGAAACCATTCGCAAGGCTCACGCTGTTTTGCCTGTAACGGCTTTGCAAAGCGAATACTCAATGTTTTGGCGTGAACCCGAAAATGAAATCATTCCGACATTGGAAGAATTGGGCATTGGTTTTGTACCGTTCAGTCCGTTGGGCAAAGGATTTTTGACAGGAACAATCAACGCAGGCGTGGAGTTGGACAAAGCGGATACCAGAAATATGATGCCACGTTTCAGCAAAGAAAACCGAGAAGCAAACCAAGCGTTAGTGGACTTAGTTGTTTCCATTGCGACAGACAAAAATGCTACACCTGCACAAATTGCGTTAGGTTGGTTGCTGGCTCAAAAACCTTTCATTGTTCCAATTCCGGGGACATCAAAATTACATCGCTTACAAGAAAACATTGATGCGACTAACGTTTCATTGACAAATGACGAATTGAGCAAAATAAATTCAGCATTGGCGACAATCAAAATCGTAGGCGAACGCTATCCTGCACAAATACAACAAACAGCAGAAAGAAGTTAATCGTTGTCTGCAACATCGGTAGCCGTTGCACAACTCTTTTTTTGAAAATAATTCACAATTTAAAAATAAAAGCTGCCCGATAAGGGCAGCTTTTATTTTATCAGATGGATACTGATGTTTGCACGTTCATCGTCAGGGAATTTGCGTGTATACTTTTCATCTATCGTTAATCCGGAACGTTGAATGCATCGTTCAAAAACATCAAGCTCTAAAATGTATTGATCCGAAAAACCGTGTGTGGCATCATAAGCCGTTGCTGCTGTTAAACCGATATTCTTTGCCGTAATTTCAGGATTTAACGTATGCAGCTCTATAACCAACAAACCGAATTTAGAAATATAAGGCTGCCACTTTTGCAAATGTTCTACCAAACTTTGTTCTACCCATTCGTTGGGCAGCAATAGTCCGTTTGTTGTGTAGGCTCCGGTAGATAAACTCTCTTCTAAATCTTCAGTTTTTGCTGGTTGCTCCCATATTCTGTTATGATCTAAAAAGGTACGCATATTCAACAAATCACTCAGTTCAATATTGTATTCTTCTTTTAAATCTGCTGCTAATTGTACGGGATTGCCTATATCGCCCCAAATTACTTTTGCCCAGATGTCATTGGCAATTAAATTGGCACGGGTAATTTTTAATGCTGCCTGATTGTAGTCGGCTCCTACCAAAAACAACGGATGGGTTTCCAAATACTTTCCTCTTAACGTTCTGTTCTCAATGGTATCAAACAAATGCTCTAACAAGGCTCCGTTTCCACAGCCCATATCTAAAATTCCTTTCGGTTGTTCTTCTAACGGTTTATTAAAAATATCGATAATCAACTCGTCAACAGCTTTAAAATAGGTGGCGTGTGCACCACCGCTTCCCCAAACGTTCATAGCCCGGTCTACGTGGATTTCCTGAAACCCGCCGTTATCTTGTTTGATCTCTGATACGTTTCCAAAAAGCAGATGCTGCATTTGACTTAGCATTGGCAGGTACGAAACCGTTACACCGTAAGAAGCTGCTCTTCGGGCAAAAAACAGCCCTTCATCTGTAAACGAATAGTTTTGATTCTTCTTACGAAACCAGCCTAAATGCGACAAAAAATCAAGAAGGTGTTCAAAACTTTCCGGATCCTTATGAAATTCTTCGGCTTTAAAACTCGATTCCATAAAGTATTTGTGAAACATGCCATTCATTCCCAAACGGACAATTGTTGGTCCTACCAAAGATCCTTCTACATAATAATTCAACTGCTTACGGATTTCGTTATCTTCTTCAGACAAAGCCGGTTTCAAAAGCGTATCGTTCTGATAACTTTCTAACAACGGCTTTAGTTTAAGAAACGGTTCTTTTTCAAACAAACGGTTGTGAAAACGTTGCGAAAACTTCACCATTTCCATTACGGGTTTTAATCCATCAACGTATTGTAACATTTGATTGAACGATGTGTGTTTTTTAATAAAAACAGTCGGTTTGGTATGATATGTTAGAAAACCCTGCGATGCCAAAACCCGCAATGCCACATTTAAATAACCTTCATTCGCTTTAAACCGGGTTGCTAATTCGTGTAGTTCTATTTTTTCATGTTGGGAAATAAACGCTAATATTTTTGCATCATTCAGTGTAACCAGAATAGGTAAGGTTACAATTCCGTCTAAATGACGAAAAATGATGCTTCTTAAATCTTTTTTATCCATAAAATTTCATTGAGCTTGTATCACTTCACACAAAATCTTAAATTTATAGAAGTGAATATTCTTTGTTTTTAATCTTCACAAAACTAATGAACTTTTTTGTAATTTTAAATTTTTAAAGAAACCATTAACACAAGAATGAAAAAAGCGTTACTTATAGTTGATGTTCAGAACGATTTTTTGCCGGGCGGCTCATTAGCGGTTGCCAACGGAAATGAAATTATTCCCATTATAAACAGTATTCAGTCAAAATTTGACTTTATTGTAGCAACCCAAGACTGGCATCCGGCAAATCATAAAAGTTTTGCTGCCAACCATGAAAACCAAATTCCTTTTAATGTGATTAATTTAAACGGATTGGAACAAGTTTTATGGCCTGTTCACTGTGTTCAGGGATCGGTTGGATCGGCATTTTCTAAAGATTTAAATACGGATAAAGTTTCGGCAATTATTAGAAAAGGGATGGACGTGGAAACCGATAGTTACAGTGGCTTTTTTGACAACGGAAAACAAAACAATACCGGTTTGTTAGGCTTGCTGAGAGATAAAAACATTCAGGAAGTTTATGTATGTGGACTTGCTGCCGATTATTGTGTGTATTTTACTGCCAAAGATGCTGCCGAAAACGGTTTTAAAACGTTTTATATTGAAGATGCCGTACGGGCAATATCGAAGGATAATTATAAACAAGCTAAAAAGAAACTGCAAAAACTACAGGTTACTTTTATAAAAAGTTCTCAATTAGAAAAATAGATTTATTTTTGCAAAAACATAATTTATGAGGGCTCTGTTTATATTACTAATTTTAATTTCGTTTAATACACAAGCGCAAATTGTTGAAGCTACACCTACAATTCCTACTAATGAATATTTAGATTTGCTGGCAGAGAATTTAATTATACCCGATTCTGTAAAGCAGAAATTTCTAAACCAAGATCTAAATCTTACTATCTTATTAACCATTACAAAAAATGGTACTGTTTTTAATCCTAAAATTCAAAACGACTCACTTCAATTAGAATCTAACCTAAAAAAAGCAATTGAAACGTTGCCTAAATGGAATCCTAAAACAGAAGACGGTAATCCTGTGGTTTCCCGAAAAGCTTTTAAGTTGATTATTCCGATACATCATACCATTGCAAAAGAAGCAATTACTATGCCCTCCAGCCCAAAAGAAGGTATGCAAAAGGCAATGGAGTATATTGTAACAAAATTAGACGTTAGGTCTGTCTATAAAGGTGATATAAAACTTAAAGTTGAATTTTACGTGGAAGAAGACGGTAGTTTAACAAATATCAGAGTCCTTAATTCTGATGTTCCTTCTTTAAATAACGAAGTCATTCAGTTAATAGAATCAATGCCTAAATGGAATCCGGCAGTCCAAGATGGAGTTCCTGTCCGCTCAAAATTTACAATGCCTATTAGAATTGTTAAACAATAAAAAAACAGAGCAATCTGTTTTTTATTTAAAATATTATTCTATATTTGTAGAACAAATTCTAATAGTATAGAACATGAAGTTAACAACAGCCGAAGAACAGCTAATGCAATATGTGTGGCAGCACAAAAAAGTAGTTCTCAAAGATTTAATCAAAAGTTACCCGGAACCCAAACCAGCAAAGACAACGGTGGCAACCACTATTAAAAAGCTCACTGAAAAAGGTTTTGTGGGATATGATGAAATTGGTAATACGAGATTGTATTATGCAACTATAAAGAAGGAAAACTATTTTTCTAAACAAATGAAAAATATGATTAAACAGTTTTTTGATAATTCAACTACGCAATTTGCGTCGTTTTTTGCCAAAGACGCATCGCTGACAAAGGAAGAATTACAAAAACTCCGTGACTTAATCGATGATGAACTAAAACAAAAATGATATGGTGGTTTATCTATTACAAATTACATTTTTATGGTGTATTTTCAGTACCATTTATTATTTCGTACTAAGCAACAAATCAATGTTTCAGTTTAACAGATGGTATTTGCTTGTAACATTTGCCGGAAGTTTAACCATTCCTTTAATACCGTTTAATGAAATTTTCGGAGGCGCATTTTCTGTAAACAACGTTTCGTTACCGCAGACCATTCTTTTAACCGAATTAGTCATTGACCAAAATACATCGACAATTTTTCAGTTTGACTGGATCTTGGTAATAAAAATCCTTTTTGGAATTGGAACTGCATTTTTTCTATTCAGGTTTTTTAGAGAATTAATAAAAATTAAACGGTTACGCCAACAGGCAGAAAAAGTAATTTATGACGATTTATTAGTTTGTAAAATACCACATAATCAGCAGGTCTTTTCTTTTGGGAAAACAATTTTTATAGATCGTGATTTGTTTGAAACAATCAATAAGAACGATAGTATCTGGATTCACGAAAAAACACATATTCGTCAATGGCACTCGGCAGATGTACTGTTGGTCGAAATTTGTAAGGTGTTTTTATGGTTCCATCCAATGATTTATATATATGAACGCCATATAAAAATGAACCACGAATATTTAGCAGATGAAGCGGTATTGAAACAAACAAACGATGTAAAATCGTATCAGTGCCAATTGTTAGATTATTTAGAAAATACCAATAGTTCATTAGCATCAACATTTAATTTTAAACTAACGCAAAAAAGATTTATTATGATGAAAAGTAAAACCAACCGATTGTCAAAAACAACGGCTAAAATGTTTGCCATTTTTACGGTTGTTGCCATGGGATCATTTATTGCCTGTAACGATATTGATACCGAAGATCCAATCACTAATGTAGAGCAAAAAGTCCAAGCCGACGAAGTTTTTAAGTTTGTAGAACAGAAAGCAAAACCAAAAGAAGGTTTTCAAAATTTTATGCAAAATTTCATTAATACTTTTGATACTGAAACAATTATTTTTAACGATACGATTGTTTCTACCAGATTAAAATTTATTGTAGAAAAAGATGGAAGTTTATCTAATATAGAAGCTGTAGGTTCAAACAATCAGGATATTTCAACCGAAGCAATACGGGTTTTAAAATCAATGCCAGATTGGATTCCGGCACAACACGAAGGTAAAGTTGTTCGTTCAACATTTACGTTACCAATAAAAGTTAGAGCCAACTAATTAGATGAAATTCGTCGTTTTTATTTCCATTCTATTTTTTGTTTCCTGTAAAATCAACCGGACAAATAAGGGTATTGCTGTAGGTAAATGGAAATATGTTTCAGGAACAACATCTGAAAGGCTTGTTATTACCGGGAAATACGATAGAAAAGGGAGAGAAAAAGGCGTTTGGAAGTATTATAGAAACGATACACTTTTTCGGTCAGAAAAATATTTTTACCCTTATTCGGCAGATGTTTTATTTCACAAAAACGGAAAAGTCAGCGAAATAGGAAAAAGTTTCACAAGCCAAAATAAATGGACAAAAACAGGAACCTGGTATTACTTCAATGAACACGAAAAATTAACCGATTCGATCACTTTTGAAAACTAAAAACACCTCGAAAATGAGGTGTTTTTTTATCCGTGAACAGTTTCTTTCTTCCCGTAATTCTGAATGAGCTGACCTTCAAAATCCAGCCATTCTTTCCAGCGTTTGTCCACATCGGTACGCTCGGTGTATTTTTTTGCAAATTTCAAAAACGTCGTATAATGTCCTGCTTCAGAAATCATCAGTTCTCTGTAAAATTTAGCCAGTTCTTCATCTTTAATATTTTCTGAAAGTACTCTAAAACGCTCGCAGCTTCTGGCCTCAATCATCGCGGCAAAAAGCAAACGATCAATAAAAGCATCGTTGCGGCTTCCGTCTTTTTTCATGAATTTATACAGTTGGTTCACGTAGTCGTCTTTACGTTCGCGACCTAAGGTATAACCACGTTCTTTAATAATATCGTGTACCATTTTAAAATGTTCCATTTCTTCAATGGCAATTTCGGTCATTGATGTTACCAAATCTTCGTGTTCCGAATTATAGGTAATAATGGTAATGGCATTCGTAGCCGCTTTTTGCTCGCACCATGCATGATCTGTTAAAATTTCCTCTAAATTGCTTTCTGCAATGTTTGCCCAACGCGGATCGGTCAATAATTTTAGTCCTAACATAATAAACCCAACTATTTTTTTGCAAATTTACGAATTAATTTGTGAGTTGGCATCTTTCAAAAAATACTCCGTAATTTGCAGTATGAAACCACGAATTTTAATCATAGGATTGGTTTGGCCTGAACCAACATCTTCGGCAGCAGGGTGGAGGATGTTGCAGTTAATTGATCAGTTATTACAATGGACTGATGCTATTCATTTTGCGAGTGCCGCAACAAAATCAACAGCTTCTTATCCGTTGAATAAATTAAGTGTTACGGAACATGAAATTGTGCTGAACGATTCTTCGTTCAACGATTTTGTAAGTGATTTAAAACCCGATGTTGTGGTTTACGACCGGTTTGTTACCGAAGAGCAGTTTGGTTGGCGTGTAAAACAGGTTTTTCCTGAACTAATTACTGTTTTAGATACAGAAGATTTGCATTTTGTACGGCGGGCACGTGCCGTGGCTTTTAAAAATCAAACGGATATTGATTATGATACGCCGGATTGTTACAGAGAACTTTCTGCCATGTACCGTTGCGATCTATCCCTAATTATTTCTGATGTTGAATACAATTTGTTGGTCAATCATTTTAATATCCCTGAAAAGCAATTGCTTTATTTGCCCTTTATTGAAAAGGAATTATCAGTTGAAATTCAGAAAAAAATACCAGGATATTCAGATCGGCAGCATGTAATGTTTATCGGTAATTTTATACATGAACCCAATTACCAAACGGTACTACAGTTAAAAAGAATATGGGCGGCATTAAAGAAGCGTTTACCGCAAACCGAACTGCATATTTATGGGGCTTATCCGCCTGAAAAAGTGTATCAGTTACACAATGTTTCTGATCGGTTTTTTATCAAAGGCAAAGCGATCAATGTGGATGAAACCATGCAAAAATACCGTGTTTTAACAGCTCCGATTCCTTTTGGTGCCGGATTAAAAGGTAAGTTTGTAGATGGGTTTAAAAACGGATTGCCAAACGTTACTACTGCAATGGGCTGTGAAGGAATGAATGCTGAAAACTGGGGCGGACTGATTGCTGAAAACGATGAATGTTTTATTGAAGCGGTTTGCCGTCTTTATACTGATGAAACAATCTGGCAGCAATCTGTTACCAACGGATTTGAAATCATTAACGAGAAATTTGCAGATAAAATCTGGAACGGAGTCTTAGAAAAAGCAATCATGCGAATTTTAAAAAATCCTTTAGAGCACAGGAATAAGTTGATTGTTCAGAAAATTTTATGGCAAAACAGCTTACAGGCAACTAAATATATGAGCTTGTGGATTGAACAGAAAAATAATAAATAATAAGGTTAACTTTTTGATAATTAATTAAATAAATGTACCTTTAATCACATAAAATTTAATTGTTATGGAAAATCCTTTAGTAAATCAAATCAAACAGTACATCTCACCGACCTTTATATCAAGTTTGGGATTAAGTACAAACGAGTCAGAAGAAGCAGTAAATAATGCTTTTGACGTGGCAATTCCGGCATTGCTTTTAAAAATGTATCACAAAGGCGATGCGTATTTAAGGGGAATGTTTACGGAAGTACAGAATGTTTTTTCAACATCTGATGACTATGATTACAAGTTCGATAAAACAAATACTCTTTTAGATGGATTTTTAGGAAACGACAAACAAGAATTTGTTAACCAAATTGCGGGCTTTTCTAATATTTCCGATACCTCATCTCAGTCTGTTTTAAACACCGCCTTTTTAGGTATCATCGATTACTTTAAAGATTTAAACGTAAATTTCGATTTGTCATCAATAAAAGATGTTTTAAGTAGTAATTTAAGTTCTTTAGAAGCAATGATTCCGGCAGGTATCGGATCGTTTGGCTTTTTAAAGGCTGTGGAAAATGAACCCGCTCCCGTTCATAAAGAAGAGCATCATTCAGCCGATGCAAATATTAATAATGTGGTGAATAATAACGAGGAAAATCAGTTTAAAACAAAAGATTCACCTTATGACGGTCCACAAAAAGATAAAAGTGGTAATATGTTAAAATACATTTTACTGCCATTGCTTTTAGGTGTGATTTTAATCTTCTTTTTATACCGCGGATGTAATAAAGAGCAGGTGGTACAGGAAAGAATTGTTACAGATACGGTTCAGAACGATACAGATACCACTGTTATAACCACTAAGGTAACTAAAGAAATTGTGGTTAACGATCAGTTGAAATTAAACGGATATGCCAACGGTATTGAAGATCAGTTGATTGCTTTTTTGAATAAGGGTGATTATAAGACAATGACCGAAGACCAGTTAAAGGATATTTGGTTTAATTTTGACGATTTGAATTTTGAAACGGGAACGGCAAATATTTTACCTGAATCACAGGTACAGTTAGAAAATATAGCTAAAATTTTAGCAGCTTATCCCGATGTAAAAATTAAAATTGGCGGATATACCGATAAAACAGGTGATGAAACTGTAAATAAAAGAATTTCGACTGCCCGTGCCGAAGCTGTTAAAAAGTTTTTAGCCGATAAAGGTTTGGATAATCAGGTTGTTGGTGCAGAAGGCTATGGATCTGAATTTGCAGTACATCCTGCAGATGCCTCAGAAGAATTGAGAGTTACCGACAGAAAGGTAGCTGTAAGTGTAAGAAATTAAATGGTTCGTTTACTGTTTTGATGGAAGAGAGCCACTTTAAATGTTTTTAGAGTGGTTTTTTTATGATTATTTTAATTTTTATACCGAACTAATTAATATATGCTGAAAAAAGATAGTATATTTGCGAAGTTTTATTATTTAGAGATTATAAAAAAGTATAAATATTATGAGTAATAACGGTCAAGACAAAAGCGGAAACGTATTTAAATACAGCCTTATCCCTTTAACGTTAGGAGTTGTGTTAATTTTCTTTTTACACAGAAGTTGTGATAGTGCAGTATTTGAACCAACACCGGCTAAAAATGCACCCACAGCTATTATAGAAGAAGAATTGTCGCCTGAGCAGCCAATTGTTAAAAACATTCCGGTAGCTGAAACCGAAACAACTGTAGAAGAAACGTCAGCAGTAGCAAATGATAGTGTTCAGGTTGCAGAGTAACAACCGCTTTATTGTAAAGGCTAAATAAATTAGAAACTATGAGATTTAACAAAATGAATTTAAACCTCATAGTTAATATCGGTTTAAAAATTTCCATAAAAAATCCGCTAACTTTTTAGCGGATTTTTTATGGAAATAAGTTTTAAATTATATTTTGTTTAGGGGTATCCTTTTTTGCTTTTTTGTCTTTACAGCAACCTTTTTTATCATTGGTCGCTTTTTTATCACCACAAGATTTTCCGTCTTTATGAGAAGAACAGCATTTTTTCTGTGTGGTTTTATCATCTTGGTCAACCATGGCTAAATCTTTAACAACCGACATGTTTTCTACTTTATAAGCACCGTTTGCAATTTCTTCAACCATTTTTTTGATAGATTCTGTATTTTGCTTAGCATTGTCAAATTCTAATGTAGCAGTTTTAGAATCAAAATCAACTTTGGCATTTTGAATGCCTTCCATTTTCGCTAATTTGCCTTCAATAACTTTTGCACAACCAATTGCACATGACATACCTTCTATCTGAAAAGTAGCTTTTTGCATGGTTCCGCTAATATCGGTAACAGAGGTTGTTTCTGTTTGGTTAACAGGGGTTTCTTTTTGTTCGTTTGATGTTTGTTTACAGCTTACCATAAAAACGGCAGCCACAAATACTAACGATATTCCTTTTAATGTTTTCATATTTATGACTATTTAATAGATTACAAAGATATTTATTTTTTAATAGTGTACGAATTTAAACGATCTTTTAATTAAGGATTTACAACTGCAGTAGTATCAATCGATATTTTATAGGCTTCATAATCCTCATCTGTTTCGTCTAAATCTTCATTCGTATATGTACCTAACTTGATATCAAAATGATCGCTGGTGCCTTTGACTGTAATGGGAATACCAATAATACCGAAAGGAGGCAAGCCTAAACGCATACCAATATTCATTTTTCCGTCTAATGTAACCTGACCTTCCACGCGGGGTCTAAAACCGGCTATCTTAAATTTTGTACGCTCAATAGTCATTACATTGTTCTCAATAGATGTCTTTACCACTACATTTTTCACATTGGCATCGTGCAAGGCATCTGTTTTGGTTTCTTTGGCAACTGAATTAAAAAGTTTGAAACCTTGAAACTGAATATTCTCTAAAATTAAATCACCGGCACCTTTAATCGTTTTCATGTCTGGATACATTTCCTGATTCAAAGTTCCTTGTAGCTGATATTTTAAAGAAACCTGACCGGAAGCCTTCTCTGCAGCGGGTGCCATTTCTCTGAACAACGTTAATTGATTATAGGCTTTTTGAATATCAAAATTTTGCGCATCAATATCAAATCCAAATAAAGCTCGTTTGGTACTGACAGGCTGATACGTTGCGTTTACATTAAATTCTGCATCAATTAAACCAAATTTAGCTTCGTGCAAGGCTAATTTTTGATCGTATATTTTTAAAACGCCACTTAAATGATCAAGTATCAAATCGTTGAATTTTACTTTTTGAGCATTGGCTGTTAAATCAAAAACAATCTTATCTGGAATTAAGAGCACACTTGTGGCAGAATTACTTGCAAGAGAACTTGTGTTTTCAGATGATGAAGAACCAAACATAAACGAATTGACATCGATGAATTTTGATGTAACATTTAAATTACCTTTTAATGTGGCGTTCGGTGTTAAAAAATAATTTATATAATTTTCTAAACCACCATTTAAAATAAACTGCTGTTTGGCATAATTCATTTTTACGTTTTCTAAAACCATTTTCTTTTTATAGAATTTGAACTTACCCTCGGTAAAAACAAAATCGTGCGGGAAAAATTCCGATTTTATATGAATATCCTTCAACAGCACAAATCCACGGTTATTTATAGACGAAGCATCGTCTGCTCCGCCTTTTCCTTTCAATTTCACATCGGTTTCCAACTGTCCCGAAACACTTAATCCTTCAATTGCAAAAACCTTGTACAAATTGCCAAGATTTAGCTTTCCTTTTGTTCCAATGTTAAATGATAAATTGTTGAAATTAAATAAATTGGCATCTACTTTAAAAGGCTCGTTGACCAAAACAAACGAAATGGGCAGTACATTTATGTGCAAATCGTTCAAAGAACCTCGTGGCGATGAAATATGTGTTTCTAAATCTATATTTTCTAAAGGTAAATCGGGCAGGCTGTTATAACGCAAATAACCGTTTTTAAGCTTGATGATGGATGTTGTTACAGGAATTTTGTTGCGATCTAAATCTAACCTGCCTTTTGCTTTGGTATTAATGGTTAGCTGTCCACCAAAATCGACTTCTTTAATTGGAAAAATTTCTTTAATGTTAGCCAGATTCACAAAAACCTGCAAATCGGTATCAGTATTAAAATCAATTAAATTATCAATTTTTAATCTGCCTTTCACGTAATCATTAGTTGTTTTAATATCAATGTTTTTAATATCAGCTTTTGTGGTTTTATAGTTTCCGTTGGTGTTTTCGGCATTTAAATCAAACGAAAAATTATCAATTGACAAAGGCATTTCTGCCCATTTAAAATAACCGTTTGTCCAGTTTGCCTGAACGTTAAACGTAGGAATTTCAACAATTTCTGTAATTTCAGTTCCCTGCGTATTTTTACGTGAACGCGTTGTGTAATTTCCTTTCGCTGTTCCGTTTAAAACAACATCACCTTTTAGTTGCATACCTGAAATGGCAAGCGTTTGCCACAATTGTGTAACATTTAAATCGGCATTTAAACCGGTATCAACAAACATAGGGAATTTGTACAAAGCTTTGCCTTTTACAGATCCTTTACCCAGATTAAACGCAAATTCAGGAATGTTAACCGTTAACGAATCAGGATTTAATTGCGGTAGGTTCAGTTCGGTTTTTGTATGCAAATTTTCAACCGGAATGTTTTGAAACTGTTTGGCAGCAATTGATCCATTGGCGATATCAAGCTTAATGTTTAAATCGGGATTTGAAATGCTGTCTTGCATCAATCCTTTTAGTAATAAATGAATGTTGGACGTTCCTTTAAACGTCATACCGTCATACCATTTTTGATATTCTTGCGGCACAAGCGAAAACAGATTTTCCAGCGATGCGTTGTTTGATTTTACATTTAAATTAAAATCGATTCCCTTTTCAAGAACCACCACATTTCCTAATATATTTAAAGGGAAATTCGCCAAGAGCAAGTTACTTTCTTTAAATTCAACAGAAATTGGCTCTAAATTTACTTTGGTATTAATAGAACCTTTTAATGGTTTGTGATCAACCAAAATGCTTTTATCTATCCCAAAAAACAGTGAATTTATATCGGCATTGGTTTCAAAATTAATGTATTTGTCGGTAACCTGAACGTTTCCGTTAATATTGGTATTTTTAGTTTCAATTTTTATTTTCGATTGATTGTCTTGATACAATACGTCGGTGTTTTTAATATAAATTTTGTTCAATGCCAAAGAAAAGGAGCTGTTGGTAGAAGGTTCATCAGAAGATTTAAAAATAGCAAACGAAAAATTGCCCAAACTATCGGTTACCACATTAAATTTTCCTTCGTTTACATACAGTTTTGTAAACTTAATTTGATCTGAAAACAGACTGAATAAATCGATACCTAAATCAACCGAATTGCTTTCAACGGTTTTAAGATCTCCAAATTCTTTAGGAGCTTTGATGCTTAAATCTGTTAACGAAACACTTAAATTTGGGAAATTAGTAAAAAACGATACATTTAAGTCGGTAAAATTTACCGGAGTAGTAACAAATTCTGTGGTAGCATTTTTTACAGCATTTTCTATTTGTTTTTTAAACAGCTGCGGTGCTATTAAAACACAGCCTATCAAGAGAGAAAAAACAATGATAAAATATAGTATTATTTTTTTGATTTTCATTTCAACAGCTTAAATTTTCTGCAAAGATACATTAGTTGTTGAAAATATTACTGGTATAATTTATAGTAGTAATACTGATTAATCTGAGTTAAAATAAAACCTCTAATTCAATTTGAATTAGAGGTTTGTGCGGGTGATAGGACTCGAACCTACACACCTTGCGGCACCAGATCCTAAGTCTGGCGTGTCTACCAATTTCACCACACCCGCGGCTTTGGAAGAACCTCTTGTTCTTGTAAGACGAGTGCAAATATACGAATGGAATTTTATTACACAATAAAAAAACATTATTTTTTTATATTTATATTTGTTGAGTAAATCAGAAATGTTCAATTTAAAATAATGGAAATAATAAAAAAATACGTTCAACAAAATAAGGAACGTTTTATTAATGAGTTAATTGACTTGTTAAAAATACCCTCGGTTAGTGCAGATAGTGCCTATTCCCAAGACGTATTAAATACCGCTGATAAAGTAAAAGATTTTTTAGTAAAAGCCGGCTGTGATACCGTTGAGATTTGCGAAACTCCTGGTTATCCCATTGTTTATGGTGAAAAAATAATCGATGGTAAATTACCAACCGTTTTGGTTTACGGTCATTATGACGTGCAACCAGCAGATCCTATCGAGCTTTGGGATTCTCCGCCATTTGAGCCTGTAATCAAGAAAACGGACATTCATCCGGACGGAGCTATTTTTGCTCGTGGTGCCTGCGATGACAAAGGGCAAATGTTCATGCACGTTAAAGCGTTGGAATTAATGATGCAGACAAACACGTTGCCTTGTAACGTAAAATTTATGATTGAAGGCGAAGAGGAAGTAGGCTCGGCGTCTTTGGCTTGGTTCGTAGAACGCAATCAGGAAAAATTAAAAAATGATGTGATCTTGATTTCAGATACAGGAATGATATCAAACACACAACCATCAATTACTACAGGTTTACGCGGATTAAGTTATGTTGAGGTAGAAGTAACCGGACCAAACCGCGACCTTCATTCAGGGTTATACGGAGGTGCGGTAGCAAACCCAATCAACATTCTTACAAAAATGATTGCTTCATTACATGATGAAAACAATCGAATTACTATTCCTGGTTTTTATGATAAGGTGGAAGAATTGTCAAGAGAAGAGCGTGATGAAATGGCAAAACGCCCTTTTTCATTAGATGATTATAAAAAGGCTTTGGATATCGATGAAATCCATGGCGAAGCTGGATACACAACCAACGAACGCAATTCTATTCGTCCAACGTTAGATGTTAACGGAATTTGGGGCGGATACACAGGCGAAGGGGCAAAAACAGTTATTGCATCAAAAGCTTTTGCTAAAATTTCAATGCGATTGGTGCCTAATCAGGATTGGGAAGAAATTACCGAATTATTTAAAAAACACTTTGAAAGCATTGCTCCAAAATCTGTAAAAGTAGTAGTTAAACCACATCATGGGGGGCAGGGATATGTAACGCCTATCGATTCTATCGGTTATCAGGCAGCTGCCAAAGCATATACCGATACTTTTGGTGTAACGCCAATCCCGGTTCGTTCAGGCGGTTCTATTCCCATTGTGGCATTATTTGAAAAAGAATTGAAATCAAAAACAATCATGATGGGATTTGGTTTGGATTCTGATGCCATTCATTCACCAAATGAGCATTACGGCATTTTCAATTATCTGAAAGGTATTGAAACCATTCCGTTATTTTACAAGTATTTTACAGAAATGTCTTCTTAATAATAACAGGATTTATATATGTTTTTACGGTTCCCGAAATTTATCAGGAACCTTTTTTTTATTTCGTCCATTCTAACGATTCTATAATTATTTTCATATCGTCTTCGATGTATTTTGTAGCGGGATAAATAGAATCAAAATTGGGTTTTGTGTAAAAATAAAGCGTTCCAACAACAAAATTTTTTGTGCTGTCGGTAGCGTAAAACTGTACGTTTGTTGCCGCATCGCCAATAACCCGGTAAAACATTCCGTAAACGTTTTTTTCAGGATGTTCGTAAATCGATTCCTGGATACCATCGGCTTTTACAATATGTTCGTAGGTTAGTTTTTGAGCATCCTTTAAAAGCAAATCCAAATTGTTTTCAACCGGTCGGTAATTCATATAGATGCTTGCTTTCATATTTGGATAATCAATCTTAAAAGAAAAATTTTCTTCGGGTTGAATGACCGCCGCTTTGTTTTTATCGAACTTAAAGCTACTGTTTGGGTACGAATAACTTTCGTAAGCAGCTTCGGGATATTCCAGACTTAAAAAACCGTCGGGTTTAGGAATGGCGTCTTCTTTGCAGCTTGCTAAAGAAAGTATAATTACTGCGGTTGTTAAAAAGTTAGTCGTTTTCATTAATGGTAACTTTAATTTTTTCTAATCTGCGTTTATGAATGTTTACAATTTTAAAAGTATAATTTTCAAACGTAATAACGTCATCGGTTTTAGGGAAATCTTCAATCTGTTCCAGTAAAAATCCTCCTAATGATTCAGCGTCTTTCCGGTTTTCTTCAAAAAGTTCTTCATCAATATCTAAAATCCGACAAAAATCTAAAATGGATATTTTCCCGTCAAAGATATAAACATTTGCGTTTAATTTCTGATACAGTTTGTCGTCTTCGTCTAATTCATCGGCAATTTCGCCTACAATTTCTTCAATAATATCTTCTAACGAGATAATTCCTACGGTTTCTCCAAATTCGTCAACCACCACAGCTAAATGGTTTTTGTTTGATTGAAAATCGGTCAGCAAATCGTCTAATTTCTTGCTTTCGGGAATAAAATAAGGTTCGCGTAAAAGTGTGGTCCATTGAAAAACTTTTCGGTCTAAAAACGGGATCAGGTCTTTAATGTAAAGAATTCCTATAATATTGTCGATGCTATCTTCATAAACAGGAATGCGCGAATAGCCTTTCTCAATAATTTGAGGTAGAATCTCGTGAAAAAGCTCCTCGTCGCTCAATGCGAAAATGTCGATTCGGGGCGTCATTACTTGCGATACTTCGGTAGATCCAAAAGAGGCAATTCCTTCTAAAATTCGTTGTTCATCTTCGTTAGATGGGTTATAATCGGTCATTTCGATAGCCTGCGAAAGTTGTTCCATAGAAAAAGAATCATCTTTTTTATCGATTTTCCCAATGACAAAACGATTGATTTTTCTAAAAATCCAAGTGATAGGGGTTAAAACTCCACAGAAAAAATAAACTATTTGAATGGTTTTTACCACCACTTTGTTTAATTGCCTTGAACTGTATATTCGCGGATAAATTTCTCCGAAGAAAGCCATAATAAGGCTGCCTGCACACAGTAAAATTACAATACCCCAGAAATTTATAAAGAAAAAATGATTGTAAAAAACAAACAAACTCCACAAGAACAGAACCTTAAAAAGGGTGTTGCTTAAATTTATTGTAGCCTGAAGTTTAACGGGTTTGTCCAATAATTTTTGGTATAACGCCGCTTTTTTGGGAAAATGGTTTAAAAGCAGTTCGTAACGAATTTTTGTTGTTGAAAAGTATGCGACTTCTACGGCTGCAAATAATGCAACAAAAAATAAAGAAATTACTGAGCTAATAGCTGTTAGCAGTAAAAAAAGTAATTGTAATGTGACGGGTTCGGGATCCAATAGAATCAGGTTTGGTTAAACATTAAAAAGGAAGATCGTTCAGTTTATCGTAATCGGAAATCTTTGGGATTTCAAAGTTGCTCAATTTGTCATCGGTGTGTTTCATTGCCTTTGTTTTTGAATCGATGTCTTTTTTTATCGAAAGAAAAATAAATTCTGTTACCTGAATTTCGGTGGTGTGTTTGGTAATACCTTCTTCGGTTTGCCAGTTTCGGGTACGAATTTTTCCTTCCACATAGATTTTATCGCCTTTGCTTAAATATTTTTCGCACAATTCGGCAGCTTTGTTTCTAAAAACAAGGTTGTGCCACTCTGTCGATGTAATTTTTTCGTTGGTTGATTTGTTGATATATACCTCGTTAGTTGCAATAGAAAAACGGGCAATAGAGTTTCCGCCTTCAAAATAATGCATTTTCACGTCGTCGCCTAAATGGCCAATTAAAGTTACTTTGTTTAAAGTTCCGTACATAAATTTTTTCCTTATCAATCAAAAATACTAATTTTTTTCCAGCTTAAAAAAATCTTTTAAAAAATTCCACAGCACAATAGGGTAGGCATATAAATCTAATTGATTCAGCGGAACAACCAAATGTTTCGTGTCAAAATCTGCAACTTGAATTTCATAAAAACTGATATGCAATTGCTGATGTGACAATTTGTGTTTTATGGCGTTTGGAGTGATTTTTTTAATGGTACTTTCAGGAAAAAGAGCCGATAAATATTCAAACAAATCTTCTTCGTTGTCTTGTAAAGTTTCTACCAGTGGCAATTCGTATAATTGTTGCCAAATGTCTTTGTCGGTGCGTTGTTGAAGAGCAATTTTATCGTCTTTTTTCAAAATCAGATAATTGAAAAACCGGTTTTTTATAGTGATTTTTTTGTTCTTTACAGGCAATTGATTGACTTTGTTTTTTAAAAACGCATAACAATTTTGGTTTAAAATACATTGCCCGCATTTAGGATTTGCCGGTACACAAACCGTTGCACCAAAATCCATTATCGCGTGATTGAATAAATCGGGGTGTTTTTTACTGATTAATTCATTTGCCAGATTTTGAAAAACCGTACGGTTTTTGCCAATAGCGATATCATCATGAATTCCGAAAAATCGAGACAACACCCTAAAAACATTTCCGTCAACCACCGCTACAGGTTCTTTGTAAGCAAACGATGCTATTGCTGCTGCCGTGTACGGACCAATGCCTTTTAACTTAATGATGTTGTTGTAGTTGTCAGGAAACGTATTGTTTAAATCAAAATAAATGGTTTTTGCAGTAAAATGCAGATTTCGGGCACGCGAATAATAACCCAATCCCTGCCAAAGCTTTAAAACGTCATCTTCATTGGCTGTTGCCAGGTCTTTTAACGTAGGGAAATTTTCGGTAAATGAAAGGTAATATGGCAAGCCCTGTTCAATTCGGGTTTGTTGTAAAATAATTTCCGAAAGCCAGATATAATAAGGGTTTGTGGTGTTTCGCCAAGGTAAATCCCGTTTGTTTTTTTGATACCAAAGCAATAACTGCCGAGTAAAATCCATTTGAACCGTTTTTCAAAACAAAGGTACAGTATAAATCATTGGTTTATCAAGTAAAAAGTCATTTAATTAAAAATCAGTAACTTTGTAAATAGTAGAAATATAAAAATTAAATTATGTTAAAAATCAAGACTTATAGTCAAGAGAACAAACCTAATCAATATGAAAGAGAAAACATTTTAAACTTTTTATTCAAACATTTAGAGCAATACGGCGATCCCAAACAGGATATTGAAAAATGTTTGAAATATGCTTTGAAAGAATCGCCTTCGTTTGGCGGATTCATTCTAACAGCGGTACAAGAAGAAAAAATTGTTGGAGCTGTAATTGTGAATGAAACCGGAATGAAAGATTATATTCCTGAAAACATTTTGGTTTATATTGCCACAGATGCCAGCCAGCGCGGTAAAGGCATTGGAAAAGCCCTGATGCAAAAAGCAATTGAAACTGCAAACGGAAATATTGCACTACACGTAGAACCCGATAATCCTGCTAAAAAACTTTACGAAAAACTGGGCTTTACCAATAAGTATCTAGAAATGCGTTTAAACAAGTAATTGTTATGGCTGTTATAACTTTACATAAAGAACGACTGCAATACAATTTTGAACGATTAGATTATTTTTTTAACGCCAAAGGAATTCAATGGTCAGTTGTTACCAAAATGTTGTGTGGAAACGAGCTCTTCCTCAAAGAAATATTAAAGCTCAATCCTCAACAAGTATGCGATTCGCGGGTTAGTAACCTAAAAGTGATAAAAAAAATAAATCCCAATATTGAAACCATTTATATCAAACCCACGCCCAAACGCTCGGTAGCATCGGTGGTAAAATATGCCGATATTAGCATGAATACCGATATAAATACCATTAAACTACTTTCGCACGAAGCTCAAAAACAAAACAAAATCCACAAAATCATCATCATGATTGAACTCGGAGAATTAAGAGAAGGCGTAATGCGCGAAGATGTGGTATCGTTTTATAACGAGGTTTTTCAGCTTAACAATATCGAAGTTGTGGGTATTGGAACCAACCTTTCTTGCCTGTATGGCGTTTTACCAAGTACCGATAAATTAATCCAGCTTACATTGTACAAACAATTGATCGAAGCCAAATTCAACAGGAAAATTCCTTTTGTTTCAGGCGGATCTTCAGTAACGATTCCATTAATTTTTCAACACAAACTTCCCGCTGGTATTAATCATTTCAGGGTAGGGGAAACCCTGTACCAGGGAACCGATGTGTACAATGATACACCAAGTAAGTTGTTGAAACAAAATGTATTTACTTTAAAAGCAGAAATTATCGAGCTGATTGAAAAACCTAAAGTTCCCGAAGGTGATTTTGGATCAAATGTAGAAGGGAAAACATTTTCATTTGATGAGAAAGAAATTGGTAGAACATCATTCAGAGCCATTTTAGATTTAGGGATTTTAGATGTTGATCAGTCGAATATTTTTCCAAAAGATAAAAATATCGAATTTTTTGGAGCAAGTTCAGATATGATTATTGTTGATTTACAAACAAATAAGAAAAAATATAAAGTGGGCGATTATTTAGAATTCTCTCTGAATTATATGGGGGCATTGCGTGCTATGAACTCTTCATATATAGAAAAAGTGGTGCAATAACACATCTTTTAAATGAGGAGAAATTGAAACGCGGCGTTATTTCATTAAAATTTAATGATTTGAAATTTAAATATTATAATAAAATTAATATATTTGCAAACTCAAAAAACAGACAACAAATTAATTTATAGAGAGATAATGACTAAAGCAGACATTGTAGCAAAAATTTCCGAGAAATTAGGGCTTGAGAAAGGTGACGTGCAGGCAACTGTTGAATCTTTTATGGCAGAAGTAAAATCTTCTTTAGAAGGTGGCGATAACGTATATTTAAGAGGGTTTGGAAGCTTTATTATTAAAACCAGAGCCGAAAAAACAGGAAGAAACATTTCTAAAAACACAACTATTAAAATACCGGCTCATAACATTCCGGCTTTTAAACCAGCTAAAGTGTTTGTAGAAGGTGTGAAAACAAACACAGACGTAAAATAATTACTAACTTAAAACTACAAGATTATGCCAAGTGGTAAAAAAAGAAAAAGACATAAGGTAGCTACGCACAAACGTAAAAAAAGAGCAAGAGCTAACCGTCACAAAAAGAAAAAGTAGTTTTAAAACTACTTTTTCTTTTATTGCAAATTAAAAAGTTCTTTGAAAAAATCTTTTATTTAGTTAAAAGAAAAATGTTTAATCCATCTGTATTTTTTGGTTTCAAGTTTTTAATTGGTTCAAGTTTTTCTAAACTTTACACCCTAAACTTTAAGCTAAAAGCAACAGATAAAAATGTACCAAGTGAACAAAGAGTTAATTATTAGGTCTGGTTCCGATACAGTAGATTTTGCCTTATTAAAAGATGGAAAATTAATTGAACTTCACAGAGACAGGGAAGACGAAAAAGGATTTTCGGTAGGCGATATTTTTATAGCAAAAATTCGTAAACCCGTTCCTGGCTTAAACGCGGCATTTGTAAATGTTGGTTTCGATAAAGATGCCTTTTTACATTACCACGATTTAGGTCCCAACCTGCCAACACTGATGAAGTTTACCAAACTTGTAACTTCAGGTAAATTAAATGATTTCACTCTTAAAAAATTTCCTTTTGAAACTGAAATAGATAAAAATGGTGTTATTTCCGATGCGTTAAGTGCCAACCAGTCTATTTTAGTACAGATAGTTAAAGAACCAATCTCAACCAAAGGCCCAAGGATCAGTTCCGAATTGTCTTTAGCCGGTCGCTATTTAGTATTGGTTCCTTTTTCTGAACGGGTTTCGATTTCACAGAAAATCGATTCAAAACAAGAAAAAGAGCGTCTTAAAAAAATGATGCAAACTATTAAGCCAAAAGGTTTCGGAGTTATTGTACGCACAGTAGCCGAAGGCAAAAATGTTACAGAACTAGAAAAAGATTTGCAAACATTAATGGATAAATGGATCCTGCTTTGCAAACGTTTAACTACAGCTCAACATCCTTCAAAGATTTTTGGAGAAGTAAACAGGGCATCAAGCATTCTGCGCGATGTTTTTAACGATACTTTCACAGGAATCCATATAGACGATGAAGAATTGTATTATCAAACGAAGGACTATCTGCAAGAAATAGCCCCTTCAAAAGTTTCTATCGTAAAACATTATAACAATAAAGAAGTGCCGTTGTTCGAGAAATATCACATTGAACGACAAATAAAAACTTCATTCGGTAAAACCGTATCTATGAGTAAAGGAGCCTACCTGATTATAGAGCATACCGAAGCATTACATGTTATCGATGTAAACAGTGGAAACCGCTCAAACAAAGCTCAATCACAAGAGGATACGGCTCTTGAAGTAAATATGATCGCGGCATCAGAAATTGCACGCCAGTTAAGATTACGCGATATGGGTGGGATCATCGTTGTTGATTTTATCGACATGAGCAACCCCGAAAATCGTAAGGTTTTATACGATTTCCTAAAAGAAGAAATGAGCGATGACAAAGCAAAACACAAAATCTTGCCTCCTAGTAAATTTGGATTAATTCAAATTACTAGACAAAGAGTTAGACCCGAAGTTTCTATCAAAACAAAAGAAGAAAACCCAGACCATAACGGAGAGGGCGAAATAGAGGCTCCAATTTTAGTTATTGATAAAATATCGGCTGACCTGGAACGAATTATTAAAGACCACAAAGACATGGTTTTAAATGCGCATCCGTTTATAGCTGCGTATCTAACAAAAGGATTTCTGTCGGTGCGTACCAAATGGCTCTTTGAGTACAAACGATGGATAAAAATTATACCGCGTGATGCCTACACGTATTTAGAATATCATTTCTTTGACAAACAAGGAAACCAAATTGAATAAAAGCCGAATGAAAATTCGGCTTTTTTTATTAATTGTTGTTTAGAGCTGTTTTGATTATCATATTTTTTTAGTTAATAATTTTGTAAAATCAAATAAATGGTTAAATTTGTTTCAATAGTTATTAAAATTTTTGTAAAGGACGCAAATTAAGTAATAAAGATTGGTTTAAACTAAAACTTTATTTGATTTAGAATTTTAACTTAAATTATAATAGTATGCAAAAAAGTACTTTTCTGCCCAAAATTCGGGCTTTGGGTATTTTGTTGATGTTCATGTGGACAGTAGGAATACAAGCACAAATAGTAAAGAACCCGGTACTTACCTGGGACCAACAAGTTGGATGTATTGAATTTGACGACGGTAGGGAAGAAGCTACTCCGCTTAAAGAAAATATTGAAGATGCTCCCTGTGTCCGTATCTGTAAAAACACTACCGTAAATTATTTTCTTAACGATCCCAATGCCACTGATGTACAATGGCAGGTAAACGGCGGTAATCTTCTTGCTAGTTCCAGTAATGGGGCACAAATTGAATGGGATGCCACCGATTACGGAAATTTAACCGTTACAATACTTTATCCTGATGAAACTACCCGTGAACTTTCATTTTGTTTAGAGAAGGTAGTTAGCCCCACTGCCCATTTCGAAATTGCCGGGATACAGCCAGATCAAAACACCTTCTGTACCTTTCAACCTATATCATTTAAGAATCTTTCTACGGATAATGGTGGATCTGCAATAATTAACTACTTATGGGATTTTGGAGACGGTACTACTTCTGCTACAGAAAACCCAACCCACGCTTATACGAATGGCGGTAGTTATAATGTGACATTAACAGTAACAAACAGTTGCAATTGCGTATCTAGATACCATTTTGATATTCATATTGAAAACATGCCGGCTGTTGAAATCAGTTGTGCAAGTATCGTTTGTGAATTTGACCGCGCCACTTACAGTGTAAACGATGGATGCGGTGGCGAATGGATTGTTATTGGGGGAGATATTGTTGCTGACTATGGCACCTCTATCGATGTGGAATGGAATCAAGTTGATCCTTCGGAAGGATTTGGTTATGTTAGTTATCGATCGAATTGCTCGTGTCCAAATTGGACAACCATAAAAATTCCTGTGATCCTACAATCTGGAAATATTACTGGTCCCGATGTAGTTTGCGAGGGTGATCAAGCAATCTTTTCTCTGCCTCAATGGCCTACCACTAACTTTGAATGGATGATTGATGGAGATCCTAATCACCCTATGCTTGTTAAAAATCATCAACGTAATGAAATTATCGTAAGCGGGCTTACGCCTGGAACTTATACATTAAGTGTAGATTACTTTAATACGCTTATTGCCGCAGGAAGTTGTGCAGGTCATTCTGAAATCAGCTTTACTGTTCAGGATCGTCCACAAATTACTTTTGACCCGGAGGAATTATTGATTTGCGAGGGAACCAGTATGGATTTTTCAACCCAACTTGCTATTCCATTGACTTGGAATGTAACTTACAATAATACCATAGTATATACCGATTTTACTGACTCCTTTTCTTATTCATTTGAAGAAGGTGGCGGAAGTTATGTAATTACAGCAGATAATGGTGGTTGTATAAGCTATCCTGTAGTGATAAACGTTATCGCCAGCCCGGTTATTACAAATAACATTAGCGGACCCGAACATGTTTGCCTAAATACGCCTTATACCTATTCTATTAATGAAAGTGAAGCAGGTTATACCTATGAATGGTTTATAACCGGTGGTACTATTACGGGTAATAATACAGGAAGCAGTGTTACTGCAAAGTTTACTTCGCCAACAGGAAGCATATCTGTTGTGAAAGCCATTGTTGTTAATGGCGTTAGATGTGAATCTATCCTTAAAACACGTAATGTAAGCCAGGTTAATATGACGCCTGTTATAGCGCATCCTAACGGTACAACCTTGTTTTGCCCAAGTTCGTCAACTACTTTTACTGTAAATACCATTGGTACTCCCGACCTTATAGAGTGGAGCATTGTAGGTACTCCAGGGAACACAACCAACTTTGGAAATATCACCAACGGTATCAACAGTAAAACAGCTACTATAAGCTTTAATGAAATCAGTACCGTTTCTACCGGAATTGTAAGAGTAACGGTAACCAAGTGTGGTGTAAAAACAACAGGCACTTATAATGTTAGTTTACGACCAAAACCAACAATGTCATTAGGATCTTTGGAGGGTCAGTGTTTAACAAATGAAAACATTAACCTGACTGTAACAACGGCACCTATTATTTCAGGAGATGTAATGGTAAGCTTTGATGGTGGAGCTGCTGAAGGACCTTATCCGTTTACAAGCGGAGTACCCTTTTCAATTCCTAACGGGTTTACTAACCAAACAGGTGCAGCTCAAACTCAAAAAATAAAAGTTTCTATAGTTGGCTATTGTAGCTATCAGTTAGAAGCAGAGCAAACGGTAACAGTTGCCCCTGAAGTTAAAGTGGGAATATCGCAAGGTTACTTTATTTCAGTATGCCCGGCAAGTTATGGTAGTTTAACACTTACTTCAACAGTTCCTACGGGGATAACCGTAGCAGGTTACCAATGGTATAAAAACAATAGCCCAATTTCAGGTGCTAACTCTTCCAATTATACAATCTCTGGTGGTACTCCTCAAGGAAGCTATTATGTAGAAATTACCTATAACGGCTGTACTTTTAAATCGTCTAATGTGGAAGTTGTAGCCAATTGTAACACTTCGCCAAATTGTACCATTACGCCGACACCAAATGTGAATGTAAATGCTACATGGAGTGCTTGTAATACCATATCGGCAAACGTTACCTATACCGGTTCTCCAACAGTTACTTGGTCAGGTAGCGAACACCTTACACTAACAGGTTCACCAAACACACCAACTACTACATTTACAACAGATGTAGCCGGGGTACATACGGTGATTGCAACGCTAACTTATGGTACTTGTAATGTGGTAAAAACCTTTGATGTTATTAAAAATTATCAGGCAGATTTAAAAGCAGATATTGAATGTGTAAACGGTGTTTATAATATTACGCTGAAAAACGCTTCGTCTGTTTATGACCCTAATATCAGTCCTATTACTTATACCTATTCGGGTACAGGTATATCGGGCAGCCCTACAGGTTCAAGTTATTCTCTTACGGGGGTAACGCCGGGTACTAAAACGTATACCATAACGGCAACTTCTCTTGGGCAGCCAACATGTACCGCAACAATTACATTAGATTTAGACGGCGTACCAACAACCAACTTTACCGTAACGCCACTAACTTATTGTGCTGATGAAGCAGTTACCTTAAACGTACCCGGTACCTATAAGTCGGAATACCACTATGAATGGCATTTTAACGATACCCATTTTGTAGCAGACGGTCCTTTAACAGAAATTCAGTTTGCAGATGCAGATTCTTATCCTATATGGTTAGTAATCAGAACACCTTACGGTTGCGTATATGAAACGGCTGTTGTTAACAGACCCGTGGTAGCTATTAATAAAGCTGATTTCCTTTTGGGGGACGTTATTCCTACCACTGCCGATTATTGTGAAGGCAATGAACTGCCTTTAAGTTATAGTCCGCCACCTTTTACGGTTGCTCCAACAGATATTATCTGGATGAATGACGATGTGCCGGTACACACCGGTTTAACCTACCAACCAACCCAAAGCGGCAGCTATTGGGCGGTATTAATTGACGCTAATGATTGTAAGTTTTACGATATGGCTACCAAGCCACGAAACTATGTCATCCGCAAGCCGCCGCACGTAAGTATTGTAGGTACTACAACCATGTGTGCAGGCGAAAGTACGGTAATTACCGGTATTGTTACCGACAATACGGTACAGCACCGTTGGACAGGTTCAACAATACCTACCGGATATGATATCTGGGTAACAGGAGCGGCTAACACCGAACTTGTTATTAGCGGTCTTTCTCCGGGTACATATACCTATAACTTCCATGCCCGATCGGCTACCGATCATTCATGCAGCAGCAGCACTTCTGTGCAGGTGGTGGTACACCAACCGGTAAATGTTACCATTAGCACGCCTTCGGTAACAAACTGCAACCCTTATACGGTAAGTATGTCTGCAAACGGCACCCCGGCTGGTGGTACCTATTTGTGGAGCAACGGCATGACAGGGCAGAATATTAGTGTGGCTCACGGTGGCGTGTACCAGGTTATTTATACCGCTCCGTCGGGTTGTAGTGCTACTTATAGTGTTGCGGCACCGCATAACCCGGACCGCGTATTATGGATTGTACCCGAAGGCTGTTATCCAAATGTATGCGATGCCTATTTATTAGGACCTTTAGGGGAATATGAGCAGTATGACTGGAATACAAACAACATTCCGGTACAATCCGGAGGCGGTGTTGTTCCCGATCAACCTGTGAATGATGGTGGAATTTTCCAACTGATTTTAAATCAACAGGGTTGCCCTTTTGGTAGTAATATGCCAAATATTACACCAGATATAGTAAACTGCCCGCCACAACCTTGTAATTTTTCGGCAACGTTTAGCTACACGGGTCCGATTCCGGGAGGCTTTACTTTTACGGTAACATTGTTTAACCCTCTGGGTACATGGCAAAGTGTTTACTTAAGTAGCTTTAACAATTTTGGTACCTTTGTACCGGCAACGCATTTATTAAGTCCGGGAATAAATACCATTACCGTATCATTCTACGTAAACAGCAACTTTTACCCGGGTGCCAACGATATCTTCTTAATTCAGGGTGCTTCTTGTACAGACCAGGTACCAATACAATTGTACGAGGTTGGTGGGAAAAAAGGAGAAGTAAAAGAACCTGAATTGGAACTTTCGCCTAACCCAACGGTTGAAACTACTACTGCATCGTATAACGTAGGTACGGAATACAATGACGCACAACATATTGTGGTATATGATATGTTGGGGGTACAGCGCTTAAAACAAGCCGTAAACGGCAAAGAAGGTAAAGTATTGCTTAACGTAAGCCACCTACCTGCCGGAACCTATGTAGTAAGTTTAGAAAACGGCAGCACGCGTATTACACAGAAAAAATTAATTAAAAAATAATCATTAACCATAAAAGGTGTTGAAAGCGTATGCTTTTGACACCTTTTTTATTATTTTTATACGTACACTTCGAGCGAAATCGAGAAGTGTAAATAAAAACCATAAACTATGAAAAATAAACTACACACAACAGTTTGTCATGCTGAATTGGTCACTGAGCCTAGTCGAAGTGCAGCATCTCATCATTACTTATCAAGACAGCGCATTAAACTTCTTTCTTTTTTCTCTATTCTCTGTTCTCTGTTCTCTGTTCCGAGCTATGCTCAAACCTACAAATGGGACTGGGCAGTAAGCGGCGGCGGACCTTTGGGAGATACCAGAGACGAACAAATATACGACATTAAAGTAGGTACCGACAACAACTACTATTTTATAGCTACGGTGTATGGAAAGAATGGAGTTCAGCTAAATGGGCAATCCGTAAAAACATATAACCAATCAATCTCTGTTGCTGGTGGCAGTCCTGATATCTTTTTATTTTCAACTACGTGTGATGGTAACGTACGTTGGAGCCAAGCCATTGGGGGAGGTACGCACGATTATGCATTTAATTTAGTTTTAGACAATCAAAATAACGTGTATGTTGGGGCAAATGTGCGTAATGATTATATCACGCCTGATGGACACCCTGTTCACTTTAGCCCAACAGATTCTTTACAAAATCCGGATTACAATAACCAAAATCATCAAGATGATCTTAAAACCTCTTTTTTAGTTAAATATGATAGTAACGGACAATTTATAGGTAAAAAAGCATTGCAAGGGAATGATGTTACTTTTTCTACCTATTATTCACATCTTTTAGAACTTGCCATTGATAGCCAAAATAATCTGCATTTTATTGTGGGATTAATGAAAGGGACACATTTAGACAATAAGGTTACCGTTCCTAATACGGTTACAGATTATCTGTATTTTTTAGCAAAATACGATAGTGACTTAAATTATGTTAGCAGTATGCAGCTGCCGGTTACTAACGGAGGATTTCCCGGTCAGGGTACTGTGGGGGCTGTAAAATTTGCTTATGACGAGAACTTAAACCAATATTATATTTCCGGTTATAGACATGTTGGGGGACTTGTTCCCCTATCATATGACGGCAGTGCTGTGGAAAACCTTTCATTTTTATTTGCCATTGACGGTACCGATGGCGGCTTGCTTTGGCATAGGGAATTATATGCTAAACCGGTTAATAATCAGTTAGCATTTGCATGGATGACCTCTTTGCAAGTTGACACCAACTCGGATGTTTATTTTGGTGGTAAGTTTTCACAAACCATATACCCTCCGGAACCGGTAAAAATATACAACCCTAACGATTCTATAAATACTACTTATTCTTTTATACCTCCCGTGACTACTAATGTGCCAATAGTTATAAAATTCAACAGCAGTGGTACAGTGCAATGGGTAAAAACTCCTACAGCTTTTGCTCCCGGAAAACAAACCAACCATACGGCAATACAAAAGGGATTGGCATTGAAATCGGGTGAGGTTGCCTTTGGCAGTAGTGAAGGAAATTTTCAGTGGGACAGCTTTACGCTGAATTACCCGTATGGTCAAGGAACTGCTCCTACATTACTACGTTTTGACAAACAAACCGGAACAACCATTGGTATGCATTCGATAGATGATCCGGGCAGCAATAAGACTATGACTGCTTTAGCTGTAGATAGGGATGGTAACTATGTTACGGGAGGACATTTTATGGATGCATTGTTTTCTAACACGCCGGGCATAGCACCGCTTAACAGTGCAGGAGAGTCAGACTTTTTTGTTGCGAAGTTAGGGGCTTATGCCTGCGGCACTAACAGTACCGAGAAGTTTAACAACATCAAGGTAAATGTCTACCCAAACCCAACCAATGATATTATAAATATAGAAACCGATGAAACTTTGTTAAATTATGTAGTTTACGATATGAACGGTCGTGAAATACAAAACGGCATATTTGGCAGCAGTAACCAGTTAAACCTGCAAAATGCAACCAACGGGGTATATTTTGTTAAAGTAACAACCATTCACAATAATGTAGCAACCGTTAGGGTGATTAAAAAGTAAGTTTTATATAGTCTAAAGTCTAATGTCCAAAGTTATAACGTAAAACTGCGGGCATTAGCTTTTATTATTATAACACTGCTTATTCCCTCTTTGAGGAGGACTAGGGAGGTGTAGCCAATCAAAACCAAATAAAATATACAGTTTATCACAAATCAACAAATCAACAAATCAACGATTCAACAATTCAACAATAAAACAAAAGAAATTATGCAACAACAATTACACCCAACAAAGTTTGTCATGCTGAACTTGTTTCAGCATCTCATTCAGTTTGTCATGCCGAGCCTACGGTCACTGAGCCTGCGGTTACTGAGCCCTGTCGAAGTATCGAAGTGCCAAATACTATCTTTCCTCTTTCTTCTTTCCTCTTTCTTCTCAACCGCCCAAACCTACAACTGGGACTGGGCAGTAAGCGGTGGCGGACCTTCGGGCGACTCCGGCAATGAACAAATACACGATATTAAAGTTGGCACCGACAATAATTATTATTTTATTGCTTCGGTTTATGGAAAGAATGGGGTGCAACTTGATGGGCAATCTGTAAAAACCTACAACTTATCAAGTTCTGTAGCAGGGGGAGTGGAGGATATCTTTTTATTTTCTACTACGTGTGATGGTACCGTACGTTGGAGCCAAGCCATTGGAGGGGCATTTGATGATAGTGCTTACAATTTGGTTTTAGACAGCCAAAACAATGTTTATATAGGCGCTTATGTAAGGAATGACGATGCTACTACTGACGGACTGCCCGTTCATTTTAGCCCAACAGACTCTATACCTTACCCTGACCTTACCAACCCACAAATAGCACAAGAAGGTTTTAAAACAGCATATTTAGTAAAATACGACAGCAATGGCAACTATATTAAAAGAGAAGCTTTAGAAGGAGCTGTTAATGCTATGGAGTTTTTACCTCCGCAATTATTAGACCTTGCAATAGACAGTAAAGATAACTTACATTTTATAATTGGCTTACGTAAAGGGAATGGCTATTTAGATAATAATGTTAATGTTCCCAATACCACTGCAGCCTTTCAATATTATCTGGCTAAATACGACAAGGATCTAAATTATGTAAGCAGTATGCTTTTGCCTATTCCGGACGGAACCGGTTTTGCCAAAGGATCTACCTATTTTGCTTACGATGAAAACCTAAACCGATATTATGTTACAGGTCATAGAAAGAATGCACCACTTACGTATGACGGCAGTAGTGTAGTTAACCTTTCATTTTTATTTGCCATTGACGGTACCAATGGCGGCTTGTTGTGGCATAGAGAACTATATTCTAATCCAATAGTAGGAGGACCTGCCATACAGCCGTCTAACAGGTTCAAATCAATTAAAATTGATACGAATTCAGATATATATATTGGAGGAGATTTGTACAAAAACTATAACGAGCAAGACCTAAAGATATATGATCCTAATGATCCCAGTGTAACCCCATATCTCTTTACTCCTGGTGCAGACTTTACTATACCTATGATTTTTAAAATTAACAGTAACGGAGTGGTACAATGGGTACAGGCAACAGCTGCTTATAGTTCAGGTGTTTTAGGACCTGCACCACGACAAGGTAAAGGTATTGCCCTTAAAGGAAACGAGGTTGCTTTTGGGGTACAGAGTGGTGCAGATTTTTGGGGTACAATAGAAGTAGTACGTCCAATAATAAATTATCAACCGGATCCTGTATTGGTACGTTTGAATAAACAAACCGGGGCGGTAATAAACGTACACGATATACAGGGTGAGGCTGTAAGTACCAAACAAATGACTGCTGTAGCCACCGATAACGACGGCAACTATATAACCGCCGGTACTTTTAATGCCAATTTGTTTATGAACAACACACTAGGCATAACCCCTTTGGTAAGCACTGGGCAGTCAAACTTTTTTGTTGCCAAGTTAGGAGCTTATGCCTGCGGTACCAACAGTACCGAAAAGTTTAACAACATCAAGGTAAATGTTTACCCAAACCCAACCAATGATATTATAAATATAGAAACCGATGAAACTTTGTTAAATTATGTAGTTTACGATATGAACGGGCGTGAAATACAAAACGGCATGTTTGGCAGCAGTAACCAGTTAAACCTGCAAAACGCAACCAATGGAGTTTATTTTGTTAAAGTAACAACCATTCACAATAATGTAGCAACGGTTAAGGTGATTAAAAAGTAAGTTTATAGCTTTAAGCTTTAGGCTATAAGCTATAAGCAAAGAAGGTGTCCGAAAAGTCAAATAATTAAGTGTAATTGTCATTCCGACAACGGATGAATCTCTTATAATAGTGCTTTATATTTTTCGACTTCACTCCGTTTTGCTCAAAATGACACTTTTCGGACAGGCTTTTTTTATTAATTGTTGTTTAGAGCTGTTTTGATTACCATACTTTTTTAGTTAATAATTTTGTAAAATCAAATAAATGGTTAAATTTGTTTGAAAAGTTATTTAAAAAACAAATATTTTATGAAGAAAATTACCTTAACTTTATTAGGTTTAGTTGCGTTCTCTACAAGTGCACTGGCACAACAAGAAGTAAAATTTGGTCCCAAAGCAGGGGTTAACTTTGCTAATGTAAGCGGAAAGTTTTTTGATGCTGAATACCAGGAAGATCAATTAGAGTTTGATAAAGGACAAACTGGCTTTCATATTGGAGCTTTTGCAGAAATTAAGTTTAACGATAAATTTGCAATTCAACCCGAAGTTTTATATTCTGTGCAAGGTGGAAAATATAAACAGTATGAAAAAGGTACGGATATTATTTTTGGAATGCCTATAGATTATGAAATAGATGGTGAAATGAAATGGAATTTACATTATATCAATGTGCCAATTATGGCTAAATATTATATAATTCCAAGTTTGGCTATTGAAGCAGGACCTTATGTAGGTTTTAATATTAAATCCGAATGGAAATCTGAATATAAGAGTTCATTAACATTTCAAGGTGAAACTGAATTAAGTTCAGGAAAGGAAACAGAAGATATTAAAAATGGAACAAATTCTGTTGATTTTGGTTTAGGAGCAGGTGCAAGTTTTAATTTAAATAATGGTTTCTTTGTAGAAGCACGTTATAATTTGGGATTAAGCAAAGTAGGTAAAGATTTTACTTTTGTTCAAACAGATGAAGAAGGAGAAAGATATGAAACTCATTTAAAAACTGATAATGTTAAAAACGGGGTGATCCAAGTTTCTATTGGTTACAAATTTTAATAAATCCTTCTAGAGTGTACTTAAAACGTTGTTTTTTGTTTAAAAAAAATATTGGTAGAAAATAATGTAAAAAGGTTACTTTTAAATCAGTGTAGTTTTTTATATCATATTTTTTTTAGTTAATAATTTTGTAAAATCAAATAAATGGTTAAATTTGTTTTAATAGTTATTAAAAAATAAATATTTTATGAAAAAAATTACCTTAACCTTATTAGGTTTAGTTGCGTTCTCTACAAGTGCATTGGCGCAACAAGAAGTAAAATTTGGTCCAAAAGCTGGGGTTAACTTTGCTAATTTAAATGGTGCAGAGAACAGTGAAATGAAAACAAGTTTTCACGTAGGTGCTGTTGTTGAAATTAAATTTAACGAAAAATTTTCTGTTCAACCAGAGGTTTTGTATTCAGCTCAAGGTGCTTCATTTAATGCGTTAGGAGTAGATGGTGAAATTAAGAATGACTATATTAATGTGCCAATTATGGCAAAATATTATATCGTTGAAGGGTTTTCTGTTGAATTGGGTCCACAAATTGGCTTTTTAATGAAATCTGAAACTAAGGTTGGTAATATTACAACTGATTCTAAAGATTTTTATAAATCTACTGATTTTGGTTTGAATTTTGGTTTAGCTTACGATTTACCTATAGGGCTTTTTGTTGGAGCGCGTTATAACCTAGGTTTGTCAGATATTAGAGAGGATACTAATGTTGGAGATGCAACTAAAAACGGTGTAATTCAAGTAGGTGTTGGATACAAATTTTAATTGAAATAAAAATATGTAAATTTAACTCTGTCAAAGTTTTAAACTTTGACAGGGTTTTTTGTTTACCCAAATACTACTTGTAGAAAAAACACACAGTTTTCCTGTTTTTTAATTAGCGTAGCCCATATTTTTTCGGTAATTTTGGCTTTGGATTAAAATTTGATAAACAATTCATAAATGCCCAATATTATGAAACAGTTACCCCAAATTATCGCAATGCTTTGTACGGCATTGTTTTGTGCCAATTCAGTACAGGCACAAGAATTTTCGTTTGGACCCAAAGTGGGTTACAACAATGCGAAATTATCAGGAAAAAGCTGGAGTCAATTCCATGATAACAATTCAAAAAATGGATTCCATGCCGGTTTTTTTGCCGAACTTCGGTTTAATAAAATTGCTATTCAACCCGAAGTGTATTATTCTTCTGAAGGCGGAAAATGGAAAGTTGATAACGCAACCGTTGAACACGATTTTAACCTGAATTATGTCAACGTTCCGGTAATGATTAAATATTATCTAACCAATTCATTAGCTATTGAAGCCGGACCGCAAGCCGGTTTTTTAACAGAATCGAATATGAAGTTTGAAGATTTAAATCCGGACAGTCCTAAATTCAATGATTTTAACTTTTCTGTCAATGTAGGTTTAAGTCTTAATCTGCCGTTAAATTTAATGCTTTCGGCACGCTATAATGCCGGAATGACAAATGTAACCGATCACCCCGATGTAGATTGGAAAAATAAGGTAATGCAATTATCTTTGGGGTATCGTTTTTAAATAATAACCTCAATTCGATTGGTAATTCATTGATAATTAACATATCATAAGAGTTGGTTAATCCTGCAAGGTCTTTTTTTTGACCTTGTAGGTATAAATTATCAAAAAAATTAAAGCTACAAGGTTTTAAAAATCTTGCATCTTTGGGATACCGTTTTTAAATAATAAAGTTGTTTAGAAAAACATATAAAATTTAACTTGGCATTCCAACGAAGGAGGAATTTAAGGATTCTTCACTTCGTTCAGAATGGCATTTTTATCTTTTATTTTGAAAAAAATCAAGCATTAAACTTTTACATTCCTGTTCTAAAACTCCGTAGATTATTTCGGTTTTTGGATGCAACTGTCCACCCATTGTTTCAAAACCCCGTTTGTTGTCTTTTGTTCCCACAACAATTTTTGAAATCTGGCTCCAATACAATGCACCGGCACACATTTGGCAGGGTTCCACGGTTAAATACAGCGTACAGTTTTTTAAATATTTTCCACCAATGGCATTCGCAGCAGCAGTAATCGCCTGCATTTCGGCATGGGCGGTAACGTCGTTCAAGTTTTCAGTTAAATTGTGCGTTTTTGCAATGATCTGATTGTTGGCTACAATGACTGCGCCTATAGGAATTTCACCCTTAAAAAAAGCTTCTTTTGCTTCGTTTAACGCAATACGCATATAATATTCATCGTTAAGTATCATTCCAAAATATGGTTTTAAAATAAGATATTATTGTAAATTTGTTCAAAAATATAAAATTAATGGCAGCCATTTTACCTACTATTCAATTTCCTTCTGATTTAAAATCGAAAACCATGGAAGAATTGGAACAGTTAGCCGGTGAAATCCGTAGGTTTATAATCGACGTGGTATCGGTCAACGGTGGTCATTTGGGGGCGAGTTTAGGCGTGGTGGAATTAACCATTGCACTGCATTATGTGTTTGATACGCCAATTGATAAATTGGTTTGGGATGTTGGTCATCAGGCATATGTACACAAAATACTTACAGGCAGAAAAGAAGTTTTTGACAGCAACCGGAGAAAGAATGGTATCAGTGGTTTTCCTAAAATCAGTGAGAGTGAATATGATGCCTTTGGCGTGGGGCATTCTTCAACTTCGGTCTCGGCAGCATTGGGTATGGCTATTGGCGATAAATTACAAGGCAAAAATAATCAGCATATTGCGGTGATTGGTGATGCCTCAATCGCCTCGGGCATGGCTTTTGAAGCTTTGAATCACGCCGGGGTAACTAACGCTCGTCTTATAGTTGTTTTAAACGATAATGCCATTGGGATAGACCCCAGCGTAGGTGCATTGAAAAGTTATTTGATGCAGGTGAAGCAAGGAAAAAATCCAAAAGAAAACAATATGATTAAATCGTTGAATTTTGATTATTCAGGACCCATTGACGGGCATGATTTAAAAATGCTCATTAATGAATTCCAACGATTAAAAAATAAAAACAAACCTCAGTTCCTACACGTTGTTACTACCAAAGGTAAGGGATTGAAAAAGGCAGAAGAAAATCAGGTGCTGTACCATGCACCGGGGAAGTTTGATAAAATAACAGGAGACCTGTTACAAAATAACCAACAAGAATTTACCAAATATCAGGATGTTTTCGGGCTGACGTTGTTAGAATTGGCTCAAAAGAACAATAAACTATTTGCTATTACTCCGGCAATGCCTACCGGAAGCTCTTTAAAATATATGATGGATGCGTTTCCGGATCGTGCCATTGATGTGGGAATTGCTGAGCAGCACGCGGTTACTTTGGCAGCAGGTATTTCGTTGAGTGGTTTTACTGTTTTTTGTACCATTTATTCTACTTTTTTGCAACGGGCTTATGATCAGTTGATTCATGATGTGGCATTGCAAAATATTCCTGTAATTTTTTGTATTGACCGTGCCGGTTTGGTGGGTGAGGATGGAGCAACACATCAGGGAATTTTTGATATTGCTTATTTAAACGCCATTCCCAATTTAAAAATACTGGCACCAAAAGATGCTGTTGAGTTACGGCAAACATTATATACGTTGCAAGATGCTAATTCACAGCCTGTAGCCGTTCGTTATCCACGGGGTTATTCATCAGAAAAAAATTGGAAAGTACCTTTTGAAACAATCGATTTTTCTAAAATCCAGAAAATTAAGAAAGGAACTGAAGCAGCTGTTTTTTCAACAGGAACCATTATCGAAAATGTTTTGGAAGCACTGAATTTTGATACCGGTTTTTTCTCGGTGTATCATTTTTTACAGATAAAGCCCCTAAATGAAAAAGCTATTGTTGATTTAATCGAAAGGTATCAAACCATCATCACATTAGAAGAAGGAGTGATTAATGGCGGATTTGGCAGTATGATAAATCAGATTGTTTTAAAAAACAAATTAAAAGTTACGATAATAAACCTGGGAGTGCCCGATGAATTTATAGAGCACGCCACCGTAAACGAACAATTTATTTATTGCGGATTAGACAGCTTATCCATGCAAAATTTATTTAAAAAAGTAAGTAATGTATCAATTTAGAATAATTGTATTTTTTATGTTTTTTTCAGCAATTGGCTTTTCACAAACAGTCGATTCGCTCGAAATGGAAAAAAAGCAAAAAAGTATAGACGCTTTTTACAGAACACAATTTTCGGTTTTTGACACCTTGGTTAAAAAAAATGACACTATTTTTATACGACCAATCACGGTGGAACCCAAAATGGTTTTGCAGGATTCTGTTTTAATGGAACTTAAGTCGGGCGATGTGCAACAAGTGGTGGTTTCTACTTTTGAAGTAACCAAACGCAATAAAAATACCGATTTAGCTTACTTCTTAATTCCTAAACCCAATGGTTTTGTTTACGACAGAACCCCACGTGCCAATTCACAGATTCTTTACGATGCGTTATCTCCCATTCGGTCTGAGTTAAGTTTTTGGAAAAAGACCAACAGTGTTGGATTGGATATCAATCAGGGAACGTTTTCAAACTGGAGTGCCGGCGGGTATAGTTCGGTCTCCGGAATTGTGAAAGGCGACTTTTCAAGAAATTACGAAAAGGGCAGAACCGTTTGGCAAAATGAGTTGAAAGTGCGTTACGGGCTGAACAAACAAGAAAATGTAGAATTGCGGAAAACAGATGATGTTTTAAGTATCAATTCTTCTTTTGGTTACAAATCATCGGTCAAATCGAACTGGTATTATTCTGCCAAAATGACCTTAAACACGCAAATGGCTAACGGTTACGCTTATCCCGATGTAGAAAATCCTATTTCGCGGGCATTTGCACCGGCATATTTATTTGTGGGTATCGGTTCTGAATTCTTTAAAAATAATTTTAAGGCATATATTTCACCGCTTACCTTGAAATCAACATTGGTTTTAGACGATGTTTTAGCGAACAAAGGAGAGTTTGGTTTAGAAGGCGGTGTTTTTGACGAAAACGGTAATTTGCTGAAAGCAGGACGAAAATCTAAAAATGAATTGGGTTTTCTTTTTACAACCGAATGGAATAAAGCGTTAATGAAAAACGTTTCATTAAAAAATAATTTAACTTTATATACCGATTATCTGAATAATTTTGGAAATGTTGATGTGGACTGGCAGCTTATGTTAGAAATGAAAGTAAACAGCTTGTTAAAAGCAACTTTAGGCGGACATTTGATTTATGATGATGATATCAAGAACAAGCGCGATGTTGACGGTGTGCAGATAACCGAAGGTCCGCGGGTACAGTTTAAACAATTGCTAAGCGTTGGCTTGGTTTATAATTTTTAACAAATGAAACTATTTCTTAACATATTGTTTTTGTTGGTCTCGGTAACGGCGATTTCTCAGGCTACCGACAGCTTGCCCGCTTTAGACAGAACCATAAAAGTAACAGATCCTTTTTACAGGGAAGATCAGTTTTATGTGGGAATAACACATAGCATATTACGACAAAATTCGGACGATTTTTCACAGCGTACCATTTCGATCGGAACCAATTTTGGATTTCTAAGGGATATTCCACTAAATAAACAACGAACCGTTTCTATTGCTCCCGGTTTTGGATTTGCATTTTATAATCTGCGGCACAATCTTGTTTTAACTAACGAAAATCCTGTTGTTTTTGATATTGATAACGATCCGGAAAAGAACGTTCATAAACTGTCGTACATAGAAATCCCGATTGAAATTAGATGGAGAAATTCCAAAGTACACTCGCACAAATTCTGGCGGATTTATACAGGTGTCAAATACAGTTATCTGCTAAATTCAACTTCAAAATATAAAGGGACATTAGGAAATCAAACATTCAGAGGGACAGATATTTTTGAAAATTCTAATATAGGCGTATATGTTGCTGCCGGGTTTAACACTTGGAATTTTTATGCTTATTACGGTTTTAAGCCGTTGTATAAGAAAGATTTGATCAATGAAAACATCAATATGTTGAATGTAGGGTTAATGTTTTACATCTTATAAAACAAGATAAACGACGGTACAAAACCAATCAACGCGCCCAGAATAATTTCTACGTTGGTATGCGCCCTTAAATAAAGCCTTGCCGATGCTACCAAGCCAATTATTAACAATAAAATTGGTAAAATAATATATGGATTAAGGTAATAAGTGGTGGTTTGGTTTATAAACAACGGAATGACACTGCAAACGCTTGCTACGTGTACGCTGTACTTACGTTTTAACAACACACCAAAAAACAGCAGGGTATAAGAAATGCAATAAGCTATAAAAAAAATTTTCAGGGCAGAATTAGAAACGTTTTCCCATACTTTAAAAACAAGTATGTTAATTATTACAATATTTAAAAACACAGGAGCTGCGCGTTCTTGAACATTTTTAACCATTACCGACGATTTTAACAATCCTAAAGATTTTAGAAAAAAGTAAATGCATACCGGTAATAAAAACGTCATTAAAAACGTTTGCCCGGTTGCTACAAAACGTTCTACAGGAATAAAAAAATCAGCATTTAATAAGTAAAAACATCCTGTAATTATTGTAGGAATAAGTACAGGATGAAAAATATATGATATTATTTTTGCTGCGTATTTCATTAAATTTTTCTGCGCATCCGTGCTACGGGAATGTCTAATTGTTCGCGATATTTTGCAACAGTTCGCCGTGCAATCGGGTAGCCTTTTTCTTTAAGCATGTCGGCAAGTTTGTCATCGGGTAGTGGTTTTTGTTTGTCTTCTTCCTCAATGATATTTTGCAATATTTTTTTAATTTCAATAGTTGACACTTCTTCTCCCTGATCGTTTACCATGGCTTCAGAAAAGAAATCCTTAATCAGTTTAGTGCCGTAAGGTGTATCTACATACTTACTGTTGGCAACGCGTGAAATGGTAGAAATATCCAACCCAACCATATCGGCGATATCTTTTAAAATCATCGGTCGGATTTTAGTTTCGTCGCCGTCTAAAAAATATTCTTTTTGATATTCAATAATGGCACTCATGGTTACAAACAAGGTTTCCTGACGCTGTTTAATGGCATCTATAAACCACTTGGCCCCGTCTAACTTTTGTTTGATAAATTGAACGGCATCTTTTTGTGCTGACGATTTTTCGTTAGTTTCCTTATAGGTTTGCAACATTTCCTGATAATCCTTAGAAACGTGTAATTCCGGGGCATTTCTGCTGTTTAGTAATAATTCTATTTCACCGTCTTCTACTTTTACCGTAAAATCGGGAATGATGTGTTCCACAGCTCTTGAATTGCCCGAAAAACTCCCGCCCGGTTTAGGATTCAGTTTCTCTATTTCATCAATAGCTTTGCGAAGCTGTGATTGTGAAACGCTGTATTTCTGCAATAATTTATCGTAATGTTTTTTGGTAAATGCATCAAACTGATTTTCAACAATGTCTTTAGCCAAATCAATCCATTCATTAGGCGTTTTATTTTGTAGCTGCAACAACAGGCATTCCTGTAAATCACGTGCGCCCACACCGCTTGGCTCCAACTCATGAATGATGTTTTCTAAAATATCTTGCACTTGTTCTTCAGAAGAGTAAATACCTTGCGTAAACGCCATATCATCTACAATATCCTGAATGTCACGGCGAATGTATCCCATATCGTCCATACTGCCAATCAAGAATTCGGCAATGGTTCGTTCTTCGTCTGTTAGAATAAAAGTATTTAGCTGTTCAATTAAGCTTTGATGAAAACTGATTTGTGCTTCAATCGGCATAAAAGTTTCCTCATCGTCGTCGCTGTAATTATTGCTTTTAAGTTTGTAATCGGGTATTTCGTCATCACTTAAATAATCGTCGATATTGATGTCTTCCGTATCAATATGATCGTTATCGTAATCGTCGTAATCATCGTCGTTATCCTGAAATTCATCTGCTTCATTCAAATCATCTTTGCCCGATTCCAATGCCGGATTTTCTACCAATTCTTCTTTTAATCGTTGTTCAAATGCAAGCGTGGGCAATTGAATCAATTTCATTAATTGAATTTGCTGCGGCGATAATTTTTGCGATAATTTTAACTGTAAATTCTGCTTTAACATTTTATAATGCTCCTTGTAACTTTATTGTTTTAAAAAAGTTTGACACAAACTAATTTATCCAAAAATAACAAATAATTAGCGTTGTGTCAAACTTTAAAGGTTGTAAAATATACGTTTTTTTTGTTTTATTTTAAAAGTCCCAATGCACGAATGTTTTTATGAATTTGAACTATATTTTCTGGTATTTCAGCATTTAATAACCAATTTATATCTAAACCATTGTTTATGGCTGCTTTCATAAAATCAGGGTTTTCTGCAATACTTTTGCCTAATTTGTTAAGGTTTACACGAAATTCGTATTGTTCGTCTTCATGAAATTTTGAAATATTCATTAAAATTTTAAAGATGCGTGCCAAAGCAGGGACATAAAATTTGTTTGCTTTTATTGGTTTATAGGTTTCTAATTTTTTATTTAGTTTTGGAATTATTCCGTTTAAAATTAGTAAATTAAGGTAAGGTTCACCAAATTTATCTTTTGTAATTTGTACGTGTTCGTTAATCATTCCGCTCATATACCGCACATCCATCGATAAATAACCGGGTGAATAAAATTGTTCAACAGCTCGTTCTATTTGAAAAGCTAATGATTTTTGTATTTTATTTCGTTTTTCTTCAACAGTTTCTGTACTTACCAATTCAAAAAGCAAACGGTTAGCCAATGGTAAATCTTTTTTTAACAAACGGAAAATTAGTTTGTCTTTTTCTGTTGATGATAGATGGGTTATAGCCTCTTTTAGTTCTTTAGGTAAAATCATTAATAAACGAATTAAAGATGTAAAATAATAAAAAAAACGTTCAAACTTTTTTAAGTTGAACGTTTTTTATTTAAAATTCTGCACTTCCCGGTGTTCTTGGGAATGGAATTACGTCGCGGATGTTTGTCATTCCTGTTACAAACAATACCAAACGTTCAAATCCTAAACCAAAGCCCGAGTGAACTGCCGAACCAAAACGGCGGGTGTCTAAATACCACCATAATTCTTCTTCAGAAATGTTTAAGGCTTTCATTTTTTCAACTAAAACGTCGTAACGTTCTTCACGTTGTGATCCGCCAACAATTTCACCGATTCCCGGGAATAGAATATCCATTGCACGAACTGTTTTACCGTCTTCGTTCAAGCGCATATAAAATGCTTTGATTTTTGCGGGATAATCAAACAAAATTACCGGACATTTAAAGTGTTTTTCTACTAAAAAACGCTCGTGTTCACTTTGAAGGTCAGCACCCCATTCGTCAATTAAATACTGGAATTTTTTGTTTTTGTTGGGTTTAGATGCTTTTAAAATATCGATAGCTTCTGTGTACGAAACGCGTTTAAAATTGTTGTCTAAAACAAAATTCAATTTTTCAAGCAGGGTCATATCAGAACGCTCAGCCTGCGGTTTCGATTTTTCTTCATCGATCAAGCGAGCTTCTAATTGTTTTAAATCGTCTTCACATTTTTCAAGTGTGTATTTGATAACCGATTTAATAAAATCTTCTGCCAAATCCATATTGGCATCTAAATCATTGAAAGCAACTTCGGGCTCAATCATCCAAAACTCGGCTAAATGGCGTGAAGTGTTTGAATTTTCCGCTCGAAATGTTGGCCCAAAGGTATAAATAGAACCCAATGCCATGGCGTATGCTTCACCTTCTAACTGCCCGGAAACGGTTAAATTGGTGTGTTTTCCAAAAAAATCTTCTTTGTAATTAATGCTTCCGTCTTCGTTTCTTGGAGCAGATCCGTCTAATGGTAATGAGGTAACCTGAAACATTTCACCGGCACCTTCTGCATCAGATCCCGTAATTACAGGGGTGTTTACATAGAAAAATCCGTTTTCCTGAAAATATTTGTGCACGGCATAAGCCAGCGTGCTGCGAACACGCATAATGGCACCAAACATATTGGTACGCACGCGTAAATGGGCATTTTCACGTAAAAATTCTAACGAGTGTTTTTTAGGCTGCATGGGATATTTTTCAGGATCCGAATCGCCTAAAATCTCTAATGACGAAACCTGAATTTCGTATTTTTGACCTTTTCCCTGACTTTCAACCAATGTTCCTTTAATACTTAATGCCGCACCGGTTGTAATGCGTTTTATGATTTCCTCGGCAAATGTGTCTAATTCTAAAACACATTGAATGTTGTGAATGGTAGAACCGTCGTTTAATGCGATAAACTGGTTGTTTCTGAATGTACGAACCCAACCTTTGGCTACTACTTCCTGTAAAAGACTTGATCCTGATAACAGATCTTTAATCTTGGTATGTTTCATTATATATTGCTATAATTTAGATGTCAATAATTACAGTGTGTAAAAATACAACTTTTTTAATTGTTTTAACGGATTAATTTTATTGAAAAAACACGTTATTTTAATATCTTTGATATAATCACAATGATCAATTTTTAGTTAACGATTTTTTTTATGAGGTTTCTTTGTATTGCATTTATATTGATTTTTACTTCATGTACAAAAGAGAAAGTCCGTTTGCAGGAGGATTTTGTTTTTACGTCAGGAGGAGATGCAAGAATTAAATCGTTCAAATTTATAAATGATACTGTTTTTGTAGCTTCAGAATATCCAAAAAGTGAAAATGTTCATTACTTTTTGTTGACCGATGAACAAAAAAATAAAATAAATATTTTTTTAGATAGTATTAATAAAAGGAGTTATAAGTCAGAATATATTCAGGAAGGTTTACAGGATGGAGGGTCGTATCAATTTGAGTTTTTAAACAAAAAAAGAACTATTTACGTTTATGGATTTAATGGTAGTTATGAGATTGAAGAATTAAATTACATAAATAAATTTGCAACATTTCTTGAAGAATTGTATGAATCAAAAATGCGATGGGATTTAAACAATCAAGTGTATTATCAGGGTCAAGAAGTTTATTGGAATAAAGATGTGGATTTTGGAGATTTAGAAAGATTTATAGTTCCAGATATTCCGTACGATGCAATACATTAATTTAAATATAGTTTTCATGAGGTTTCTTTTTATTGCATTTATATTGATTTTTGTTTCGTGTACAAAAGACAAAGTTCGTTTACAGGACGATTTTGTTTTTGGATATGCAGGAATGCAAAATTTGAAAGTATTTAAATTTACAGGCGATACTGTTTTTGTTTCGCCTAGTTACCCTGCAAGAGTAAAAGCTTATTTTTATTTGATTGATGATTATGAAAAAAATAAAATCAATGAATATTTAGATACCATTAAAGGGAATAATTTTGAAAGGGAATATATAAATGAGTATGTTAGGGATGGTTTATATTATCAATTTGAATTTTTAAAAAGTAAAAAGCGAGTTTACGTTCAAAATTTCGAATCTGAAGAAACAAAAACGCTTACAGAGTTTGCAAATTATTTGATCAATCTAAGTGATAGAAAAAAGGAAATAGAGCATTCCAATTTAAAAATTGACTTTGGAAATACAGCAATCTTTTTTAGAGAGTCAGAACCTTGTCCATTTGAATAAACTAAACAACAAAAATTAAATAAAAATGAGCATTAAAAAAGCAATACTAATTGAATTAGAGCGCGAAAAAGAAAATACAAAACGTATTATCAGTCGGTTAGATGATGACAAATTTAGTTACAAACCTCACGAAAAATCAATGACAATGGGGCAGTTGGCAAACCATATTGTAGAACTGCACAATTGGGTCGATTATATAATCAATAAAGAAGTGTTTGATTTTCATACCGATTATAAACCATCAACGCTAACATCGGTTGATGAATTATTAGAAGCACTGGAAAATGGTTTTGAAAAAAACAAAGCCATTATAGAACAAATGAACGAAAACGTGGTATTTGAAAACTGGACGATAAAAGCAGGCGATCACGTGATGGCCTCCATGCCAAAGACAGGTGCGTTGCGATTTATTGTAACCAATCATTTAGTGCATCACCGCGGGCAGTTAACCGTTTATATGCGTTTGTTGGATATTCCTGTTCCGGGTGTTTACGGGCCATCGGCAGATGATAAAGCTTAAAAAAAGAGCCGAAATTTCTTCCGGCTCTTTTTTTATTTTTTGCTTAACAGTATTTCGTTTTTATTTAAAGTAATTTTATCGGTTGAATGATAATATAGAAATTCAGATATTATCCTTTTTAACGATTACTTATGAAAATTCTGGTAATAGAAGACGAAGTCCAGTTGCAGAGGATCATTGTAGAATTCCTGAACAATGAGAAAATCTTAGTAGAATCGGCAACCACGTTTAAAGAGGCTTTAGATAAAATTATTTCGTTTGATTACGACTGCATTCTCTTAGATATTATGCTGCCCGACGGCAGTGGAATGGATATTTTAAAAGAGTTGAAAAAGCTACAGTCAAAAGCTTCTGTGATTATTCTTTCGGCTAAAGACAGCGTAGAGGATAAGGTAGAAGGTTTGCTTGTAGGTGCCGATGATTACCTGGCAAAACCTTTTCATTTTGCAGAATTGCTGGCAAGGATAAAAGTAGCTTTGAGAAAAAATCAACAGAACGGAAACGCATTGTTGCAATACAAAAACATTGTGGTAAACCCCGAAGACCGTATGGTTACCGTTGCTGGCAAAGAGTTAAAACTCAATAGGAAAGAATACGAGTTGTTATATTATTTCATGCTTCGTCCGGAAAAAGTAATGCAGAAAACCACATTGGCAGAAACCGTTTGGGGCGATCATATTGAATTTGCCGACAACCTGGACTTCATCTATTCGCAAATAAAAAACCTTCGTAAAAAACTAAAAACCGCTCATTCCGAAGCCGATATTCAGGCGGTTTATGGTGTAGGTTATAAATTACAGTAAAAATGAAAGTGTCTTTAAAAAATTATTCGTTCCGGTATCTGGTGCCGTTGCTTTTTGTGGTTATGGGCATCTGGGCATTTTTGTTCTATAAAACCATTGTTGATGAAGTGTATGACAATATCGACGACGGATTGAAAAATCAGAAAATAGAAATAATCAGAGAAGCTTATGTAGATCCAAACATAACGAAAGTAAACGAATTTGGCGTGAATCAGTTCCGTATCTTAAAGGTTTCAGATGACGATTACGATGAGAGCAACCACTTAACCACCGAAATGGTTTTTATGCCTTATGATGGCGAAAACGAACCGTACAGGGTGTTGCGAACTGGTTTTCACGGCGTAGATAAAGAAAAATACATCTTGGAAATCAGAACTTCAATGATGGAAGAAGACGATATGATCTTTAATTTATCGATTTCATTAATTGTCTTGTATGTATTGATTTTATTAAGTGCCTTGGTCATTCATCAAGTGGTTATCCGCAAGGCGTTAAAACCTTTTTATGCCATTTTAGATCAAATCAAACAATATCGTTTAGGTAAAAATACTCAGATACAATCGGTAAAAAGCAATGTTATTGAATTTGCGAGTTTAGAAGAAGAAGTTATCGAAATGATTGACCGCAACGAGGAAATGTACCAACAGCAAAAACTGTTTATAGAAAATGCTTCGCACGAACTGCAAACACCTTTGGCAGTAACTATAAACGAACTGGATCTGGTGTTAGAAAATACCGATATGCCCGAAAAAGAGTATCTCAAAATTACTGCTGCCAAAGACGCGCTGTGGCGAATGGTGCATTTAAATAAATCGCTGTTGATGCTTTCGCGTATTGACAACCACCAGTATAAAATGACCGATAAGGTTAACTTTACCGAAGTGCTTCAAAACGAATTAGAGACTTTAAGTTCAATTATAGAAGAAAAACAACTTTATGTGCAATGTGAGAAGAAAGGCGATTTTATAGTGAAATTTCACCCTGAAATGGCTCGTGTTTTACTTTCAAACCTGTTGCGGAATGCGATAAAACACAATAATGAAGAAAAAAAACTTTTAATTTTGATTGATACAATCGAATTGAAAATTGCCAACAGCGGCAGCCACATTCCACTCAATCCAAAATTGATTTATGAGCGTTTTTATAAGCAGGGAACCGCCAAAAACAGTAACGGATTGGGGCTTTCTATTGTAAAAAGCATCGTTGAAAAACAAAATGCTATTGCACTTTCTTATTCATTTTTAAACAACCTGCACGAATTTAAAATCACAAAAAAATAAATTCCTAATTCTTTCCTAATTTGGTTCTGAACTTTGCTTTGTAATATTAAATAAATCAAATGATGAAAAAGTTAGTGGTAGCAATTGCTTTATTGGTAGGAAGTGTAACTTTTGCACAAGACCGTGTAATTACTTTTAGCGAATTGCCAAAAGCAGGTCAGCAGTTCATAACCAAATATTTTGGTGCAAAACAGGTAAGTTTAGTAACGTTAGACGACGATTATCTTTCTAAGGATTATGAATTGGTTTTAACCAACGGAACAAAAATCGAGTTTGCGGGCAACGGTGAATGGAAAGAGGTTGATGGCAAACGGAACGCAATTCCCACCGGATTTATTCCTAAAAACATTCTTTCTTACGTTAAAAAGAGTTTTCCAAACACAGAGATTGTGAAAATTGAAAGAGAACGGTTGGGGTACAGTGTAGAATTAACCAATGGTTTAGATTTAGATTTTAACAGTAAAGGTGATTTTTTACGTGTAGATGATTAAAAAGAAAAGACAGTTAAAAACTGTCTTTTCTAATATTAATAACTTAAAAATACTTAATGATGAAAAAATCATTTTATTATAAGGTAAATATATACTTTTTTTTAAGATTAAATAATTTTAGATTATTATTTTTCAGTACACACCAAAAAATAATAAGCCACAGATGAACAAATAAAATTTGATAGTTACAACTCGTTGTGTATTTAAGAAACGAAAAATATCAACTAGCGTCACTTCGAGTGAGATTTCTGTAACGAAGTAGAAGAAATTTTGTGTCGAGAAGTATTTTATTTAGTTCCCGATACAAAATCTTTCAGATTTTTACTCGAACTGATGAATTTTTGTCCAAATGCACAACAGGTAGTTACAATCAAAAATGAACACAAATAAATGCTTTGCACTTAATTCTGAAGTCTTTAAAATTTCGACAAGTCGAAATTATCTGTGGTAGTATAATTTTTGTCGTTTACTTAAAAAAGAACGAATAAAAAAGGGAAGACAGAAAAAACTGTCTTCCCTAATATATTAATAAAAACATTATGATATTATGAGAAAATCATTATGTAGTAACAAATATACATTTTTTTTATATGAAAGTTTAATTTATTTTAGCCAAAAGATGATTAAAAAAAGAGGCTGTCTAAAAAGTCACAAAACGCAAAAATCCCGAAAATTTTCGGGATTTTTTTTGTGTTTATACCCTCAAAATATGTATCTTGAGCTCGTATGATAAACAAGTCAAAAATACGCTTTAAGTCGCTACCAGCCAATAGTCCAAGTCTTTTTTCTGAAGATATTTTTAATAAAATTCCTCAAAACCATCCCGTTCGATTGGTTAACGAAGTAGTCAACCAATTAAATAT
>NZ_FNXE01000015.1:9790-63990 GCF_900108395.1 Paenimyroides marinum | reverse complement strand
CCAACATTCGTGGGTGGTAACTACTGGTACCTCCGCCTTTGTATTGCTCAATTAAAGCATCCATATTTAATTGGTTGACTACTTCGTTAACCAATCGAACGGGATGGTTTTGAGGAATTTTATTAAAAATATCTTCAGAAAAAAGACTTGGACTATTGGCTGGTAGCGACTTAAAGCGTATTTTTGACTTGTTTATCATACGAGCTCAAGATACATATTTTGAGTGTATAAACACAAAAAAAATCCCGAAAATTTTCGGGATTTTTGCGTTTTGTGACTTTTTAGACAGCCTCTTTTTTTAGTTATTATACACCTTCAGTGCTTCTTTAATAATTTCGGTCGATTTTATTAAATCTTCTTTATTCAATACATAAGCTAAACGCACTTCGTTTAAACCAACACCTGGGGTTGAATAGAAACCGGCTGCAGGTGCGACCATAACCGTTTCGCCGTTCAAATCATACGATTCTAATAGCCATTTGGCAAAATCCTCTGCGTTTTCTACCGGCAGTTTAGCGATGCAATAAAATGCACCTTTTGGCATTGAAACCTGAACACCATCAATTTTATTTAAACCGTTAACCAATGTTTCTCTGCGGTCTTTATACTCGGTGATCACATCATCAAAATAAGATTGTGGAGTGTCTAAAGCCGCTTCAGATGCAATTTGAGCATAGGTTGGCGGTGATAAACGTGCCTGTGCAAATTTCATTGCCGTTGCCATTAATTCTTTATTTTTAGAAACGATACACCCAATACGTGCTCCACACATACTAAAGCGTTTTGAAACTGAATCAATCATGATGGCGTTTTCAGCAATGCTTTCTTCATTCATTACCGAAAAATGCTCATATCCATCATACACAAATTCGCGGTACACTTCATCGGCAATTAAAAACAAATCGTGTTTTTTTACCAATGCAGCCAACTGTTGAATTTCTTCTTTGCTGTATAAATATCCTGTTGGGTTTCCCGGATTACAAATTAAAATAGCTTTTGTTTTTGGGGTAATCAATTTTTCAAAATCGGCGACAGGTGGTAAAGCAAATCCGCTTTCAATTCCCGACATCACCGGAACAACTTTTACTCCGTTTTGAGTAGAAAATCCGTTGTAGTTTGCATAGAAAGGTTCCGGAATAATGATTTCATCACCTTCGTCCATTGTAGATCCCATGGCAAAAATCAATGCTTCAGAGCCACCTGTGGTAATAATAATGTCTTCTTTATTAATTGGCAACCCCTGATTTTGATAATAATGCGCCAATTTTTCGCGGTACGAATCAAATCCGGCAGAATGGCTGTATTCTAAAACCGTAATATCGGCATTTTTAACCGCGCTTAAAGCTACTTCAGGCGTTTTAATATCGGGCTGACCAATATTCAAATGATACACTTTATTCCCTTTTTTCTTTGCTGTTTCAGCAAAAGGAACCAATTTACGTATTGGTGATTCAGGCATTTGCACGCCTTTATGTGAAATTTTAGGCATTATTCTATCATTTTTAAATAAAATACAAATTTAGTTTTTTCTATGAAATCACAATGATTTTTTATTTGTTTAAATAAAGTTAAAATACTGACTGCCCCATTTAATTTAAGTATTTTTGTGCAATTTCTAAGAACACAACAACTATTTACTATGAGCAAAATTATATCGTTTTTGTCATCTACAAAGTTAATGGCTGTTCTATTCATTGTTTTTGCTGCCGTTATGGGTATTGCAACTTTTATAGAAAATGAATACAACACCGACACAGCACGAATTTTAGTTTACAACACCAAATGGTTTGAGGCAATTATGCTGATTTTTGTTTTTAACTTTATTGGCAATATTAAAAGGTATAAGTTGTTCAGCAAAAAAAAGTTAGATACTCTTATTCTACACCTTTCTTTTATTTTGATATTAGTTGGTGCGTTTGTTACAAGATATATCAGTTTTGAAGGAATGATGCCTATACGCGAAGGCGAAACCGTTAACCAGTTTTATTCCGATAAAACGTTTTTATCATTTATGGTTGATGGGGAATATGACGGGGAAATGAAACGCCGTACTTTTGAAGACCAGCGTTTTTTCTCGGCTGCTTTAGACCAGGATAATTTTATCAGCAACTTTGCATCCAATCATTTTAAATTAAAAAAAGACTTTAACAACATTCCGTTTGAAGTAGAGTTTAAAGACTTTATTATGGGTGCCGAAGAAATATTTGAGGAAACACCCGATGGGAAAAGTTATTTAAAATTAGTAGAATCGAGCCACGGCGAACGCCACGAACATTTTATTGAAGAAGGAACTATTGAAAGCATCCACGGCATTTTGTATTCGTACAATCAACAAGCCGAAGGTGCTGTGAATTTTTTTACCGATGAAAACGGCGAAATGCAAATCAACACTCCATTTGCAGGAAATTATATGGTGATGGCAACGCAGGCAAAAGGTGAAGTTGAAGCCAATTCAACCACTCCGTTAAACTATCGTTCTATGTACGATTTAGAGGGTGTTCAGTTTGTAATGGACAGACCAATGAAGGGTAAAAAAGTATTAAAATCGAACGGAGATTTTAAAGCAAAAAATTCTACCGATGCGTTGGTTTTAACTGTCCGTTCCCAAGGCCAGGAAGAAGAAATAACTTTAATGGGATCAAAAGGACAAATGGGTATCCCTCAATCATTTAAATTAGGTGATTTAGAATTTACGTTCATATATGGATCAAAAGTTTATACTACGCCTTTCCAGATAAAACTAAACGATTTCATTGCAGAAAAACGTCCGGGAACCGAAAAAAGTTATTCTTCATTTGAAAGCAAAGTAACGGTTATTGATCCGAATCAGACATTTGATTACCGCATTTATATGAACCACGTTTTAGACCATAAAGGATACCGATTTTTTCAGGCTTCTTACGATCCTGACGAATTAGGAACCCATTTATCCGTAAGCCACGATTTTTGGGGCACCTGGATTACCTATATTGGTTATACCTTATTATATATTGCTATGTTGTGCATTTTATTTACTAAAAACACCCGTTTTAACGATTTAAGAAAAAAACTGAATAAAGTACGAAACAAAAAAGCAGCCTTAACAACCATTGCGTTATTATTTGGATTGGTTTCAGCAACAGCACAGCACCAGCACAACAAACCAACAGCGGAACAAATTGATACTTTGTTAATTAAAACAACCGTATCGCAAGAACATGCCGATTTGTTTGGCTCGATCATTATTCAGGATTATAACGGACGTATGAAACCTATTAATACGTTTTCGTCTGAATTATTGCGTAAAGTAAGTAAAGATGACCATTTCCGCGGTATGGATTCTGATCAGGTAATGTTGTCTATCACACAATTTCCGCAATTGTGGTACCACGTACCAATAATCAATCTTAAAAAAGGAAACGACAGTATCCATTCAGTTATCGGAATTGCTAATGATGCTAAATTTGCTGCATTGGCAGATTTCTTTGATGATAAAGGAAATTACAAGTTGGATCAATATTTAGACGAAGCTTATCAGGCGGCAGTTAAAGATCAGTTTCAAAAAGATTTTATTGCAGCCGACGAAAAAGTTAATCTGTTATATTCAGCAATCAGCGGAAAAATTTTAAAGATTTTCCCTATTCCCGGACATGAAAATAACAAATGGGTTTCGTATTTAGAATTGAATGAAGCCGGAATGCAAGAAACAGATTCTGCTTTCATCTATATGAAAAACATTCTGCCAATGTACACTGCTTCTCTTTTAAATTCAATCGAAACAAAGAATTTTGACACTTCAAATGAGCTTTTAACTTCAATAAAAAACTTTCAAAAATTACAAGGAAGCAACGTAATGCCTTCTGAAAAGAAAATTAAAGCCGAAATTTTATACAACAAATACGACATCTTTAAAAAACTGTTTTCGTATTATATGTATGTTTCTGTATTGCTTTTCGTTGTTGTCATCGTTCGTATTTTTAAAGACAACAAAACACTTAAAGCGGTTACCAAGGTTTTTATCGGCATCAATATTTTGCTTTTTGCACTACATACGGCAGGTTTAATTGCTCGTTGGTATGTTTCCGGACACGCACCGTGGTCCGATGCTTATGAATCAATGATTTATGTAGGTTGGGCAACTATGTTGTTTGGATTGGTATTCGGAAAAAAATCAGAGCTAACCATTGCATCAACCGCTTTTGTTGCCGGTATGATTTTAATGATTGCACATTGGAACTGGATGGATCCTTCGATAGGTAACTTACAACCCGTACTTGATTCGTATTGGTTAATGATTCACGTTGCTATTATCGTAGCAAGTTACGGTCCCTTTACTTTGGGAATGATTTTAGGACTCGTAGCATTGTTCTTAATGATCTTTACGACTAAGAAGAACAAAGCTAAAATGGAATTAAATTTAAAAGAAATTACTTATATTAACGAAATGGCGTTAACCGTAGGTTTGGTTATGCTTACCATTGGAAACTTTTTAGGTGGTCAATGGGCAAACGAAAGCTGGGGACGTTATTGGGGTTGGGATCCTAAAGAAACCTGGGCTTTGATTTCAATTATGGTGTATGCCTTTGTAATTCACATGCGATTTGTTCCTGCATTACGCGGCTTATGGATTTACAATTTGATTTCTGTTCTTGCCTTTTACAGCATTATGATGACCTATTTTGGAGTAAATTTTTACCTAACTGGTTTGCATTCATATGCCAAAGGAGATCAGGTGGTCACACCTTCTTTTGTATGGATTTCGGTTGCTTGCATTACATTACTTGCAATTCCGGCTTATTTTAAATACAAAAAATACTATAAGAAATAACAACAAAGCTTCCGAAAATTCGGGAGCTTTTTTTATCTTTAACAAAACGTTTGATTATGAAAACAACAACAATGAGAAATATTTTATTATCGGTAAGTTCCCTTTTTATGTTTGCCTGTTTTGGCGGCAAAAAAATTTATACGGTAGACGAAACAACAAAAAACAAGATAACAGATATGGAAAACAATAAAACAATTTACGATTTTAAAGTAGAAACCATTACCGGAGAAACTTTTGATTTATCAAGTTTAAAAGGCAAAAAGGTTTTAATTGTAAATACCGCTTCTAAATGCGGATTAACTCCGCAATTTGAACAGTTAGAAGCCTTATATCAAAAATATAAAGATCAAAATTTTGTAATCATCGGATTTCCCACAAATGATTTTATGAGCCAGGATCCGGGAAGCAATGAAGAAATCGCAGAGTTTTGTAAATTGAATTATGGTGTAACTTTTCCAATGATGGCAAAAATTGTAGTAAAAGGAAAAGAAAAACACCCGTTATACCAATACTTAACAGAAAAATCACACAACCAAATTGATGATTTTGATATTGAATGGAATTTTCAAAAATTCTTAATCAACGAAGACGGAACCATTGATAAAGTAATCAGTCCGCGGGTTTTACCAGATGCTAAAGAAATTATAGATTGGATTGAAGGGAAATAGATTAATTTTCATTTAAACAAAATCGGGCTGAAACCCGATTTTGTTATGAGATGAAACTATTTTTTAGATACTTTAATATTCAAGAAAGTTAATTATACAAAATCTTTGGTATCGTTATAACTTATTGGGACAATCATCTTCGGAGTTTTTTATTGTTTTAAAAATCAAACTTATACATTGCTCCGCCTAAAATCTGTAAACCTTGTACACGGTATTGATTGAAACGATAGTAATTTTCATTGACTAAATTCATACCTTTTAAGAACACTGTCCACTGAGCTGTGGGTCTGTAACCTACGGTAAGATTTAAATCATAATAATCGCCTAATTTCAAATCATTAACCGTTCCGCCACCAAACTCATAACGTTGTCCCACGTATCCTAAATCGGCATTTGCAAACCATTGATTGGTAAAATTATACAATACATTTAAATTGATTTTTCCTTGTGGCAAATGAAATGCATTTTCGTAATCTTCTACACTGTAATTATTGTATTCGCCCGAAATTCCGATTTTTGCTTTATCTGAAAAATCAAAGTTCAACTCTCCGAATAAACTCAACGTGTTTACTTTATCATAAATTAAACCAAACGAGTTTCCGTATTGATAGCCTTGTTTGTTGGGTTGATTTATATCATATTGATTAATGGTAAACATCGCCTTATCGTCTTCGGTTTTATAGTTAACACGTACATTATACGATAAATTGTGATACAGCTTCCCTTTCATTCCGGCATAAAGATCGAATTTTGTTTGTGTGGGTCTTAATTCTAAAGAAGGGGCTGCAAACGGATTTTCTTCTGCTAAATCGGCATACGAATTTTGTTTCACGCCACCAACAGCTCCTGCATACGCCTGAACGATATCAGGAACCAGATTAAAGTTTGCCTTAACCATTGGATAAATTACCAGTGCGTTGTCTTCCACTCCCTTTATTTTACCTAATGAATAGGTTAAGCCAGCACCTAATTCTACGGAATAATCTGTATCAAAAAACTTAATACTTGGGTTAACTGATAAATTTAAGTAACTATATTTATCTTGATTATTATCAATACCATTATTAGCAAATTGAGTATTTAAATAATCGGCTTCAAAATTTATGTGTACTGTTTGCTCAGGAAGTTCTACATTAAACTTTGGTGCAAAGATAAATCTGCTTTCTTTACTGCTGTAATCGTCCCAAAAATATTTGTAGGAAACAGCTGCTTTTTCAAAAGCACCTGTATAATTTTCGTAAGAAGCTCCTACATGAACATCGCCGTATTTTTGCAACGGATCTACCATAGCAAAGTTAAAATTCGACACATAAAAATCAGATGGCGTTCCGTACCAGTTGTATTTAGACATCATTGCACCAAACTGGGTACTCCACTGATTGTTTCCATTGTACTGCCCCAAAGTAAAATCTAAATTTGATTTACTGTAAGAATTTTCGAGTTCTACGCCATCTAAATTTTTGTCTCCGTCTGACGAAAGGTGTTTGAACAAACCGCCTATATACATATTTTTAGATCCAATTTGCTCTACAATACCTAATTCTCCGCGAATGGTGTTAAAGTTACCATAACCTAACAACGCATAATTATTGTAAAAATTAGCCAGCGAATCGTTATCAACCGCTGCAGCCTCGCCTTTAGCCGGTGCAAATGTTGAAGCTACCGGAACAGAAAAAATGGTGTATTTTACCTCTTTTTTCTGGTTGATGTCTTCGTCTTCAATTAATGGGTTATCGTTGATTTTAAAAGCATCGTTTAACGTTGCCTGATATTCTGACGTTACGTTAACAACCTCTGTTCCTACTGTATTATTATTTTTGTTTTTATCGTCTTGTGCATTTGCCTGATTGGCATAAAATGCAGCTACTATAGTGATACTTAATAAGTATTTTTTCATATGAAAATATTTATTTTTTTATTGATCATATGGAATCGCTTTATCTTCACTGGTGTTTGTTTACAACAAACAATTTGTTAATGGCGATTTCATAACAATTTATTTTACCGATGAATTACGTTTGGCTTCTTCTGATTTTATTTTAGCTAATTCTGTTTGTGCTTCAGTTACCACATCGGTAAACTCCGCAGCATTGTCAATTACACTTTCTAAAATATAAGTTGCCTGATAGCTGTCTTTTAACTGATAAAAGTTTTTAGCCAGCAACACCAGTCCTTTGGCATTGTAATATTTGTAAGCTGAATATTCTTTAACCAATCGTTCAACTGTTTTGTTAGATGCTTCGTATTTTTTATCTGCATTTTTAAAGTACGCGTCGTAATATAAAGCCTCAGCTTTTAATTCAGCTGTTCCAATGGTATTTAGCTGCTCATATAACTTACGTGTGTTTGCCATATCGTTATTTTTAAGGGCGACACGGGCACTAATTGCGGTCGCATCAGCTTTAATGCGTTTGTCAACTTTGGTATTTGCAGCTAAAATATTTGCATATTTTGCCGCCGTGGTCATATCGCCCTCATCAAACGCTAACTTCATTAAGTTTGATTGCGCAAACAATCTGTTGGAATCGTTACTTGAATTCGTTTCTAACTGACCTAAAACACGTTGTGCATTGGCTTTATCTTTTTCTGCCAGATAGATATTCGACAAGCGAACCAAACTTTGCTCGGTATATTCTGATTTGCCCCGTTTTAAAACATTTTCGTAATTTGTTTTAGCTTCTGAAACCTTGTTTTTTCCGTAATAAATCTCTGCTACGTTAAAATACGCTTTGGTTGCGTGCAGTCCGTTTGGATAATTACTGATGTAATCGTTTAAGCTTTTTAAAGCCGCATCGCTATTGTTTTGAGCCATTTGGTTTTCTGCCGAAGTGTATACATCGTTTTCTAATTCGGCAGTAGAAATATCCACAAAATCTAAATTTTTAACCCAAGCAGCAAATTCATTGGATCTGCCCGAATCTAAGTAAGCAACACGTGCATTTTGAACGGCTTCGATTGCATCTTGCGATCCCGGATAATCATTTACTACTTTTTTGAACCGTTCAATGGCCTGATCTACCTGATTGGCATTGACATAAACCACCCCTTGACGCAAAATGGCTTTTGAAATCAAATTTGATTGCGGATGGTCTGTAATCAACTGATTGAATGTTTCAATAGCCTTGTTGGTTTGATTGGTATTGGCATAGGTACTTCCCAATTCGTAAATAGCATCATCAACCAAACTGGACGATTTATAAGTATTGGCAAATTTTTGTAATTCCTCAATTTTTGTCGGTGTTTTATCTACAAAACCATAAGCAATTGCCTTTTGAAACGCGGCATAATCTTTATAAGCCGAATTGCTCTTTAAAATGGAATTATACATTTCCATAGCCGGCCAATACTGTTTGGTCACAAAATAGCCATCGGCTAAACGAAGTGTAGCATCTGTTTTTTTTGCATCGTCTGTAACAACCGACAAACAACTTTTAAAATGCGTGTTGGCATCGCTGTAATTTTTTAGTTTGTAAGCTGCATATCCCAAATTATAATCTACATTTTTATATTCGGGTGTATTTTTTGCCTGTGGCAACTGTTTAAAAGTGGTAAAGGTTTGATACGCATCGTTAAAACGATTCAGAGCATATTCACTTTCGCCCCGCCAATAAGTGGCACGGGCTACAAAGTTGTTATCCTGACGCTCTGCGATTGATTTGTTAAACATACCGTTTGCCAGACTGAATTTTCCTTCGTTAAAAAATTCCACACCTCGGTAAAAAGTAACTTTCTGGTAAGCCGCTTTGTTTAAGGGTGTACGGTTAGATTCTAACACTTCTAACGCCGCCTGATAATTTTTGGTTGAGATATATGAATCTACCAATAAATCGTTCAGTTCCTGTTTGTAGGGTGTTTCAGGATATTTAACCAAAAAATCGGTAATTACTTCGGGAACGCTTTTATACGGATTACCAATATCGTAACTCAATTTCGCATAATTGGCATACGCATCTTCCTGAATCTTTGCAGAAAAATTCATTTCAGAAGCATTTTTGAACGCGTTTAATGCTTGCGTTTTTTGTTCTAAATTCAAATAGCTTTCTCCTAAATGGTAATAAGCGTTTTGTGCAACAGCATCTTTTCCGCTAATGATTTTATTAAACTCTGAAACCGCTTTGGTGTAGTCTTTTTGTTGATAATAGCAATAACCCAACTGGTAAAAATCAACATTGCTTAGTTTACCCTCTTTCCCTTCATAATCCAATAAATAAGGTAACGCTTTATCGTATTGTTTCAGGTTAAAATAACTTTCGCCAATGATTTTTGAAAGTTCTGATTTTTCCATTTCGGTCGATTTTGGCATTTGAGCCAAACCTTCTTCAATAGCTTTTTCAAAGTTTCCGCTTTTAAACTGCATATCGGCTTTGTAATATCCCATACGCTCTTCGTACTTTTCAACCGATTCCACATTGGCGAAATATTCATTTGCCTGCGCATAATCATTGTTGGCATACGAAATATATCCTAAATAATACTTTGCCTGATTGCCATATTTTCCGTCTAAATCTACTTGTTGCAGATAGGTATTGGCTTTGGCATAATCTTTTTTGGTAAAATACCCGTATCCAATTTGGAAATTCATCCGGTCTTTATCTGCCGGACTTAAAATCGTTTCATTGATTTTTCCGGCATAACGCAATGATTCATCATATTCGCCTTGGGAAAAATAAAAATTGCTCACATCGATATACGCCTGGGCTTGTTTGCTGCTTGTGGGATAATCATAAATGAACTGATTTATTTTTTGTTCTGCTCCGGGTTGTCGCAAACGAATAGCACAATTGGCACTATAATACGCACTTTCTGCCTGAATTTCGTTGTTATTATTTTTAATAGTGGCTTTGTCAAATAAAATCTGAGCCATAGCGTATTGTTGCTCATTGTAAAGATTTACGGCATCGTAAAAATCTTTGTTCTCTTTTGTGTAATTGTAAGATTGCTGTGCCTGTACCGACAATCCGCCCAGCAAAAAAGATAAATATAAAAAATGATTCGCTTTTCGCATTTCAACTATTTTTTTAAGTACCAAATATATTAAAATATCTATAGTTATGTAACGCTTTTTGTTATAATTAATTGTTTCAACTACTTATTTTTATTGAAGTTTTTGTTAGATTTTTTTTGAGTGTGAATATTGAAAGCAAGTATATCACGAAAGTATTTAAAGAGCTTTTTTTGAAATTAAAAAATAATTCTTATATTTAAATAAAAAATTATGGAACAAAAACATATTGAGATTTTTGCCGGAACTGCAATTATGGCTATGGCAGTAAAAAACACATTAGAAGAAAACAACATTTCTTATATTGAACGAAACGATATTGAATCGGCTATAACTGCCGGTTTTGGTTCTGCTGATAAAGCCGTACACATTTTTGTGTTAGAAGAAGACGAAGAAAAAGCACGTTATGCCCTGGTTGAAAAAAACTTTGACGATATTGACGAGGTACAGGATTTAATTGATGAAGATGAAGAATAATTAATTTAATGTAACAAAAAAATCCGGCAGTTGTCGGATTTTTTTGTTTGTTAAACTCTTTTATTTTACTATTAATTTCTTTGTACTTATGTTTTTGCCTGATTTTAAATTAAGGATATACGTACCACTTTTTAATTCCTTGATTTGATAAACATCTTTGGTAAACTGTGGTTTTGTTATCTTTTTAATCAATTTTCCGTCTAAACTGTAAACAGTGATTAACTCTATCTTTTCATCAGTTGAAATAAAAACGGCATTATTTGTAGCCGGATTAGGATAGACATTAAATGTGAATTTATTAAACTTCTCATTACCTAATAATCCCCATTTATCTTCGGCAGGTGCTCCACCCCAAATTTTAGTGGCTATATAAGGGTTGTCAATAAACGGATTTCTATTTCCTTGTGCATACGTACCGTTTCCACCTAAATAATCATTTCGTTGAATTTCAACTGCTGATACCGGATCTTCGATATTCCATTGTAAAAACAGATCAATCATAGCGTCAGGAGTATTAGTCGTAGATCCCACACCAACATTTGAAGGCAGGCATTGTGAACCATAACGCACGTACATATACATCATCATTCGGGCTACATCACCTTTCCATTCATCGCCCGGATACCAGTTAGAACCCACATTGCCTGAATTTCCGCTACCGGAAGCAAATTTTTTATTGCCCCTGTTGTTATTCCATTGCACATCCGAAGCACGAAGATGGTGTGCATCTGCTCCCGGTCCGGATTCGCCTAGATTTGGTGTTCCAATAGATTTGGCATAGGTGTGTTCACGGTTCCATTGACCATTATTCCCTCCGTTATTGTTCTTGTCTCTGCTAAATGCTTGCTGACCGGTTGTGGTACCTACCCAACCATAAACCAATAATACTTTAGAAGTATCGTTAGGGTCTAAATCTGTAATCTTTAAGGCATTCCAAATTTGGCTATAGGTCAATGTGTTGGTATGTGTATTAGTAATTAAGGTGGTTAATTGGTTTTTTAAAGAAACACCGCTCAATGAAAAATCTATTCCGTTATAATAAGCCGGAATATTTTGTCCGAATATACTTATGCTTAAAAATAAAGCTAAAACTGCGAATATATTTTTCTTCATAACTGAATTATTTTACACGTTCCATTAAACACATATAGAAACCGTCAAAACCAGATTGATGTGCCAATACTTTTTCATCTTTCACAAATTTAAAGTTTTGTCCGAAATCGGTTTTTAAGAAATGATTAATTTGTTTTTCGTTTTCTGAAGGTAAAATAGAGCAGGTTGCATAAACCAGTTTGCCGCCTACTTTTACCATTTTTGAATAATTTTCTAAAACTTCACGTTGTGTTTTTTTGATTTCATCAATGAATTCCGGTTGCAATTTCCATTTGCTGTCCGGATTTCTTTTCAGTACACCCAAACCAGAACACGGCGCATCGATCAATACGCGGTCGGCTTTGTCGTGCAATTTTTTGATGACTTTTGTTGAATCTATAATTCGGTATTCTACATTAAAAACTTCATTGCGTTTTGCACGAATTTTTAGTTGTTTCTGTTTGCTTTCGTACAAATCCATTGCAATGATTTGTCCTTTGTTTTCCATTTTAGCGGCAATGTGCAATGTTTTTCCGCCAGCCCCTGCACACGTATCTATTACACGCATTCCCGGTTTTACATCTAACAACGGAACCACTTTTTGCGAAGAAGCATCTTGTACTTCAAACAAACCTTCTTTAAATAAAGGAGTCATAAAAACATTGGCACGTTCCTTTAAAATCAATGCATCGGGATAGTTATCGTCAAAATACGTTTCAATATCCAAATCCATTAATTGGGCACGTAGTTTTTGTCTGGTTGTTTTTAAGGTATTTACACGTAAAACCACCTGTGCCTGTTGGTTTTGAGCCGTTAATTCTTTTGTCCAGATTTCCTCACCTAACTCCTGAACACCTAATTCATCCATCCAGTCGGGAATAGATTCACGGTATTTTCTGATTTTAGACAATTCGTCAAAACGACCTTTTATTCTGCGAACCGGCGTGTTTTCAAAATATTTCCAATCGGGCAAAGTAATACCTCTCAACACTGCCCAAACTGCAAAAATCCTCCAAATAGCATCGCGGGTAAAAGGTTCTTTTACTTCAGCAATTTCGGTGTACAATCGTTTCCAACGAACAATTTCATATATGGTTTCTGCAACAAACTTACGGTCTTTTGCTCCCCAACGAGTATCTCTTTTCAAAGCTTTTGCGACTTCTTTATCGGCATATTCACCTTCGTTAAAAATATTTAGAAGAGAATCGATAACGGCAAAAACCAAATTTCTGTGTAAACGCATTTTAATTAAAATAAGCCTACAAAGTTACAATTTATATGTGGGCTTTGAAATACTTTTTTTACCGCAGCTTTACGTATCTTTGCACAAACGTTTAATTACTATGGTTAAGACCGTTATTTTTGATATGGACGGAGTTATTGTGGATACAGAACCCGTACATAAATACGCTTATTTTAAGCATTTTGACGAATTGGGAATTACTGTTTCCGATGAATTATATGCTACTTTTACAGGGAATTCTACCCGGAATGTTTTTCAAAAGCTGAAAGATCAGTTTGGATTGAATGAAGAAGTGGAAGATTTAATACAAAGAAAACGTTCGTTGTTTAACGATGCTTTTGACACAAAACCCGATTTGGAGCTGATTTCTGGTGTGGAACATTTAATTAAAGATTTGCACGCTAATGGTTTAGAACTGATTTTAGCATCGTCTGCATCAAAAAGTACCATCAGCAGGGTTTTTAACAGGTTTCATCTTGATGATTATTTTTCATACAAGGTAAGTGGTGAAGATTTTCCAAAATCTAAACCCGACCCTACCATTTTTATACATGCCGCTTCGTTGTCTAAAAACACAAAAGAGGAGTGTATTATTATTGAAGACAGTACCAACGGTGTTAAAGCGGCTTGTGCTGCCGGAATTTACTGTTTGGGATACAACAGCGAAAATTCTAAACTCCAAAATCTGGAAGGTGCAAGCATCTTAGTTGACGATTTTTATAAAATTAATGCCGATTTTATAAAGAGGTTGAAATAGCTTTCATAATCTCCAAAAAATAAAAAAAAAGAAGGTGTCCAAAAAGTGTCATTTTGAGCGAAATGGAGTGAAGTCGAAAAATATAAAGTATTGATTATATGAGATTCCTCCTTCGTCGGAATGACAACTAAACTTAATTATTTGACTTTTCGGACAACCTCTTTTTTTGTAACTATCCTCTACTCTTTCTAAATAATCTTAAAAAAATAAATTATTTTATTTTCAATATTTTTTGAAAATACAAAAACTTTAATTATCTTTGAATTGTAAAATTGAATCAAAAAAGAGAAAATGGAATTAGCTGAAGCAAAACAACAATTTATAGATACCTGGGGAGCCTTAGGTTCTGAATGGGGTATTAACAAATCGGTCGCACAGGTACATGCCCTACTTCTTTCATCAGGCAATCCCTTGTCAACAGATGAGATTATGGAACGTCTGGTTATATCAAGAGGTAATGCCAATATGAGTATCAGGCAATTGGTTGAATACGGAATTGTGTATAAAAAACATATTGCCGGCGATAGAAAAGAATATTTTGTTGCAGAAAAAGAAGTGCTTAAATGGGCTATGAAAATTGCCTTAATGCGCAAACAGAAAGAACTGGATCCGGTTATGGATATTTTGAAAGATATTACCGCTGCCACTGAAAAAGATACAACCGATGAGGGCAAAGAATTTCACCAAACGGTAAAAGACATTCAAATTTTAACGGATCAGCTGGAGACTATTGCCAATAAAATTTTCAGTACCAACCGGGGAGAACTTTTGGTAAAACTAATTAAACTTATTATGTGATGAATTACAATATCCTTTCATACGGTATTTTTGCCCTTATTACCTGTTATATTATTATATGGGTAGGCAGGTTATTCCATAGCAACGGAAGGGTATTTATTTTGTCTTTTTTTCATAACCGGAAAGATCTTACCGATACAACCAATAATCTGCTGCTGATTGCTTATTATCTGTTTAATATTGGTTATGCCATTATCCAATTCAGTTATTGGCAAAGAGTTCAAAATGTAACCGAAATGATTAGCAGTATTGCCTCTAAAACCGGAATTTTAATTTTTATTCTGGCGGCATTGCACTATAACAACATGCTTATAATTTATCTTATCTCAAATAAAACACAAAAATCAATTAATCATTAAATCAATAAGATCATGGAAAATTTAACTGTCACCGCTTATTTTATTTATTTACCGGTTGCCGTTGGGCTTACTTATTATGTAGCTTATACATTGTTTAAAAACAGTACGGTTTATATGAACGATATTTTTCAAAACAGACCTGATGTTGCCAGTGCAACCAACAATTTGTTTCGTATTGGATTTTATTTGCTGAATGTGGGTTTTGCATTGTATATCTTAAGAATGCGTCTGCCGTATGATGCCGGTGTACAACAACTTATAGAGCAACTGAGCTATAAAGTTGGTGGATTTAGCATCTATTTAGGAATTATGCTGTTTATTAACATGTATCTTTTTTTCAGAGGAAAAAGAATCGCTAAGCAAAGAAGAGCCACACCACCTGTGTTTCAAGCCAACATGTAAAATTAATAGTAAAGGCTGTTCGTATTATTTGAACAGCCTTTTTTAATATATGGAATTTATTTTATCAGTCCAAGCATTGATTGTAAAAAAGTTCTAAAAGTTTACAACCTGTTTTCGATGATGGTTTGAATAACTTCCGGATTGATCATCGTAGAAGTATCTCCAAAATTATCTAACTGATTGGTAGCGATTGAACGCAGTAATCTGCGCAAAATTTTGCCTGAACGTGTTTTTGGCAAATCATCTACAAACTGGATTTTATCTAATTTTCCAATGGGTCCGTAATGGTTTGCTATTAACTGGTTGATTTCTTTTTTCAAATTTTCGCGGTCACGGCTGCTTCCTTCTACTTTTAACGAAATAAAACCGTAAAGTGCATTTCCTTTAATATCATGCGGAAAACCAACTACTGCCGATTCTGCAACCGCCGGATGTTGGTTTATGGCATCTTCGATAGGTGCTGTTCCTAAATTATGCCCTGAAACAATAACCACATCATCTGCACGGCCTGTAATTCGGTAATATCCTACTTCATCTCGCAAAGCATTATCGCCGGTAAAATACATCCCCGGATAATCAGAAAAATAGGTTTCAATAAACCGTTGGTGATTTCCCCAAATGGTTCGTGCAATAGAAGGCCACGGAAATTTAACGCACAAACTGCCCATTACCTGATTGCCTTCAATTTCATTATTCTTTTCGTCCATTAAAACGGTTTGAATGCCCGGTAAGGGTAAAGTGGCATAAGTGGGTTTGGTTGGAGTGATAAATGCCAGCGGAGAAATCATTATGGAACCGGTTTCAGTTTGCCACCAGGTATCAACAATAGGGCAACGCTTTTTACCGATAAAATCGTTAAACCAATGCCAGGCTTCTTCGTTAATAGGCTCTCCTACCGATCCTAAAACTTTTAACGATGATAAATCATGTGATGCCACATACGAATAATCGGCAGTCATTAATGATCTGATTGCTGTAGGAGCTGTATAAAAATGCGTTACTTTGTATTTATCAATAATATCCCAATATCTTGATGGATTGGGATACGTTGGAACGCCTTCAAAAATCACAGTGGTGGCTCCGTTTAACAAAGCCCCGTATAAAATATACGAATGCCCAGTAATCCAACCCAAATCGGCGGTACACCAAAAAATATCGTCTTTATCAGAATTAAATACATTTTTAAATGTATAAGCAGTTTGAACCATATACCCTGCTGTGGTATGCACCATTCCTTTTGGTTTTCCGGTAGAACCCGATGTGTAAAGAATAAACAACGGATCTTCGGCATCCATAATTTCGGTACGGCTTACAGTGTCGGCTTTTTCGTACAATTCATCAAACCAAACATCAATTTTTTCATTAAAAGCAACGGGTTCATTGGTGCGTTTTACCACCAATACCTTCTCTACTAAAGGCAAGTTTTCAACCGCTTTATCTACCACCTCTTTAGTTTTGATTGTTTTTTCTCCTCTGAACGATCCGTCGGAAGTAACAATAACTTTAGCTCCGCAGTCCTCTACCCTCGATTTGATGGCAGCATCTGAAAATCCTGCGAAAATAACTGAATGAACGGCTCCTATTTGCGCACAAGCCAGCATGGTTATTGCCAGTTCGGGAATCATTGGAAGATAAATACACACGCGGTCGCCTTTTGTAACCCCTAACGATCGCAATACATTTGCTGTTTTTGAAACCCTTGTATAAAGTTCGTTATAAGAAATGTGCTGTGCTTCTTCGTTGGGGTTATTGGGTTCAAAAATAATGGCTGTTTTATCGCCGCGTTTTGACAAATGCCTGTCGATACAGTTTTTTGTAATATTCAGCTTGGCATTTACAAACCATTTAATATCGCCTTTGGTCATGTCAAACTCAAAAACCTTGTCCCAAACCCGGTACCATATAAAATTTTCTTCAGCAATCTTACTCCAAAACTTTCTTGGTTCGCGAACAGATTTTTTATAATGTTTAAAGTATTGTTCTAAATCTTCAATTTTATAATAACTCATAGTGATGATTTCTTTTTAGGAAAATAAATTTAATAAAAAAAAGAATACCTTTTAACGATATTCTTTGATTTTGTTTCGTGAATTAGAATTTAAAATTCATATTGGGTAGCTGCCGATTGCTTGAAATCATTGATAATTTCGGTCATTACATCAGTAACTGATTTTATTTCGTTTATTAATCCTACAATTTGACCTATTTCTAACTCGCCGTCTTCCAAATTGCCTTCAAACATTCCACGTTTTGCACGTGCTCTTCCCAACAATGCTTTTAAATCGTCAACCGATGCACCATTTTGATACGCCGTTTGTACTTCATCAAAAAATTTATTGCGGATTAAACGAACCGGAGCTAATTCTTTCAACGTTAAATAGGTATCGCCTTCTTTTGCTTCTACACAGGCTTTTTTGAAATTTTGATGTGAAGAACTTTCAATCGTCATTGCAAAACGGGTTCCCATTTGTACCCCATCGGCACCCAAAATCATTGCAGCATGCATGGCTTTACCGGTTGCAATACCTCCGGCAGCAATTAATGGAATCTGTACTTGTTGCTTTACCATAGGAATCAGCGTAAAAGTTGTAGTTTCTTCCCTTCCATTGTGTCCGCCGGCTTCAAAACCTTCGGCAACCACTGCATCAACACCGGCTTCTTGTGCTTTTAAAGCAAATTTGGTAGAACTTACCACGTGTACCACCGTTATACCTTTTTCTTTTAACCAGGATGTCCAGGTTTTGGGATTTCCAGCCGAAGTGAATACGATTTTTACGCCTTCTTCGACAATAATATTCATGATCTCTTCTATGTTGGGATACAACATTGGTACGTTAACACCAAAAGGTTTATCGGTCACTTTTTTGCATTTTTGGATGTGTTCCCGCAACACTTCAGGATACATAGACCCTGCCCCTATTAAACCTAATCCTCCGGCATTACTAACGGCTGCTGCTAATTTGTATCCGCTGTTCCAAATCATTCCACCTTGAATAACCGGGTATTTTATATTAAATAGTTGTGTGATTCTGTTCATTTTATTCAGAATTTAATTTTTAAAATCTTTATGACCGTCTTGTACAAAAACTTTGGATATGGTATTAAAAGGAACTTTATACTTAAAACCAGACATAAATCTGGATCTGCTTCCTATTAATGTGTCGTTTTTAATTACAACAGTATCAAAATACATTGTAAATTTTTCGCCTTCAAAATTTATAAGACGCATTTCTATAGACGGTGAATTTTGCAAGTAATATCTATTTCCTTTTTTATCGAAAACTTCTAAAGAATCAAGGCTAACCGCCATATAATTTGAATTAAAAAAAATAGATGCGTTATTTAAATGAATGTCTTTTTTTTCTAACGAACTATTTTCTAACTGATTTTTTAAACTTAAAGGTGTAAGTTCATACGTTTTGCAAGAAACAAAACTGGTTAAAACACAAATAGATACTATTTTTTTCAAGGCGTAAAAATTAAAAAACCAAACTAAAAAAATTAGTTTGGTTTTGCAATTTTATTTCAATTTAATTTACAACTTCGAAATAACTCCAGATCCTATCAATTCTTCGCCTATGTGCCAAGATACGAACTGCCCCTCGGTAATGGCTGATTGCGGATTATCAAATCTTACGAACAAGCCTTTTTCTGTTTGGTGTAATGTTGCTTTTTGCAATGGCTGACGGTAGCGAATGCGTGCCATAACGTCCATTGTTTCATTGTTTTTCAACTTTAAATCTTCACGAATCCAGTGTATTTCGTGCGGTTGTACCAACAGCGTTTTGCGGAACAATCCCGGGTGTTCGTTACCTTGCCCAGTGTAAATGGTATTCTCGGTTACATTGGTATCGATAATAAACAAAGGTTCTTGAGTACCGCCTACATTCAACCCTTTGCGCTGACCAATGGTAAAATAATGAGCCCCATTATGTTCGGCAACTTTTTTACCCATTTCCGGTGTATATTTTACAGAAGTTGCTTCCCAAGTTAACTCATCTGTTAATGAATCAAACAGAGGTTTCTCAGCTGTATAAACCAAATGTTCATTTGAAACTTCGTAAATGATTCCTTTTTTGGGTTTTAACTGTTGCTGTAAAAATTCGGGCAAGCGTACTTTTCCGATAAAACACAGGCCTTGTGAATCTTTCTTTTCGGCTGTAACCAAGTCATATTTCGCAGCGATTTCGCGTACTTCGGGTTTTAAATATTCACCAATTGGGAACAAAGCCTTTGCCAGCTGTTCTTGCGACAACTGACATAAAAAATAAGATTGATCTTTGTTGGGATCTTTTCCTGCCAATAATTTATAAACAGGTTTGCCATTGATTGTTTCTTCTTCTTTACGGCAATAATGTCCGGTGGCAACATAATCAGCCCCTAAATCTAATGCGATTTTCATAAACACATCAAATTTAATTTCACGGTTGCACAAAACATCCGGATTTGGCGTACGACCATTCTCGTATTCGTTAAACATATAGTCTACAATACGTTCTTTATATTCTTCGCTTAAATCTACCGTTTGAAAAGGAATTCCTAATTTTTCGGCTACTAAAAGTGCATCATTACTGTCTTCTAACCACGGGCATTCATCGGAAATAGTAACCGAATCATCATGCCAGTTTTTCATAAACAAACCAATAACTTCATATCCCTGCTCTATCAGCAATTGTGCTGCCACACTGGAATCTACTCCGCCGGAAAGACCTACTACTACTCGTTTTTTCATTGTTTAAAAATAGAACTGCAAAGTTACAACAATTGACCGAGTTGCGATTTATTTCTTATCTTTTTTAGGTACAATTAGCTTTCCGTTAACATATTTGGCTTCGTCGGTAATTTTTCCGGTTTCATCACGAATGATGATTTTTCCTTCTAATATTCCGTTTTTATGTTGTGTTTCTTTAATTTTCACGCCATTTTCAGCGTATTGATTAGAAATACCGTCTTCTATTCCGTTTTTGTATTCAATTTCTTCGGATAATTTTCCCGATGGATAATATATTTTCTTTATGCCGTGTACTTTGTCATTTGTATAAGGTTCTTCAGCCATCACACTTTGCCCGTCAAAATGATATGTTTTCCAGATTCCTTCTTTCTGTTTATTGACATAAACACCTTCAGACATTTTCTTTTTCCCGTTAAAAAAAACAGCGTAAACAGAACCATCTGCCTTAAATTCTTTGGTAGCGACTAATTTTTTTTCAGGTTCATCGGCATAAAATTTAAAGGTTCCGGTTTCTTTACCGTTTTTAAAAGTTCCTTCGTATTTTACGTAATTGGTATTCGGGTAATATCCTATCCAGGTACCTTCTCGCTCTCCCTGTGCATTGGTTTTATTGACATCTTGTGCATAAACCGCCACAACGGATGCCAATACGGTTAATGATGTTAATATATATTGTTTCATTTTTCTGCTTGATTTTATTTGTTTCAAAAATACGTTTTATGGTTTAGGTATTGCAATTTTTTTGCCAAAGTTTTTGAGCAATTTAATAGACACGATTATCTTCATTCTTATATGCAAAATTCTCTTTCAGATAAATAAATTTCTCTTTAAATAAATCTACATTAAGACGTTGTTTTTCAACATTAATTGAATTATAATATTTAGTGATAATTTGATCATTAATATAGCAAGCATCGTGTAAGACTTTAATACTTTGCACATCAAGAAGACCGCCTCCAAAAAAATCATAACTTCCTTTTCTTTCTGATGAAAAATATGCTGTTACTTCAATATATCCGCTCCATTCAATTGAAATATTAAATTTTTCTAAACCTGTTTTTGATTCGTATAAGAATAGTGCCTTATTCATTGCTTTTATATCACAATCCTCTACGGTTGAATAAATGGCTCTGCCTTCTTTATGTCTATTATCAAAATATCCTTTAACAGTTACATAGGTATGATGATATTTTGTTGGTTTTTTTAAAATTTCGCTTATAGAAACTTCCTCTTGACCAAAACCTATAAAAGAGTTAAATAAAAATAATAAAACGAATATTTTTTGCATACCACATAATTAAAAAAAGCACCCTAATATAGGGTGCTTTAAATATAATCAAAAATAAATTACTTTTTCTTTTGAGCATTTTGCTGTTGCTGTGCCTGATCCATCATTTGTTGCATTTTTTGCTGGAATTTAGATTTTGGCTTTTCTTTTGACTTGTTGGTTTCGATAATCGTTTTTACTTTATCTTCTGTAACAATTTTGTTTTTAATCACGTACATAATTCCAATTGTGATTAAGTTCGAGATAAAATAGTATAACGATAAACCGGAAGCGTAATTATTAAAGAAGAACAACATCATGATTGGCGAAATGTAAATCATTACCTTCATTAATTTGCTCATATCCGGCATACCTTCTTGTTGTGGAGTCATTGCTGCCTGATCGCCTGTAGTCATTTTCATATAGACAAAAGTTGCCAAAGCCGCCAAAATTGGAAACAAAGCTACGTGATTTCCATAAAAAGGAATTTTAAACGGTAAGGTAAACACGCTGTCGTAAGATGATAAATCGTCTGCCCAAAGGAATGCTTTTTGTCTTAAATCAAACGCTGACGGGAAGAAACTGAACAATGCGTAGAAAACCGGCAACTGAATAAACATTGGAATACAACCTGCCATTGGATTTACTCCGGCTTTGTTGTACAGCTTCATTGTTTCCTGTTGTTTTTTCATTGGATCTTTCGAATACTTTTCGTTGATTTCGTTTACTTCAGGACGAATAACTTTCATTTTTGCCTGCGATACATACGATTTGTATTGAATTGGCGACATAATTAAACGGATCACAATGGTAAACAATACAATGGCAATTCCGTGTGGAATTAAATTTGTTAACAAAGTGAACAAAGGAATGATGATTAATTTGTTTAACCAACCAAAGATTCCCCAACCTAACGGAACAATTTCGTCTAAGTTTCTATCGTATTTGTTTAACACGTTATAATCGGTAGGCCCCATATACAAATTCATATTGTATGTTAGCTCACCACCTTTATATTCTAACGGTAACACGGCTTCAAAATCTTTTAAATAAGCATCGTCGTTTTCTTCTTTTACTAAATTTTGCTGACTTAATTTTGCTGTTTTAATAGCTGTATCAGTCAATAAAACCGATGTGAACAAGTGTTGTTTAAATGCTACATAAGTTACCTCTTTTGCTTCTTCGGTAGTGGTTTTAGCAGGATTTAAATAATCGTCTTTACCACCATCGTATTCATAAACAATTTCAGCATAACGATTTTCGTAGGTATTCGATTTTTCGTTGCGTGTTGCTTTTAACTGCCATGTTAATTCTGCCGGATTTGCCGTATTTAAAACCGAACTTAAACCTACTGATTTTATGCTTAAATCTAACATATAATCATCCGGTTTCAACACATAACGGTATTCTAAATAAGCTGTTTCAGAAGTTTTTAATTTCATTGAAACTACCGTGTTTTCGCCTTCTTTTGTTACAGTTGGTTCAAACAACATGTCTTTTGTATTAAGAACACGATTGTCTTTTGTAGCAATTTTTAAATCTAACTTTGAATTATTGTTCGCAATGATTTTTACCAAATCATCGTTAGTGCTTGAAATTCTTTTTTGATTGTTAACCGTAGCTTCTTTGATGTAACCGCCTTTATTAGAAAAAACAATTTTTAACACACCGTTATCAACTTCAACGTCTTTAGCATTTGCAACACTTGGCAACGTAGCACCGTATGCAAACAAACCTAATTCATTCTTTAATTGTTCGTGAGCCAATGTATCGTTTTGTGCCGTTGCAGCCAATTGGTCAATTGGTGTTTTAGCAACCGTTTCGGTAGTTGTTGTTTCTTTTGTTTTATCGTCTTTTTTATCAGAAAACATATTTCCCGACATCATCCAAACCAATAAAACGGTGATTAAAGCCATTCCAATCAGGCTACTTTTGTCTAATTTTTTTTCTTCCATTCTTGAGAAAATTTTTACTTTTTAAAATAGAGTAAGCGAACTATGAATTTAATTTTTTATCAACCGCTGCTTTTACAAAATTCACAAATAGTGGATGCGGGTTCGCTACGGTACTTTTATATTCCGGGTGGTACTGAGCAGCCACAAAAAACGGATGGTTTGGCAATTCGATAATTTCAACCAGTTTTGTTTCAGGATTTACACCCGAAAACACCATTCCGGCTGTTTCAAAAGCTTCCTGATAATAATTGTTAAACTCGTAACGGTGGCGGTGGCGTTCGTTAATCAAAGTGTTTCCGTAAATATCAAAGGCTTTGGTATCCTCTTTAATTTCACAGTCCCAACCGCCTAAACGCATGGTTCCCCCCTTATCGGTAATTGTTTTTTGCTCTTCCATAAACGTAATTACCGGATACGGTGTGTTATCGTTCATTTCTGTAGAATTGGCATTTTCATATCCCAAAACATTTCGGGCATATTCAATAACCGCCATTTGCATTCCCAAACAAATTCCCATAAACGGAATGTTGTTTTCGCGGGCATAACGAACGGTTTCTATCTTTCCTTCGATACCTCTTGAACCAAAACCGGGTGCTACCAAAATACCGTCTAAATTTTTCATTTTGTCTGCAACGTTTTTAGTTGTTAAATATTCTGAATGAATACTTACTACGTTTACTTTGGCAAAATTCGATGCCCCCGCGTGAACGAACGATTCTAAAATAGATTTATAAGAGTCTTGTAATTCTACATATTTTCCAACCAAACCAATGTTAATGGTATGTTTCGGATTTTTTAAACGATGTAAGAAATCGTTCCATTTGGTTAAATCAGGTAATCCTTTTTCAGGAAGATCTAATTTTTTCAATGCCACAGTATCCAGACCTTCTTCTAACATATTGTTTGGCACTTCGTAAATGGTTGATGCATCTAACGATTGGATAACCGATTCTTGTGACACATTGCAAAAAGCTGCCAGTTTTCGCTTAATGTCTGAGGATAATTCGTGCTCTGTTCTGCAAACCAGGATATCGGCTTTAATACCGCTTTCCATCAAGGTTTTTACAGAATGCTGCGTTGGTTTTGTTTTTAACTCACCTGCAGCAGCCAAATAAGGCACTAAAGTTAAATGAACAACAATCGCGTTTTTATCACCTAAATCCCAAACCAATTGGCGTACCGATTCAATGTAAGGTAACGATTCAATATCGCCCACTGTACCACCAATTTCGGTAATTACAATATCGTAATCGCCCGATTTGCCTAACAGTTGCATACGTTCTTTAATCTCGTTGGTAATGTGCGGAACCACCTGAACGGTTTTTCCTAAAAATTCGCCACGGCGTTCTTTTTCAATTACCGATAAATACACCCGACCGGTGGTAACATTATTAGCTTGTGAAGTGGGAACATTCAAAAAACGTTCGTAATGCCCCAAATCCAGATCGGTTTCGGCACCGTCGTTGGTAACGAAACATTCGCCGTGTTCATAAGGGTTTAACGTTCCCGGATCTACGTTGATGTAAGGATCAAATTTTTGTATTGTGGTTCGGTATCCTCTGGCTTGTAACAATTTTGCCAAAGATGCTGCTATAATTCCTTTTCCAAGTGATGAAGTTACACCGCCGGTAACGAAAATATATTTACATTGTTTCATTGTGATAAGTGTGTTGCGTTGTTGTATTCTAAACCCGGCAAAAATACAATTATAATTTGGGTTATGAAAGTTTTCGTTTTTGAATATTCCGTCCTTTTTTATTTACAAAACTTTTCATCGATTGATAAACTTAAAAAAGAAAATAAAAAGGTGCATTTATTCTTACAATAAAAAATGAATAAAAACAAAATGAGCCCGATATGATATCGAACTCATTTTGCTTAATTTCATACCGTTTTATTCAATTACCAACTTTGATGAAGATACTCCTTTATTGGTTGATAATCGTACTACATAAGTTCCTTTTGACAATCCTTGTACCGAAAAATTTCGTGTAACGTTTTTATCTGTCCGGACTGTTTTGCCATTCATATCAATTAATTCTGCCTTATAAATTTGAATAGTATCTTCCAAATCAAAATACACCATGTCTTTCGCCGGATTAGGATACATTTTGATAGAGGATTGACTAAAAGACGGTGTAGAAGCGGTACACTGAGAATAATCATCAATGAAAGATAAATTTATATTATTATCTCCAATCAGCCAATTTGAATAAGGATATCCCATGTTTTGAGCCGTAACAGCATCGTCAACAATGATACAAACGGAGTTCCAAATATAAGTCACGGGGTCTTCCCAGCAATGAGGACAGCCTACCCAAATCTTCATATTTTCATTATTATTGCCGTTTTTTAAATTAACCAGATCAGTTCCGCTTGCCTCCAAATGATTAATATTGGGATTGTTGCTTAAATCTATTTCCAATATATGGTTAATTGGGTAAACATCGCCTACACTGTCCATTCTCAGATATTCCAGCAAAATATTATTAGAAACATCGAGCGAAGTAAGCATATTGTCATTAACATCTAAATATTTAAGCTGGCTTAAAGTACTAAGGTTTAAACTGCTAATTTCCGTAAAATTAATTTTTAGCGTATCAATATTGACAAAAGCCTCAATTCCTGTAACATCATGTATAAAAGAATTTGGCGATGATGACGTTATATCCAAATGGGTAACCTGTAAAGCATCGGCAGTTAGTATCTGTCCGTTTATTGTTCCGTCTGAATCTATGCCAAGATTAATCAAAACCTGTTCAAAACCTGCATCGGGTATGGCTGTGGTTTGCGATTGGGCAGTTAACCCAACTACAAACAGAAGGAGTGTAATAAATTTTGTTTTCATAAGTATATAATGATTTGAAACATTGCTACATATAAAGAATATTATAGTATCAAATATAAGATTTTTTGGTAAATACCAGTTTAAATATAATAAACAAAACCACCTAATATGGGTGGTTTGTTCAATCTTAATAGTCTTTTCTCCAATAAATGTGGAAAAATATCAAATACACTTCCGCAGAATTATTTTATCCCTTTGAAAATTTATCTTTAATATTCCGAATCATTGTTTCCAAGCAGTTCAATTTAATTTCGTACATCATTGCCAGTTGTTTCCCTAATTTACCTGCCGGAAAGCCTTTGTTTTTGTACCAAACGTAATACGGTTCGGGTATGTCAACCAAAAAACGCCCTTTGAATTTTCCAAAAGGCATTTTTGCATGTGCTAATTCTATTAATTCTTTGTTTTGATCTTCCATATTATGTGTCACAGATACACAGATTTTGTATAAACTGCCGGCGTTCAATTTTAAACTTTTTACAATAATGTTTACTTCCAGTTAAAACTAACCGTTTTTTTAATATCGGGATGCAGACTTAAAAACACCGGGCAGGTCATTGCAGCACGTTCTAAAATGGTTTTCGATTTTTCATCAACAACTGCATTCATTTCAAACGAAACAATAATTTCACTGATTTTTCTGGGTTCTGCCTGCATTATTTTTGTTACTTCGGCGGTAGAATCCTCTATCCGAATATCCATTGCTTTTGCCTTAATTCCCATAATGCTGAACATACAGGTTGCCAGTGAATTTGCTACCATATCGGTTGGCGAAAAGGCTTCGCCGCGTCCGTGGTTATCTGTTGGTGCATCGGTTAAAATGATTGTTCCCGATTGCAAATGGGTCGATTCGGTTCTTAAATCACCTTTATATATTACTTTACTTGTACTCATTATTTTGCTTCTTTAATGGTTAAATCTTTATCGTAATACAAAATGTAAACCGCGTTGTTATACACGCCGCCGTTTTCATTTATGTAGGCAAACTTGTTTTCTATTTGCTGTGATCCGTAATCAAAAATATTCGAATTTTCGTCAGATTCAAACATTCTTGTAATGATATCATAGGTTACATCATAACCTCTGGTTGCAAAACGACTTGGATTTTTCTTGTAAATTGTTCGGTATTGTTTTACAAAAGCGGCTTTTTTATTATTGTCTGCATCATTTGTAACCGACGGAAAGGTATATTTTAAAGCAATTAAATCATTCATTTGAATATCAGACGAATCTAAAATGTCTAATTTTTCTAAAGTTACCAATTGAATTTGATATTCTTTTTGCAACGATTTTAAAGTACTTATTAATTCTATCGTAGTTGTCAGTGAAGAGGCATCGTACACTATGTAATTCATTTCGGTTTCAGAAAGCAGGTTTTTCAATACCGTTGGACTTACCTTTTCGTCGGTTTTTACTGTTAATGTTGTAATTGACGGATAATTGGTAGTAAAGTACGTTGCCGGTGTTTTCTTACCATCGGTAATGGCTACTACCCTGTCTTGTTTAGAAACCACGTATTCTAACAACTCTCTTTTTACAATATCGGTATTGGGCATGGTGTGTACCTGTCGCGGATATGGTTTTCCTTTATCGGTAGAAAGCGGCGAAACAATGATTGTTTGCTGGTCTTTAAACGATTCGGAAACGGCATCTACATTTTTCTGAAAAAACGGACCGATAATAACATCGGTAGATGAAAAATCAAAATCGTTTTTTAAAGTACTTACGTCCAATGCCCGATTCGTTTCTTTTGAATCGACAAATTTTACATTTAAATTATAATTTTTATCTTTTAAATGTTCAATTGCCAATTTAGCGCCCGAATAGAAATCGAGTGTCATATTCAAAAACACATTTTCTTTGATGTTTTGATTAATCGACGGATTATTAAAATTGTTCTGTGCCACATTAAAAGGCAACAACAAAACCAGATTTCTGATTGATCCATCGTTTGGTAATGTTAGATCGATACCTTTTTTAGTAAAATTTGCCTTACTGTTTTCATTAACCGGCAACAGAACTGTTTTATCATCTGTTTCGTTATATCCTACAATAACTACAGCACCTTCTTTCAGACCATTTTTCAAATCAGGATTCCATTGTAATAACTGTTCCTGCGAAACGCCATACGCTTTCGCAATACTGTAAAGGGTTTCTTTTGGTTGAATAGTAATGGTTTTTGGTTTTGTTGCAGGTTTAGAAGCCGTTTCCGTTTGTTTGTCTCCTACGGGAATATTAATAGGCTGCCCTACTTTTAATCCGTTTTGCTGCAAACCAGGATTCAGTTCATACAAAACAGAAACCGTGGTATTGTTTTTAACGGCAATACCGTAAATGGTTTCGCCTTTTTCAACAATTACGGTTGAAGCATTTGGTTTTCCTGTTAATTGCTGAACATTCTTTATTGCTGTTGTTTCAGTAAGGTTCAGTTGTTGTCCAATTTTTAAACCATATTCTTTCAATCCCGGATTTAAATCGTACAGCTTTTCAATAGCAATATTATATTGCTTGGCAATGCCGTAAACCGTTTCTTTAGATTTTACTGTGTGTTGAATATCACTTGTGGTAGGAATCTTTAAAATCTGATTTTCACTAAGCCCGTCAACAGCCTCCGGATTTAACAGAAACAATACATTATTGGTAGTATTATATTTTTTTGCAATTTGCGTAATGGTTTCGCCCTTAGCAACCACGTGCGTTTTTGTAATTGTTTGTGCAAACAAGGCGGTTACACAAAACAAGGCAGATAATGTAAAAAATATTCTTTTCATAGTAACAAATATAAAAACAAAACTTCTGTATTAAAACTTCCAAGCTAAAATCCGACTTTTTTTATTGCCTTGTGCCATATCAATTACCCTAATTTCTCTGGTCGATTTTTTTAGCTGCACCTGCAAAGGCTCTAAATGATCTTCGTTAGATATTAAACTTGTAAACCAGCCAACCTGCTTTTTATACAGCACACTTTCTGTTATATAGTTCAATACAAACGATAATTCGCCACCATTACACCACAGTTCATTGCTTTTGCCCGAAAAGTTGTGAATTAGTTTTAAGGTTTTTCGTTTATCTAATCCTTTTAATTTGCGAATGGTTTGTGCTTCGGCTTCTTTCTTCGATTTAAAAAACGGCGGATTGCACATTACCGCATCAAAATAATCATCTTTAGTAATAATTCCTGAAAGTATATTCTTGTTATTTGATTGAAGCCGTAACGTAATTTTTGAGGTTAAATGAGGATTTTTATTGATAATTGCCCGGGCAACTTCTAATGATTTAGATTCGATATCTGTTGCAACAAAATTCCAATGATAAACCGAAGCTCCAATTAACGGATATACCAAACTTGCACCTGTGCCAATATCTAAAATAGTAGTTTTATCAGCATTATTAGTATTCAACAAATCGGCTAAATAGTGAACATAGTCTGCCCTGCCCGGAATTGGCGGTGTCAAATTTTGATCGGGAATATCCCAATAATTTAAATGATAAAAATGTAGCAACAAGGCTTTGTTTAAAAAATAAACCGCTTTGGGATCAGAAAATAAAACCGTATCATTTCCCCTTTTATTTTTAATGATCAACTGTTTTAACTCGGGAACTTTTACAGTTAATTCCTGAAAATTATAAGGTTTGTTATGAAAACTACGCGGATGCAATTTATCTTTCGAATGATTCATATTTTCTTTCTATTTAAAACAGAGAATAGCAAGTTAATTGTCGGAATTAAAATACTGCCTAAAAAAGCAATAACAATACCGATATTAAACCACATTAAATTAGCATAATTACTTTCAAAATTCAAAAGAAATAATAGTATTGAAAGAAAAATGACCACAAACAAAAAATGCAGTTTTATGAGTAATGAATAAAGTTTTAAGTTCAGTTTTTCAATTATCAAATACAATAATCCTTGAAATAATACAAAAATCGATATTGTTATTAATAAATGTACATTTGATATAACAAAATAAGTATCGTGTACATTTATATCAATAGTAGAATTTAAATCTGCAGAGAAAATCACCGAAATTAAAAAATAACAAATGAAACCGATAAAGAACAGATAGGGTGTTTTTATATTCATTAAAGATGTTTTAAAACTTAGTTAGATTCTAATTGATTTATGATTTTACCGGCAGAAATCTCTTTAAAATCTTCACACCACAAATGTCCGTTTTTTACAACTAAATTACTTTCGAAATTATTGGTAAACAAACCGCCTGTACCTAATCCTTGAGGCATTGAATTATTTAAAGTAAATGTCCATTGTGCGATAGCGTTTAACCCAATATTAGATTCTAAAGCCGATGTTACCCACCAACCGATGTTTAATTTTTCGGCAATTTCTATCCATTCTAGCGAACCTTTAAAACCACCTACCAAACTTGGCTTTAAAATGATGTATTTCGGGCGTATTTTTAGCAATAGATTTTCTTTATCGTTGTAATTTACAACACCGATTAACTCCTCGTCTAATGCTATTGGAATTGGAGTTACCTTACACAAATCTGACATACTGTCATATTGTTTCTTTTTAATAGGTTGCTCTATACTATGTAATTTATATTCAGACAATTGATTTATTTTATATAAAGCATTACTTTTATCAAAACCACCGTTAGCATCTACCCTTATTTCTATCTTTTCCGGCGAAAATTCTTTTCGTATGTTTGCTATTAACCGTAGTTCTTGGTTAAAATCAATCGCTCCAATTTTAAGTTTGATACAATTAAAACCTTCTTGTATTTTCTCACTGATTTGTTGGCTCATAAATTCGGGTGTTCCCATCCAAACCAGTCCGTTTATAGAGATTGCTTTTTGTCCTTTTGTGAATGCACTCGGAAAAAGAATCATTGGATGATCGCTTTCTAACGACAAGAACGCCTGTTCCACACCAAATTGTATCGAAGGCCATTGTCTTAATGCTTCCCAAAGCGTATTTTTTCCTAAATGAATATTATTACACACCCACTCCAATTTGTCTGAATAATCCAACTTATCATCATAAGACAATCCTCTGAACAAACCGCACTCACCTATCCCCCTTTTACCGTTTTTTTCAATAATTAAGAAATACGTTTCTTTGGTAGTTAACACACCGCGCGAAGTACCTGACGGCTGTTTAAAGTTTAATATGTATTTTTTAAAATGTGCTTTCATAGTTGGTTTATTAGTTGTCAGTAATCAGTTTTTAGCCGGCAGTCTTTTTTCTAATTTGAAGAAAATTCCGGTAACTAAAGAAGTGAGCATATAAGCAAGAGTTGCAGGAAAATATATATCAGGAAAAATAAGAGTAAATGTTATAAAAATACCCACAACCGAAATGGCTATTAATATTCTTTTTGAAAAAATTAGACTAAACTGTTTTTTCTTTAGGTAATAAAAAACAATCGAATAAACAGCATAAGTTGGAATTGAAAAAAGAAAACTCAACCATATAATAATTGGGTACACTTCAACAAAACCACCTATTTTATGATTATTAGGATCTATATAAAACAACAAATCTGTCAAAAAAGGTGCAATCAACAAAGTTGCAAACCAATGTTTAAATAAATAACTCCATTGCATTTTTGATTTCATCTGATGTTGATTTTAATGAGAAATATATAGCGCTATTTTTATATTTCATCTATTACTCGTTGAATTATTTTTCCGTCTTTTACAACCCAAGTTATTTCATAAAACCCTGCTCCGTCACCGCATTTTTGCTTTATAAAATATACATCATCACTTTTATATATAGAAAATTTATCATTTATAGCATTAGGATAATTTCCCTCCTCAAATGATATATTATATATGTCATTAAAAAATTTTTGATCTTGTTCTATTAACTTGTCTTTCCACTTCAGAAACATTTTTTCAATACTAAATGATGAATCTAATATTTTTATCCCATATTTTTTATTCCCAATATTACCCCTTGATAGATCAACTTTTACGATTCTAAACGACAATGACACATCTTCTGAACTATCAATTTGTAAATTATCAACCAAATGGATTTTTGATTTCGATATAAAGCCGGTAATATTATTATGATTTTTAGATAATTTATCACTATTAATTTCAATTTCTACCCAATCAGAATTGTCCTCTATAATCAAAAACACTTCGTTCTTGTGAAGAGTAAATTCGATTTTCGATTTAATAGAAGGCTTACTATAAACTATTTCTTTATCTTCTAAAATAATTGCTTCATCTTGTTTTTGAGCATATAAAGTCATTTGAAAAATCCAAAGTAAAAAGAATAAATATTTTTTCATTGTTTTAGAAAATTATCATTAACAGTTTATAAATGATTAACTCTTGGTTTCCGCTGGCACGGTTTTTAGTAAGAAATATAATTATCCAAAATCATCATTTGTCATTCTACTATGAAACGAAGTGGAATGAAGAATCTAAATAGATTCCTCGTCGCTCATTCTTCACTCTGTTGAAATGACAACGTTAAATACTTTTTGGACAATTTCTATCATTTATAGCCCTATTGAATCGCCAATTGGCAATAAAATCAACTCTTTCTTTTTGTTGGCAAATTTTTGTTTCGCTGCTTCGTGGTCTATTTTTATGTATCCAAACGTATCATAATGATAGCCTAAAACAGTAGTTACTTCCAAATATTCAGCGGCAATTGCGGCATCATCCACATCCATTGTGAAATTGCTTCCGATAGGCAAAACTGCCAAATCCAAAGGGTTTTTCATCGGGATTAACTTCATATCGTAGGTCAAAGCGGTATCTCCGGCAATATAGATATTTTTTTCTTCGGCTTCAATCACAAAACCGCCGGGCTGTCCGCCGTAAGTTCCATCAGGGAAACTACTTGAGTGAATAGCGTTGACATATTTTACTTTTCCAAAATCAAATTCCCACGTTCCGCCGTGGTTCATCGGGTGCGTTGTAAAACCTTTGGCTTCGTAATAGCCAGCGATTTCGGCATTGGAAACAATCACTGCTCCGGTGTTTTTTGCAATTGTTTCTACGTCCAAGATATGGTCACCGTGAGCGTGCGTAATCAAGATATAATCGGCTTTTAAAGCATTTATATCAATATGTTTTGCCAGTTCATTAGCTGATATAAACGGATCTACAATGATGTTTTTACCCGCTATTTCAAGTCCTAATGCTGCATGACCGTAATAAGTTATTTTCATAATTCTTTAGTTTAAAATTAGTGCAATTGATAACAATAAAGATATTAAAAATGTTGTTAGCGAGATGCGTTTTAACTCAGGATCTAACAATCGGGGATTTTTTGTTTTGCTAACTACTCTGATATTTTTCAGCAACGGAATAAATCCGATGATATAAATAAATTGATACCACTTTGAGAAAGTGTTCATTGCGTAGATATTAAATGAAATTGCTGCTATTAAAATCAACCAGAAATGATATTGTTTGGCTTTTTCGTAACCCATTTTTACCACCATCGTTTTTTTGCCCATGACAGTATCATTTTCTACATCACGCATATTGTTCATATTCAACACCGCCATACTTAGTAAACCTATTCCGACAGCAGGAAAAACGATTTTCCAATCCATAGAATGCCCGAATAAATAATAAGTTCCCAGCGTGCTGACCAATCCGAAAAAGATGAAAACAAACATATCGCCTAATCCTTTATAACCATAAGCCGAGTTTCCTACGGTATATTTAATTGCTGCACCCACACAAGCGATTGCCAATACAAAATAGATGATTGCCGATATAAAATTATCACTGCCAAACGACGCATAAATCACTCCGACAGAAGTAATCAACGACAAAACAGAAGTAATGATGATGGCGTTTTTCATCTGTTTTTTGGTAATTTCGCCACTCTGCACCGCTCGTTTTGGTCCTACTCTGTTTTCATTATCGGTTCCTTTGATTGCATCGCCGTAATCATTGGCGTAATTGGACAAAACCTGAAAAAACAAGGTCGTCAGCAAGCATAAAATCACGATAATGTAATAATTTGGTTGTGTGTGGTAGTTTTGATATGCCGCCGCACTTCCGACCAAAATTCCGGAAATCGACAAAGGCAATGTGCGTAATCGGGCGGCTTTAATCCATTTTTTCATTTCTAATTATTTTACAGTTGTCATTCTGAACGTAATGAAAATGGAGTGAAGAATCTTGGATTATCATAGATTCCTCCTTCGTCGGAATGACAATAATTTTTTTATAGTGTCTTCACAAATTTCACAATAGTATCAAAAACCAACGGTTTAGCATCTTTATGTGCCGTGTGTCCGGCTTTAGGAACAATTAGCTTTTCAACTTTTGCCATTGCTTTATCAAAAGCATTGACCTGATTCATTGTACCGAATTCGTCCAGTTCTCCCTGAATAATCAAAATAGGAACCTGGATTTTCGGGATAAAATGTTCAATATTCCACGATTGATGTTCATCAGAAAGCCACGTTTTTGTCCAGGCATAATACAAATCAAAAACTTTATCGCCGTGGTATTTTGCCAATGCTTTGGAAATATTAGTTGTTTCCAAAGTTTTTTGTGCTTCCCGAACGCCTTGCAAAGTTACTTCTTCAATCAATACGTGTACACCTTCAATGATTAATCCATTTATTTTTTCGGGAAACATTCCTGCATAAATTGTTGCTACTGAAGCACCGTCGCTAAATCCAAATAATATTGGTTTTTCTACCTGCCAGTGAGCCAATAAATCATTTAAAATTTCGGCTTCCTGCTCTAAATAATCAATGGGTCTTTTTACCGTATAATTGTCAGACTTTCCATAACCTCTTCGGTCATAAGAAATGACATTGAAATTTAATACTTTTGCAAATTCTTCGCCCCATTCCCGCCACAAAGCCGTGCAACCCAGCGAATCGTGCAACAGAATAATAGTGTTTTGCGGATTTTCAACTTCCCACTTTTTATAATATATGTTCGATGTCTGTACAAAAACAGTATGTTCACTTGAACGGATTACATCCATAAACGATTATTTTTTTCAATTTTATAAAGAATTTCGTTTGCCAAAGGTTGCAACATTGTAAAATCGTAATAATACATAGTAACTGTTCCGGCAGCAGTGTGCAAATTTAAAGAGCCTATTTGACTTTTTTGCTGAAAATAACTCTGAGTTATCGTTACTTTTTGAATTTTATCAACCGGAAGATACATCGTAGAAATATCCCAAATACCTTTTTTTAACACTATGAAATCGTTTTTAAAGACCATTTTTTCGTTTTTATATCCAATGCATATCAGTACAAAAAACAACACAAAAAAGAGTAAAACGATCCATACAAAAGAAAACGAACCGGTAAAATACAACACCGTTAAAGCAATAGAAAATGGTACACACAACCAAAGAAATTTTATCAGCAACACTCTTTGATTGGGTTTGTAAAAGCTGCTAAAATCAATTAAATTATCACCAAAGATAACGCGGAATATTTTATTTAATTCCAACTGATTCGCTCCAGGAATTATCAACCCTTTTTTCTTTTTATTATCTTCGCTTGATTCTACCTGTTTGATTTTCACCTCAAACAGATTCATTACTTTTTGAAAATAATTTTGCTGAAACTGGAACATCTGAACTTTATTGGCAGGCACCGAAACAATGTGTGAATCGGTCAAGCCGTAGGAAGCCGTAAGATGCTTATCTTTTAAATTTAACTGATAGTTGAAATAAGTCAACAAGGTTCTGACCAAATTAAAAGCTATGATTAAAATGATCAATCCCAAAAAGAGCACAATTCCCAAAATGCCCAAATATTCCTGATACGAATTATTTATAATATTGTCGTAAACCGAAGTGTCGTCTTCATAAAAAAAGTCCTGTAACTGCTCAATTATCTGAAACGAAAAAGCGATCATTAAACCAAAAGTCTGCAAATAATTTCTCGTAAGTCCGATTTTTATCAAACTGAAAAGATCAATCTTTATCTTATCGTTTGAAGCTGTCTGGTTTGGAATATCTTCTTCCAAAATATCTGAATCACTTTCAACCTCAACCTTTTGTGCTAAAACATCTTTTAATGCCAGTGCTTTTTTAAAATCGATTCCGTTGATTTCGATCTCGGTTTTACTGCTACCAGCCGTATCAATATTTACGAGATACAATCCAATGAGTTTATGAATGAATTTTTGATTCAGATTTATTTCATGAATTTTATCTAATTTAATAACCGTGGTTGATTTATTAAGCCATCCCTTTTTTATAACAAGCTCGTCATGTACCACCTGATACGAAAAGTAAAAATAGTTGATTGAAACCCTTATAAAAACTAACACCACAACACCAGCCGCCACAAGAGATACCCACCATGCATCGGCAGGAAATCCTTTAATGGCAAATAACGCAAAAATGGGCCAAAAACCTTTGAACATTGCCCAGAGTGCCTTACTTAAAACTAAAAAAAGAGCTTTGCGTTCTAATTTATTGGGTTGCGAAAAATCGTAATTAGCGTTCAGATTCATCATTTAATTCTTGAATGCGGTTTAATAAAAAACTTTTCCAGCGTTCAGCTTCTGCCAAGGTAAGTCCGGGAATGGAAATATCAGAAAAATTATTTGCAGCCGTATAGATTGCCAACGTTGCCAGACCTAATTTTTTTGCATACCATCCTTGTTTAATAACTACATGTTGTAAACGAATATAAGGTGTGATATGTGTGGTTTGAACAATTAATCCCTTTTTAAAAATGACATCGTGCTGGCGAAAAGCATATTTTTTCTTTTTGTAAGCCAACAACGAAAACACGGCAAGCCAGATTGTACCAAGAAACACAGGAATAATGGCATAAAACTTTTCGTTGTCATCTATGGTAAAAAATAACAAACAGCATATTGCCAACCCAATTATTATAGTCAGCAAGGTATTCAGAATCACTAGTTTTTTGTAATCTTTATGCAAATCAGACAGTTCTACGTCTTGATATTTTGGAATATGATCTATTGATAAGAGGTTGTTTTCGAACATCATTTATTTTTAAAAGAATATATGGTAAAGTTAAGGAATTTTGTATGCTATGAAAAATTAAAAACGACATTCAGTTACATAGAAAAGTCGGCTGTTTGCCGACTTTTCTTTTAATTTTTATCTAAAAAATCCTGAATTTGCGTGATTAATTCGTTTAAACTTTCGTCTTTATCATTTACAGCTTTTGCTTGTTGGTAATATTCTAAAGCATTTATATAAACCGTTCGTTTTTCTTGCATTAATTGGTTACGTTTTTTATCTGCTGATGCTGTATTAGGCAGCGCATTGATCTTATTAGTTACCTCGGCATCTTTTTGTAATTCAAGGTTTCCAAGGGTTTTTAGCGCATCAAAATTGTTTTTATTCAATGTCAATATTTTGTTGAGATAATTTACCGCCTGTTCGTTTTCATTATTTTTTATGTGAATAACAGCCAAATTATAAAGTAGCAACTCATTTTTAGGGAATTTTTCAACACCTTCATTCGCATATTCTTCATATTTATCCAAACGATTGGTATTGTAATACAAATACAGAACGTTCAATAAGTTATTGATATTTTCTTTATCCAGATCGTATGCTTTTAACGCATATTCTTCCGCTTCAGAATAATTTTCCTTATTTAATAAAATATGGGTTAAGCTATTGTAAATTGTAGGCAAGGCACTTTTATTAAAAATGGTTTCGGGGGCTGAATGTGTTCCGCTCTTAACAGCTAAATCGCGTACTTTTTTATCGATACCGAACGATTCTACTTTACCTGTAGTTTGCGAGGTAGCTACATAAGTCTTTGATTTTCCGTTATATTTCAGGGCGATCAACTCTTTAAATTTTGTTTCGGCAAAATCATAGTCTTTGGCGTTTACGGCATCATTTGCAGCATTGTACAAATATACCGTGTCCACGTTATTTAAATTATAGGCTTGTTCAAACAATCTGCTTGACTTTTTATAATTTTTATTTCGATTGTTATCAATGGCATCATCGACCAATTCTGCAAGCAAGTTGTTTTTTACCGGTAGAATTTCAGTAGTATATTTCTTGCTTTTGGTTTCGTTTTCAAATTTGATTAACTGATTGATTGAACGAACTGCCTTAGACCGGTTTTCATTAAAGTCAATTCCGTTTTTTGCCAAGTTAACTTCGTTTTTTGCTTTAAAAAAATAGTATGCTGCCTTTTGATCATCTGTAGCTTCGGGCAACATTGTTTCAACTTTTTCAAGCAATTTCACCACTTCGGTGGTATTGTTTTTTTTTACGAGTTTTTCTATTTCCTTTAACTCATTTTTTTGAGCAAAAGAAGAAGAGCATGTTATAAACATGCTCATCATTATTAAATTATTCTTCATTTGTTTCTTCTGAATCTTCTTCTAAATCATCATCTTCTTCTTCGATTTCATCAACCACATCTTCAATAATGTCGTTTTCATCTACTGCTAAAAGATCTTTTTTCAATTCATCGTCCATTTCATTTTCTTCGTCTTCGTCACGCATTACTTTAGCAACGGCAGCAATAGAATCGTTTCCTTTGATATTGATTAAACGAACTCCTTGTGTATTACGCCCCATTACACGTAAATCAGACACGCGTAAACGAATCGTTAAGCCCGATTTGTTGATGATCATTAGGTCATCGTTGTCAGTAACTGAATTAATAGATATTAAGGCTCCGGTTTTATCAGTAATATTCATTGCTTTAACTCCTTTACCTCCACGGTTTGTTTCGCGGTATGCTTCTAAAGAAGAGCGTTTTCCGTAACCGTTTTCAGAAACCACTAAAATTTCAGAATTTAAATCGGAAACAGTCACCAAACCAATCACTTCATCGTTTTCACCCGCTAATTTAATACCGCGAACTCCTGATGCTGTTCTACCCATTGGTCGGGTTTTAGATTCATCAAAACGTACCATTTTACCATTTTTGGCAGCTACAAGCACTTTTGAATTTCCATCGGTTAATTTAGCTTCTAACAATTCATCGCCTTCTTTAATAGTAATAGCGTTGATACCGTTTTGGCGCGGACGGGAATATTGCTCTAAAGCCGTTTTTTTCACCTGCCCCTGTTTGGTACACATTACGATATAATGGTTATTGATGTATTCTTCGTCACGTAAATCTTGCGTACAGATAAATGCTTTAACCTTATCGTCGTTTTCGATATTGATTAAGTTTTGAATTGCACGACCTTTGGCTTGTTTTGTCCCTTCAGGAATTTCGTACACACGCAACCAGAAACATTTTCCTTTTTGTGTAAAGAACAGCATATACTGGTGGTTTGTAGCCACATACATGTGCTCTAAGAAATCTTGATCGCGTGTTCCTGCCGATTTTTGTCCAACGCCACCTCTATTCTGTGTTTTGTATTCAGATAAAGGTGTGCGTTTGATATATCCCGCATGCGAAATGGTAATGACCACTTGTTCATCGGCAATTAAATCTTCAATATTCATTTCGCCGCCGGCATATTCAATATCCGAACGACGGTCATCTCCGTATTTATCGCGAATTTCGGTTAATTCTTCTTTAATAAGATTCATTCGCATTTCTTTACTCGCCAATAATTCTTGTAAACGAGCAATTAACTTCATAATTTCATCAAATTCTGCACGAAGTTTCTCTTGTTCCAATCCGGTTAGCTGGCGTAAACGCATTTCAACAATGGCACGTGCCTGAATTTCAGATAACGAGAAACGTTCAATTAAACGTTCACGAGCTTCATCGGCATTTTTAGAACTACGGATAATTGCAATTACTTCATCTATATTATCAGAAGCAATGATTAATCCTTCTAAAATATGTGCACGTTCCTGAGCTTTTCTCAATTCGTATTCTGCACGACGCGTTACTACATCGTGGCGGTGTTCCACAAAATAATGAATCAACTCTTTTAAGTTCAACAACTGCGGACGACCGTTTACCAACGCGATATTATTGATACTGAACGACGATTGCAACTGTGTAAACTTGTACAACATATTCAGCACAATATTTGGAACCGCTTCACGTTTCAACACGTAAACAATACGCATTCCTTTACGGTCAGATTCATCGCGAATGGTAGAAATTCCTTCGATTTTTTTATCGTTAACCAATTCAGCCGTTTTTTTAATCATTTCGGCCTTATTTACCTGATAAGGAATTTCGGTTACAACAATGCACTCTTTGCCATCTACCTCTTCAAAATTGGCTTTGGCACGCATTACTACACGTCCGCGACCTGTTTTATAGGCTTCTTTAACACCTTCATAACCATAGATGATTCCACCTGTTGGAAAATCGGGAGCTTTGATGTGTTGCATCAATTCATCGATTTCTATATCGTTATTATCAATATATGCCAACGTTCCGTTAATAACTTCTGTTAAGTTGTGTGGTGCCATATTTGTTGCCATACCCACAGCGATACCCGATGCTCCGTTTACCAATAAAGTAGGTATTTTGGTAGGCATTACTTTAGGTTCTTCTAAAGTATCATCGAAGTTTAACTGGAAATCAACCGTTTCTTTATCGATATCCGCTAAAATTTCTTCGGCAAGTTTTTTCATTCTGGCTTCGGTATAACGCATAGCAGCAGGATCATCGCCATCAACAGATCCAAAGTTTCCTTGTCCGTCAACCAATAAATAACGTAAGCTCCATTCTTGTGCCATACGAACCATGGCATCGTAAACAGATTTATCGCCGTGAGGGTGGTATTTACCCAATACCTCACCTACAATTCTTGCAGATTTTTTGTGTGCTTTGCTTGCTGTAACACCCAGTTCGTACATTCCGAATAATACACGGCGGTGAACCGGTTTTAAACCATCGCGAACATCTGGCAATGCTCTGGAAACAATAACAGACATTGAATAATCAATGTATGCCGATTTCATTTCTTCTTCGATGTTAATAGGAATCAATTTTTCTCCGTCAGAGATCATATATAACTATTTTTAGTTCTAAAATTAACGTGCTAATATACTCTTTTTTTGCGGGCTGACCTAACATTCATCTATAAATAAAACTTTTTGTGTATGAATAGTTGAAAATTAAGGTTTTATATATTTTTAAAAAATAATATGAAAGTAAAATCATTTTCAAAATATCGCAATTTTTATATATAGAATATTGTTTATATATGTAATTTTGTAAGATTTTAAAAACAACACAACCATTCACACAATGAATATCGTTATAAAAAATGCTACAATTGTAGATGCTTCAAATGAATTTCACCAAAAACAAGTCGATATTAAAATAGAGAACGGCGTTATTACTGAAATTGCTCCGGAAATCAATCACGGTGATTTTGACACACTTTTTTTAGAAAACCTTCATATTTCGGGCGGTTGGATGGATGCCTCGGTATCGTTTGGCGAACCCGGTTTTGAAGACCGTGAAACCATTGACAACGGTTTAACAACTGCCGCTAAAAGTGGTTTTACACACATTGCCTATCAGCCCAACACGTCACCGGTTATTGATAATCAATCGGTTGTAAGTTTTGTTCAATCAAAAGCAACTCATCACGCAACCAGCCTTCATCCTATCGGAGCTTTTACAAAAAATCAGGAAGGAAACGACTTATCAGAAATGTTTGATATGCAAAATGCCGGTTCCATTGCTTTTGGCGATTACAAAAAAAGCATTACAAACGCCAATTTATTAAAGATTGGATTACAATATGTTCAGGATTTTAACGGAACTGTAATCGCTTTTTGTAACGATGCAACCATTAAAGGAAAAGGTGTGGTTCACGAAGGTATTGTATCTACCAAATTGGGATTAAAAGGAATTCCGCCATTGGCAGAAGAAGTGGTTTTAGCCCGCAATTTATTCCTTTTAGAATATACCGGCGGCAAAATGCACATTCCTACTATTTCAACGGCACAATCTGTTGCGATGATTAAAGAAGCAAAAGCCAAAGGATTGAATGTTACTTGCAGTGTTGCAGTACATAATCTGGTGTTAACAGACGAAGTTTTATCAAATTTCGATACGCGTTTTAAGGTGAATCCTCCCCTACGTAATGCTTTTCATCAACAAGCATTGATTAATGGTGTTTTAGATGGAACTATTGATGTGATTACATCAGACCACTGTGCCATAGATATTGAACACAAAAAGATGGAATTTGATATGGCAAAGGATGGAACCATTGGTTTAGAATCTGCTTTTGGAGCATTGCTGGAAATTCTTCCTTTAAATATTGTTATTGAAAAACTACAAGCTGCAAAACATTTGTTTTTAAAAGAATCTAACGGAATAAAAGTAGGACAAAAAGCTGATTTAACGCTGTTTGATCCTTCAAAAAAATGGACGTTTACCAAAAATGATATTTTATCCAAATCAAAAAACACTGCCTTTTTAAATCATCCAATGAAAGGGGTTGTTTACGGAATTTATCACAACAACAAGCTGATTATCAAATAATGAAAGAACATAATATCTCAAAAGACGGAAAATTAGCAGCAATCATCGCTCATTTAACATTTATTGGACCAATTATTGCGTGGTTTATCAATCAGGAAGAGAGAGATTCTTTTGGTTCTTTTTATATTAAGCAATCTTTTGGGTTAGTATGTCTTTATTTTTTACTGGGATCACTCGTTGCAATGATTCCTAATATGTACGCCTTTATTGGTTTCAATCTCTTTTTATTTATTTTATGGATTTACAGTTTTTCGGGAGCTATATCTAACCAATACAAGCTGTTACCCGTAATTGGAAATTTCATTCAAAAAGCATTAACATCAAAGAAAAAATAATGGAAAACGGATTATTGAATTACCTGATACAACCACCAAAACAGGTGAAAGACAAAAACCCATTGCTCCTTTTAATACATGGTTATGGCAGCAATGAAGAAGATTTATTTTCATTTGCTCCGGAGTTACCTGACGATTATTATGTAATTTCTGTTCAGGCTCCTTATCAGCTTCCACCTTATGGCTTTGCGTGGTATGCCATTACTTTTGATGCCGATATGAACAAATTCAGCAATGACCAACAAGCCATACAATCTCGTGATTTGCTGACACGGTTTATTGATGAATTATGCCAAAAATATCCTATTGATATTAATAACATAAATTTGGCAGGTTTTAGTCAAGGTGCTATTTTAAGTTACGCCATAGCCATTACCTATCCCGAAAAAATCAATAAAGTAGCAGCATTAAGCGGCTATTTTCATAAAGAAATTATGACGCCAAAGACAGATATTTCTGCTTATCATCATTTAAAAATATTTGGTTCACACGGAACGGTTGATCAAGTGATTCCGGTAGAATGGGCACGCCAAACAGCTGATTTTTTGAAACCCTATAATATTTCTTTTGAGTATAAAGAGTATCCTGTGGGGCATGGTGTATCCCCACAAAACTTTTTTGACTTTAAGTCTTTTTTAATGAGTTAAAAAGAAAGTCACCTCCTTCTCAATATTGAAAATATTAATTATTTTTAGGCTCTTTCAACACCAAAACCGGTACATCGGCATGGTAAGACAGTTGTTTGCTTAAGCTGGTGGTAAACAATTTTTCAAAAAAATTCAAATGTCGTTTTACAATACACATCACATCAATCAATTGGTCGTCTATAAAAAAGAACACGCTGTCTTCTAATTTTTCGTTTAATACGGTATGAAAACTAACATTTGATTCATTAAATTCTTTTTTCCAATCTTCTAAAACTTCCATCGTCTTTGGGTTTTCTTTCCGCAAAACGTGCAATATCTTCATGTCAGCATTTAATGATTGTGCAATTTTAATAATCTGGCGTAATCCCGGTTTGTCGCTTTCTCTTAACATTGTGGCAAATCCAAAATTATTTAAACGTTTAAATTCTGCTTTCCGCGGTACGCTTAAAATAGGAATATCTACATTTTCCATTACATGAACGGTATTAGAACCCAGCAATTTTTTCTCAAATCCCGAATTTCCATTGGTTCCCATTACAATAAAATCAATTGCTTCCTGACTGATTATTTTCTGGATGATTGAAAGCATAATTCCTTCTTCAAAAATAAATGTTAGTTTGATATCCGGGCAATCAATTTGTTCAGCAATGTTTCGCAATTTAGGAACCTCTTTCTTATAATTTTCAAAATGATTCAGTTCAATAGAATTATACACGTTTTGAATCAGTTCGGGTTGTCCAGCAGAGGTTGTCGAAATAACCGGCATTTCATAAGTATTTAATACATATATTTCGGCACCAATGCTTTTAGCCAGTTTTAAGGCATAAACAAAAGCATTGTTTGCCGTTTCTGAGAAATCTGTTGGAAATAATATCTTTTTCATAATAAAAAAAGGTTTTAATTAGGCGTTATTAAATTACAAAAAATAATGTAAACTGTATGCTAATTTTGAAAAAAATAATGTAAACTGTATGCTAATTTTGAAAAAAATAATAACAGCGGGTATAAATTGGCAAAGTATATAAAGTTAGCTTAAATTTGTAATTCAAAATTCGTTTGTATGATTTTAAAAGATACCATTGTAGCATTAGCCACTCCATCGGGCGCCGGAGCTGTTGCCATTGTACGTGTTTCAGGTCCCAAAGCTATTGAGTCTGTAGCAGATGTATTTGAGTCTGTTAAAAATAAAGATTTGCGTAAACAAAAAACGCATACGCTGCATTTGGGATACATTAAAGACGGAGAAAAAATCATCGATCAGGTGTTAGTGTCTTTATTCAAAGGCACAAATTCTTATACCGGAGAACCGACTGTGGAAATTTCCTGTCACGGTTCTACGTTTATTCAGCAGCAAATCATACAATTATTATTGCGTAAAGGTTGCAGAATGGCGACTGCCGGTGAATTTACAATGCGTTCGTTTTTAAATGGAAAAATGGATTTATCCCAAGCCGAAGCGGTGGCTGATTTGATTGCATCGGACAACGAAGCGGCACACCAATTGGCAATGCAGCAAATGCGTGGCGGTTTTTCAAATGAAATTGCCAGATTGCGTGAAGAATTATTAAATTTTGCCTCATTGATTGAACTGGAATTGGATTTTTCAGAAGAAGACGTCGAGTTTGCAGACCGTTCTGCTTTTCGTGATTTAATAAACCGAATTCAATTTGTACTGAAACGTTTGATCGATTCTTTTGCCGTAGGAAACGTGATTAAAAACGGAATTCCAGTAGCGATTGTGGGCGAACCAAACGTAGGAAAATCTACTTTATTAAACGCCATATTAAACGAAGAACGAGCCATTGTATCAAACATCGCCGGAACAACCCGTGATACGATCGAAGACGAATTGGTCATTGACGGGATCGGTTTTCGTTTTATTGACACTGCCGGAATCCGTGAGACTAAGGATGTGGTAGAATCTATCGGAATTCAAAAAACCTTTGAGAAAATTGAACAGGCACAGGTTGTTCTTTATTTGTTTGATAGTTTAAAGTTCAAAGTTCAAAGTTCGGAATATATAATTGAAATTGAGAAAATCAAAAATAAATATCCTTTAAAACCATTGGTTGTAATTATCAACAAAGTTGATTTATTATCTGAAGGTGAACTTAATGAGATAACATCTCAACTTGAAACTTTAAACCTGAAACTTGACCCGAGCGGAGCGAATTGGCATTTGCAAACTATTTCTGCCAAGCAAAATATCGGAATTGAAGAACTCAAAAACGCGCTTTTATCTTTTGTAAACACCGGTGCTTTACGTAATAATGAAACCATAGTAACCAACACCCGTCATTACGATTCGTTACTCAAAGCTTTAGAGGAAATTCAAAAAGTACAATACGGATTGGATATGGGAATTTCTGCTGATTTGATGGCTATTGATATTAGACAAGCCCTATTCTATTTTGGTGAAATAACAGGACAGGTAACCAATGACGAACTATTAGGAAATATTTTTGCTAATTTTTGTATCGGGAAGTAAATTATGATTGGTATTGTAAGTTGTAACGAAATGTAAATCATCAGAAACAAAGAATTGATGCGTATTTTCAAGGATTTAGATTTGGTAGAGCAATTAGGTTCAGGTATTCCAAGAATTTTACAGGCTTATGCACAAGATTCTTTTCATTTTTCCGAAAACTTTTTAAGAGTTACATTGCTTTCAACGGAATCTGTAACACGAATCGAACAAGATACCGAACAAGATACCGAACAAGTTCGATTATTAATTTCGAGTATGGCAGATAAGAAATATAGCAGTGTAGAATTAATGGAACTTGTTGGTATAAAGCATCGTCCTACATTTTTATATAATTATTTACAACCAGCACTAGAATCAGGTTTAATAGCCTTGACCATTCCTGATAAACCAACAAGCAGAAATCAAAAGTATTATTTAACAAACAAGGGAAAAGGAGTATTGAAAAGCTTAGAGTAGTAGTATCTAAGCTTTTTTCTTTCTTTAGCTTTATTTTATTTTTTTGTTCAAAACGACAGATAACGACGTGTAAAATGCTTTTATTTGAACAAAAAGACAAATACCTTACCCGTTAGAAAGCAATGCGTATATTTTCCTTTGCTTTACTTTCGGTTATTATTTAACATTTTATTATATTTACGCCAAACATCAATAAATTCATGGCTAAAAAAGTCCAAACCAAAAGTACAGAAGAAATCCTTTGGGATGCAGCAAATAAATTACGTGGTTCGATAGAACCATCCGAATATAAACACGTGGTATTGAGTTTAATCTTCTTGAAATTTGCAAGTGATAAATTCATTAAACGCAGGTCAGCATTGATTGCAGAAGGTAAAGAAGCCTTCTTAGAAATACCAGAATTTTATCAGGCAGAAAATGTATTCTATTTACCTGAAGAATCTCGTTGGGATTACATTATTGAAAATGCCAAACAAGAAGATATTACGCTTAAAGTAGATACCGCACTTAAAACCATAGAACGTACCAATAAATCTTTAGAAGGTGCCTTGCCAGATAACTATTTCTCTCGCTTGGGATTGGATCAATCTAAGTTTTCGGCTTTATTGGATACCATCAACAACATCGATACACTTCGTGATGAAGCCCAAGATATTGTGGGGCGTGTGTACGAATATTTCTTGAGCAAGTTTGCCATTGCCGAAGGAAAAGGGAAAGGTGAATTCTATACCCCGAAGTCGATTGTAAATTTGATTGCCGAAATGACAGAACCCTACAAAGGGAAAATCTATGACCCTTCTTGTGGTTCGGGTGGTATGTTTGTGCAGTCGTTGAAGTTTATTGAGAAACACCAAGGAAATAAAAAAGACATTTCGATTTATGGACAAGAGTTAACGAATACCACGTTTAAACTGGCAAAAATGAATTTAGCCATTCGTGGGATTTCTGCCAATTTAGGAAACAAAGCAGCCGATACATTTCACGATGACCAGCACAAGGAACTGAAAGCCGATTACATCATGGCCAATCCTCCGTTCAATTTAAAAGATTGGCGCGCTGAAAACGAATTAACGGACGATCCACGTTGGACGGGTTACGAAGTTCCTCCAAAATCCAATGCCAACTATGCGTGGATTTTGAACATGATTTCGAAATTGTCGCAAAACGGTGTGGCTGGTTTTATCTTAGCCAATGGCGCTCTTTCGGGTGGTGGTGAAGAATACAAAATCCGTAAACAAATTATAGAAAACGACTTGGTAGAAGCGATTGTGATTCTTCCTCAAGATATGTTTTACTCTACAAATATTTCGGTGACGCTTTGGATTTTGAACCGAAATAAAACTGAACGCACCGTAGAAGTTAATGATGGCGTAAAAAACTACCGTAATCGCGAAGGTGAAGTCTTGTTTATGGATTTACGCCAAAAGGGAGAACCTTTTGAAAAGAAATTCATTCAGTTTTCTGAACAAGATATTGATCAGATTGCAGCAACGTATCATAACTGGCAACAGAAAGATTTTGAAACGACTTACTCCAACGAACCTGAATATTGTTACAGTGCAACCTTAGAAGAAATTCGTAAAAAAGATTATTCGTTAGTGCCAAGTAAATACATAGCGTTTGTCAACCGTGACGAAAACATCGATTACGATACGCAAATGGAAACGTTGCAAACCGAATTGAAAGACTTGTTTCAGCAAGAAGAAGCCTTGAAACAAGAAGTAGCAAACGTGTTTAAATCGTTGGGCTATGAGTTATAGAAAAATTGGTGATTTAATCCAATTGGTTGATGTTAGAAACAAAGATTTAAGCATTACACATCTTGTTGGATTAACAATAAATAAAAAGTTCATTCCTTCCGTAGCCAACACTATTGGAACTGATATGAGTAATTATAAAATTATTCGTAAAAACCAATTTGCTTGTAGTACGATGCAAGTTCGAAGAGATAAGAAAATGCCTGTTGCTTTGTTAAAGCAGTTAGATGTAGCTATTATATCTCAAGCATATCCTGTATTTGAAGTGATTGATGAAAAGGAACTACTACCTGAATATTTGATGCTGTGGTTTTCAAGAAGTGAATTTGATAGAGAAGCTTGTTTCCATGCTGTTGGTGGAGTTCGTGGTAGTTTAGAATGGGAAGATTTCTGTAATATGGAATTACCCATTCCATCCATCGAAAAGCAACGCAAAATTGTAGCCCAATACCAAGCGGTAGCAAACAAAATAAAAGTCAACGAACAAATCTGCGAGAAGCTGGAAGCCACTGCTCAGACCTTGTACAAGCAATGGTTTGTCGATTTTGAATTCCCCAACGAAGAAGGAAAACCTTACAAATCTTCCGGCGGTAAAATGGTATGGAATGAGGAATTAGAAAAAGAAATTCCTGAGGGTTGGGAGGTGAAGAAGATTAATTCAATTGCAAAAGTTAAACATGGTTACGCTTTTTTAGGAGAAGATTTTTCTGAAGTTGAAACTGAAAAAGTTCTTGTGTCTCCTGGGAATTTTAAAATATCAGGAGGTTTTAATTTTGAAAAAAATAAGTTTTATACAGGGAAGACCAATGAAAATTATATTCTGAAAGAAAAAGATTTGGTTGTGAATATGACAGACTTAAGTAAGGCTGGTGATACTTTAGGGAATACAGCTTTTATACCTAATATTTCATTTAAAATTTTACTTCACAACCAACGTGTTGGTTTATTCTGTTTTAATGAGAATTTTTATAACTATTACGTCTATTTACTAACTCAAACTAAGGAATATAAGCATTATATTTTAGGTACAGCAACTGGAACTACTGTTCGTCATACATCACCTGATAGAATATGTGATTATGATTTTGTAAAACCTAGTAAAAATATATTAATCACATTTAATAATATAATTGAACCAATATTGAATAAAATAGGGTTACAAATTTCAATAAAATATAAACTCTTTCAACTACAATCGTTGTTGTTAAGTCGCTTAGCAACGTTGGAGGGGTAAAGTAAAACGAAACTACTAATAACCAAAGGAAATACTATGAATTATGGATAAGGGTATACTTAAATATGATGATTTAAAAAAAATTATAGAAAGTTGTCATTTAAATTTTTTGATAGGTTCTGGATTATCAGCACCATATTTATCTATACTAGGTAAAATTGAAGAACTATTGACAGCAAATGAATCCTCTGATCAACCCAATAAAATTATCGAAGTATCAATTAAAAAATTCTATTTTGATCAATGTATAAAAGGGAATTTAGCACTTTTAGACACCTCTTTATGTGAGAAGAGTAAAAAAGACGAATTCAAGAAAGCAAATGAAAATTATTGTAATTTCATTAAATCTTTACACACTATTTTATCATATCGAGAGTCTAATATTGTAAGTAAACAAGTAAATTTATTTACAACAAATATGGATTTGTTTTTAGATAAAACGATTGAAGATTTAGGATTTGTGTTAAATGATGGTTTTTCAGGAAGAATCAATCCAAAATTTGGTACTGAAAATTTTCACAATTCGATTCATAAATACAGTTCACATTACGAGTACAAATCAGAGTTGCCTCTTTTTAATCTTTTCAAAATGCATGGTAGTGTAAATTGGAAAAGAATTAATGAAAATACTGCAAACCGCACTTATGAAATTACTAATGACAGTTATTTAGAAATACTAAAAAACATATCTAATATTGATATTAAGGAAGAGCATGTTACACCAATCATTACGGGAGATAAAGATAAAAATGGCAGAGATATTTCTTTCACTTATGAAGAGCTCTTGCAAAATATTGCTAGCATAGAAAAGAAAGAAATTCATGATGAATATTTGAAGTATTATGGTGAATTGGTCATGATCAATCCAACTAAAGATAAATTTAGAGATACAACTTCTAATTTTTATTTCTATGAGCTGTTAAGAATGTATGCAAATCATTTAGAGAAGGAAAACTCCGTTCTTTTCGTCATTGGTTTTTCTTTTGCAGACGAACATATAAAAGAAATTACAAAACGAGTTTTAAAATCTAATCCAACTTTAATAATAGTCATATTTTGTAAAAAAGGGGACAAAGAAGGGTTTACAAATATGTTCAATAATGTTAATAATGTTGTGTGTCTGTCACCCGAGGATGATAATCATTATAGTTTAGATAAAGTCAATGACTTTTTATTTGAGGAACTCTCGCATGATTTAAAATTTGGAATAACCAAATCCAAGTATATTGAAATGAAAAAACAAGTGGCAGAGAATGGAGAATCAAATTAATAAATCAAAAGAGGTATTAAGAGTTGGAAAAGTTGTTTCTGTAAGAGGAAGAACTATCGAAGTATTAGTAGATAAAACTAAAAATAATTCTCATTTGTTATTTGAAGGACAATTGGTGAGAAATGTTTCTGTTGGTAGCTATGTAAAAATAACGAAAGGTTTTGAGCAATTAGTTGGTAAAATAGAAAGCGAGTTTGTTGTAGAAGATAAAACTTATTCTCAGTCTTTGTACAAGAAAGAAAGCGATAAGGTAAAACGAACACTTTCTATAAGTCTAGTTGGCTATTTTGAAACGAATAGTTTTGAGCAAGGTATTAAAGAATTACCTTTAATTGATAATGAGTGTTTTATCTTAACAAAACTTGAATATGATCGTGTACATGCTTTTGTAAAAGATGGTGAGGATAAAATTAACATTGGTGTTTTGTCTTCTGAAACGTCTAAAGAAATTGAATTAAGTGTAAATAGTTTATTTGCAAGTCATATTGGAATTTTTGGAAATACAGGAAGTGGAAAATCATATTCGTTAGCAAGTTTATATCATTCGCTGTTTAAAAAGTACGAAAAGAACTCAGGGTTTAAAAGGAATGCTAAGTTTTTGCTGATTGATTTTAATGGTGAATATATAAGTGAAAATATTAAGTCTGATGAAGAAGATCTTACAATTTTTAATATTAATAAAGCAAGATTTAATTTATCAACTGATTCTGAAGGAACTTTGAATAAATTGCCAATTTCAAGTGATACAATTAAAGATCACACATTTTGGAGTATTTTACTTCAAGCTACAGAGAAAACTCAAATGCCTTTTATTCAAAGTGCTTTATCAAGTCTTTATTTGAAAGATAAATTAAAATCAGAAGAAGGATTAAAGGATTCTATTAAATCTACAATAAAGTTAATTACCACAAGTATAACTCCTAATCAAGAAAAAAATTTAGTAGAGACATTTCTAGATGAGTTACAGAAGTTTGGGTTAGATTTGGTTATAACCGGAATTGACACATTAAAAAAATATTACTCAGAGAATCTTAATTTCTTTGCAGGAAAAGAAGATAGAAGATATTATTGTACAATAGAAGGTCAAACTTACAATAGTAATAAAGATGAAGGTTTTTATGAAAATGTTATTAGCAATAAAGTTGATGAGTATGTGAAAATTGAATTTAAAGAAATCGAATCTAATGAATTATTAAAAATTAAGTTGATTTTTAATTTTCATTACTATTATGTAATACAAAAAGGTTATTATCATAAAGAGCATATTGGTCATATTATAGGCCGTTTAGATAATAGATTAAAAGATTTAAATAAATTAGTAAAGATTGATTCTGAGCCTTTCTTTGATAAAACATTATCTATAATCTCATTAAAGAATGTGAATGTTCAAATGCGAAAATTGATTCCTCTATTAATTTGTCATCAGGTCTATAAAGAAAAAAAGAAAAACAATAGAAAAGATGAATATTTGAATATAATCATCGATGAGGCACATAATATACTTTCTACTAATTCGGTAAGAGAAAGTGAGATATGGAAAGATTATCGTTTAGAAACTTTTGAGGAAATAATAAAAGAAGGTAGAAAATTTGGAACTTTTCTAACACTGGCAAGTCAAAGACCTTCTGATATTTCTTCAACAATTATTTCGCAGTTACACAATTATTTTCTACATCGATTAATCAATAATAAAGATATTGAAGCAATTGAAAAAACAGTGTCATATTTAGATAAAATATCGTTCGAATCTTTACCTATACTTCCTACAGGAACTTGTATTATTGCTGGTTTGGCTGCAAAATTACCAGTAGTTGTAAAAATGAGTCCTTTAGATGAAGAATTTCAACCTAATAGTCAGACAATAGAATTGACGAAATATTGGGGAAATATCGAAGAGAAAGAAAGTAATAAGGAGATTGAAGATTTGGAGACTTTAAATGAGGAAGATGATGATTTGCCATTTTAGCCCCATAAAATACACCGAATCACAATTAGAACAAGCATTAAACAGTCGTTTTAACCAAAAAATACAAAAGTAATTTTTGTAACAAATTTTCACTAAATTTGTTACAAAATAAAAAGATAAAACCAAGTGAAATCATCTAAAAATCAAATAGAAAAAAAGATTATAAAATCATCTTTAGGCGAAATATTTTTCGCTGAAGATTTCTATGCGTATGGTTCAGCAGGTAATATCCGTTTAACGCTTTTTCGTTTGGTCAATGAAGGCATATTAGAACGTTTGGCTCAGGGCATTTATCTAAAACCCAAAAAAGATCCTTTGTTAGGTACAATTTATCCTACCACAGAAGAAATAGCCAAGCAAATAGCACAACGCGACAAAGCACGTATTGCCCCAACAGGAGTATTCGCTTTGTATTTGTTGGGGCTTACCACACAAGTTCCTCTTAAAGCGGTGTATCTGACCGATGGTTCACAACGAGAAATTAAAATAGGAAACCGTAGCATTCAATTCAAAAAAACGGTTCCTAAAAGTTTTGCCATAAAAGATGAATTGTTGCATTTGATCGTGCAAGCATTTAAAGAGGTGGGCCAAAACAACGTAACCGAAGAATTTATAGCGAAAATAAAACCTTCTGTAATGCAGCTCGATTCTCAAGTGGTCCAAAAGCAGGTAAAATATGCACCGGTATGGATACAGAAATACATCAATAACCTTTATACAAAATGTCAAAAATTGTAACACGTTATTTTTTTATGTTACAAAAAGTCGAAAATTGTAACACGTTCTACTATTTCAATTACCAAAACCAAAAAACATAACTTGAAAAAGTTATTATGAAATACACTGAATCACAATTAGAACAAACATTTATTAGCCTTTTGGTGATAGAGAAGTAATCAAATTTTTTGAAACAGTGGGCGAAGTTAGTATGTGCGAATTGCAATTCGCCCCAACAAAAAACTATCAGTATATTATACTTTTAAATAGCTAAGCTATGAAACAATACAACCCCAAAAAACACCATCGCAAGTCGATACGTTTAGTTGGCTATGATTATAGCCAGGCGGGATTGTATTTTGTTACGATTTGTTGTAAGGATAAAATTTGTCGTTTTGGACAGGTTAAAAACGGTACAATGGTTTTGAATGAATATGGGCAAATTGCCCATGATGAATGGGTGAAAACCGCCCAAATTCGTCCCAATGTACAATTGCATGAATTTGTGGTAATGCCAAACCATATACATGGCATCATTCAATTGTTGGATATCGGTAGG
>NZ_FNXE01000015.1:0-9344 GCF_900108395.1 Paenimyroides marinum | reverse complement strand
ATAATAATGAATTGCATTCGCCGGATAATAATGAATTGCATTTGTATGATGAAAATAATTGGGGCGTTTGCAAAACGCCCCTACGGGGGCCGTCCCAAACAATTGGGGCAATTGTCCGTGGATATAAATCATCCGTTACAAAACAAATAAATTTATTGTGTGCATTTGATGCGCCCATTAAATTGTGGCAACGAAATTATTACGATCATATCATCCGCAACGAACAATCCTATCAACGCATTTCGGAATACATCATCAATAATCCCACAAAATGGGAAGATGATAAATTTTATAAAAAATGAAATTTACAGAATATAAATTAGAACAAGCATTTATCAGCCTTTTGGAAACAGAAGGTTACAAATATATTAACGGAAAAAAGTTAACAAGAACTTCTAATCAGGAAGTTTTGTTGAAAGACGATTTACGTTCTTTTCTATTAACACGTTATCCCGATTTGGAAGAAATGGAGTTGGAAAGCATCATTAATGAAATCGCTTTTCAGTCGGCTTCTAATTTTTATGAATCTAACAAATACATTTGCAAACTGTTGGCAGATGGTTTGATTTTTAAACGCAACGATCCATCAAAAAAAGATTTACATATACGATATATCGATTGTGATTCGGTAGCTAATAATTCATTCAAAATTGTCAATCAATTGGAAATTCAAGGTTCAGAACTGCGTATTCCTGATTTGATTTTGTACATCAATGGAATTCCTGTCGTGGTTTTTGAATTTAAAACATTAATTGAAGAAGAGATAACAATCTTTAAAGCTTACGAACAATTAACTAATCGCTATAAAAGAGATATCCCCGAACTATTGAAATACAATGTGTTTTGTGTGATTAGTGATGGGGTGAATAATAAAGCCGGGACGGTATTTTCTCCTTACGAATTTTACTACGGTTGGAATAAAATTACTGGAGCAGAAAAAAAAGCCTTAACAGGAATTGAAACCACGACTTCTTTGGTGCAAGGAATGTTGAATCAAACACGATTGGTTGATATTATTCATCATTTTGTACTGTTTCCGGACAATTCAAAAAGAGAAGACAAAATTCTGTGTCGCTATCCTCAATATTATGCGGCCAATAAGTTGTATCAAAACATCTTAGTACACCGTAAACCACAAGGTGATGGTAAAGGAGGAACGTATTTTGGTGCTACGGGTTGTGGAAAAAGTTTTACGATGCTGTACTTAACGCGTTTGTTGATGCGTTCCACTGATTTTGCAAGTCCAACGATTATTATCATTTCCGATCGTACCGATTTAGACGATCAATTATCGAAAGATTTTACCAATGCAAAAGATTTTATTGGCGATGAAACCATTATTAATATTGAATCGAGAGCCGATTTACGAGCACGTTTGCGTGGTAGAGAAAGTGGTGGTGTGTTTTTAACTACGGTTCAGAAATTTGCCGAAGATGCAGAAATCTTATCCAATCGTACCAATATCATTTGTATTTCGGATGAAGCGCATCGATCGCAAGTCAATTTGGATCTAAAAGTGACTATTGATCACGAAAAACAAACGGTAAACAAATCGTATGGTTTTGCTAAATATTTGCACGATTCCTTACCTAATGCAACCTATGTAGGATTTACAGGAACCCCTATCGATAAAACCTTAGAAGTGTTTGGAGATGTGATTGATCAATACACGATGTTTGAATCGGTAAATGATGAAATTACAGTTCGTTTGGTTTATGAAGGAAGAGCTGCTAAAGTCAATTTAGATTACAATAAAGTTCAAGAAATTGAAGCCTATTACGAAAATGCAGTAGCCGAAGGCGCATCGGAATATCATGTCGAAGCCAGTCAGAAAGCTATTGCAAAAATGGAAGTGGTTTTAGGAGATACCGACCGAATCAAAGCTATTGCACAAGATTTTATTGATCATTACGAAAAGCGTATCGCAGAAAAAGCTACGGTAGCTGGAAAAGTGATGTTTGTTTGTGCTTCGCGTACCATTGCTTATAAATTGTACCAAGAAATTTTGGCGTTACGTCCGGAATGGGGCGAATTGCAATTGGCAGACGATTTATCAGATAAAGAGCGTAAAGAGATCAAACCTATTGAACGTGTGAAAATGGTCATGACACGTAATAAGGATGATGAAGAAAAGTTATGGAATTTATTAGGCAATAAAGATGATCGAAAAGAATTGGATCGACAGTTTAAACAAATCAAATCCAACTTCAAAATTGCGATTGTAGTGGATATGTGGTTGACAGGATTTGATGTTCCCTTCTTAGATACTATTTATATCGATAAACCGTTACAAACTCACAATTTAATACAAACCATTTCTCGTGTCAATCGTAAATACAAAGGGAAAGAGCGTGGTTTGGTTGTGGATTATATCGGAATCAAAAAGAATTTAAATCATGCGTTAGGTTTGTTTAATAACCAAACGGCCGATGATGATTTTGAAGATTTAAAACAAGCCGAAATACTGGCTCGAGATCAAATGGATTTGTTACGTCAGTATTTCCATACGTTTGATACCAAAGGATATTATGAAGGTAATCCTGTAGAGCGTTTGCAATGTTTACAAAACGCATCTGAATATGTGATATTGACCGAAGAATCGGAAAAATTCTTTGTGAATGTTACCAAAAAATTGAAATCGTCTTACAACCTGGTGAGTGGTTCGGAATTGTTTACATCTAAAGAAGTAGATGAAATACATTTCTATTTTGCTGTAAAATCTATTGTAGTAAAATTTACCAAAGGTGAAGCTCCAGATACCGAACAAATGAATGCTAAAGTAGCCAAAATGGTGGAAGAAGCGATTGTTTCTGAAGGTGTGGAAGAAATCTTTAAGCTCGATGATAATAAAGCCAATGCCATTGATTTGTTTAATGATAAGTTTATAGAGAAAATCTCTAATCTAGAATTACCGAACACAAAGATTAAAATCTTAGAACGCTTGTTAAAGCAGACCATTAACGATTTTAAAAAGGTTAATAAAGTTAAAGGACAAGATTTTTCAGAACGATTACAATCGATCATTAATCGCTATAATGAACGAAGCGAAGGTGATATCTTAGATTATGAAGGGATTCAGTTTGATACTGCCGAACAAATGTTGGATCTCATCATCAAACTTCGTGTTGAAATGGATTCGTTTCAAGATCTAGGAATAGATTACGAAGAGAAAGCTTTCTATGACATTTTGGATATGATTTGCAAACAATACGGTTTTGAATTTGATAATGACAAGATGTTGGAGTTAGCTCGTGAAATAAAAAATATTGTTGACAATACCGCTAAATATCCTGATTGGAGCGACCGTGATGATATTAAAGCACAACTTAAGATGGATATCATCGTTAAATTACATCAATACGGCTACCCTCCTATTACGCAGGATGATGTGTATAAGAATGTATTAGAACAAGCTGAGAATTTTAAGAAGAATAGGTAATGGAATTATGGAAATTATTTCTATCGGCAATATAACTTATAGAAATTCTGAATTATTTTGAAATAGAATTTTAGTAATTTTAAATATTGTTGATTTCATTTAAAATTTATGGCTACTCCAAATTTAGCATTAATAAGAAAAGCTCTTTTCTGGGATACAGACATCAATAAAATAGATTGGGATAAACAATACAAAGCGGTTATTCAACGTGTTTTTGAAAGAGGTAATGAAGAAGAGAAATTGGAAATCAAAAGATTTTATGGCGATAGTGTGATTGAAAAAGCTTTGTCAGAATATAAAAGACAACCTTATACTATTTATAAAAATAAATCTTTAGATCGTTAATTTTCTGAATACAATTTCAAAAAATATAGCCCAAAAGGTATAATTATGTATTTTAAATCGTTTTTATACCCGATGTGATGTAATTTCTGAACTAATACCAATGTAGTTTTCAATTGATTATCTTAGTTTACAATATTTTTTGTAAATTTGTACTACAATAGTAGTAGTTGTTTTGGTTAAAGCTACTTAAATACTACCATAATGTTATTTATATCTTTATCAAAAATACAAAAAAAAATCGTTGAAAGCATCCGTGCTCGACGATTACAAATGGAACTGACTCAAGAAGGTTTGTCGGAAAGAGCTGGTGTCCCATTATCAACATTGAGAAAATTTGAACAAAAGGGAGTAATTTCTTTAGATTCATTTTTGAAAATACTGTCGGTTGTTGGCGGATTAGAAGAGATAGTTGATGCTTTAAAACCCAAAGAGCAACATTTTAAATCTATTGATGAAGTGCTAAAATCAGAGGAAAAAACAATTAGAAAACGAGGAAACAGAAAATGAAAACAGCTGTTAAAGAAATAAAGGTAGGTTTGAATTTCGGTTCTGGAATTCAACCTGTTGGACGTTTGGCAATTCGTAATAGCATTATCTATTTTGAATATGATGAAGCTTTTTTGCATAGTAGTTTAGAAATTTCTCCCATAAAACTTCCTCTGCAACGTGGTGTGATAGAACTTCCAAAAAGTCCTTTTGAAGGTTTAGCTGGAGTTTTCAACGATAGTTTACCCGATGGTTGGGGAAGGTTACTTTTCGATCGTTTACTCCGTTCGGAGGGTATTTCTCCGTCAGATATATCTCCGCTTGATCGTTTAGCTTATGTTGGATTAAATGGTTTGGGTGCTTTAGTTTATGAACCCGATCAAAGCTTAAACACAAACGATGAAATAATTGATTTGGATGTTTTGGCTACACACACCGAAGAAGTTTTGGAAGGTGAATCAGAGGAAGTGATTACAGAACTTTTAGCTTTGAATGGATCTTCTGCTGGAGCTCGACCAAAAGCATTAATTGGAGTTGATAGTGAAAGAAAAAACATAATACATGGAACAGATCAGTTAAGCAATGGTTTTGAACATTGGATGGTAAAATTCCCAAATTCGCAAGATGGAATGGATGCCGGTGCAATAGAATATGTTTACGCATTAATGGCTTTGGATGCCGGAATTGAAATGCCAACGATTCATTTGTTTCCTTCCCAAAAAGGAAATGGCTATTTTGCGGTAAAACGTTTTGATAGAAACGGCAACAAACGACTGCACATGCATACGGTTAGCGGTTTGATTCATAATAATTTTAGATTTCCGTCTCTTGATTATGAAGATTTATTATCATTGACAGGTGTGTTAACGAAAGATATTCGAGAAGTAGAAAAGATGTTTCGTTTAGCGGTTTTTAATGTGATGGCACACAACCGAGATGATCACTCAAAAAATTTCACATTTTTAATGAATGAATTCGGCGAGTGGAAATTATCACCTGCTTACGACCTCACTTTTTCTAGCGGCCCAGGAGGAGAACAAAGCACAATGGTTGCGGGAGAAGGACGAAATATAAGTATTAAACACCTTACTAAATTAGGATTAGAAGCAAAGTTGTCAAAAGAATTCGTAGAAAATGTTATTGAACAAACTCGTTCTGCACTTGCTAAGTGGATGAGTTTGTCTAAAGATTTTGGAATCAGTAAGTCTAACATAGAACTAATTCAGAAGGCAATCTCAAAATTATAAGCAATGATACAGTTGTAAAAAAAAGTTATATGGGATTTTATTAATTTATGTACCACTATTGTACAACATATATTTTGTAAACCCCTATTTATAGTATGTCGGCACAAATAAAAAATGAAAGAAATTCCTATTATAAGATATTAGAACACACGCAAAAAGACGATTTAGATATTACGGAATGGATTATTTGGTTTCTTAAATGTTTGAAGAACGCAATACTTTCTTCTAATACAATCATTGATAAAGTTGTAAAGAAACATCAGTTTTGGGTAATAAATGCGGGTAAAATCAGGAATGAACGTCAGCAAAAAATGCTCAACAAGCTAATGGATAACTTTGAGGGTAATCTGACAACGTCTAAATGGGCAAAAATAACAAAATCATCACAAGACACCGCTTTGAGAGATATAACCGATTTGGTAAATAAAGGAGTTTTGGTAAAGGCAAATTCAGGCGGAAGAAGCACACATTATGAGCTTAAATTGTAAAATTTAGTTTTTTCCTTTTCTTCGGCAGTTAATTCTTTGTCTTGTTGGGTTTGTGCAAAACTCGAAATACTCAATATTAAAAAAAGAGAAGTGAAATTTTTTTCATAATGATAGCAATTTTTATGATACCTTATTATTGTAAAGAAAAAGGCGTGAAACTAAAATCAATCCGTTACTGAGGTACTAGGGTACCCAAAAACCCAGAAAGACTTAGCCCACGCCCATATAAGGCACAGGCGTAAGTCTGTCAGAATTTGGGTTTTTTTGAAGATTCCGAGTTTTCTGTAACCAAAAATCGACAGCTTACGCTAGTTCAATTACTATTTTAATAATGCTAAATTAAGAAATTTTGATAAAACATTCCTTATATGTTAACGACGTTTTTTGTCACGCCTTCGCTTTCTAAATTTGCTATTTTTGTAGCATGTATGCTTTAGTTGACTGTAATAATTTTTATGTGAGTTGCGAGCGGGTTTTTAATCCCACTTTGCGTCGTGTACCTGTTGTTGTTTTAAGCAATAACGATGGTTGTGTTATTTCACGATCCAGCGAAGCAAAAAAGCTTGGAATTCCAATGGGTGCAGCTGCTTTTGAATACCAAAAAAAGTTTCAGGAATCAGGCATAAAAGTATTTTCATCGAACTATGCATTATACGGAGATATGAGCAATCGGGTGTATCGCATTCTTCAGAATTACACGCCAGATATCGAAATTTATTCGATTGATGAATGTTTCTTGCACTTTAATAATTTCACCGATAATCCACTTGACAAATATTGTAAAAAATTACGGCAAGAAGTCTTGCAAAAAACACTCATCCCAACCTGTGTAGGCATTGCCCCAACAAAAGCTCTGGCAAAAGTTGCCAATCATATTGCTAAGAAATTTCCTGAGCTGGAAGGTGTTTACTTAATGGATACAGACGAAAAACGCATCAAAGCTTTAAAATGGCTCAATATAGAAGATGTTTGGGGCATTGGCAGACGAATGTCAAAACGCTTGAAAGCCAAAGGAGTTAACAAAGCCATTCAGTTTACAGAGCTTTCGGATGAATATGTTCGAAAAGAATTCTCGGTAGTGGGACTGCGTTTAAAAAAAGAATTAGAAGGAATTTCTGTTTTAGGACTGGAAGAAGTCCAAGCCAAAAAGCACATCGCAACCACCCGATCATTTGATACTACGTATACCGACAAGGAATACATCAAAGAACGCATTACTACCTTTGCGGTTACGTGTGCCGAAAAATTGCGAAAACAAAAATCGACCTGTCAGCTGGTTACCGTTTTTATCTATACCAATCGGTTCAACGACCAACAGGAACAATATTCCCGTTCCATAAATGTAAGTATTCCGTATCCCACAAATTCAGATATAGAAATTGCCAAATATGCTCAAAAAGGTTTAAATTTAATTTTTAAACAAGGTTATCATTACAAAAAAGCCGGAGTTATTGTGGGCGGTATCACACCGGAACACGAAAAACAATTCAATTTGTTTGAAGATGAACCTGTGAAACATCGTGAAATTATGCGGACAATGGATCAGTTAAACTCCAAATACGGAACGCAAAAGTTGAAATTGGCTTCGCAGGCATTAGATAAAACGTGGAAAATGCGTCAGGAACATTTAAGTCCTAATTACACTACTAAATGGAATGAAATTTTGGAAATCAGATGATAAAGTTTATAAAATTTGGTAACGAACTGGAATATTTACCCATTAATACCGATGGCAAAAAATATTATGTTCAGGTAAGAGAAGGCGTAAATGCGGGATTTCCATCACCGGCAGAAGATTTTCTGAATGACAGAATCAGTTTAGACGAATTATATCTTTCCAAAGTAGAATCAACGTTTGTAAACCGTGTAAAAGGTTTGTCAATGTACCCTGATTATCATGAAAACGATATTCTGATTTTACGGTCGGATTATGAACCACAACACGGTGATGATGTGGTGGTATCAATCAATTCATCGGAATATACCTTAAAACGCTATGATAAACTCCATTCTAAACTGGTTGCACTAAACCCTAAATATGCCAATTCTGTTATGATCGGCGAAGAGGACGAAGTCGTGATTTTAGGTGTAGTAGATGCGTTAATCCGTAATATTAAAAGAAGAAAATAATTGACCATGAAAAAAATAACAGAAAAACTGTTCAAACAAAGTATTGATGCTTATTTAGAACAAGCCATAGATGAACCTATTCAAATTGAATTACTAAATAATACGTTGTATCTTTCTACTATTCGCAATATCAATATTATTGACAACGAATGGATAAAAGAATTTATGGCTATTCCTGAAGAGTTTCGGTTAAATCCTTTTGATATTTCTGATTCCGGTGATTTGTATTGGGCTGATAAACGGAATATTGAAGCTGTGAAAGCCAGTATAGCAAAAAATTAAAGCAAATGATCGAAAATAAACATACTGAGTTCAAACAAAAAGTAACACCTGAATTAGAAAAAGAAGTAGTCGCCTTCTTAAACGCTAACGAAGGTGGCGTAATTTATATTGGCATTGATAAAAACGGAATTCCAATTGGTGTAAAGGATGCCGATCAGGAGCAATTGCTTATTAAAGATCGTTTAAAAACGAACATTTTACCATCTTGTTTGGGACTTTTCGATTTGATTATTGAAAAGAAAAATGACAAAGACATCATCAAAATCATTGTGGCTGGTGGTTATGAAAAACCGTATTACATAAAGAAATATGGGCTTTCAGAAAAAGGTACTTTCATTAGAATAGGAAGTTCGGCTGAACCGATGCCAACCCGACAAATAGAATTGCTTTTTAGCAAGCGAATCCGAAATTCTATCGGGAATATGAAATCGCCCAAACAAACTTTACAGTTTCAGCAATTACATATTTATTATCAATCGATCGGAAAAGCTTTAAATGAACAATTTGCCCGAAATTTGGAATTAGTTACAGAAGAAGGAAATTACAATTATGTAGCGTATTTAATGAATGATGTCAATAACATTTCTGTAAAAGTAGCTCGTTATCAAGGTTTAAATCGGGTGGAATTAGCAGAAAGCAACGAGTATGGGTACGAATCATTGATTAAAGCCACGCATCAGGTTTTAGATAAATTGAATCACTACTAAACGGACAATCTTTCAAATAGGGCAAAATTAGTTGTTAATCTATTGAATATCAATACATCTTTTTAGTTTCCCCAAAACCCACCTCCCCCTTATTTTAGAACAAAGAAGTCTGAAGGCAGGGTGATTTATTTCGCTTTTTTCGTTTTTGGTATGTCCTTCGGCTATTTTGCACCATCCAAAACACATCAACGTGGCTGATCAGGTGTATTCTGACCAATGC
>NZ_FNXE01000017.1:54930-59221 GCF_900108395.1 Paenimyroides marinum | reverse complement strand
TGTTGATGGTGTTCATCTAATCACACAGCTTAAAAACAATATGAAAAACTGTTTAATGACCTTGTCTGACAAAATACTATTGAGAAAACGTTCTGTTATTGAAACAGTTAATGATGAATTGAAAAACATGTGTCAAATTGAACATTCAAGACATAGATCTATAGGAAACTTTTTTACAAACCTTATTTCAGGGCTAATTGCTTATTCTTTTTTTCCTAAAAAACCTTCAATACAATATAATGAGCTAAAAACAAATCAGTTAGCAATATTCTGATTAATCGAACTCAGGTTATTTATAAACATTTACTATTTTCTGTAGTTGGATTTTTTTTATTTTTTCTTGCACTCTATTTTTTAGGGGGTTTTAGTTTTGGGTCTTCACTTTTTATTTCTTTTTTTACGAATTCAATAACCTTTTGGAATAATAGAAAGAACCCGAATCCTTATTAAAATACAAAAGTTTATTAAAAAATCGCAAATCAACAAAATGTGCGGAATTTTAGTATTTTTGCATTATGGCAAAACAAGAAGACATTTTTAAAAACGTGATTTCACATGCAAAAGAGTACGGATATATTTTTCCGTCGAGTGAAATTTATGATGGATTAAGCGCGGTTTACGATTATGCGCAAAACGGAGTAGAGTTAAAAAAGAATATTCGTGAGTACTGGTGGAAAGCAATGGTACAAATGCACGAAAATATTGTGGGAATCGATGCGTCAATCTTTATGCACCCAACCACATGGAAAGCCTCAGGACACGTTGATGCCTTTAACGATCCGTTAATTGACAACAAAGATTCAAAGAAAAGATACCGTGCCGATGTGCTGATCGAAGATTATTGCGAAAAATTGTGGCAGAAAGCTCAAAAAGAAATCGAAAAAGCAAAAAATCGTTTTGGCGATGCTTTTGACGAAGCGCAGTTTGTAGCAACAAATCCGCGGGTGGTTGAATATTTAAGCAAGAAAAAAGAAATCTTAGAGCGTATGGTCCGTGGTTTGGACACCGGCGATTTAGCTGATGTAAAAGCATTGATTGAAGAATTGGGAATTGCCGATCCGGAAACAGGTTCTAAAAACTGGACCGATGTTCGTCAGTTCAACTTAATGTTCGGAACCAAATTAGGTGCTTCGGCAGATACCGCCATGGATCTGTATCTGCGTCCGGAAACCGCACAAGGAATATTCGTAAACTTTTTAAATGTACAAAAAACCGGACGTATGAAAATTCCGTTCGGAATTGCACAAACCGGGAAAGCCTTCCGCAACGAAATCGTTGCACGTCAGTTCATCTTCCGTATGCGTGAATTTGAACAAATGGAAATGCAGTTTTTTGTAAAACCGGGCGAAGAAATGCAATACTACGATTATTGGAAAAACACTCGTTTAAAATGGCATTTGTCGTTAGGTTTGGGCAATGAGAATTACCGTTTTCACGACCACGAAAAATTAGCACATTATGCCAATGCCGCAACAGATATTGAATTTAATTTTCCGTTTGGCTTTAAAGAATTAGAAGGAATCCATTCCAGAACCGATTTCGATTTAAAAGCACACGAACAGCATTCAGGTAAAAAATTACAGTTTTTTGATAACGAAACCAATGCGTCTTACGTGCCGTATGTTGTGGAAACATCGGTTGGTTTAGACCGTTTGTTCCTTGCTGTTTTCTCTAAAGCGTTGCAAGAAGAAACATTAGAAGACGGGTCAACACGTACCGTTTTAAAACTACCGGCGGTGTTAGCACCAACAAAAGCAGCGGTATTGCCATTGGTTAAAAAAGACGGCTTGCCCGAAGTTGCCCGCGAAATCATCGAAGAATTAAAATGGGATTTCAACGTAGCTTATGATGAAAAAGATGCAGTTGGTCGCCGTTACCGCCGCCAGGATGCTTTGGGAACGCCGTTCTGCATCACAGTTGATCACCAAACGTTAGAAGACAAAACCGTAACCATTCGCCACCGCGATACCATGAAACAAGACCGTGTATCTATTTCGGAATTACGAAATATTATAAACGAAGAAGTTTCTATGCGTAACTGGTTACAGAAGATGAAGTAGTATAAACACCAACATAATAGTAAAAAAGACCAAACATTTGTTTGGTCTTTTTTGTTTTAATGAAACTATTTTTTTATAAAGCATGTAATTTTATGTTAAATTTTTTATTATATTTACTGTATTAATAATTTAAAAATCACATAATTATGAACAAATTAGTACTTTTATTAGGGTTAATAACCCTTACCGCATGTACAAACGACAGTGTTTTTGAAAACACGGATCAGCAAAATTACAATTCACAAACAGGCAGTACCGATGGTGGTGGCATGACCACTTTTTCTGACGATGGAAGTTACCAGTCTATTTGGGATATATACCATCGTGGCAGAGAAATGTTTTACGATTATGTAAACGCCACCGGCGATATTGGCAACCCTGCCAGGTTAGATTTTAGGGTAACCCCATACATAGGCTTGGCGTATTGTGATGATGATTTGTCTGATAATCGATTTAGAGATATGCTTAGTAGTATCATTGAAGGACCTTTTAATTCTGTTCCACCGGGTACCTATCCCAATATGTTTGACTTTACGGGTAACGAAATTGGTAATTTTATGCCTGCCCGGTCTTTTACGTTAACCGGAACAGGGGTGCCGTATTGGGGAACAGCCGGGTTAAGAATCTTTTCTATGGATCATTGCCATGTAATTGGTGCCAATACCGTAGCTAATATCTACAATCCTAATCTTATATTCTTTGACATTACGGCACCACCTGCCCCTTATGTACCTGCTACCCCGCAAGAAGAGATTTTATTATCACAATACGGCAAAGTGTTTTTTTATTATTGGGAAGCCGTAGATCCCGTAACTGCAGTTGTGGTAGCACATGGCTACGTTATGCCGGAATGCGATACAAGTAATCCAGCGTATTGGACAAATACCGGTATTACAGCTAATTTACCAACAGGTGCTGTTGCCGATTTATATTACAATCACTATTCTAATGATACATTTATGCCTTCTTACGAAGTTGTTTTAGACGCTGGTACGTTTCCACATGAAGATACGTTCTCTCATACCGTAGGTACACAAACTTATAATTACAAAGTAGATATAGTAACTTATTTAGGCGGTACGTCTCCTTTGGTTTCTACCTTAAAACTATCGATAGACTAATAAATATAGTACTATGAAAAAATTAATTATATATACTGTATTTTTATTTTTTATTACGCAAACAATACCTGCCCAGGTATTGTTTAGTGAAGATTTTGACAGTTATTCCGCCGGGCATTTAAATACCGATTATACCAGTACCACCCCTGGACAAGGGGGGTGGTATGTATCAAAAGGTAGTAACAATCCCAACGGTGGGGCCATTGTTATTGCCGAAGCCGGTAAAGGTAATGTTTTAAATATGGCAACATCAAATGTTTCTGGTGTTCAATCTGTTAATTTTGATCAACCGCATGGATCTATATTATGGAACAACCGTACGGCAGGCAATAATATTTGCAAGTTTGAGTATGAGGTTTATACAGATGGCAATTTTAATGCAGGAGGGGCAGTAGCAGGAACTAATGCTTTTGGCGGTAATGGTTTTGCTGGCATGACCTTGCGGTCAGTATTCAACGATATTATTGCGATACATCAAAATAGCGAAAATAGCGGTATTCAAACTATTCCTTTGAAGAATTATAAGATAGATCCTTTTCCTTATAATATATGGATAAAGGTAGAGGTATTTGTAGATTACAATACCAATGACGCTTATTTTTATATACCCACATTAAACCTTCAGACAACAGCTAAATTTACACATACTAAAGTTCCTGAAGGAATATATTTTAGTGTAAATCAACTTAACTCAGCATCTGTTGTTAAGTATGATAACATTAAGCTATCAGCGTTGCAAACGTTGCCTTCGTATATATTAAGCACCAATGAGCAGTTGGCTGCAAAATTTAATTTATACCCCAACCCGGCTACCAATGTAGTAAACATTACTAATAATGAAAACAGGTTGGTAAACCAGGCAGCGGTCTATGATGTTACAGGTAAGTTAATAAGTACCCAAAGTTTTAATGAGCAAACAGAAATACAGTTAAACATAGAAAACTTAGCAAGTGGCACGTATCTGTTGCATTTGCAAACCAATGAAGGCACAGCAGTTAAAAAGTTGGTTAAGAAGTAGTTTTATTAAACACATTTGCTATGAAAAAGTTTATCATACACACCGTATCTCTGTTTTTATTGTTTGCAGTACCGGCAGTAAAAGCTCAGGTA
>NZ_FNXE01000017.1:0-54025 GCF_900108395.1 Paenimyroides marinum | reverse complement strand
CTGAAACAGGTAAAGGTAATGTTGCAACCATATCCAATGTAACTTCTATTAATGGAGTTAGTTTCCGGCAAGATAATGGTATTATAGATGTTTTATGGAATAACCGAATAGCAGGTAATAATATTTTAAAGTTTGAATATGAATTTTATGGAACGGATGTTTTTAATGTACATGGTAGTATTACAAGCCTGGGTCCCAATTTAATAAATATTACTTTTCAATCAAACTTAAATCGTATAGGAGCTAATTATTGGGACTCCACATCTATTAAAAATATTGTTTTAAAAAATTATAACACAACTCCTTTTCCATACAATACATGGATTAAAGCAGAAATGTTTATAGATTACAATACCAATGATGTTTATTTTTACATACCCACATTAAACCTTCAGGTAACAGCTAAAATTTCACATAACAGAATACCTGACAACATAGATTTTATGATGGCTAACCTTGCTTCATCATCTGTTGTTAACCTTGATAACATAAAGCTATCTGCATTGCAAACGTTGCCTTCGTATATATTAAGCACCAATGAGCAGTTGGCTGCAAAATTTAATTTATACCCCAACCAGGCTACCAATGTAGTAAACATTACTAATAATGAAAACAGGTTGGTAAACCAGGCAGCGGTTTATGATGTTACAGGTAAGTTAATCAATACCCAAAACTTTAATGAACAAGCAGAAATACAGTTAAACGTAGAAAACTTGGCAAGCGGTACGTATTTATTGCATTTACAAACCAACGAAGGCACAGCAGTAAAAAAGCTGGTGAAGAAGTAAAACAAATTAAAACAAAAAATCGCCTTAAAGGCGATTTTTTTTATATTACAACTTAAACGTAATAATAGATTTTGGTGAATGGTTCATTAAATCTTCACTGATGCTGCCGTTTAACAGTCGGGCAAAGCCTTTTCTGCCGTGCGTGCCCATAGCAATTAAATCGGCATTGATACGGTCGGCAAAATTTAAAATACCCTTTTCAATGTCTAAGTCGTTATAGATAGAAAATTCGTACGCATCCAAATTAAACTGCTTTAAAAAATCGTGTGCCATTTGTTCGGCAACGTGCGTAGGTTTAAAATTATTAGGTGTGTTAATCATTAAAAAATGTGGATTAGCACCGTTCAACTTTAAGAAATTGATAATTTTTTCAAATCCTTTTGCCGATTCTTCCGTAAAATCATTTGCAAAAACAACTTTATTAAAGCTTATTTCGCTGTTGTTTCCTTTTATTGCCAACACAGGAATGTCTGATGTGCGGATAACCTTTTCGGTATTTGAACCAATAAAAAACTCTTTAAAACCACTAGCTCCATGTGATCCCATAACAATTAAATCAATATTGTTTGCTTTGGCAACGTTGATAACTTCGTGAAATGTACGTCCTAAAATCAATATTTGTGAAACGTTTAAACCGCTTAATTCTTCAGACATCGAAGTTTGAGTCAATTTGGCTTCAGCACCTTCTTTAAAAAGCATTATTTCGGGAATATCATAACCAGGTTTAATCATATCCATGGTTTCCTGGGGCATGTCAATTATATGTAACAAAATAATTTCAGCGTTCGATTTTCGTGCAATACCGGCTGCAGCTTTCAAAGCAACAGAAGCCTGTTCAGAAAAATCGGTTGGGACTAAAATTTTTTTCATATTGTTCAAATTTATTAGGTTAGTAAATGTTTATGTTAAATGTATAAATATATCATATTATCGAATAATAACCAAAAAAAACAATTACTAAAATAAAATTTGTATATTTGCAAAGTTATTTAATGTTAAACTAAATAATGAGGGGACGTAATTGTCCCCTCTTTTTATACAAAAGATGGATTTTAAAACTAAAGTTAAAAATTTATTAGAGCAGGGATTAGCAGAACATCCTGAACTTTTTTTAATCGATTTCTCTATCTCGCCCGATTATAAAATTTCTGTGGTGATTGACGGAGATAACGGTGTGAATTTGCAGGATTGTATTGATGTAAGCAGAAGTATTGAGCACAATTTAGACCGCGAAGAACAAGACTTTTCTTTAGAAGTAGCATCAGCAGGAGCTACAGCACCTTTAAAATTTCCACGTCAGTATAAAAAAAATATCGGTAGAACCTTAGAAGTAACAACCGAAAACGAAAAAATAGAAGCCAAGTTGACCGATGCTGACGATGAGGCAATAAAATTAGAATGGAAAGCCCGCGAACCTAAAAAGATTGGCAAAGGCAAAGAAACAGTTGTTAAAACTGTTGAAATTCCGTACATTAGCATCAAAAAAGCAGTTGTAGTTATATCATTTTAAATAATACAGATAATTTCATGGATAATATTGCATTAATTGATTCGTTCTCTGAATTTAAAGATTTTAAGCATATAGACAGAGTTACCCTTATGGCAATTCTGGAAGATGTTTTTAGAAATGCACTGAAAAAAAGATTTGGGTCAGACGATAATTTCGACATCATCATCAATCCTGATAAAGGAGATATGGAGATATGGAGAAACAGAATCGTTGTAAACGACGGAGAAGTGGAAGATGAAAATTCAGAAATATCCTTAAAAGACGCACAGAAAATAGAACCTGATTTTGAAGTAGGTGAAGAAGTTTCTGAAGAAGTAAAATTGTTTCAGTTAGGTCGCCGTGCTATTTTGGCATTGCGTCAAAACCTGATCACAAAAATACAGGAACACGACAGTACCAATCTTTACAAACAGTTTAAAGATATGGTAAACGAAGTTTATGCAGCAGAAGTTAGCCACGTACGTCCAAAAGCTGTAATTTTGATTGACGAAAACAACAAAGAAATCATTTTGCCTAAAGAAAAACAAATCCCATCAGATTATTTCAAAAAAGGCGAAACAGTTAAAGGAATTATCGAAAGCGTTGAATTAAAAGGAAACAAGCCTCAGATTATTATGAGCAGAACCTCAGAATTGTTCCTTGAAAGATTATTTGAGCAAGAGATTCCCGAAATTGCAGACGGTATCATTACCATTCACAAAGTGGTGCGCATACCGGGCGAAAAAGCAAAAGTAGCTGTTGACAGTTACAACGAAAATATTGATGCGGTAGGAGCATGTGTTGGTGTTAAAGGGTCAAGAATTCACGGAATTGTACGCGAATTAGGAAATGAAAACATCGATGTAATCAGCTACACAAACAATGCAGAATTATACATTCAGCGTGCTCTAAGTCCGGCGCGAATTAACAATATATCAATCAACGAAGAAGCTAAATGTGCAAACGTGTTGTTAGACATCAACGAAGTTTCAAAAGCAATTGGTAAAGGCGGACAAAACATTAAATTGGCAAGCTTGTTAACAGGTTACGAAATTGATGTTATTAGAGAAGGAACACAGGTTTTAGAAGAAGACGATGTAGAATTACGCGAGTTTTCTGATGAAATTGATGCCTGGGTAATCGATGAATTCATAAAAATTGGTTTAGATACCGCAAAAAGCGTATTAAAACACGGTGTAGAAGAATTGGTACGAAGAACCGATTTAGAAGAAGAAACAGTTGAAAATGTTTTAAACATTTTAAATGCAGAATTTGAAGACTAACTAAACACAACAAACAACACAACGCACAAAAAATATACTAAAAGGATCGTATGTCTGATAAAAGAGTAATAAGAATAAACAAAGTTTTAAGAGAATTAAATATTTCTCTCGATAGAGCCGTGGAATTTTTGAAAACGAAGGGGTTTGAAATAGAAGCCTCTCCAAACGCAAAAATTTCCGACGACGAGTATGCTGCTTTGGACAAGCAGTTTTCGGCTGATAAAGGGAAGAAAGAAGCTTCGAAAGAAGTGAGTGAAGAGAAGAAAAAAGAAAAAGAAGAGTTACGCATAGAACGCGAACAGGAAGAAAAGCGTAGAAAAGAAGAAGAAGAGAAACGTAAGCGTGAAGAGGAAAAACGCAAAAAAGAAGAGGAAGAAAAACGCGAACGTGAAGTTATAAAAGCTAAAGCGGCTAATGTAACATCTATAAAAACAGTTGGAAAAATAGATTTGGAAAGTCCATCCAAAAAAGAAACTGTTGTTGATTCTAAAACTACTTCAGAAGACAAAAAGACACCTGTAAACACAGCCAAAAACAAGGCAGAGGAAACTGAAAAGACTGCTGTAAAAGCAGAAAAAACAGAAAAGAAACCAAAGCCTGAAGTCAAAGAAGCACCAAAGGAAACACCGAAAGAAGCGGTTGAAGAAAAAAATGTTGCTAAGAAATCTGATGAAAAATCAGAAGAAACAACAAAAAACAACGATCCTTCAACAGATGCAAATGCAGAACCTGAGGTCATCAAAACCCAATATCAAAAACTTTCAGGAGCTACTTTTACAGGGCAAAAAATTGATTTGTCTCAATTCAACAAACCTAAAAAGAAAAAAGAAGATCCTAAAAAAGATAATAACAAACCGGGTAACAACGCTGCAAATAATAAAAATAAGCGTAAACGCATAGAGAAGCCAAATCCGGCAGGGCAAAACCAACAAGGGGGTGCTGCAAATAAGCCTCAACAAGGAAACGGACAAAACCGTCAGGGACAAGGAGGAAATCGTGGTGGAAATTCCAATTTTGGAAACCGTAATGCGGGTAATAAATTTGGAAACAAAAAGCAACCGGTTGTAAAAGTTGAGCCAACTGATGAGGAAGTAAAAAACCAAATCAAAGAAACCTTAGAGCGTTTACAAGGAAAACAAAACAAATCAAAAGCTGCTAAATATCGTAAAGATAAACGTGAATTACACCGTAAAAAAGAAGAAGAAGCACGTGCAGACGATGATTTAAAAATATTAAAAGTTACCGAATTCGTAACAGTTGGCGAAGTAGCTACCATGATGAATGTGCCAATTACACAAGTAATCGGAACATGTATGTCATTGGGAATTATGGTTACCATGAACCAGCGTTTAGATGCTGAAACATTAACCATTGTTGCAGATGAATTTGGTTATGAAGTACAATTTACCACAGCAGACATTGAAGAAGCTATTGTAGAAGAAGTTGACGCTCCTGAAGATTTACAAAACCGTGCACCAATTGTTACTGTTATGGGGCACGTTGACCACGGTAAAACATCGTTATTAGATTACATTCGTAAAGCAAACGTAATTGCAGGTGAATCAGGAGGTATTACGCAGCATATCGGGGCATACGGAGTAACACTGGAAAACGGACAAAAAATTACGTTTTTAGATACACCGGGGCACGAGGCGTTTACGGCAATGCGTGCTCGCGGGGCACAAGTTACCGATATTGCCATTATTGTAGTAGCTGCCGATGACGATATTATGCCGCAAACAAAAGAAGCAATTTCGCACGCACAGGCAGCCGGGGTTCCAATCATCTTTGCCATTAACAAAGTTGATAAGCCAACAGCGAATCCTGAAAAAATTAAAGAGAAATTAGCGGCAATGAATTTCCTTGTTGAAGAATGGGGAGGGGCTTATCAGTCACAAGATATTTCTGCAAAATTTGGTCAGGGCGTACCAGAATTATTAGAAAAAGTATTGCTTGAAGCAGAAATGTTAGAATTAAAAGCAAATCCTAACAAACTGGCAACAGGAACAGTTGTAGAAGCCTTTTTAGATAAAGGTCGCGGATATGTATCTACCATTTTAGTTCAAAGCGGTACATTGAAAATCGGAGATTATGTTTTAGCAGGTAAAAACCACGGAAAAGTTAAAGCAATGCATGATGAACGTGGTAAATCAGTTAAAGAAGCTGGTCCGTCACGTCCAATCTCTATCCTGGGATTAGATGGTGCACCAACAGCAGGTGATAAGTTCAGCGTGTTTGAAGATGAGCGCGAAGCAAAAGCCATTGCAGCAAAACGTACCCAGTTAATCCGTGAGCAATCTGTTCGTGCACAGCGTCATATTACATTGGCAGAAATTGGCCGCCGTATTGCTTTGGGTGAATTTAAAGAGTTGAACATCATTTTAAAAGGAGACGTAGACGGTTCTGTAGAGGCATTGTCTGACTCGTTCTCTAAATTATCAACAGATGAAATTCAAATCAATATCATCCATAAAGGAGTAGGAGCAATTACCGAATCAGATGTATTGTTGGCGTCGGCTTCAGATGCGATCATTATTGGATTCAACGTTAGACCTATGGGTAACGCGAAATCGATTGCTGATAAAGAAGAAATCGACATCAAAACATACTCCATCATCTATGATGCGATCGATGATATTAAAGATGCGATGGAAGGAATGTTGTCTCCGGAACTGAAAGAAGAAATTACCGGTACGGCTGAAATCCGTCAAACATTTAAAATATCAAAAGTGGGTACCATTGCCGGATGTATGGTTACCGATGGTAAAATCTACCGTAACTCAAGAATCCGCTTAATCCGCGAAGGAGTGGTGATTTATACCGGTGTATTAGATGCTTTAAAACGTTTTAAAGATGATGTAAAAGAAGTGTCAAAAGGTTACGATTGCGGTATCCAGATTAAAAACTACAACGATATTAAGGAATACGACCTTATTGAGGCATTCCAGGAAGTTGAAGTGAAGAAAACATTGAAATAGTTTTTTATACAGATAGATTAAAGGAGTCCTAAATGGGCTCCTTTGTCATTTTGGCATATTTTCTCCCACAATCAGATTTGGCTTAGATTTTGATTGAACTATAAAAACACATACACTATAAAATTATGGGATTATTATTAATGGGAATCATTGCCCTAGCCAGTTGGTTGGTAGGGCTGCAATTAAAAAATAAGTTTGAAAAATACTCTAAGGTTCATTTAAGAAACGGAATGAGTGGGGCTGAAATAGCTACAAAAATGTTACACGATCACGGTATTTACGATGTAAAAGTAATTTCTACGCCTGGCAGATTAACCGATCATTACAACCCCGCCGATAAAACAGTAAATTTAAGCGAGGCTGTTTATAACCAACGTAATGCTGCTGCAGCTGCCGTTGCTGCTCACGAGGTGGGTCACGCCGTACAACATGCTACGGCTTACAGCTGGCTGACCATGCGTTCTAAATTGGTGCCGGTGGTAAACATTGCCTCACGTTTTATCTCAATTGCTTTAATAGGCGGAATTTTATTACTTAATACTTTTCCGCAATTATTATTGATAGGAATCGTATTGTTTGCTGTAACCACACTGTTTTCGGTTATTACATTGCCGGTTGAGTACGATGCAAGTAACCGTGCTTTAAAATGGTTGCGGGTAAAAAATATGGTAACCCAAGAAGAATTATACGGAGCGAAAGATTCTTTAAAATGGGCCGCCCGTACGTATTTGGTTGCTGCTTTATCGTCTATCGGAACCTTATTTTATTACCTTATGATTTACATGGGGAGAAGAGAATAAACAGTCGGGCAATTGCCCGATTGTTTTAGCAAAAAATTCTAAAGACACTGTTTTGTCAAGAATTAATCAGATGTGCCTATCGTAATTTTATTACTGGTTAATTCTCCGTCAAATATTACACCTTGTTTATAATATGATTTAAGTTCCTTTTTAAATAAACGTATTTTGTGTAGATCATATTGATTTAAAGTGAATTGAATAGAAATATTTTTCTTTTTTAAAACTTCAAATTCACATGAATTAAAATCCAACTTATATTTTCGTTTTATGATTTTTTCACGCGAAAAATAACCGCTTCCAAATCTTTCAATTTTTTCTCTAATCCAAAAAGGGCCATAGTAAATGCATTCTATTATACCACTGCATTCTTCTGATATTTTGTCTCCTTCATATATACTAAACATTAACCCATAATTTCCTATTGAATAATAAATTTTTTCTGTGTAAGGAATAAAGAACAATAATTGTTCAGGATTACTTATTTCTAATTCTACTTCATCTTGTGAAATCATAGTAGCTTTTAATTCTTGTGCCTGGATGTTATGAATAAACAAACAGAATATGACAAATAAATATAATTGTTTCACTTTTTAAATAAATATGATTTAAAACCTAAATTTTCTATTTTCTTTTTTCTCTGCGTTTTTCTGTTTGTCTTCCAAACGTTTTTTAATTACCGCTTTTGGTATTTTAGTAGCAATACGTTTTTTGTCTTTCTTCAACGCATTTTCTAACAACAGAAACAAGCGTTGGGTACACAGTTCTTTATTTTTAAGCTGACTGCGGGTTTCACTACACTCAACCATAATAAAACCGTCTTTGGTAATGCGGTTGGCTAATTTTGTGGTCAATGTTGCTTTTTCATCAGCAGTTAAACCATTGCTTTGTTCTACAAAAAACTGAATCTGCACTTTGGTAGCAACTTTGTTCACATTTTGTCCGCCGGCACCCGAACTGCGAACAGCTTTGTATTGTATTTCGGTTTTTATAATTTCTTTATTCATAGTTTTGTGTTATTTCAATAGATAAACAGATTATTTAATAGTTGTTATGAGATGCTGAATCAAGTTCAGCATGACATTATTGGCGATTAATCAAAATGAAATCTGTGCATCTGTGGCTAAAAAATTATTCATCTTCTAATGCGTAAACTAAGGTGTAATTTTCAAAATTCTCGAAATGAAACGTAAATTTCTTTGAAAAATCTAACCCTTTGCAATCAACTAAAGCAGTTCCTTTGTCTTTATTTTGTGTGAAATCGTGAATATGAATATCCTGTTTAAAACTTAAACTGCGTGAGTTGCACATTTTGTATAATGCTTCTTTTGCCCCCCAAATAACTCCTAATTGCTCTATATACTGATTGTTTTTGTCTAAGTAATCACATTCTGATCCTATAAATTTATTGGCAATACGAACAATTTTTTCACGTTTCATTTCTAAATCAATACCCACATTCCTGGTACTTACAATAATTGCCGAAAACTCATACGAATGCGTAATAGAAATGTTCTTGCCATCGCTTAAATGAGGTTTACCGTTTTCATCATACGTCAAATCTTTATCTTCATAGCCTGCCTGTTGAAGCAGCTTTCGAACACTTAAAAAACCTTTTCTGTGTTGCTCTGAAAGCATTCCGTTTAATCTTATCTGATGTTTTTCCTGTAAAACGATACTTTCTCTGAGTTCTCTCTCTGTTTCGGTAATTTTCCAGACAAAAATCTGAGTGTCAGTGTTGTAAGAAATGATTTTATATAGTGCCATAAATGGGTGCTTTATGATTTCGTTTGCAATGTTTTAAAATGAATTGTTTAACTTTGCCAAAAATTAGATATACAAATATACTGATAGATGAGTACAAAAACGATTCCTTACGTACCTTATAAAGTTAAAGATATTTCTTTAGCAGCATGGGGAAGAAAAGAAATAGAATTAGCAGAAGCTGAAATGCCCGGATTAATGGCACTTCGCGAAGAATATAAAGACGAACAACCTTTAAAAGGTGCACGTATTGCAGGGTGTTTGCACATGACCATTCAAACGGCTGTGTTGATTGAAACATTAAAAGCTTTAGGTGCTGAGGTTACTTGGTCGTCTTGTAACATTTTCTCTACACAAGATCAGGCGGCTGCGGCAATTGCAGAAACCGGTATTCAAGTGTATGCTTGGAAAGGTTTAAACGAAGAAGAGTTTGATTGGTGTATTGAACAAACATTGTTCTTTGGGGAAGACCGTCAACCGTTAAACATGATTTTAGACGATGGTGGCGATTTAACCAATATGGTTATTGATCGTTATCCGGAGTTGGTTGCAGGAATCAAAGGATTGTCTGAAGAAACAACAACAGGTGTACACCGTTTGTACGAGCGTGTTAAGGCAGGAACATTGCCAATGCCGGCAATCAACGTAAACGACTCGGTTACCAAATCAAAATTTGATAATAAATACGGATGTAAAGAATCGGCAGTTGATGCCATTCGTCGTGCTACCGATTTAATGCTGGCTGGTAAACGTGTGGTAGTTTGTGGTTACGGCGATGTTGGTAAAGGAACGGCAGCTTCATTCCGTGGAGCAGGATCTATCGTTACAGTAACAGAAATCGACCCGATTTGTGCGTTGCAAGCAGCAATGGACGGTTACGAAGTGAAGAAATTAGACACTGTGGTTGGTAACGCAGATATTATCATCACGACAACAGGAAATAAAGACATTGTTGTAAGTAGTCATTTCGAACAAATGAAAGACAAAACTGTAGTTTGTAACATTGGTCACTTTGATAATGAAATCGATATGACTTGGTTGAACAAAAACCACGGTGCTTCAAAAATTGAAATAAAACCTCAGGTTGATAAATATACAATCAATGGAAAAGACATCATCATTTTAGCCGAAGGTCGTTTGGTAAACTTGGGTTGTGCCACTGGTCATCCATCATTTGTAATGAGCAACTCGTTTACAAACCAAACACTGGCTCAGATTGAATTATGGAACCATTCTGATAAATACGAGAACAACGTTTATATGCTGCCTAAGCATTTAGATGAAAAAGTGGCCGCTTTACACTTAGCTAAATTAGGTGTTGAGTTGGAAACGTTATCAACCGAACAAGCAAATTACATTGGTGTTGCCGTTACAGGACCTTTTAAACCGGAATATTACAGATATTAATAGTTATCTCATAAAATTAAAAGCAACTCATTTCGAGTTGCTTTTTTATTCTGATAAAGTACTGATTTCAGGATTTTTCCAAAATTCGGTCTTATATATACTTCCTCTACTGTATAAATTTCCAGCGCTATAAACATCACTTTCAGCAGGTTTTTGAGTAGTTTTCTCTGTTTTTAGAACATAGAAATACGCTTGATTGTTTACTCGTACATTATTTAGTTTTGCTACTTTTGAGTTAGCGATAAGGTCAAAGGTCATTTTAGCATAACTCGGATAATAAAGTCGTTCTGTTGCTATATATTTAGCAGAAAAATCAACATCTAATATATCCATTTTTGCTAAAACTATATTTATAGGTTTGTTGTGTTTTTTCTTTTCAGGGTCAAATGCGTAGTTGGTTTCCAATATTAGTTTTTTTGTTTCGTCAAACACAAAATAACCTTTTAGCAAAAAACGTTTTTTACTTTTTTCTGTTGGACCGAAATAACAAGTGTGTATCGTTTTGTCGCCAACTTGTTTGGCAGTTACATAAAACTCATACTTTTTCTTATCTTTTATAATTTCTCGGAGCGTTTTAAATCTCATAGAACCTTCAACAATTTCTTGCGGCTTAGCACCTGTTGTTTTTACAATATCATCTGTTTGGGTAAAATCTTTAATTCTGGATTCTTTTACGACCATTTGTACATCTTTCAGATTGTGATTGATATAAAAATCAACAATTCCCTCGGCAAAACTTGCGGTTTGATTGTTTTTAATATAGTTTTCGCGGTAATACGCTTCTAATTTAATGTTATTACTAAATGATTTGATAGAATTTGCTATGATTTCGTCTAACGTTTTAGCAGCATCTTCATAAATTACAATCTCTTCTAATGTTTCAGAATTTGGTTTTAATTCCCAAACAAAAGATTGTGGTGAGGTAAACGTTTTTTCGCTGTAAACATATTCGTAATCATCAATAAACAATTTTTTGTTTAAAATAGATTCAGGCAAAACAACTTCGCCTTTCTCGTTACTTGTAACAAAAAAAGATTGATCTTCACTTATAATTGTAATCTGACCGATTGGTTCGCCAGTTTCGATATTTTTAATAACGCCTCGAAAAGATTGAGCGTTTGCTATAATTCCCAAACAAAAAAATATAAGTGTATTTAATAAGTTGTTCATCTTTTAGAAATTAAATATCATAAATGTGTGGTAAATCTATCTTTACTCTTCAAACTCATCCATCAGTTCTTTAAGTTGTTTCAGGTATCTGCCATAAAATTTCTTAATCATCCATTCTGAAAAAAGAATAAGGAGTACTACTGAAATAATACCTACAATAAGTACGGTGTAAATAAACCCCGGTTCGTTTGCTAACGTGTGGCTGAAATGGTAAAATTTATCGACGATTTCGGCGGTTTTATCTTTGCCCGACATAATGACAAACAGTGCAATTGCTGTGGGTAAAAGCACATAGATAGACGAACGGTAGGTTTCAATAGCAAAGTGAAATTCATAATACAAACGAATAATACTTTCGCGACTGGTAAACGTATTGGGCTGTTTAATCATTTTACTAATGGTGTAAAATCTCCGGTAATAATACAATCCGAAAATAATAAACTGAAATACCAAAAAATAATAAATAAAGCTAATAACCCCATTGATCTGATACAGATCAATAAAAGGAACAATCAAAATAAAAATAATGCTTGACAACCACATAATTGCTTCTCTGCGGAAACTTTTAATCATTTTTTCTGCAAGCGATTTGGTTTTGGTCAAATATTCAGGTTTTATCTTTATGTCTTGTTCCGGTTGTTTGTCCCACTGTTTTTTTAACTCATCAAAATTCATATCCGTTCTTTTTTATGATGGTTTGTAATTTTTCTTTTGTTCTGTTTAACTTCACACGTGCATTGACTTCGCTGATACCAAGGTTTTCAGAAATTTCTTTATGGTTCATTCCTTCTAAAAACAAAAAAATAAGTGCTTTTTCTACTTTGTTTAACTCTTGTACGGCATCGTAAAAATATTTGAGTTGCTCTTCTTTCTGGTAGTTGCTGTCGTCGTCAATACGGTCAAAGTTTTCGTGCAGCTCGTATTTGTCTTGCTTTTTATCTTCTTTTTTAAAGAAAGTTAAAGCGGTATTTAAGCAAACACGATACATCCATGTAGAAAACTGGCTGCCACCTTTAAAGTTATCGTACGATTTCCATAATTGGTAAGTCATTTCCTGAATCAAATCTTCCTGATCTTCTAAATGGTCAAAATACATCCTGGAAATTTTATATAAAATTCCCTTGTGTTTTTGCATCAGATTTAAAAACTCTTTTTCAGTTGCCTTCAACGCGTGCGGTTTTCTTATAAGGTTAGTATGAAAGAATACGATTTGTTACACAAAAATAGAAAACCCGTTAAAATTATTTAACGGGTTTTTATAAAATTATTTCTCAACCTCACTTCAGACCTTTCGGCAAGTTCAAGCTAAGAAGTTTCTACTACTGTATTTTGATGAGGTCTCAACTTCGATCAACCTGGCAAAAAGCGGTTATCCCAAATATGTTTTTAAGATTTTGCTTCTTGAAGTGTGTTTTAATCTGCGAATAGCTTTTTCTTTGATTTGACGAACACGTTCGCGGGTTAAGTCAAATGTTTCTCCGATTTCTTCCAGCGTCATTGGGTGCTGATCGCCTAAACCAAAGTATAAACGAACCACATCAGCCTCGCGTGGCGTTAATGTTTCTAAAGCACGTTCAATTTCTGTACGCAATGATTCGTGAATTAAGGTACGATCAGGGTTTGGAGATTCGCCAGAACGCAATACGTCGTAAAGGTTTGAATCTTCTCCTTCAACCAAAGGCGCATCCATTGATAAGTGACGTCCCGAATTTTTCATCGATTCTTTAACGTCGTTTACCGTCATGTCTAATTCTTTAGCGATTTCTTCTGCCGATGGCGGACGTTCGTTAGACTGCTCTAACAACGCGTACATTTTATTGATTTTGTTGATCGACCCAATTTTATTCAATGGTAAACGAACAATACGCGATTGTTCTGCCAATGCCGATAAAATAGATTGACGGATCCACCAAACAGCGTACGAAATAAATTTAAAACCACGGGTTTCATCAAAACGTTGTGCGGCTTTAATCAAACCTAAATTCCCTTCGTTAATTAAATCGGGTAATGTTAACCCTTGATTTTGGTATTGTTTTGCAACCGATACCACGAAACGTAAATTGGCTTTGGTTAATTTTTCTAAAGCACGCTGATCACCTGCTTTAATGCGTTGTGCCAATTCTACTTCTTCATCGGCAGTAATCAAATCTACCTTACCAATTTCCTGTAAATATTTGTCTAATGATGCTGTTTCACGATTAGTTACCTGTTTGGTAATTTTAAGCTGTCTCATTTAAATAACCCCTTTCTTTGTTGTTAGTCTTAGTTATACGCACAAAGTGGTAAAAGGTTACACAAAAGTTTCAAAATTTTTATTCATACGAATCTACAGTGATGTAAAAAGGGAAACTTGCGGGCAATGTAAGCCATTCGTTATAATAGGAAGTTCTTGTGACGAAAGTATTTCCCATAGTTAAACCTATGTTTTGAAAAAAGGCTCCTTCACTTTTACCTTTTTCAAATTCCACTTTCTGTTGCTTGAGAACCACTGCAATCTTTTTATGGCTACTTATGTAGATATCCAGATTTTCTACATTAATCTTATTCCAACCGATATTTTTATTAGTCAAAATAAAATTGATGTTCTCGTGCGGTATTCTTTTGGTTGGTTTTCCATTCGCTACTTCATAAAAATAAACAGAGAAGAAGGCTCTTTTATAAGTGAAACCATTTATGTGCCAATGTACTTTTTTTACTTTTATGAATTTCTCTTTTGTGTTGATGATCATTCCAAATTCATAATCAGTATCCATACTATTTTGGTTATAATTATGGGTAGAATCTTCTCCTTTGAATTTTCCGGTACTTTCATTCGTTATTCCAAAAGTACGCTCTTTGATTTTCGCATTTGCAGGCGGAATAATAATTTCTCGCAATATTTCAGAAGAAGGAGTAAGACTGATATTGTAAATTTTAGTCGTATTTTGCAGCGTAATTTCCTTTTGTTGAAACCCAAATTGTTCGGCAATTACTTTTAATGGCAGTTTGTATTGTTCGGTATCGACAACAAATTTTCCTTTTTCATCGGCAACAAAACTCTTTTGGTAATCGGGCAGCAAAATGCTTGCGAATTCAATGTTTTCTTTTGACTCTTGGTCAGAAACCTGAAGGGTAACCTGTGCTTGCGTAATGCTTGAAAACGCTACAAAGAAAAATAGTATAGAGCTTTTCATAAAAATAGATTTTATCAAAAATAAAAAAACCGATGAGCGTTACTCACCGGTTTAAAGTATAATTAACAATTAACTATTTATTTTCTTCTTTTCTATCGTTAGAAGGTCTGTTACCATTGTTCCTGTTTTCTGGTCTACCTTCTTTGTTTTCTGGTTTACCTTCCGGTTTTGGCGGACGTGGCAATAATGCTTTACGAGATACTTTTGGTTTTTTGGTTTTTGGATCCAAACCTAAATATTTCACGTCTAAAACATCACCTTCTTTTAAAACATCTGACGGATTTTCAATGCGTTTCCAGTCAAACTCAGATACGTGTAATAACGAATCTTTTCCGGGAACAAATTCTACCACTGCACCAAAATCTAACATTTTTGTTACTTTAACTTTGTAAACTTCACCTTCAACCGGTGTGAATATTTGATTTTGTATAGATGAAATTGCTTTATCTATGCCTTCTTGTGAAACACCTAAGATTTCAATGATTCCATAATCACCTTCTTCTGTAATAACAATAGTGGTTTGGGTTTCAGCCTGTAATGCCTGAATGTTTTTACCGCCTGGTCCAATAACTGCACCGATAAAATCTTTAGGAATTTCAAATTTAATGATTTTAGGGGCATGTGCTTTAACAGTTGCTTTTGGAGCAGCAATGGTTTCAGTGATTTTTCCTAAAATGTGCATACGTCCTTCATGTGCTTGTTTCAAAGCTTGTTCCATGATGTCGTAACGCAACCCGTCAATTTTAATATCCATTTGGCAAGCAGTGATACCGTCTTTTGTACCTGTTACTTTAAAGTCCATATCTCCCAGGTGATCTTCGTCACCTAAAATATCAGACAATACAGCAAAACGGCTGCCATCGGTAATCAATCCCATAGCGATACCCGATACCGGTTTTTCAATTTGAATACCTGCATCCATCAAAGCTAATGTGCCTGCACAAACAGTTGCCATAGATGATGATCCGTTCGATTCTAATACGTCAGAAACTAAACGAATGGTGTAAGGACAATCGGCAGGAATCATGTTTTTCAATGCGCGTTGTGCCAGGTTTCCGTGACCAACTTCGCGACGAGAAACGCCACGTAATGGTTTTGCTTCACCGGTAGAGAACGGGGGAAAATTGTAATGTAAATAAAAACGCTCTTCGCCTTGTTCGCTTGGTAAATCAATTACGTTTGCTTCGCGAGATGTTCCTAAGGTTACTGTTGCCAATGCCTGGGTTTCACCACGTGTAAACACTGATGAACCGTGTGCTGACGGTAAATAATCGACTTCACTCCAAATGTTTCGGATTTCTGTAGTTTTACGTCCGTCTAAACGTAAACCTTGATCTAAAACCAGGTTACGAACAGCTTCTTTTTGTGTTTTAGAAAAATATTTAGAAATTAATTCTTTTTTCTCTTCTATGGTTTCTTCAGAAAAATTAGCTAGTAATTCTTCTTTCAGTGCTGCAAATTTTTCGGTGCGTTCGTGTTTTGCACTTGCTTCAGCAGCAATAGCGTAAAATTTATCGTAAGCAAAAGTATGTATTTCTGCTTTTAACGTATCGTCATTTTCTTCAGGTTCGTATGTTCTGTAATCTAAAGATAATGCGGCACGCATTTTTTCCTGAGCTTCAATTTGAACGATAATTGCTTCGTGTGCAAATTTAATAGCTTCTACCATTTCGGCTTCTGAAATTTCTTTCATCTCACCTTCTACCATACAAACCGAATCTTTAGAAGCTCCAATCATCATATCGATGTCTGATTCTTCCAATTGTTTTTTGGTAGGGTTGATGATCAATTGTCCGTTTACACGACCAACGCGTACTTCTGAAATCAAATTGTAAAAAGGAATGTCAGAAACAGCCAATGCAGCAGATGCAGCTAAACCAGCCATTGCATCAGGCATTACATTTTCGTCGAATGACATTAACTGAAGCATAATTTGAGTCTCGGCATGATAGTCATCAGGAAATAACGGACGCAAACAACGGTCAACCAAACGCATGGTTAAGATTTCCTGATCGCTTGGACGAGCTTCTCTTTTAAAGAATCCACCCGGGAAACGACCTGCTGCCGAGAATTTTTCGCGATAATCTACTGTTAATGGTAAAAAATCGATACCCGGATTTGCAGTTTTTGCAGAAACTGCCGTAGCTAAAATCATACAGTTTCCTGAACGAACTACAACAGAACCGTCTGCTTGTTTGGCTAATTTACCTGTTTCGATTGAGATGGTTCTACCATCGCCCAAATCGATAATTTCTTGGGTTACTTTAGGAATCATAAATTTTTTAATTCTTAATTAAACAAAGGGTTGTGTTGTTGTGTTGTTGTTTAGTGCCCCAATGAAAAACCAAGCTTTTATGCTTAAATATAAATGAAAAAGAGGTGCACATGCGCACACCTCTTTGTAAATGGATTATTTTCTAATACCCAATTCTTTAATAATTTCACGATATCTGTTGATATCTTTTTTCTTTAAGTAGTCTAAAAGACTTCTTCTTTTACCTACTAATAAAACCAATGAACGCTCAGTGTTATAATCGTGACGATTTTTCTTTAAGTGTTCAGTTAAGTGTGAAATTCTGTAAGTAAATAATGCAATTTGTCCTTCTGCAGAACCTGTGTTTGTTGCAGAACCTCCGTGTTTAGCGAAGATTTCTTCTTTAACTTCTTTAGTTAAATACATGCCAATATTCTTTAAATGATTATTATGTAATGTTTTGAATTAAAAAATTCTGTGCAAATGTACATCTTTTTTTTTAATTCGCAATTTTATGTAGATGTTTTTAGTTTTTGATACATCTTGCTAATTTCTTTCGTTAACCATTCTAAGAGTTGTTTGTCTTCACTGGTAAATGCATTTAAGGTATTTGAATCAATGTCTATTTGTCCGATATTTATATCATTAACAATAATAGGGACAACAATTTCCGATTTTACGTTGATATTGCACGAAATATAATTGTCCTGAGCTGTAATATCGCTTACCAGAAAAGTTTGGTTGCTTTCGGCAACCTGTCCGCAAATACCTTTACCAAACGGAATGGTTGTGTGGTCGGTGGGTAATCCGGCAAATGGTCCCAGGTGTAATTCTCTTTTATTGGCATCGGTAAAATAAAATCCAACCCAATCGTAATGGGGGATATTTTCCTTTAGAAACAGGCAGATCTCCTGCAATTTTTCATTATTTGTTTTATGTGAAGATAACAGCTGTGTTAAAGTATTCTTTAATTGTTCTTTTTCCATCATCTTTTTTTAGTAAATTTACAAAAAATTAAAACGCATCAAAATTTAATATGTTGCCACGTTATTTTTACAATTTAATGTTAACAGCCGCCTTGCTTTTTTCAAACTTAGGCTTGGCTGTCAATATTCATTATTGTGGTAATGTTATTGAAAAAATAGAATTGGGTTATGCGTCTTCTATAAACTGTGCAGCAGAAACACACGAAAAATCTTGCTGTAAAGAAAAAAACGAAACCAGTAAAAAAGATTGTTGTAAAGATCAAACAATCAAACAAAAAACAGACGAGGTTGTTGTAAAAGTATTTCAATCGCAACAGTTTACCGATTTTTTGGCACCTGCAGTATATAAATTTCAGCCGGTTGTTCTTACAGAAATTAATCTTCCAAAAAAGATAGATGTTGCTTTTTGTTGTGAAAGTAACGCACCACCTTTATACAAACTATACAGCCAGTACCTGCTCTATGCATAACAAACATTTTTTTATTAAAAAGAATGTTTAATTAGTTATGCAATTTTATGAAATATACATTATTAGTAGTGTGCACTTTAGCTATGCACACCCTTTATGCCCAAGATACTTATAAGGGTAAAATTTTAAATACTTACAATCAATCAATAGAAAACGCAAATATTACGGTTAACGACAGCGTTGTTGGTACTACAGATAAATTCGGAATGTTTGAAGTTACTTTAAACGAACCAAATGTGGTTTATGTGTATGCCGAAGGATACGAAGTTTTAGAAGCCGAATTAACAGATAAAGACCAATTTTACACGTTTAATATTCAACCCGAAGCTAATTTAGGTGAATTGGTTGTAAATGTAAACAAGAAAAATACCGAACGCAATAAAGGTATAACTAACTCGCAAACAATGAACAGTGGTGAGTTGTTAAAAGCAGCTTGTTGTAATTTGGCAGAATCGTTTGAAACCAATCCATCTATTGATGTGAATTTTTCAGATGCTATTTCCGGATCAAAACAAATTAAAATGTTGGGGTTAACCAGTCCGTATATTTTAATTGCCGAAGAAAATATTCCCAGCGTTCGCGGAGCATCACAAGCTTATGGATTGTCGTTTACACCAGGAACATGGGTAGAAAGTATTCAGGTTACAAAAGGTGCCGGAAGCGTTGTAAATGGTTTTGAAAGTATTTCCGGCCAGATTAATACCGAACTGATCAAACCTGCAAACGATATTCCGTTTTATCTGAATTTATATGGATCTACCGATGCTCGTTTTGAAATGAATGCGCATTTTAATGAAAAGATTTCTGATAAATGGAGCTCTTCTTTATTTCTTCATGGAAATACCCGGGTTAAAAAGAACGATATGAATCACGACGGATTTTTAGACAATCCGTTGGGAAGTCAGATCAATATAATGAACCGTTGGCAGTATCAAAATCTGGAAAAAGGCTGGATTGCTTTTTTAACGGCACGTTATATGAAAGACGAAAAACAAACCGGCGAGATCGATTTTGATAAAAACATCCATAAATTAACCACAGATAAATGGGGCTCTGAATTAAATACCGATAAGTTTGACGCCAGTTCAAAAGTTGGTTATGTTTTTCCCGATCAACCTTATAAAAGCTTTGGCTGGCAAAACTCGTTCAGCTATCACAAACAAAATTCTTATTTTGGGTTGAATCAGTTCAACATTACACAACGAAGCATTTACTCAAACTTGCTGTATAGTTCCATCATCAGCAATACACTGCATAAATTCTCAACCGGAGTAAGTTTTATGTACGATGATTATTCTGAATTTGTATATAATTACACCGCTCAGAATTACGACCGAACCGATACAAGCTACGGAGCATTTTTTGAATATACGTACGATAATACCGATAATTTGGCTTTGATTTTAGGCGGACGGATTGATAATTCTAACCGATTGGGAACTTTTGTGACCCCTCGTTTGCATTTGCGTTATAATCCGTGGGAAAAAACAACCCTTCGTGCTTCGGCAGGTCGCGGAAAACGTTTAGCGAATATTTTTGCCGAAAATCAATATTTGTTTGCAAGTTCGCGTCAGTTCAATATTTTAGATGAAGGCGGAAAAGCTTATGGAATGGATCCTGAAATTGCTTGGAATTACGGTGTGAGCATCACTCAGGATTTTCAGTTTTTGAACAAAAATACCAGTGTTACGTTAGATTTTTACCGCACCGATTTTCAAAACCAGATTGTGGTAGATTTAGATCAATCGGCACGTACGGTGAATTTTTATAATTTAGACGGAAAATCGTATGCTAATTCTTTTCAGGCAGAATTAAATTACAATATCATCAAGCACTTAAACCTAAGAGCGGCTTATAAATATTACGATATTAAAACAACATATAACGGCAAAGATTTAGAACGTCCGTTACAGGCAAAACACCGTTTGTTTGCAAATCTTGAGTTTATGACACACGAGCATAACGGCAGTTACTGGAAATTTGATGCCACGTGGAATTGGTTAGGAAAACAACGTTTGCCATATACCGGAGATAATTCGCAAGAAAATCAATTGCCGACATATACCAGTTCGTTTTCTACGATTAATGCACAGGTTACCAAAGTATTTTCTGATAATTTTGAAGTCTATATTGGCGGAGAGAATATTGGAAATTACCGTCAGCATCATGTTATTTTAGGTGCCGATGATCCGTTTGGCAATGAATTTGATAGTACTATTGTATATGGGCCGATTTTCGGACAGATGTATTATGCCGGATTGCGATTTAAAATTAAACAGTAATTAAGTCGAAAGTCATAAAGTCAAAAGAATTGTCAATTTGAGTGTAGTTGAGACACGATAAACTAACAAATTATTTCAATAGAAATAACTAACAATTTAAAAATAAAGAAAGATGAAAAAATATGTAGTATTGATGTTAGCCGTTTTAGGCGTTGCATTTACATCACAAGCACAGGAAAAGAAAAGTAAAAATGCAAAAGTAGATATCGAAGTAAAAGGCAATTGCGATATGTGTAAAAAACGTATTGAAAAAGCCGCTTTTGGTGTGAAAGGAGTAAAATCTGCAGATTGGCACAGTGATGATCAAATGCTTCATTTAATTATCGATGAAAATAAAACCAATTCCAAACAAATTGAAGAGGCGGTTGCTAAAGCCGGTCACGATACCAAAAATATAAAAGCAACAAAAGAATCGTATGAAAATTTACACGGTTGTTGCCAATATGATAGAGAATCTTAAAATTTTAAATCAATAAAAAACCGCTCAATTATGAGCGGTTTTTTATTGATTATATTTAGAATGTCTTACATCATTCCCGGCATTCCGCCACCCATTGGAGGCATTCCGCTTCCGCCTTCTTCTTTAATATCCACCAAAGCACATTCGGTAGTTAAAATCATACCGGCAACCGAAGCTGCGTTTTCTAAAGCTACACGAGTTACTTTTTTAGGGTCGATGATTCCTGCAGAAAGCATATCTACATATTCATCTGTTTTAGCGTTATAACCATAGTTTCCGGTTCCTTCAGCAACTTTTGCAACAATTACAGATCCTTCTAAACCTGCATTTTCAACAATAGTACGCAATGGAGATTCTATCGCGCGTGAAACAATCTGAATACCTGTTTTTTCGTCTGCATTTAATGCCTCGATAGAACTTAAAGCAGCTTTGGCTCTCAACAAAGCAACGCCACCACCGGCAACGATTCCTTCTTCTACCGCAGCGCGTGTTGCGTGCAAAGCATCGTCCACACGGTCTTTTTTCTCTTTCATTTCCACTTCTGAAGCAGCACCCACGTAAAGAACAGCAACACCTCCGGCTAATTTAGCCAAACGCTCCTGCAATTTTTCACGATCATAATCAGAAGTTGTCGTTTCCATTTGTGCTTTAATCTGGTTCACTCTGTTTTTAATCAATTCAGAATCTCCGGCACCGTTTACAATGGTTGTGTTGTCTTTGTCGATAGAAACGCGTTCTGCGGTTCCCAACATTTCCAAAGTAGCATTTTCCAATGTATATCCGCTTTCTTCAGCAATTACAGTTCCGCCAGTTAAGATAGCGATGTCTTCCAACATGGCTTTTCTTCTGTCGCCAAAGCCTGGTGCTTTTACCGCAGCAATTTTCAATGCACCGCGTAATTTGTTTACAACCAAAGTTGATAACGCTTCGCCATCCACATCTTCTGCGATGATTAATAAAGCTTTTCCTGATTGAGCTACCGGTTCTAAAACTGGTAATAATTCTTTTAATGAAGAAATCTTTTTATCGTATAATAAAATGTATGGATTTTCAAATTCCGTTTCCATTTTTTCCGGATTGGTCACGAAATAAGGAGAAAGATAACCTCTGTCAAATTGCATTCCTTCTACCACATCAACATACGTATCTGTTCCTTTTGCTTCTTCAACAGTGATTACACCTTCTTTACCTACTTTTCCAAAAGCTTCAGAAATCAATTCACCAATAACTTCATCGTTGTTGGCAGAAATAGAAGCCACTTGTTTTATTTTTTCGGTAGTTGAACCAACTTCCTGTGTTTGTTTTGCTAAATCGGCAACAATAGCCTCAACCGCTTTGTCGATTCCGCGTTTTAAATCCATTGGATTGGCTCCGGCAGCCACGTTTTTCAAGCCTTCTTTAACGATAGCCTGAGCCAAAACAGTTGCAGTTGTTGTTCCGTCACCAGCCAAATCATTAGTTTTTGATGCCACTTCTTTAACCATTTGTGCACCCATATTTTCCAGAGTATCTTCCAGTTCGATTTCTTTTGCAACCGAAACACCATCTTTGGTTACGTGTGGCGCACCAAATGATTTGGAAATAATTACGTTGCGTCCTTTTGGACCTAAAGTTACTTTTACTGCATTTGCCAATGCGTCCACACCGCGTTTTAATCCGTCGCGTGCTTCAATATCGAATTTTATATCTTTTGCCATTTTTATTTTTGTTTAAATTGTTTAATGTTTAGTATTGTTTAAAGTTGTTTTTCCAAAAACCTGGAACTTTAAACCTGAAACTTTGAACTTATATAATTGCCAGAATATCGTCTTCACGCATAATCAGGTAATCTTTACCTTCAAATTTTAATTCGGTTCCGGCGTATTTTCCGTATAAAACGGTATCGCCTACTTGTACGGTTAATGGTTCATCTTTTTTACCATTACCAACGGCAACAACAGTTCCTTTTTGAGGTTTTTCTTTTGCCGTGTCCGGAATAATAATTCCTGAAGCAGTTTGAGTCTCTGCGGCAGCCGGTTCAATAATCACGCGATCTGCCAATGGTTTAATGTTTAATGCCATAATTTTTTGATTTGTATTTGATAATATAAATTTGCTTTTGATTTGACCAAAAGCGTGCCAATAAAAAAAGATGATTTTTTGACAGAAAAAAAATGCCAGCTTGTCATAAAGCTGGCATTTGAAATTTTATTAGTTAGCCGGTTGTTGTTCCTGCGTGACAGGTGTTTCCTGACTTGGTGTACTTTGTGGAGCCGCATTGGGCAAGGTTGGTTGCGTAATTACTGTGTTTGGATCTAAAATTTTAGAATCTGCTGAGTAATCTGAAGTAAAACTTAAACTTGAAACTAAAACCAAAATTACTAAAGCAGCTGCCAGAGTCCATGTACTTTTATCTAAAAATTTATTGGTATTTTGAACCCCACCAACCGATGTAGAACCGCCTAACGATGAATCTAAACCGCCACCTTTAGGGTTTTGGATCATAATAACGATAATTAAAAGTAATGAAACGATAGTGATCAACACTAAAAATAATGTAAACATATTAGTTTGTTTTATATATTATTAAACTCCTGTAATTTTTTTATATCGGAAATTCGATTTGCAAATAAACTACTTTTTTCCGGATATTTCAAAATTAAAATTTCATAAGCTTGTATTGCTTTTTGATATTTTTTCTGTTCCAGGTAAATCCGGGCTAAAGTTTCGGTCATGTAGAAAGGTTCTTCTTCACCAAATCTATCGGTATTTATTGACGGTGCAACAGCTGATTTACTCGGAGTTATTTTAGGATTTGCCTCTATAAACCGATTGATGATTTCCATCTTTTTTTGTTTGTCCGGAATGCTTTCTCCTGCTGATTTTTTTTCGTCCGGAAAAAAATGTTCTTCATCGGGCAATTCTGTATTTTCGCGCTGAATGGGTTGTGCGGTTGTTAGTTTTAGCCATTCGGTAAAAGAAAATTTATCGTTTTCAGAAAAATCTAAAGGTTTGCCTACTTCTAAGTGCTCTTCAATCTGATGGATTTCTTCAGGAATCTCCGGGAGATTTTGATTGCTATTTGCTTCTTTTTCCGTTTTAGCATCAATTTTCGATTTAGAAATCTGATCTATTTTTTGGATCAATTCGGTTTCTTTATCCTGATTTTCAATATAAACCAAAGTATCTAAAACACGTTTTTCAATAGTTTCGTCTAAAGTAGGCTCCGGCTTTTTAAATTCGATATAATTTTCATCAATGACATTAACTTCTTCAATTTGTAAAGGTTTGTAAGAAATAAAATCTTCCGAAATAATATAGTCAAACAGTACATCGCGGTCGGTGGTATATGCAGCGGTTTTTTTTAATTCGCTGTTATACAAAAAACTGCGTTGCTGGTGCAGGGTTTTTAAATACAATGCCCGAGCCGATTGCAAATAAGGATACTGATTGGTTAACTGTTTTAGCGTTTCGGTATTTTCTTCAGTTAATTGATAAGGGTTGTTAAGCCATTGGGTGTATTGTTGTGCATTCATAAAACTTACCATTTTGCTAACGACGCATTGAAAACATCTTGTGTAATACGTTCGTAAATTTCTTCTAAATACCCCGATAAATTGCTGCCGGTTAACAATTCATTTGCCGGATAATCCTTAAAATGTGAAAATGTTTTTTCAAAATCATCTTCCGGATTTTTTCTGTTGGTAAAACGAACGTTTATGGCAATATACAAGCGGTTTTGTGCAGCAGTTTGATCTGCAGTAGCCGTCATTGGCGAAATGCGGTATTGTGTGATTTCGCCTTCGTACACCAAATCGGCATTAGTGTTGGTCATGCTTAAACTGGTTTGGTTTACCAACAAATCTTGCAACGCATTGGTAAAGGTACGTTCAATACCCGGTTCAACCAGTTCGGCATTGTTTAAAAAGTAATTTACCTGAAAGGTTTCTGCATCAATTTTTCCTGTTCCTGTAAAGTTATAGGCTCCGCAGCCCGATAAAATCAAACAGAAAAGTAATGCTGTAAATTTGTATAATGTGTGTTGTTTTTTCATTTGTTTAATTGTTGACTTGTTTAGATTGCATCACTTCGTTCGCAAGGAAAGACTTATGGCTTTCATACTTAATATTACAAATCGTACTGTTTAATTTTCCTGTACAATGTTCGTTCTGAAATACCCAATTCATCGGCTGCCGCTTTGCGTTTTCCACTGTTGCGTTCTAATGCTTTTTTAATCAATTGAATTTCTTTTTCTTCTAATTTCAGTGTTTCTTCTTCGTCAACGGTTTCAGCAATTAAATAATCGTCTTCGTCTTCTTCATTGATTACTTCAGTCTGATGATTGTTATTTGATGAAGCTGCGTGCTCACTTAAAGGAATGGAACGATTCGCAGGTTTGTTTTGTTCGTCGTTTTGTCCGTAAATACGCTGAATCAACGATTTGTTTGTTTCCTGAACCTGAGAAGAATTAGAATTATTCATTAGTTCAAGTGTTAGTTTTTTTAAATCAGTTAAGTCGGCTTTCATGTCAAATAAAACCTTATACAAAATTTCACGTTCGTTGCTAAAATCACTTTCCGCCTTTTTTGTTTCGATAAGTGATGGTAATTGAGCATTGCGTTCAGGCAAATAAGACTGAATGGTTTTTAAATTGATTTCACGGTTGGTTTCAATAACAGAAATTTGTTCGGCAATATTCCTTAATTGGCGAATGTTACCGCTCCATCGGTAATGTATTAAATATTCTGCTGCTTCGGGCGATAATTTAATGGGAGGCATCTTGTATTTATGAGCAAAATCCGATGAAAATTTTCGGAACAGCAAATGAATATCGTCACCACGCTCTCGTAAAGGCGGCAGGTTGATTTCTACGGTACTTAAACGATAATACAGATCTTCGCGGAATTTTCCTTTGTCAATCGCTTCAAACATTTTTACGTTGGTGGCAGCTACAATGCGTACATCGGTTTTTTGAACTTTTGATGAACCTACTTTGATAAATTCGCCGTTTTCTAATACACGTAATAACCGAACTTGTGTGGTTAAAGGTAGTTCACCCACTTCGTCTAAAAAAATAGTTCCGCCGTTTGCGACTTCAAAATAACCTTCGCGACTACCAACAGCACCGGTAAAAGCACCTTTTTCGTGTCCGAACAATTCAGAATCTATTGTACCTTCTGGGATGGCACCACAGTTTACCGCAATATATTTTCCGTGTTTGCGATGCGATAATGCGTGAATTATTTTTGGAATATTTTCTTTACCCACACCGCTTTCACCGGTAACCAAAACAGAAATATCGGTTGGAGCTACCTGAATGGCTTTCTCTAATGCACGGTTTAATTTCGGATCGTTTCCGATGATCTCAAATCGTTGTTTTATATTTTGAACGTTTTCCATTTGGTCTGTTTCAATTTTTTTAGTCACGGATTACAGGAGTAGAAGGATTTCTTCTGAATTCTGTAAGCCGTGGCTTTAAAATTACTGCATTTCGCTATATCCCACAGCTTCGCCAATTAATGTTGCCGACGTACAATCGGTTACTTTAACCAATACAAAATCACCTACTTTATACGTTTCTTTAGGAAAAACTACAGTGGTGTTTTGCGAGTTCCTTCCCGACCAGTGTTCATCAGATCGTTTTGATGTTTTTTCGATCAATACTTCAACGGTATCGCCAACAAAACGTTTGGTACGTTCCATTGCAATGCGTTGTTGTAAGTCAACAATTTCCTGTAAACGTCGTTTTTTTACTGGTTCCGGTACATCATCTTCCATTTTTCGGGCAGCTAACGTTCCCGGACGTTCAGAATAGGCAAACATATAACCAAAATCGTAACGAACATGTTCCATTAACGATAGGGTATCCTGATGGTCTTCTTCTGTTTCGGTTGGGAAACCTGCAATCATATCCTGCGATAGCGAAATTTCCGGAATGATTCTATAAATAGTATCTACCAAAGCGATGTATTCTTCGCGTGTGTGCTGACGGTTCATCTCCTTTAAAATACGGGTTGAACCTGACTGTACCGGTAAGTGAATGTATTTGCAGATGTTGTGATGTTTTGCCATTACGTGAATTACCTCTTCGTGCATATCCTGTGGGTTTGACGTTGAAAATCGGAAACGCATTTTTGGATAAGCCGTTGCACACATATCTAATAATTGGGCAAAATCCACTGCGGTTGCTTTCTGCATATCGGTTGCTTTATCGTAATCCTTTTTCAATCCGCCACCGTACCACAAATACGAATCTACATTTTGACCCAAAAGCGTAATTTCTTTAAAGCCACGTTTGTACAGGTCCTTTATTTCTTCCATGATACTTTGCGGCTCACGCGAACGCTCACGACCACGTGTGAAAGGAACCACACAGAACGTACACATGTTGTCGCATCCACGGGTAATTGACACAAAAGCGGTAACACCATTACTGTTTAAACGTACCGGGGAAATATCGCCATAGGTTTCTTCTTTTGAAAGAATTACATTAATCGCATCACGTCCGTCGTTTACGTCTTTCAACAAATTGGGAATGTCTTTGTAAGCATCAGGACCTACAACCATATCCACAATTTTTTCTTCTTCCAGAAATTTGCTTTTTAAACGTTCTGCCATACAGCCTAAAACCCCTACTTTCATTACCGGATTAATCTTTTTTACGGCATTGTATTGTTCTAAGCGTTTGCGAACGGTTTGTTCGGCTTTGTCGCGGATCGAACAGGTGTTCACTAAAACCAAATCGGCTTCTTCTAAATTTTGGGTTGTATTATAACCTTCGTTGGCTAAAATAGACGCTACAATTTCGCTGTCTGAAAAATTCATCTGACAACCATAGCTTTCTATAAATAATTTTTTGGTATTATCTTTTCGCTGATCTAAAACCAGGCTTGTGCCTTGTTTTTGTTCTTCTATTACCTTTTCCATAAAATCACAATCGTGTACTAATCAATATGCAAAGATATGATTTATATTAATTTTATGACAAGATGGCAGATGATTTTTAGATAATTTTAATACGACGTATAATGTCGCTGCTTAATTGTATCTTTACGGTATGAAACCAATAAACAAATATACGTGTCATTCTGGTGGTGCCGAAGGTGCCGATGCTTGTTTTGAATTTTTTTCAAAGCGATACCATATCAATGTGGTGGCGTATTCTTATAAAACGCGTTTTCACCAATCTGAAAATAAATATGAACTCAACGAAAATGAATTTAACGAAGGCATTAAAAATGTTTACAAAGCCAATGAAGTTCTGAAGCGTTCACGTATTCATTCGTATTTAAAATTGTTGGCACGCAACTGGTTTCAGGTAAAATATGCCGATGAGGTTTTTGCGGTTTCCACCTTAAAAAAGCAAAATGAAAAATTGGTAGTAAAAGGCGGAACTGCCTGGGCAATTCAAATGGCGGTTGATGCACAAAAAAATGTTTTTGTATATGATCAGGAACAATTGCAATGGTTTTATTACGATTATTATTTTGGCGATTTCTGCATTTTAAAAACACCACCAAAAATTACATCTTTAAACTTTACCGGAATTGGCACCAGAAACATCAATTTTTTTGGAATGGATGCCATTGAACAATTATTTAAAAACACTTTTGGATAAATTTTATGGCAACAAAACACAATTTAATCAGCAGGTTAACGCGCATTGTGGAACTTTTTCAAACAATGGGTGAAACCGGATTAACTTTTAACGAGTTGAACAGCAAACTAAAAAGTACATTTGTCGACGAAAATCACAGTATTTCTTTGCGGACTTTTCAAAGAGATATTAAGGATATTCAGTCCTCGTTGAAGATAAAAATCATCTTCGATAAAAAAAGAAAAAAATACCTTTTGCATAACGAATCCTTGGCCGAAGAATCAAAAAACAGTCATTTGTTTACCATGGAAAGTTTAAAGATGCTGAACATTGCGCAGGATGTTTCAAATCAGGATTTTATTTTTATCGACAAAAGAAAAGGCACCGGATTAGATAATTACAATACTATAAAAGAAGCTATCTGCCTAAAAAAGCATTTAGAATTTAATTATCAGAAATTTGACCAATATAAGGCTGATTACCGCAAACTGATGCCTTTAGCCTTGAAAGAAAGTAAAAATCGCTGGTATGTGGTTGGGTTTGAGATTAAGAACGGCGCCAAAATAAACGTATTGAAAACCTTTGCATTAGACAGAATCAATCATTGCGAGGCAACAACGGAGTTTGTTTTGAAAGACGTTGTTGATGTTCAAAAACATTTTAACGATTATATAGGTATAACCACCAAACCGCTTGAGGGTTTTTCAGAAAAAACAACTGTTAAAATTGAAACATCTGTCGAATACGGTAAATATTTCAGCACATTGCCTATTCATCCATCGCAAAAAACCGAAATAGAAAATGGTAAAACAATTATTAGTTTGCAGGTAATTCCGACCATGGAGCTGGTATCTGAACTTTTAGCTCATAACCATCAAATTAAAATTATCGAACCCGAAAAAATGGTGCAAACAGTGAAACAAATTCTGTCTAAAAATGTAAAACAATACAATTAAAAAAAATCAAAAAAAGCTTTTTTTAAAAAAATCCTATACTTTTGCTATCAAATTAAAACATAATGGCAAAGAATTTAGTGATCGTAGAGTCGCCAGCAAAGGCAAAAACAATAGAAAAGTTTTTAGGAAAAGAATATCAGGTAGAATCAAGTTTTGGACATATTGCCGATATTCCCGCCAAGGAAATAGGCGTGGATGTAGCAAATAATTTTAAACCTAAATATGAGGTTTCTGCCGATAAAAAAGCCGTAGTAAAAAAGCTTAAAGACTTAGCAAAGAAAGCCGAAATGGTTTGGCTGGCTTCCGATGAAGACCGTGAAGGAGAAGCTATTGCATGGCATTTGGCAGAAGAATTAAAATTAAAACAAGATAATACCAAACGTATTGTTTTTCACGAAATTACGAAAACAGCCATTCAAAAAGCAATTGAAAACCCAAGGGGAATCGATTATAATTTAGTAAACGCACAACAGGCACGCCGTGTTTTAGACCGTTTAGTTGGTTACGAACTGTCGCCGGTGTTGTGGAAAAAAGTTCGGGCAGGTCTTTCTGCCGGACGTGTGCAGTCGGTTTCTGTCCGTTTAATTGTAGAACGCGAACGAGAGATCGATAATTTTAAAACCGAATCATCATTTAGTATTTCTGCTGAATTTGTTGCAGCCAACGACAAATCGTTTAAAGCCAGATTGCCAAAAAATTTCAAGACACAGGAAGAAGCACAATCGTTTCTCGAAAAAAATATCGGTGCACAATTTAAAGTTTCCGATTTAGAAACCAAACCTGCAAAAAAATCTCCGGCAGCGCCGTTCACCACATCAACTTTGCAACAAGAAGCATCGCGTAAACTGTATTATTCGGTTTCACAAACCATGATGTTGGCACAGCGTTTATACGAAAACGGATTGATTACGTATATGAGAACCGATAGTGTAAACTTGTCGCAAGATGCCATTAAGGCGGCTGAAACCGAGATTGTAAACTATTACGGAAAAGAATTCAGTAAGCCCCGCAATTTTTCTACAAAAGCAAAAGGAGCACAGGAAGCCCACGAAGCGATCCGTCCCACAGATATGTCACGTCACACGGTAAATATAGACCGTGATCAGGCACGTTTATATGAATTGATCTGGAAACGTACCATTGCCTCACAAATGAGCGAAGCGCAATTAGAACGCACCAATGTTACCATTGTTGCCGATAAACACAACGAGCATTTTATGGCAACCGGTGAGGTGTTGTTGTTTGAAGGATTTTTAAAAATATATTTAGAAGGGCACGATGACGAGGAAGAAGAACAAGAAGGATTGTTGCCTGCAATGAAAGTAAATGAACAATTACTGAATAACAGCATTACGGCAACACAGCGTTTTTCACGTCCGCCTGCCCGATATACCGAAGCTGCTTTGGTTAAAAAGTTAGAAGAGTTAGGTATTGGTCGCCCTTCAACGTATGCACCAACTATTTCTACCATTATTGCAAGAAACTATGTAGAAAAAGGTACCGCCGAAGGAACCGAACGCAATTATCAGGTGTTGAATTTGGTAAACGATAAAATTTCTACAGCTACACAAATAGAAAAAGTAGGTGCCGATAAAGGAAAATTAATTCCAACAGACATTGGAAACATTGTCACCGATTTCTTGGTGAAGAATTTCGCTACCATTTTAGATTACAATTTTACGGCAAGAGTAGAAGAAAGTTTTGACGAAATTGCCGAAGGAAATTTAGACTGGACAAAAATGATGAATGAATTTTACAGTCATTTCCATCCAAATGTGGTTGACGTAGAGAAAAATGCCGAACGCGAATCGGGCGAGCGTATATTGGGGACAGATCCCAAAACGGGAAAGCCGGTATCGGTTCGTTTAGGTAAATTTGGACCCATGGCACAAATTGGCGGTGCCGAAGACGAAGAAAAGCAATTCGCAAGTTTAAATCCTACGCAAAATATAGGAACCATTTCGCTGGATGAAGCCTTATCATTGTTCCTGCTGCCTAAAACATTAGGTGAGTATCAGGGTGAAACGGTCGAAGTAAACAACGGTCGTTTTGGTCCGTATGTACGTTATGCAGAAATGTTCGTGTCGTTGGCAAAAGGCGAAGATCCGTTAGATGTAACTTTAGAGCGTGCCATAGAATTAATTCAGCAAAAACAAAAAGCCGATGCACCAATTGCAGAATATCAAGGGTTGCCGGTTCAAAAAGGCGTGGGGCGTTTTGGTCCGTTTATTAAATGGAATAATATGTTTATCAACGTAAATAAAAAATACGATTTTGATCATCTTTCTAATGATGATATTATTGAATTGATTGAAGATAAACTTCAAAAAGAAAAGGATAAGGTTATTCACGATTTTAAAGAAGAAGGTATCCGGGTAGAAAAGGCACGTTGGGGGCGTTCGGTTATTTTACAGGGAAAAGTAAAAATCGAATTAAGTAAAGACGTAGATGCCGCAGCTTTAACATTAGATGAAATAAAAGAATTAATCGAAAAGAAAGCTCCTGCAAAAAAAACAACGGCAAAAAAAACTGCGTCTAAAACCACAAAGAAAACCACAACGACAAAACGTACAACAAAAAAATAATTAGAGATGATGTACGAGATTTTAAAACCCGTATCGGCAGAATTAGAACAATTCATCAGTACCTTGCCAAAACATTCGTTAGGCAGGACTATTGGTGTGCATACTGTAGGCTCGTTTCCCCACATGGATAAAGTAGATCTGGCTCTAATCACTGTAAAAGAAAACAGAGGTTCGTCAAACATTACAGAAAAAGTTGCTTTTGATGAATTTAGAACAAATTTTTACCAACTTTTTCCGGGTAACTGGACCAAAAAATTAGTCGATTTAGGTACAATCGAAGCCGGAGAATCTATCGAAGATACGTATGTTGCCGTAAAAATGCTGGTTGCCGATTTGGTCAAGCAGAACATATTGCCAATAATCATAGGCGGTTCGCAGGATATTACGTACGGAATGTATCGCGGATACGATACCCTGGAACAAAACGTAAATTTGGTGTGTATCGATAATAAAATAGATGTGATTGCCGATGTAGAAAATCCGTCAGAAAATTTTATGACCCGGATAATTATGGAAGCACCCAATAATTTGCATAATTTTAGTACGTTAGGTTACCAAACCTATTTCAATTCACAGGAAGAAATCGATTTGATAGATAAAATGTATTTTGAGGCCTATCGTTTGGGCGAAATCATTTCAAATGTTAAAATATCGGAGCCTGTTTTACGTGATGCAGATATTGTAAGTTTAGATATTAATGCTGTAAAATCGTCTGATTTGGGATATTTTTCACATTTTAATCCCAATGGTTTTGATGGTCGAGAAATCTGTGTATTAGCTCGTTACGCCGGATTAAGCGATCGGGTAAGTAGTTTTGGTATTTTTAATATCGATAATATATCGCAAAAAAGTTTGCTAATTACTCAAATTTTATGGTATTTTGTTGAAGGATATAATTTTCGAATGAATGAATATCCTTATATTAGCAAATCAACCTATTTAAAATATATTGTTCCATTAGAAGAACAGGAACTTGTTTTCTTTAAAAGCGATGTTTCTGAACGCTGGTGGATCGAAATAAACAGTCTGGAAGACAGTAACCGTAAAATGTTATTTCCTTGTAGTTATGATGATTACAAGCAGTCTTTAGAAAATATTGTGCCCGACAGATGGTGGCGTGCAAATAAAAAATTGTTAGGTTGATAACGCAAATAAATATAATTGTTAAATATAAATTAAATTTTTTTTTAAGATTTCGTTGTATATTTAAAAATAATTAAATAGGTTTACGCTTTGAATAATTTTTAAAATAAAACCCCAATTAATATATGAAGAAGTTCATTACACTTTCTGCGGTTGTCTCGTTATTGTTCAGTTGTGGTTCTGGAGACAGAGGAGAGCTACTAGATGGAGTACAAGGGAAACGCTGGATTACCGAAAAGCCACAGGGAATGGCTTTTATTCCGGGTGGATCTTTTACAATGGGTAAAACTCACGAAGATTTACTTGGAGCACAAGATGCACCAACGCGCGAAGTTACTATTGGTTCTATGTATATGGATGAAACGGAAGTTACAAACAACCAGTACCGCAAGTTTGTTGAGTTTGTCAAGGATTCTATCATAAGAACCCGTTTAGCGATTATGGCAGATGATATGGGAATGGATCAAACAGCAGGAGGAATTGGAGCGTTTGCATTTCAAGAAGTTGAAGATCCTTCTTTAAATCAAAATCAAAGTGCTTATGACCGTTATATGTACGATAACTATTACAGTATGGCAATGGATGATGACGAATATGCCGGTCGTCGTTTAAATAAAAAAGTACGATTAATTACCGATCCGCGTCGTTACCCGGATGAATATTATGTAGAGGTTATGGATTCATTATACATTCCGGCAAACCAAAACATTAACGGTATGGTAAGTTTCGATGTTAATAAATTGAACTTTAAATATTCATGGTGGGACGAAAGAGCATATGTAAATGATGATTCTAACGATGTTAGAAACCGTCAGGCAAAATATTTAAAAACAGAAATTGTAAATGTTTATCCTGATACAACCACCTGGGTTAAAAATTTCAATTATTCTTATAACGAACCCATGTTTAAAGAATATTTCTGGCACGAAGCCTATGGCGAATATCCGGTGGTAGGAGTAACACAGCACCAGGCTAAAGCTTTCGCCGCTTGGAGAACATTATATAAAAAAGCATACCACGCTGACCGCAAGATGAACCATAGCTTATATGAATACCGCGTTCCGAGTGAATCAGAATGGGAATATGCAGCTCGTGGCGGTCTTAAAAACGCAATGTATCCTTGGGGTGGACCTTATACTACAGATGAAAAAGCTTGTTTCCTGGCAAACTTTAAACCAGACAGAGGGGACTATGCAATAGATGGAGCTTTATATACAGCAGAAGCACGTTCTTACAAACCAAACGGTTACAACTTATATAACATGGCTGGTAACGTTGCAGAATGGACGGATACACCTTATGATGAATCAACGTACATTATGCAGGCTGGTTTAAAACCTAAAGACAGAACCACAGCATCAAATCCGTTAAGAGTTGTTCGTGGAGGTTCTTGGAGAGATCCACATTACTTCTTGCAAGTGGCAACACGAGATAAAGAAGTAGCAGACTCAGCTCGTTGTTACATCGGATTCAGAACAGTGGTTTCAGCACCAGGACCGGGATTGTTAAACGAAGCAAAAGCACCACAAAGTGGTAGAAATGCAAAATAATAAAACAAATAAAATTACATAATTACATAAACTAACTAAAAATTAAATATTAAGATAAGATGGCTATACCTAAAAAAGTAATGACATTCTGCTACGGAATGGGAGCATCGGTAGTAATCATTGGTGCATTATTTAAAATTACGCACATGGAGTTTGGACCTTTAAATGGTAACAATATGCTAACCGTTGGGTTATTAGTAGAAGCAATTATATTCGCGATTTCAGCTTTTGAACACGAAGAAGATTTAGATTGGGCAAGAGTTTACCCTGAATTAAAAGGTGGAGCTCCCAGAGCTATGCAAGTAGCAGGTAATGTTGGCGTAACCGGTACGGTAGCTACAACAGCTGTTGGCGGATCACAACCGGTTCAAATACAAACTTCTTCAGCCCCTGTTTATGCGGCAGCTTCAACACAAAGCGCAGTTGCAGTGCAACAACCTACGATGGAAAGAGGTTTATTGTCTGAAAAATTAGATAATATTTTAAAAGAAGCAAAAATCGACGGTAACTTAATGGAGAGTTTGCGTGATAGCATTAAAAACTTTGAAGCAGCCGCAAAAGGAATTGCTCCTACTGTTGAAACAGTTGCGTCTTCAAACAGATATGCAGAAGAAATGGCACAGGCAGCTCAACAATTAGAATCTTTAAATTCTATGTATAAAGTGCAGTTAGAAAGTGCTACTAAAAATGCAGATATTAACAGAGAAGTAGCTGAGAACAATTTAAAATTGAAAGAACAGATGATGTCTTTAACATCAAATTTATCAACTTTAAATGCAGTTTATGGCGGAATGTTATCTGCTATGGGTAAAACAGCTAATTAGTATTAACTTTTAAAACAATCTAATTAGACATGGCAGGAGGAAAATTAAGTCCTAGACAAAAGATGATTAACCTGATGTATTTAGTGTTCATTGCAATGATGGCACTAAATATGTCAAAAGAAGTGTTAACCGCTTTTGGGTTAATGAACAAAAAGTTTGAGGCAGCTAATAAGGTAATGGCTGAAAGTACAAATCAAGTATTGTTTGATGGTTTGGCATTAAAAGCTGGAGATGAACCAGAAAAGTATGGTAAGGCATTTGATCGAGCAAAAGAAGTACAAAAACTTTCTAACGAATTTTATGCGTATTTAGAATCCTTAAAAGCTGATGCTACTAAAGGTTTTAAACTTGATCCAGAAACAGGAGATTGGCCTTTTGAACAAATGGACAAAGGGCAAGGGATTGATTATGGTTGGTTCGAAGGCGACGGGTTATCTGCAAAAGGAAAGGAAATTAAAGATCAATTTGCAAAATACCGTAGTGATTTCAAAGCTATCGTAGCTGACGATACTAAGTTTCAAATTTTACAGCAAAGTATAGATGATAAATTCAATACGGAAGATGTAAAAAATAAAGATAATAAAACCATTGAATATTTGGACTACCATTTTAAAGGGTATCCTGCTGTCTCTTCTTTAGCGTATTTATCGTCTTTACAAAACGATGTTCGTACACTAGAAAATGAAGCTTATAATTTGTTTTTAGGTAATTCATTAAAACAAGCAGCTTCAATGAGAAATTACCAAGCAATGGTAATTCCTGACAAAGCAGTGTATTATCAGGGAGAGCCTATTAACTATACAGTAGTTTTAGGACGTTACGATACTTCAACAGTTCCTAATAAGGTAGTTGTTAATGGAAATACCATTCCTCAATCGCAAATTGTAGGAGGTCAGGTACAAGGTACTTCAGTTGCTTCAGGTTTAGGAGAACACAAATTTACTGGTAAATACTATTTTACCGAAGATGGTGAGTCTTTTGAGGTAGATGTGAAAAACTCAAACTATGTAGTTGTAAGCCGCCCAAGTTCAGCTACTATTTCAGCTGATAAAATGAATGTGGTTTATGCAGGTTTAGATAACCCTATTTCAATTACTGTAGAAGGTATTACTTCTGATAAAGTAAGTGCTGTTTCAAGTAACGGAGCATTGAAGAAAGTGGGTAACGGCAAGTATATGCTTACTCCCACAGGGGGCAAAGAGGTTGTAATTACTGCAACAGGTACAATGCCTGACGGTAAAGCTATAACATCAAAACAAACATTCAGAGTAAAAACTATTCCACGACCACAGGCAACAATTCGTGGAACAGCAGAAGCAAAAGGTTCAGCAAACAATCTAAAGAATTCTGATATCGGTGCAATGATGGAAGATTTTGATTTTGATGTTAAACTTAGAGTTACTGAATATGTAATCTTTTTTCCGGGTATGGGATCAGAGCGTGTATCAGGAGGCGGAAAAATGCCTGCATCGGCTCAATCTAAAGTTGATAGACTAAAACCTGGAGATAAAGTGACTATAACAAGTATGAAAGTAAAAATTGACGGAGTTAATTTGCCTATTAAAGAAGCATCTGCTGCAACATTCACAATACTATAAATCGTTTTATTATGAAGAATTTTAAAAAATTATGTTTTGCGGTTATCGCACTAACAGTAAGTAATATTTCGATCGCACAGAATAATATACTAAATGCGATGTCTCCTGATGAGATTGGTGATGAATCAATTGAAAGAATCTACGCTAAAGCTGATGGGCCGATTCCGTATGAGTATGTTAATCCACGTGATGTGATTTTCGAAAAAATGGTATGGGAAGTGTTGCCTTTAGATCAAAAACAAAATTTGGTTTATTATTTTCCTTTAGAAGAAACTAATAATCGCAAACCATTTTTCAATATTTTGAAAGAGGCTATAATGGGTGGAAAAATAACTAAAGTTTATGATGATGAAGATTTTAAATACCCATTGAACGTTAGTAGATTGGAAGAAAAATTCTACCGTATAGATACATTGGCAGAGGGAATTGATCAATATATTTTAGAAGGAACGATTGATGAGCAATATATCGATAGAATTGAACTAAGACCTACGGATGTTAAAGAATACCGTATAAAAGGAATGTGGTATTTAGACCGTAATGCAGGCGAATTAAAATACCGTTTGTTGGCAATTGCTCCAATAGTTACGGATATTTATTCTAAAGGGAAGGATTTTGAACAGGCTGTGCCAATGTTCTGGATATTTTTCCCGGATGCAAGAGAAACTTTATATAATGCTGATGCATATAACGAGAAAAACCCTGCAATGTCAACTAATTACGATTACTTATTAAATGCACGTAGATTTGCTGCTACAATTTATAAGGCAGATAACATTTACGGTGATAGAGAGATAAGCGATTATGTTCGCGAAAATGCAATGATGCAGCTTTTAGAAGCAGAACGCATTAAAGAATCAATCCGTAATTTGGAAGATGATTTATGGAATTACTAATTTTGTAATTTAATTTATAAAACTCTTATCAATTAGATAAGAGTTTTTTTTTACTATGAAATCGCTGTAATAAATTGTTTGTTGAAAACAAACACCAATAAGGATAAAGCGATTCCATATGTCCGATCAAAAAAATAGCTACATATGAAAGTTGATTATATAATTGTTGGTGCAGGTCTGGCAGGCTTAAGTATGGCACATTTGTGTCGCAGGTATTGTAAAACCTTTGTCCTTTTAGATGATGATAAAAGAACATCGTCAAAAGTAGCAGGCGGTATGTTTAATCCGGTGGTTTTAAAACGGTTTACATCTATTTGGGAATCGCAGGCACAATTAGACTTTGCAGAGGTATTTTATCCGGAAACAGAACGTTTGGTAAATGAAACATTCTACCACAGATTGCCGATTTACCGAAAATTTGCAAGTATTGAAGAACAAAATAATTGGTTTTTAGCGTGCGATCATCCTTTAACGACTGCTTATTTAAATCCGCAACTTAAAACAGAAAAAATTCCACATATAAAAAGCGAATATTTTTTTGGCGAAGTTTATAATACCGGCTATTTAGATGTTAAGAAATTTGTTCAATCATATCAGAATTATTTGTTTCAAAATCATTTATTGATTAAGGAGCATTTTGATTTTAATGTGTTGCATATTGAAAAAGAACAAGTACTTTACAATCACATTCGGGCAAAGCAGATTGTATTTGCCGAAGGATTCTCTATGCAGAACAATCCGTTTTTTAATTACTTGCCATTAGATGGAACCAAAGGAGAATTGTTGTATGTGAAAATTCCCGATCTAAAATTAAAATCTATTGTAAAGGCAACCGTGTTTATCATTCCTGTGGGCAACGATATTTATAAAGTAGGAGCAACGTATAATTGGCAGGATAAAACCGATGATCGTACAACCGAGGCAAGGTCAGAATTAATTGCCGGTTTAGAAGCACTGATTGATTGTGATTACGAAATAATAGATCACGTGGCAGGTGTACGTCCCACAGTAAAAGACCGTCGTCCGTTAGTTGGATCTCACTACAAACATCAAAATGTTTACATATTAAATGGTTTGGGAACGCGCGGCGTGCTTTTAGGACCTTATCTTGCTGATAAATTGATTCAGAATATCGAAAATAACGTACCTTTGGACGCTAATATCAATGTGGCGAGATATTATAAAAAACTGCAATTAATAAAATAGCATTATGCTTAATATACACGATTTATCCGTATCGTTTAACGGAGATTATTTATTTGAAAAAGTAACGTTTCGGCTGGGAGCCGGTGACCGTGTGGGATTGGTTGGGAAAAACGGAGCAGGTAAATCTACCATGCTTAAAATTTTGTCCGGCGAAACAGAGGCGGACTCCGGAACCATTGCATTTGATAAAGAAATTAAGATTGGTTTCCTAAAACAAGATATTGATTTTGTGAAGGGAAGAACCATTTTGCAAGAAGCGTATCAGGCATTTGGTGAAATTCTAAATGTAGAAAAGCAGCTGGAGAAAACCAATGAAGAATTAGTTACCCGGACCGATTACGAATCAGAATCTTATCACGATTTAATTGATAAAGTAAGTGATTTGACACATCTTTTTGATATTTTAGGAGGTTATCAATACCAGGGAAATACCGAAAAAATATTAATGGGATTGGGTTTTAAACGCAATGATTTTGACAAGCAAACAGATACCTTTTCGGGCGGTTGGCGTATGCGTATAGAACTGGCAAAGCTTTTGTTGCAAAACAATGATATTCTGCTTTTAGACGAGCCCACCAACCACTTGGATATTGAATCCATTATCTGGTTAGAGAATTTCTTAAAATCGTTTGGTGGAGCTGTGGTTTTGGTATCTCACGATAAAATGTTTTTAGATAATGTAACCAATCGAACCATAGAAATTTCATTAGGTAAAATCTATGATTTTAATAAACCGTATTCACAATATCTGGTTCTGCGCGAAGAAATGCGGGAAATGCAATTGGCAGCCCAAAAAAATCAGGCAAAAAAGATTGAAGAAACAGAAAAGCTGATTGAAAAATTTCGTTACAAAGCCACCAAGGCTTCCATGGCTCAATCGTTAATTAAAAAATTAGACAAAGTAGAGCGTATCGAAGTTGATGAAGATGATAATTCGGTAATGAATATCTCATTTCCTGTTTCAATCACTCCCGGAAAAGTGGTCTTAGAGATGGAACACGTTACTAAAGCTTACGGCGATAAAACCATATTTAAAGATATTAATCTGTTAATTGAACGTGGCAGTAAAATTGCGTTTGTTGGGCAAAATGGTCAGGGAAAATCAACATTGATTAAAGCCATTATGAACGAGTTTGATTTTTCGGGAACAATAAAAATTGGACACAACGTACAGTTGGGGTATTTTGCCCAAAATCAGGCAGAATATTTAGATGGCGAAAAAACGTTGTTAGATACCATGTTAGATGCAGCAACAGATGCGAATCGACCAAAAGTACGCGATATGCTTGGAGCGTTTCTTTTCCGAGGTGACGATGTAGAAAAAAAGGTAAAAGTTCTTTCAGGTGGTGAACGCAACCGTTTGGCGCTGGCAATGTTGCTTTTAAAACCTATTAACGTTTTATTGATGGATGAGCCTACGAACCACTTGGATATCAAATCAAAAAACGTTTTAAAAGCCGCTTTGAAGAATTATGAAGGAACATTGCTTTTAGTTTCGCATGACCGTGATTTTTTACAGGGAATGACCGATAAAGTGTACGAATTTAAAGATCAAAGCATCAAAGAATATCTTGGCGATATCAATTACTTTTTAGAAGAGCGAAAAGCAAATGATATGCGAGATTTTGAGCAGAAGAAAGAACCCGGAAAACCAAAAGAGAAAGAAGTTGAAAAAAAACAAAAAAACTATTCTTATGAAGATCAAAAGCGCCTGAAAACGCTGAATAATAAATTAAGCAAAGCAGAAAGCACCATTACAGAACTGGAAAAGAAAATTACAAAAGCCGATGCGGAATTAGCTGAAAATTACGAAAAATTAATGAACGATTCTAAATGGTTTACTGCGTACGAAAAATTGAAAACCGATCTGGAAAAAACAATGGAAGAATGGGAACAAACCCAGGAAGAAATTGATAAAATGTAAAAGTTTATGATACAAAAAACTCCGGTTATTACCGGAGTTTTTTTGTTTTATGATTTCACATTCAATAAAATGGACAATTCGTCTAATTGTGCGTTGTCAATGGTCGCAGGAGCATCAATCATTACATCCCGGCCTGAATTGTTTTTAGGGAAAGCAATGAAATCGCGAATGGTTTCCTGACCTCCTAAAATCGCTGTCAATCGGTCTAAACCAAAGGCTAACCCTCCGTGTGGTGGTGCACCATATTCAAAAGCGTTCATTAAGAAACCAAATTGCTCTTGTGCTTGCTCTGGCGTGAATCCTAAATGTTTAAACATTAATGCCTGTGTTTCTTTATCGTGGATACGGATTGATCCACCACCAATTTCGTTACCGTTTAATACCAAATCATACGCATTGGCACGTACTTTTCCCGGATCAGTGTCTAATAAGTGCATATCTTCTGGTTTTGGAGAGGTAAACGGGTGGTGCATGGCGTGGAAACGTTCTGATTCTTCGTCCCATTCCAATAGCGGGAAATCAACAACCCATAAAGGTGCAAATTCATTTGGTTTGCGCAAGCCCATGCGGTTACCTAATTCCATACGCAATGCCGATAACTGTGCACGGGTTTTATTTGCCGGTCCTGATAATACTAAAATTAAATCACCTTCATTAGCTCCGGTAATTTCAGCCCATTTTGCCAAATCTTCCTGATCGTAAAATTTGTCGACGGATGATTTGTATTGATTGTTTGCTTCACATTTCACATAAACCATTCCCGAAGCTCCCACTTGTGGACGTTTCACCCAATCAATCAAAGCATCGATTTCTTTACGGGTATATGTTGCAGCACCCGGAACGGCTATACCTACTACTAATTCCGCATTGTTGAATACGGCAAATTCTTTGTGTTGAGCTACGGCGTTTAATTCGCCGAATTTCATTCCAAAACGAATATCCGGCTTGTCGTTTCCGTAAGTACGCATCGCATCATCAAAAGTCATACGGGGAAATTTTTCAATTTCGATGTTGTGAATTTTTTGTAATAGATGACGGGTTAATCCTTCAAAAACGTTTAAAATATCTTCTTGCTCAATGAACGACATTTCGCAGTCGATTTGTGTAAATTCGGGTTGTCTGTCGGCACGTAAATCTTCATCACGGAAACATTTCACAATCTGGAAATATTTATCCATACCTCCTACCATCAATAATTGCTTGAATGTTTGTGGCGATTGCGGCAAGGCATAAAATTGCCCGGGATTCATACGAGACGGCACCACGAAATCACGTGCTCCTTCTGGAGTAGATTTAATTAAATAAGGTGTCTCTACTTCACAAAAATCTAAGTTTGACAAGTAATTGCGGACTTCTTGTGTTACTTTATGACGGAATAATAAACTGTTTTTAACCGGATTGCGACGAATATCCAGATAACGATATTTCATACGGATATCTTCACCGCCATCGGTTTCGTCTTCAATGGTAAACGGAGGTAATTGCGATTCGTTTAAAATGGTTAATTCTTTTACCAATACTTCAATTGCACCTGTAGGAATTTTATCGTTTTTAGCTTCGCGTTCAATCACCGTCCCCTTAACCTGAACCACAAATTCACGACCTAACGATTTTGCCACATCCATAACCGATGTTTCGGTACGGGATTCGTCAAATATTAATTGGGTAATTCCGTAACGGTCACGTAAATCAACCCAAATCATAAAACCTTTATCGCGCGATTTTTGAACCCAACCCGCAAGAGTAACTTCTTTATTTACATCGGCAATGCGTAATTCGCCGCAATTATGACTTCTGTACATTTTTCCAAAAAATAATTTGTGCAAAGTTAAATGTTTATGGTAATAAAAGAGCTAATATTCTTACCTTATTATGCTAATTTGTTTGGAAAAAGTGAAAATGAATGATTATTTATTTCAAAAACCGGTAGTTTATGATCAAGAATAAAAAAATGAAAGAAAAGCAAAGAATAAGCATTTTATGAAAAAAAATAATTTTATTACACAAAAGTAAATGTTTTGTTAAAAAAAATGTTTATGTTTGAAGTAAACCAACATAATTTAAAAATTAATGGATGTGAGAAAACGTAAAACCATTCTTTTCTTAGGAATGGCGTTATTTGCTATGTTCTTTGGTGCCGGTAATTTATTACTGCCAGCTTATTTGGGATATCAAACTAAAATTGATTGGACTTCTACCTTTACAGGTTTTTCGTTAACAGCCATTTTAGCTCCTGTATTGGCTATTTTTGCTGTGGCTGTTTCAGGTAATTATTTCACTGATTTAGGTGCACGTGCAAATCTTAAATTTGCCTATTTACTGGCATTTGTAAACGTTTTGTGTATTGGGCCGTTAATTGCATTGCCTCGCTCGGGAGCTTCGGTTTTTGAGGTGGCAATACAACCCATTTTACCCGATGCTCAACCGGTTTGGGTTTGTGTATTGTTCTTTGGGGCAGTTATGACGGCATCATTCTCATTAAACTGGATTACCGGAATTTTAGGTAAAATTTTTGGTCCGATATTGTTGATGTTTTTGGCGATATTAATTATTCCCGGATTATTTATAGGTGCAACGGTTGATTTGCCTCCAACAATAATTGAAGACCGTTTTTATGTAGGTTTTCACGAAGGATACCAAACAATGGATGTTTTGGCAGGACTTATTTTTGCTGTTTTATTAATTTCTGGTGCCAATAGAAAAGGATACACACATATAAACGATAAAATAGAGGTAGTGGTTAAAGCGGCTATTTTTTCGGCGGTTTGTATGCTTCTGGTTTATGGCGGTTTGTTTTATTTGGGTGCACACGTATCGGCTGATCCAACTGAAATTACACGATCGTCATTATTAGTACATATTGCAACACAATACTCTGGCGTAAACGGGATTTATCTTATTTCTATTTTAATGATTTTAGCGTGTTTAACTACAGCAATTGCGTTAACAGCAGGCGCGGCAAATTTCTTTGAGCGATTAACAAATGGTAAATTAGGATATATTGAAGGCGTAATAACAGTTACACTTATATCAACATTATTAGCAATTGTTGGTGTTGACGGAATTATTGAATATGCCGCGGCATTATTGAATTTTATTTATCCGGTAACTTTGGTACTCATATTATCGGTTTTGTTATTTGGAAAAACAATTCAAAATCAAAAGCCTTATTTTATTACGTTAATCGTAACTATGTTGATTTCGTTTATCAGAGTATTGGTAAACTGGTTTCCTAATGAAGAGGTCTTTAGTGCCATTTTAAACGTTTTACCATTGGCACGATTTAATTTAGAATGGGTTCTGCCTGCGATTCTCACTTTTGTAATAACATGTTTTGCTTTGGGAAGAAATTTGAATTTAAAACGAAACCAACCTTTTTAGGTTGGTTTTTACTTATTACTTATCTGTCGGCATCAGCCGTCCAAGTGGCACCGTCTTTTAGATAAAGAATTTCAAGCTTGTCAGCATTGATTCTAATGTAATGAGTTTCAGTAGATCCAATCATTACTGCGGTGTTTTCATGTTTTTCAATTTCAATTCCGGTGATATCCGGAATACTGTCTGAAAATAAAAAATTGTATTTATCTCCAACTTTTATAACCTGTACGTGTCCGTTATCGTTTGATTTGCTTTCATCGGTAGAGGTGTAAGTGACTTTTCCGTTATATCTTCCAATGAAGAAATCACTGTCAGCGGGATCGTTATCATCACTACACGAGGTGAAAACAAAAATTGATAAACATAAAATCCCAAAAATTTTTAAAATACTTTTCATAGCTTTTAATATTTAAAATTATATGTTTTATAAGACAAGCATTGTGCCAATTGCATAATGTTGTGAAAAGTGGTGTTTAAGATGTTAAAAAAATAAATTATGGTTATTTTTTCTACATAAAATGTAGAAAATTACTTTTTAAGGTATCGTTTTAAGTAGATAAAAGCCAGTAACGCACCCGTAGTTGTCATGCCCACACCAATTAAAACAGGAGAATTATAAGCATAGCCCAGCGTAATAGGGATTCCACCAAAATAAGCTCCTAATGTATTTCCAATGTTAAAGCTGGCTTGCCCTGCTGCTGCTGCGATATTTTCTGAGCCTTTTGCCGAATTAATCAAAATCATTTGTAAAGGAGAACCAATCGTAAAAGCAACCATTCCTGTTATAAAAGCCATTAAGTAAGCCAATGAGCTGATGTGTGCAGTAAAGAAAACAAGAGTAAGGGTAAGTGCCATGGTCATGAAACAAAAAATGACCGCTTTAGTAGGAGAGAAGGTGTCTGCAAGTTTACCTCCTAAAATATTTCCAAAAAACATTCCTAAACCAACTAAAACCATGATAATTGGTACACGGTCTTCGGCTAAACTTCCTACTTTTGTGACCATTGGTGAGATATAAGTGATCCATGAAAACAATCCTCCGGTACCTATGGAAATGATAGAAACAATAAGCCACGCTTTTGCTTGTTTAAAATAAGACAATTGTTGTTTTAAGTCGCCGGTTGCTTTAGAATTTAAATTTGGAAGCCAGAAGTAAACCGCGGCAATGGTAACCAAACCCAATAAGGCAATGATGCCATAAGTGATTCGCCAGGAATAATGATGTCCAATATAAGTTCCCAAAGGAACGCCTGCCAAGTTAGCAATCGTCATTCCTGTAAACATAAAGGCAATTGCCTGTGCCTCTTTTCCCTTTTGTGCTAATTGGGCCGCTACAACAGATCCCACACCAAAAAATGCACCATGGGGTAGTCCTGACATGAACCGGCTTATTGCTAAGGTGTTGTATTCAGGTGCCAAAGCAAATAATCCGTTAAAAACAACAAACAATAACATTAAGAAAAGCAATACGCTTTTTGGAGCTTTTCTGCCTGTAAAAACGGTTAAGACAGGAGCGCCAACTACCACGCCTAAGGCATATAAGGCGATAAAATTTGCAGCTTGGGTAATCTCGATATGTTGATCTTTGGCAATATCCTGCAAAATTCCCATCATGGTAAATTCGGTCATGCCAATAGCCAAGCCACCAAAAGCCAGGGCAATTAATCCTTTGTTCATTGTTGAATGATTAGAATTTGCAAAGGTAATACTTCTTTGTAGAATGATCTTTAAGCGAGTGGTGTTTTACAGATGAAAAAAAATGTAAAAATTTTATTGCGAGTATTTGATATTTAAATGGAATTAATATATTCGTATTGTAAAATTTAAAACAGTTAAAGGCTTAAAAGCAAATTTGTATGAAACAAGGTATGTCTGAAGATCAACAGTTTATTTTTGATTCTATTTACACACAAGTTCATTCAGGATTTTATAGTTTAGAAGAGATTCAGAACAATATCATCGAAGAAATCGAAGATAATGGTTTTGAAGACGAAATTTCTGAAGAATGGGCACAGGAGCAGATTAATTATGTAAATAATCGTCTTTTAGAAGAAAGCAAATCTTGGGAATCTGTAACACACACGCAGCGTTTAATTGAAGCCTTTGACGAATTAGCTGAATCTAAGATTATTGCGCTTCACTATCCGGGATATACCACAGACGAGGGTGAATACGAGGCTACTGAAGTGGAACGTGCCTTGATTGACAATGACGAAAAATCAGAAGGGTATTGTTTTTATCACGGACAGGATTTAGAGCGTGCCGTTCGGGGTGAAGGGCTGTATATCAGTTTCCAGAAAATCAATAACGAGAGTGATGTTGTTAGTAAAGAAGTCGCTAAAAAGATTATTGCGGTTTTAGAAAAACACGGATTAAAAGTTGAATGGAACGGCAAAGCCACATCTCGTATTTTTATTCCCGACTTTAAATGGCAGAAAATATATAATGAAGACGATCGCGATTTGCTGAATTATAATTATGTAATCGATGCAATTTTAGATAATCATGAATAAAAACAGTTTTTACACTGTTTTTTTTATTTTCTTAATGTAGGTTAATATGCAAGAAAAATGCTTTCTTTAATTTTGTTTCAGTTAAATATTAAATGAAAACATCATGAAAAAAATAGCCTTATTATTTATTGCAACTATGTTTTCTGTTGCTTCGTTCGCTCAAACAAAATACAATGTAGATTCATACCACTCGTTTCTAAACTTTTCAGTTGGTCATTTAGGGATTTCGTTTGTAGATGGTAGGATGGATAAGTACACCGGTTCATTAGAACTAACTAATGAAGATATTACGTCTGCGAAATTTAATTTTACAATTGATGCAAATTCGGTAAATACAGGTGTCCAAATGCGAGATGATCATTTACGCTCGGCAGATTTTTTTGACACAGCAAAATATAACGATATTAAATTTGTTTCTACTTCCATAAAAAAAGACGGCAAAAACTATAAATTAAGTGGAAACTTAACCATTAAAGACGTTACAAAACCTGTAACTTTTGATTTGGTTTATGGTGGCTTACTAAAAGACGACGGGCAAGGAAACCAAAAAGTAGGTTTTCAGGCAACCACAACCATTGACAGAACGGCTTTTAATATCAATTATGACCCAACAGGAATGGGGGTTGCTAAAGATGTAAAATTCATTGTTAATTTAGAATTCACGAAAGCTAAATAATTTTTTCATATAAATAAACAACAAACAACCAAAAAACGCATCAATAAATTGATGCGTTTTTTATTATTCTAAAAGCTATTGGCTAATAACTAAATTAATCATTTAATTTTAAAACAGCCATAAATGCCGATTGCGGAATTTCAACATTCCCCACTTGGCGCATACGTTTTTTACCGGCTTTTTGTTTCTCTAACAATTTACGTTTACGCGAAATATCACCACCGTAACATTTGGCGGTAACGTCTTTACGCAATGCTTTAATGGTTTCACGTGCAATAATTTTAGCTCCGATTGCCGCCTGAATAGGAATGTCAAACTGTTGACGTGGTATTAATTCTCTTAGCTTTTCGCACATTTTTTTACCTATATGGTAGGCATTGTCTTCGTGAATCAAGGCTGATAATGCATCAACATTTTGTCCGTTTAACAACACATCTAAGCGCACTAATTTTGACTGACGCAATCCAATAGGGTGGTAGTCAAACGAAGCATATCCTTTAGAAACCGTTTTTAATCGGTCGTAAAAATCAAATACAATTTCAGCTAACGGCATATCGAAATTTAATTCCACCCGGCTTTCAGTCAAATACGTTTGGTTTGTGATTTGCCCACGTTTTTCGATACACAAACTCATTACTTGTCCCACAAAATCAGACTTGGTAATAATTGTTGCTTTGATAAAAGGTTCTTCTACACGGTCTAATTTTGATGGCTCCGGTAAATCGGAAGGATTGTTTACAATTAACGGTGTATCAGGATCTTTTTTGGTATATGCCAAGTACGATACGTTTGGAACTGTTGTAATAACGGTCATGTTAAACTCACGTTCCAGACGTTCCTGAATAATTTCCATGTGCAACATTCCTAAAAATCCACAACGGAAACCAAATCCTAATGCTGCTGAACTTTCTGCCTGAAAAACCAATGAGGCATCGTTTAATTGCAATTTTTCCATCGAAGCACGTAAATCTTCGTAATCTTCAGTATCTACAGGATAAATACCAGCAAAGACCATTGGTTTTACGTCTTCAAATCCCGAAATCATATTTTTTGTCGGAGTTGAAGCATCGGTAATGGTGTCGCCTACTTTTACTTCTTTTGCTTCTTTAATTCCTGAAATCAGATAACCTACATCACCGGCTGAAATCTTTTGTTTAGGAACCTGGTTTAATTTCAATGTCCCAATTTCATCGGCATAATATTCATTGCCGGTTGCCATGAATTTAATCTTCTGATTCTTTTTGATTTCTCCGTTCAACACACGGAAAATAACTTCGATGCCACGAAACGGATTGTAAACAGAATCAAAAATCAATGCTTGTAAGGGTTCTTCCGGATTTCCTTTCGGAGCAGGAACCCGTTCGATAATTGCCGATAAGATATTTTCAACACCAAAACCGGTTTTTCCTGATGCGTGGATAATGTCTTCTAACTTACAACCTAACAAATCTACAATATCGTCGCTTACTTCTTCAGGATTTGCCGATGGTAAATCTACTTTATTCAACACCGGAATAATTTCCAAATCGTTTTCCAATGCAAGATAAAGGTTAGAAATGGTTTGTGCCTGAATGCTTTGTGCCGCATCAACAATTAACAACGCACCTTCACAGGCAGCGATAGAACGAGAAACTTCGTATGAGAAATCTACGTGCCCGGGTGTATCAATAAGGTTTAAAATATAGGTTTCGCCTTTATAGTTGTATTCCATTTGTATGGCGTGCGATTTAATCGTGATGCCACGTTCGCGCTCCAGATCCATATTATCTAACAACTGTGCCTGTGCCTCGCGTGCCGTAACGGTTTGTGTGGCATCTAACAAGCGATCTGCCAGGGTACTTTTGCCATGGTCGATATGGGCGATAATACAAAAATTTCTAATATTCTTCATCCTTCTAAAATGTCTAAAAAAATAATTGATTCGGGCTTTTTCTCTTAAAGTTGTCTACTCATTTTTTATAAAAAATCTTTTATAAATCTTTCCAATAAATCCAAAAGCCATAATGTGCAAATATAGTTTATTTTTTCGGTAGATTTTTTATTGTCCTTTTATTTAATAACACAATTAATTTAAAAAAAAGTCGTATATTTATTATATTAACAATCAAACAAATAACAATATTATGAATTTAAAAACACCTCTCTTTCTATTATTCCTGTTATCAATGGTTGAAAACGGAAACGCTCAGTCGCCAGTTAGTGGTTATGGTTTTGCAGAGAACAATAATTCATTTCAAGAAGCTTCAGGTATGTCTGCAACATTAGTAAATATAACTACTCGCGAAAAAATAAAAACAAAGGGTTCTGAATATGTAGATGAATCTTTTAGAGAAGCAACTGTAAATGGTGGTTCTCAATATTTCGATTTAAGGTACAACAATTATACAGGCTTTTTTGAATATAAAAAATCTGTAACAGAAACTGTTAGTTTATCAAAAGAAAGTAATACAGCATTTAGTTTTAAAGATGGAAGAACATATCTACTGAAAAAATATAACCTACATAAAACTGAAAAAGAAGAATATTTACTTGTTGTTGGTACGAAAGATGCGAAAACTACAATTTATAAATTAGAAAGAATTGAATTTATTCCTTATAAGGAAGCTTATAACAGTTATCAGCAGGAAAAATTGCCAGAATATAAATTGAAAAAGCCTTTATATTTTATTGAATTCGAAGACACTATTACACCAATAGAAAAAAGTAAGGATTTAGAAAAGGTGTTTCCAAATCATTCTAAAGAACTTAAAAAATTTATTAGTCAGAAAAACATTGACTTTAAGTCTGATGAAATTATTTTGATTCAAAGCTTTTTAAATTCATTACTTTAAAGACAAAAAGCTGTTTCATTTGAAACAGCTTTTTAATACTTACTTCCCGGCAAAGGAACAAACTCGGTTTCTCCGGGAACTTTGGGAAATTCTTGAGCCGCCCATTTTTGTTTGGCTTCTTCTATTGTTTCTCTTGACGACGATACAAAATTCCAGTAAATAAACCGTTCTTCGGGAAAAGGTTCTCCACCAAACAAATATACCGTTGTTCCCTCGGTAATTTCAAATTCGCATAAATGGGCATCTTTAGTAATTAAAATTTGTTTCGCACCAAATTCATTATTTTGGTGTTTAATGCTTCCTTCCAAAATATACAAACCGCTTTCGCCGTACAACCGGTTTTTTAAGTTTACGGTTTGTGTTTTGTTTGCCTTAATTTCAATCATATACAATTTACTGTAAACAGGCACGTCCGATTTTTTGTCTTCAAACTCACCGGCTATGAGCTTCATACCCAGGTTATCTTCTTTCCAGACAGGTAAATCGTTTGCATCGATATGAACAAAATTAGGATCCATAACTTCCAGATTTTTTGGCAAGGCGATCCAGATTTGTAAACCATGCAGACTTTTATCAACAGTTCTCAAATAATCAGGTGTACGTTCAGAATGTACCACGCCTTTTCCGGCAGTCATCCAGTTTACCGCTCCGGGTTCAATAACAATATCGTTCCCTAAACTATCTTTATGCTTTATGGCTCCGTCAAATAAAAAGGTTAATGTGGATAGGCCAATGTGCGGATGCGGTGCCACATCAAGGTTTTCGCCACTTCCTAATTCTACAGGTCCCATGTGGTCGATAAACACAAATGGACCAATGTTGCGCTTTTGTCTGAAAGGCAATAACCGGCCTACTAAAAAATTACCTATATCGGCTGCTTTTTCTTCAAAAATAAAATCTATATTCGACATATCGTTTATTAATTTGTTTTTCTAAAGATATAAAAAAACTCGTTGTGCATTTAAGAAACGAAAAATATCAACTAACGTCACTTCGAGTGAGATTTCTGTAATGAAGTGGAAGAAATTTTGTATCGAGAAGTCTTTTTATTTAGTTCCCGATACAAAATCTTTCAGATTTTTACTCGAACTGACGAATTTTTGTCCAAATGCACAACAGGTATAAAAAACAAAAATAGTAGCGGTTAATCTATATTAAGTTTAAAATCATCAATTATGACTGAATTTGAAAAATACATACAAGAATACCTGAATTTGATTCCTTTTGAAAACTGGCTGGAAGAACTAAAAATAGTTTCTAATCAAACATTAGAAATCTATCAATCGTTGACCGAAGAACAAGGTAATTTTGCGTATGCCGATGGAAAATGGTCGTTAAAAACCTTGCTGGAACATTTAACCGATACCGAAAAAATATTTCATTACAGAGCGTTGCGATTTGCCCGGAAAGACACGACGGGACTTGCAGGATTTGATGAAAATCAGTATGCGGAAAACGGCACGGCAAATCAACAAAGGCTAAATGATCTTATTGAGGAGTTTCATTTAAACCGGTTACTGTCGCTTGTTTTTTTTAGTAAACTTACCCCTGAACAATTAACCCAAAAAGGCAAGGCAAACGGCAATGAAGTATCGGTAGAAACCATCGGGAAACTTATAGTGGGGCATAACATCCATCATTTAAATATTATTAAAGAACGCTATTTGCCCAAATTGAAATCTTAAAAACCAGATTTCTCACTTTAAAAATAATAGATTAATTTTGCAGAAAATTTCATTGAATGATTAAGATAGGAAAAATAGAATTACCCAAACACCCGCTGTTGCTGGCACCAATGGAAGACGTGAGCGATCCGCCTTTTCGCCGTTTGTGTAAAATGCACGGTGCAGATATGATGTATTCTGAATTTATTTCATCAGAAGGGTTGATTCGCGATGCCATGAAAAGCAAAATGAAATTGGATATTTTTGATTACGAACGTCCGGTGGGTATTCAGATTTTTGGCGGTGATGAAGAAGCAATGCAACTCTCGGCAAAAATTGTAGAAACCGTACAGCCCGATCTGGTGGATATTAATTTTGGCTGTCCCGTAAAAAAAGTAGTTTGTAAAGGAGCCGGAGCGGGAGTTTTAAAAGATGTTGATTTAATGGTTCGTTTAACCAAAGCAGTAATCAGCGGTACCAATTTGCCGGTTACTGTTAAAACGCGTTTGGGTTGGGATGATGAATCGATTAATATTGATGAAGTGGCAGAACGTTTACAGGATGTTGGCGTACAGGCTTTAACAATTCACGCAAGAACACGTGCCCAGATGTACAAAGGGCACAGTGATTGGACACATATTGAACGGATTAAGAATAATCCTCGCATTCAGATTCCGATTTTTGGAAACGGAGATATTGATTCTCCACAAAAAGCAAAAGAATACAAAGAACGTTTTGGGTTGGACGGAATGATGATCGGGCGGGCGGCAATTGGTTACCCTTGGATTTTTAACGAGATTAAGCATTACCTGAATACAGGCGAGATCTTAGCTCCACCTATGATGAAAGACCGGTTAGAAGCAGCTAAAAACCACCTGATCTGGTCTATGGAATGGAAAGGCGAACGATTGGGAATTGTAGAAATGCGTCGTCATTATACCAATTATTTCAAAGGCATTCACGGTTTTAAAGCACACCGTCAACGGTTGGTAACAGAAGATGACCCAAACCAGTTATTAAAAATTTTCGATGAAATAGAAGATTTTTACAAGGATTATGTGATAGAATCGGTATAGAAAAAGAGGCTGTCTAAAAAGTCACAAAACGCAAAAATCCCGAAAATTTTCGGGATTTTTTTTGTGTTTATACACTCAAAATATGTATCTTGAGCTCGTATGATAAACAAGTCAAAAATACGCTTTAAGTCGCTACCAGCCAATAGTCCAAGTCTTTTTTCTGAAGATATTTTTAATAAAATTCCTCAAAACCATCCCGTTCGATTGGTTAACGAAGTAGTCAACCAATTAAATATGGATGCTTTAATTGAGCAATACAAAGGCGGAGGCACCAGTAGTTACCACCCACGAATGTTGGTTAAAGTGTTGTTTTACGCCTATTTAAGCA
>NZ_FNXE01000050.1 GCF_900108395.1 Paenimyroides marinum | reverse complement strand
CAAGATTGGATTCAGTTAATGTACGAAGTAAAATAATCTAAACTCAAAAACGATGAAAAAGCTTATATATATAATTATTTTGATGGCTTCTTTGAATATATATGCTCAAAACGCTATAGAAACAGATGAATTATTTTTAAAATATGAACAAGAATACCTGAAAGCCGTTAGTTCTGAAGATGGACGCAATTACGAACTTGCCAATAAAAATTTTAATTCTAAGTTTAATGATTATAAACAAAGGAATAAATTTCAAAAAAGTAAGGATAAAGAACGTTGGTTAAGTAAGAATTTTTCTAAAACTGAGTTTAGTTCTGCAGATGAAGCATTACAAACATATAAAGATATGGTTGAATTAAGTACTTTAATTAAAGATAGAAATAATGCTATTCAGGAGATCCGAAATGAACTTTTGAAAAAATATGATGAAACCCTTATATGGGAAACATTACAAGCCAGGCTTAAAGCTAGAAAGTAGAATAAAAAAGTTGTCCGGAAAGGGCAAGGCCACTGAAAAAGTCTTTTGATGAAGGAAATAGGAGGATGCAATGAAAACAAATAGAATTTATTCTATTGATTTTCAATATTATAACAAGCTAAAAAAGAGCATTTTTACTGTAAAAATGCTCTTTTTTTTGATATGAGTATAGTTTTTCAGTGCCCTCGGAAAGGGCAGCTTTTTTTATTCTTCATGTGCATCATTTTCACCGTATTCCGGATATAGAAAATTATTGTATGGAAAACGGCTTATGTGAATTTTTCTAACGGCTTCATAAACCTTTTGGCGCAATTCTTCAAAATTCTTCTTTTCGGTTGCCGAAATAAAGACACTGTTGTTTTCGCCCACTTTACTCATCCATGTTTTTTTCCACTCTTCAATAGAATAATGCTTAGAAGTGCGTTCGGTTATTAAATCCTCTTCATCAAATTTTTCAGCTTTGTAGGCATCAATCTTGTTAAAAACCATGATGGTAGATTTATCATCACTTTTAATATCTTTAAGAATTTGATTGACTGATTCAATGTGATCTTCGAAATCGGGATGTGAAATATCTACAATATGTAATAGTAAATCGGCCTCCCGAACTTCATCTAATGTAGATTTAAAAGATTCAACCAGCTGCGTAGGCAATTTTCTGATAAAACCAACAGTATCTGACAATAAAAAAGGGAGGTTTTTAATAACCACTTTCCGAACAGTTGTGTCTAGGGTAGCAAACAGTTTGTTTTCAACAAAAACTTCGCTCTTACCAAGAGCATTCATTAAGGTAGATTTTCCAACATTGGTATATCCTACTAATGCAACGCGAACCATTGCTCCACGATTACTACGCTGTACAGACATTTGTTTGTCAATTGTACGGATTTTTTCTTTTAGTAAAGCAATGCGGTCACGTACAATACGGCGGTCGGTTTCAATTTCTGTTTCTCCGGGACCACGCATACCAATACCACCTCGTTGACGTTCTAAGTGTGTCCACATACCGGTTAGTCGCGGTAGTAAGTATTGAAACTGGGCCAATTCAACTTGTGTACGGGCATATGATGTTTGTGCCCGTTGAGCAAAAATATCTAAAATTAAATTGGTCCGGTCTAATACTTTGCAGTCAAGTTGTTTCGATAAATTTTTTTGCTGGGCAGGTGAAAGCTCGTCGTCAAAAATAACCGTGTCAATTTTATTTTCTGCAATATAAAGTTCAATCTCTTCTAATTTACCCGTGCCTACAAATGTTTTAGGGTTAGGTTTATCCATTTTTTGGGTAAATCTTTTTATAACTTCGCCACCTGCCGTCTGTGTAAGGAACTCTAATTCATCCAGATATTCCTGCAATTTTTCTTCGGATTGCTGCTGCGTTATAATACCTACTAAAACGGCTTTTTCGTATATTATCTCTTCTTTTTCTATCATTTAAATCAATTATATCTTTATAGCAAATTTATTAAATAGGTTTTAATAGATTACTGTAAAAACCCAACAGAATTGTTTTTTTTAAAAAATGAAAATTTTTTTTGATTATATTAAATTAATATTGTTATTTTAGTAATTTCTTAACAGAGGGTGATTTTATAGGTTTATTACCTTAGTTATGTTAGAAAAAAAATTAAAATTATCTTTGTAAAAATTGAAAACATAAATTTGTCCTTATGAAAATAAATAAAAGTATTGTTGCAGTGGTTTGTATTCTTCTGGGGAGTTTAAAGGGGTTCGCCCAGCAAGATCCTCAGTACACACAGTATATGTATAATCAGAGTATAATAAATCCTGCGTATGCTGGTATTAATGAATATATGTCAACTGGTATTTTATATCGATCGCAATGGCTGGGGATGGAAGATGCTCCAAAAACCGGAACAGTATTTTTACATACGCCGGTAGCAAAAAATTTAGGTGTTGGTGCTTCGTTTATTAATGATAATATTGGACCAGTATCAGAAAATACTGTAAACGTAGATGTGTCTTATACCATCCGCTTAGGACAAGGGCATAGTTTAGCTTTAGGTGTTAAAGGAAGTGTAAGTATGCTGGATATTGGTCTTTACAGTGATATTAACGGAACATTACCCGACAAAACAGATCCTATTTTCTCAGAAGACAGCAGTAGTACATTATTTAATGCAGGTGTAGGGGCATTTTATTTTACCAATAAATATTATGTAGGCTTTAGCGTTGCTAACCTATTGCAAAATGCATATTACGAAGAAGACAACCGGGCTTATGGTACCGATGTGGCACATATGTTCTTAACCGGAGGTTATGTGTTTGATTTAAACAGAGAGTGGAAGTTAAAACCATCTACTATGCTGAAAATGGCTGTTGAATCCCCTGTCTCTGTAGATTTTTCGCTTAATACATTATACGATGAAAAGTTAGAATTTGGTGTAACTTATCGTTTGCAAGATTCATTCGGAGCTATGGTAAATTATAAAATTACCCCAAAATTAAGAATCGGATACGCATATGATTATATAACTTCAGACCTTAATTATTCAACAAGTGGATCTCATGAAGTAATTGTTTTATTTGATATTTTCTATAAGAAAAAAGTTTCAAGTTCACCACGTTTCTTCTAATCTACTAAATATATATTATGAAAAAAATATACTTATCACTTTTACTGGCAGCCTCTTTATACACTGTACAAGCTCAAAATACAGCTTTTATAAGTACACCACAGGAACGCTTAAAGCATGCTGACGAATTATTTAAAAGATATGAATTTGTTGAAGCCGTAGAACACTATAAAAAATTAGTTCGTGGTGAAAAAACAGATAGTTATGTGGCATTACAACTTGCTGAAAGTTATTATCACTTATTTAATACTGTAGAATCTGCAAAATGGTATGCTAAAGCGGTAGAGTTGAACCCTAATCAAGATGCTGAGGTTTTTTACAAATATGCACAAATGCTAAAGGCAAGCGGACGATATGATAGTTCAAACAAAATCATGAAGAAGTTTGCCGATCTAAAACCTGAAGATTCGCGTGCTATCGACTTTATGCAAGACCCGGACTATATCCCGGCATTAAGAAGTCAGGAAGCTTTGTTTACTTTTGAAGACAGTAGAATGAACAATTCGCAATTTTCAGATTTTGGCGGTGTTTTAACTACAGATAATATTCTTTATTTTGCTTCGGCACGTGATGAATCTAAAAAGAAATACGGGTGGAATGATCAGCCTTTCCTTAACGTGTATGCAGCAACATATATTGCCGACGAAGAAAAGTTCAAAGACATTAAACCGGTTGATGAGTTAAACACCAAACATCACGACGGACCAACAACAATTACTGCCGACGGACAAACGATGTTTTTTGCAACAGAAAGTTTCCGTGGCGGAAAATATGAAAAAGACAAGAAAAACCGTTTAAAGAAAGGTAAAGTAAGTGTTTACCGGGCAAAATACAACGGAAAAAAATGGACAGACATTGAACCTCTTCCGTTCAATTCACCGGATTATATGGTAAGTAACCCTGCGGTTACACCTGATGGAAAAACGCTTTATTTTGCGTCTGATATGCCTGGAACGGTAGGGGATATGGATATTTGGAGAGTAGATTTGAACGAAGACGGAACTTATGGAACTCCGGAAAATATGGGAACCATTGTAAATACCGAAGGTCGTGAATCGTTCCCGTTTATTTCAGAAGATGGAAAATTGATCTTTGCTTCAAACGCTCATAAAGGATTTGGTGGTTTAGATTTATATATGTTCGATCTAACCGATCCAAATGCGAAAGTACGCAACATTGGTGATCCGATCAATACGGCAAAAGACGATTTCCATTTGTCTTATTATCCTGAAAAGGGAATAGGTTTTTTATCAACAAACCGCGTAGGTCGTGATGATATTTACAAAGTACGTCCGGTTTGTGTTACCGAAATGGTGATAACTGTAAAAGACCAAAAAACAGGTGCTATTTTAAAAGACGCTCAGGTAGCTATCTTAGATTACGACAAAAACATTATTGAAACCCGTTTTACTGACGATTATGGAATTGTACGTTATGATACCGATTGTAACAAGGTTTTTGCTTTACAAGTGGAAGCTGAAGGGTATGAAAGTAAAGATGTTGAGCTACAAAAATGGGGCAATGGTAAATATCCTATTGATGTGGAGTTAAGACCTATTGAAATGTTGATTAAAGATGATATTAAAATTATCTTAGGTGATATTTATTTCGAGTTCGATAAATACAATATCACTCAGCAAGGAGCGTTCGAATTGAACAAATTAGTACAGATCTTGCAACGTAACCCAACAATGAAAATCAAGATTGAATCGCATACCGATAATAAAGGAAGCGATGCTTACAACTTGAAATTATCTCAACAACGTGCTACTTCAACAATGCAGTATGTAATTTCTAAAGGAATTAGTCCGGCACGTTTAGAAGCACGTGGATACGGTGAAAGTCAACCAGCTGTAGATTGCGGAGAAGATTGTACACCAGAACAAGACGCAATTAACCGTCGTTCAGAATTTATTATTACTCAAAAATAAATCAGATAAATTATATTGAAAAGACCTCTAATATGAGGTCTTTTTTTATGGTCTATGATTTTGGCACAGTAGTTGATATTTAATGAATACAGAATTAAAACTAATAAAAAATGAAAATATTTAAATTCGCATTAATAGCAGCAGCCATACTAACCGCAAGTGTTGGTAATGCGCAGTACAACAGTAGTAATGCAACTGTTGTGGCACAGAATTACGATATTTCTGATAATCTTGATTTGCAGGCAGTGGCATCTATTTTTGGCGAATCCAGAGATTTAGAAGATTTTGAACGCCGATTAAATGACCCTTCAACACAGATATCGAATTTAGATTTAAATAATGATAATTATGTAGATTATTTACGTGTAGTAGAAGTAGGTGAGAGTGATGTTCGCGTAATTGTAATTCAGGCCGTTTTAGGTCAGGATATGTTTCAGGATGTAGCAACCATAGAAATAGAGCGTCAACGCAATAAAACCGTTCAGGTACAGATTGTGGGTAACTCATATATATACGGACCAAATTATATTTATGAACCGTATTATTATACCACTCCTGTGTTTTTCGATATGTTTTGGTTAGCAACGTACCGTCCGTATTATTCACCTTGGTATTGGGGATATTATCCAACATATTATTCTTATTGGAGACCCATGCCGGTTTTTAGATACCACAGCCACATCTATTCTCATATAGATCGCAGAAACAGATATTCTTATACAGATAACCGTCGTTTAGTCCGTGCCGACCGTATGTACAGCAATGTAAGAGGAAATTCATTAGAACGTCAAAAACCAAACCGTTCTTTTGCAAGCCGAAACGAAAATGTGACCAATCGTAGAGCATTGGAAACAAGCAGAGGAACTTCACGTTCTAACACCTTGCAAACAACCAATCGTGTACGGACCACAGGTACAAGAGATAAAGCCATTCAAAACAGCCGTGTTAATAACTCAAACAAAACTTCAACCATAAATTCAGGAAGACAACGAGTATCGACCGAAGAGTTTTCAAGAAGTCGTTCAAACGTAAATTCGAATGTAAACCGTTCAACAATTCAAACATCAAGAAATTCAAATTCACGATTAAACTCGTCAACGAACAGCAGAACTATTTCACCGTCTAATTCAAGAATTGAACGTTCGTCAAAAATATCTTCGCAACCAAGCAGAAGTATTAGTCAACCAAGCAGTTCGCGGTCTTCTTCATCAAATATTTCAAGAAGTTCAGCTCCAACAATGAGCCGTAGCTCTGCACCAACTATGAGTAGAAGTTCGGCACCTTCAATGAGCAGAAGCAGTGGCTCAATGAGCAGTGGAAGAAGTTCGTCTGGAAGTGGAATGAGCCGTAGTAGATAAAATCAAATCAAATAAATAAAAATAGAAAAACAGGTGTTACACCTGTTTTTCTATTTTAACAAAACCCCTCTTAAATCAGTTCCGGGAATGTCGCTTAATGCTTTTTTGTTGATGGTGTTGGTTTTAAAAACAAATTTTTTGTCGAACAATTTGCCGTTTAAAAAATACGTAACTGCAAATTCATTATTTAATTGTAATACGTTGTTTTCTAACAATTCTATTTTTGTTTGGCTGTTGGCAGAAATTTTATCAAAGGCGTGGCGAAATGTACCTGTTTTACGCTGTTCGTTATCAATTATTCCGTAAGCACGCGAAACGGCTAAAACCATTTCTAAATCTTCATTGGTCTGGTTTATCAGGTAAACATACCAACTTTCTTCTTGAAAATCATCGTTCCACTGTGGAATGGCAGCTAAAAAAACATTTTCCGATTTTGGAAACTCAATATCCTTTTTCATTTTTAAAAAATTAAAGCAACAAAGTTAAAGCAAATTTTTATTTGTTTTCGGGTCAAATAATCAAATAAAAAGTTGTTAAGTAATATTATAATTGATATATTCGGAGAAAGTTTTTTCATAATTTATAGTATTTGGTTAGATGAATGATTAGCAGAGATGCTATGAGAAAAAATCGCTCTAATTTTAGAGCGATTTTTTTAAGTTTAGTTTTATTATGAAAAATAAAATCTGTTTTCTTATTTTTACACATTAAAGTACAGTATATTAAGTTTTTTCGGTAATTATATATACGAAAAACTGTATTTTTCAGTTATTTAAAAAAATCATTCTATTGAAAACTGTTTTCTCTAAATACGCTTTTGTTTTGTTAATGCTGTTTATAGCAGTGGCTTGTTCTACTGAAAAAGCCGGTTTTATGAACAAAAAATTCCATGCTACAAATACCAAATACAATGTGCTTTATAACGGTACCACAGCTTATGATCGGGGGATAATGGAATTAAAAAAGAAATATGTCGATGATTTTTCTGACATCATAACTCTTGAGCCGATTCAAAAAGATGAAAAAGCATTGATTATTACAGGAGAAACAGAAAAAAATCCGCATTTTCAACGGGCCGAAGATAAAGCGGTAAAAGCAGCACAGAAACATTCTATAAATGTTGCCGGGAAAGAGCACAACCCGCAAATGGACGAAGCTTATATGCTTTTGGGTAAGGCACGTTATCAGGATTTACGGTTTGTGCCGGCAATTGAAGCCTTTAACTACATCATTTTAAAATATCCCGATAGTGATTTGTTCTACGATGCTTTGGTTTGGAAAGAAAAAACAAACTTAAAATTAGAATATTACGGTTTGGCAATCCAAAATCTTAAAAAGATATTCAAAGACAGCGAAGAGGCAATGAAAAAGCAAACCAAAGCCGATGCTTATGCCACATTGGCTCAAGGATACATTCATTTAGAACATTTAGATTCTGCTAAAATTCCATTGCAGCAAGCAATCGATTTAACAAGTGATACCGACGAAAAAGCCCGATATACTTATATTCTGGGACAATTAAACAGCAAAACCGGTCAGAAATCCGATGCAGTTAAAAACTTTCAGGATGTTATAGATTACAACAGAAGAATTTCACGTGCATTGGTGATTAATGCCCATGCCGAAAAATTTGCCAATCAGGATATAAATGCAATTGATACTACTGCTTTTGTACGCCAATACTTATCGCTGTTAAACGACCGGGAGAACCGTGCGTATTCTGATATTATTTTCCACCAATTAGGAGTAATGCACGAATCTTATGGTTTAAGCGATCGTGCCATTAAAGATTACAATATGTCGTTAAAGACCAATAAAAATAACGAATACATTAAAGTATCAAACTATAACAAGCTGGCAAATATTTATTATCAGAAAAAACAGTTTGAAACTGCCGGAATGTATTACGATTCCACAATGGTTTATATGAACCCAATGTCGCGCGAATATGTTCAGGTAAAACGTAAAAGAAATAATTTGGTTGATATTGTGCGGTACGAACAAATTGCCCGTAAAAACGACAGTATCCTGAATTTAGTAGGAAAAGACGCATCGCAACAAAGACAAGAAATAGAAAAATTAATTGAGAAATTAAAAGCAGAAGATGCCAAAGCACAGCAAGTAGCTTCACAGCAAAATCAACAAACAGCAGGTACGGTACCAACTGTGGGATCGTCATCAAACTTTTATTTTTACAATACCGCAACTGTTCAACAAGGTATAAATGATTTTAACAAAAAATGGGGCAATCGTCCGTTAACAGATAACTGGCGCTGGTCATCAATTGCGTCGGGTTCTGCGGCATCGGTTGTTTCAAATACCCAACAGGCAAACGATACGCTGAATAGCAATCAAACAGCATCAAACACTGCTGCTGAAGAGGCACGTTACAATGTTGATTTTTATCTGAAACAGATTCCAACCGATAGCCTTGAACTGAAGAATTTAAAAGTGGAACGCGATAATGCGTATTATCAATTGGGATTATTATACAGTGATCGTTTGGAAGAATATGAAGTAGCAGCCGGAAAATTAGAACATTTGTTGGCAATTGATCCTGAAGTAGGTCTGATTGAACCTGCAAAATACCATCTGTATAAAATCTATCTGAAAACAAATCCTGCAAAAGCTCAGGCTATGTTAGACGATTTAAAAACAAATCACCCAAATTCACGTTACACCCAAGTGGCTTTAAATCCAAATACGGCTGTTTCTGCCGAAGGTTCGCCGTTAGATGATTACAATAAAGTATATCGTTTATATGCAAATGGCGCATATTATGAAACGTTGCAGGAACTTGATGCAAAAATACCTGCGGTTATTGGCGATGGGATTGTAAGTAAATTTGAATTGCTAAAAGCAATGACCATTGGTAAATTACGCGGATTGACTAACTATCGCGAAGCATTGGAATACGTTGCCTTGACTTATCCAACTACAAAAGAAGGAAAAGAAGCAGAACGCATTATTGCCAAAGATTTACCTAAGTTGCAAAACATGACCTTTAAACGTGATTTGTCTAAAAACATAAAAATGGTTTACACGGCAAGTTATCCTTTAACAGAAGAAGGTCAGGCGTTAAAAGCAAAATTAGAGCAATATGCGAACGACCGCCGTCATACCGGTTTAATTTTTAGTGCCGATATGTATAATGATAATACCATTTTCTTTGTACTGCACGGAGTAAAATCGGGGAATATTGCAAAATCGGCGCAAATGTACCTTGAATTGGAATCGGAATACGGAATAAAATTGAATCCTGTATTGATAAGTACCGAAGATTACGCAGTGGTATTGATTAAGAAAAACTGGGAAGAATACATAAAAGAAGCCGGAAAATAAGATGCAGCCAAAAAAACCGGGTAATACAAGCAAATGGTTAATTTTTACATCGATTCCTTTTCAAATGGGCGTAACCATTTACTTGTTTTACAAATTGGGAAACTGGTTAGATAAAAAATATCTTATTGCGAATGAATGGGGCACAAAAAGTGTAACTTTGCTCGGAATTTTTGTGGCTTTGTATCAAGTCATCAGTCAGGTTAATAAATTAAATAAAAATGGGTAAAGCATTTCCGTATTTGGGTCAGTTGGTATTGTTGTCGTTAATTACCTTAGGGCTACACTTTTTGTATCATTCCATCACCAAAGAATTACCGTTATGGGACACGGCTCACATGCAGCTGTGGCAAATCTATGCCTTACAGTTTTTGCTGTCGGCTTTAGTAGTAATTGCTGTGGTGGGTATTGGTCATACCATGCCAAACAATTTAGGTTTTGTATTTTTAGGCTTTTTAACATTAAAAATCGCGGTAAATTATTTAATGCTGCGTCCGGTGCTGAATACCAGTGATGAAACCAGTTTTTTTAAATATAATTTTCTAATTGTTTTCTTTCTTTTTATGTTTTATGACGTCTATGTAACCTATCGTGTTTTAAATCAAACATATCCGTCTAAAAATAAATAGAGAAAAAAAGTTGAAATAGTTCTGTGCTGAACGGATAATTATTGTATTTTTGCACAAAATTTTTGAAACGTAAAAAATTTAACCACGGTATGGTGACGATTAAAAAATCACTTCAATTATTAACAGCGGCTTTATTTGCCTTGATGCCATTAGTGTCAAGTGCAGAAACTCCGGTTGTTTCGGCACATGATTCGTTGCAAACTGTTACTACAGAAACTGCACATGAAGTTCACGCTGAAGGGCAGCATGCTGAAGAAACAGATAAAGAGTTTGTCCACAATTTTACACAACACCACTTAATGGACGATCATTTTTATTCGTTTTATGCGGATAAAGAAGCACACAGACATTATGGGTTTGCTTTACCAGTTATTTTGATTGATAACGGACTAAAAGTGTTTATGTCTTCAGAAGATTTTGTGTATAACGGTAAAGTTGTAGAAAAAGACGGACAACATTATAAATACCACCACGGTAAAATTTATAAAACCAATGCCGAAGGAGATTTAAAATTAGATGAACATCATCACCCAACAGTTGAAAAACCTTTTGATGCATCAATCACCAAAAACGTAGCAGGTTTGTTGTTGGCAACGATCTTATTGTTTTTAGGATTTACCGCATTGGCAAGAACGTACAAATCATCTCCAAACAACCTGCCAAAAGGTCTTGGTCGTGCTTTAGAACCATTGGTTATTTACGTTCGCGATGAAATGGCACGTCCTAACATTGGCGATAAAAAATATAAAAAGTATATGCCGTATTTACTATCGGTTTTCTTTTTAATCTTTTTATTAAACTTATTAGGTTTAACACCGCTTGGTTTAAACGTAACCGGAAATATTTCGGTAACCGTTTGTTTAGCGATCTTTACCTTTTTATATGTTAATTTCAGCGGAAACGCAGATTACTGGAAACACATTTTCTGGATGCCGGGTGTACCGGTTCCAATGAAGATTGTATTAATGCCTATTGAAATTTTAGGTATGTTCACAAAACCATTCTCATTATTAATTCGTTTGTTTGCCAACATTACAGCAGGTCACTCGGTAGTAATGGGGTTAATTGCAGTGGCATTTTTAATGAAAGAAACATTATCAACGCCGGGGGCAGTAGGTGTATCGTTCTTGCTAACAACATTTTTAACTGTGTTAGAAATTTTAGTAGCATTCTTGCAAGCCTTTATCTTTACAATGTTATCATCGTTGTTTATTGGTTCGGCAGTTCAGGAACACGATCATCATTAAGATATAACGTATTTGAGTATTAAAATTTTGTTTAATTATATATAAATTCATTTATTATGACAATTCCAGGTTTAGTAGGAGCAGGTTTAATCGTTATCGGAGCTGGTATCGGTTTAGGTAAAATCGGTGGTTCTGCAATGGACGCTATCGCTCGTCAACCAGAAGCAGCAGGGAAAATCCAAACTGCAATGATTATCATTGGTGCATTATTAGAAGGTTTAGCATTCGGTGCTTTAATCTTAGGAAAATAATCACAAAAATTAAAGCAATATCTGTAACGGTTGGTTGCAGATATTGTTTAATTAAACAAAAATTAATTAGTATAAATTCATATTTTTTTAAGATACAATGGACAAATTAATTCACGATTTTAGTTGGGGTTTATTCTTTTGGCAAGCTATTATTTTATTGGTGATTATTTTCTTATTAGGAAAATTTGCCTGGAAACCAATCGTTAACGCGTTAGAAGCCCGTGAAGAAGGTATAGCAGATGCTTTAGCTGCAGCTGAAAACGCTAAAAGAGAATTAACCAACTTAAAAGCAGACAACGAAAAGTTGTTAGCTGAAGCTCGTGCAGAACGCGACGTAATGTTGAAGGAAGCCCGTGAAATGAAAGATAAAATGATTGCTGAAGCTAAAGAAGAAGCTCAGGCTGCAGGTGCACAAATGATTGCACAAGCACAAGCAACAATTCAAAGCGAGAAGAACGCAGCAGTTGCCGATATCAAAAATCAGGTATCTACCTTATCAATTGATATTGCTGAAAAATTGTTAAAAGGTCAGTTGGCTGATAAACAAGCACAAGAGCAATTGGTGGGATCATTATTAAACGATATTAAATTAAACTAATACTACGTTATGACGGGAACAAGAGCAGCGGTAAGATATGCTAAAGCAATTCTTGACGTGTCTAACGCAAAAGGAAATGCAGATGTGGTAAGCACCGATATGAAAAACATATCTGATGCTATTACACAAAGCAACGAGTTAAAGTTATTTTTAGAAAATCCAATCATTAAAGGATCTTCTAAGTTGGCTGCCTTAAACGAAATTTTTGCTTCGGCTAACGCAGATACTAAAAACTTATTTTCGGTTTTATTACAAAACAAGCGTTTAGATATTTTAGAAGCAATTGCCGCACAATTTGCCGTTTTATACGATGAATTAAAAGGAATTCAAGTAGCTTATGTAACAACAGCTACCCCTTTAACAGCAGCGTTAGAAACGCAAATATTAGCAAAAATCAAACAAATTTCTGATAAGGAAGTTACAATTGTAAACGAAGTAAATCCTGACATCATCGGCGGTTTTATCATTCGTTTAGGCGATATGCAGTTCAATGCCTCTATTGCAAACAAATTAAGTCAGTTAAAAAGAGAATTTAATAATTAAAATCACACACGTTTAACGTGATAAAATAGATAAAAATGGCAGAAATTAATCCTGCTGAAATTTCAGCAATTTTAAAGAAACAGTTATCTGGTTTTGGAACAGAAGCATCTGTAGAAGAAGTTGGTACCGTTTTAGAGATAGGAGATGGTATTGCACGTGTTCACGGATTAGCAAACGCACAGTATGGTGAGTTGGTTCAGTTCGAAAACGGATTAGAAGCAATGGTACAAAACTTAGAGGAAGATAACGTTGGTATCGTTTTGTTCGGTCCTTCTACTGGAGTTAGCGAGGGTTCTATTGTAAAAAGAACAGGTCGTATTGCCTCAATCAAAGTAGGTGAAGGAATGTTAGGACGTGTGGTTGATACTTTAGGTAACCCAATCGATGGTAAAGGTCCTGTCTCTGGTGAGTTATACGAAATGCCAATTGAGCGTAAAGCACCGGGAGTTATTTTCCGTCAGCCGGTAACCGAGCCAATGCAGACAGGTATCAAAGCTATTGATGCAATGATTCCGGTAGGTCGCGGGCAACGTGAGTTGGTTATTGGTGACCGTCAAACAGGTAAAACAACCGTTTGTATCGATACGATTTTAAATCAAAAAGAGTTTTACGATGCCGGAAAACCGGTTTATTGTATCTATGTTGCCGTAGGTCAAAAAGCATCTACTGTAGCTAATATTGCAAAAACCTTAGAAGAAAAAGGAGCAATGGCTTATTCAATCATTGTTGCTGCAAACGCTTCTGACCCTGCACCAATGCAAGTGTACGCTCCAATGGCGGGTGCTGCAATTGGTGAATATTTCCGTGACACAGGTCGCCCTGCATTAATTGTTTATGATGATTTATCTAAACAAGCGGTGGCTTACCGTGAAATGTCATTGATCTTACGTCGTCCACCAGGTCGTGAGGCATATCCTGGTGACGTTTTCTATCTTCACTCTCGTTTATTAGAGCGTGCGGCTAAAGTAATCGCAGATGATGAGATTGCAAAAACAATGAACGATTTACCAGAATCATTAAAGCCAATCGTTAAAGGTGGCGGTTCATTAACTGCTTTACCAATTATCGAAACACAGGCTGGTGACGTTTCTGCATATATCCCAACCAACGTAATTTCGATTACAGACGGACAGATTTTCTTAGAGTCTGACTTGTTCAACTCTGGTGTACGTCCGGCAATCAACGTGGGTATTTCGGTATCTCGTGTAGGTGGTAATGCACAAATCAAATCAATGAAAAAAGTTGCCGGCACATTGAAATTAGACCAGGCACAATTCCGTGAGTTAGAAGCTTTCGCGAAATTTGGTTCTGATTTGGATGCGGCTACAATGAACGTAATCGAGAAAGGTAAGCGTAACGTAGAAATCTTAAAACAAACAGTTAACGATCCTTATACCGTAGAAGATCAAATTGCGATTATCTATGCAGGTTCTAAAAACTTATTGCGCAATGTTCCTGTAGAAAAAGTAAAAGAATTTGAAAAAGAATTTTTACAAGTATTGAATTTATCGCACCGTGATACATTGAATGCCTTGAAATCAGGAAACTTGTCTGACGAAGTTACAGCTACATTAGAAAAAGTAGCAAAAGAAGTATCGTCTAAATACTAATTTTAAAAGTATATTGTATATTGTAAAATGTATCAAGCTAATTTTAGATGCCTTTACAATATACAATTTTACAATATACATTTTAAAAAATGGCAAACTTAAAAGAAATACGTAACAGAATCAATTCGGTATCATCTACCATGCAGATTACTTCTGCCATGAAGATGGTTTCTGCGGCAAAATTAAAGAAAGCGCAAGATGCTATTACAGCAATGCGTCCGTATGCAGAGAAATTAACCGAATTAATTCAGAACATCAGTTCAACACTGGAAGGCGATGCAGCAGGTGTTTATGCCGAACAACGCGAAGTAAACAACGTTTTATTGGTTGTGGTTACATCAAACCGTGGTTTGTGTGGTGCTTTTAATGCAAATGTGATTAAAGCAACACGTACGCTGATTGATACAACGTATGCGGGTAAAAATGTTGATGTATTGACAATTGGTAAAAAAGGTTACGATATTGTTGGTAAAACAGAAACTGTTTTAGCTAACCGCAGTGATTTGTTCGATGCTTTAACGTTTGTGAATGTGGAAGCAGTTGCACAGCAAATTATGGACGCTTTTATTGAAGGTACTTACGATAAAGTAGAATTGGTTTACAATCAGTTTAAAAACGCTGCCACGCAAATTGTACAAACAGAGCAGTTTTTGCCGTTAAAACCAATCGAAAAAACTTCAAATGCATCGGTAGATTATATTTATGAGCCTTCTAAAGAAGAAATCATTTTAAATTTAATCCCAACATCGTTAAAAACGCAGTTGTACAAAGCAGTGTTAGACTCTAATGCGGCTGAGCACGGGGCACGTATGACGGCTATGCACAAAGCAACCGACAATGCGAAAGATTTACGCGATCAGTTAAAATTAACGTATAATAAAGCACGTCAGGCTGCTATTACAAACGAAATCTTAGAAATCGTTGGTGGAGCCGAAGCATTGAATAATTAACACGTTTTTTTAAAACATATTTTAAAAACCTTTATCTTAGTTGGTAAAGGTTTTTTTAATTGATTTTTAATTAAGTTATTTCTATTAGGTCTAAAAAATATATTTGTAGAAAGTATATAAATTAAATTTAACAAAAAAAATTGTTTTGTATTATTATTATTATTGAGCAATTAATTTAAATTCTTAATGAAAATGAAAAAAAATTTAATGCTTTGCTCGATTGCTTTTTTAGCTGCATGCACTAATGAACCTTCAGAGGGTGTTGGGGTATTTAACAACAGTAATGAAGTCTCTACAAATCAATTGAAATCAGTAAATTCTGATTATCAACCTACAATTGATGATAGTATTGATCAACTATTTTATGATTATGTCAATTCTAATTTATTTATTAATACGACTATAGCTCAAAATGAATTAAATGCGAAATTACGCTTTAATGGGGATTATGATGATATTGATACTTATTATAAATTAACTACTTGGGTAGCTTCTAACCTTGATTCAACTGAATTTTCAGATTACGACGAAGCTATTTTAGAAATTAATACTGTACTAAATTTAGTAGGTCAAAAATACGAAGAATTTCCAGAAGTTTTTAGTTATATTGAAGATGCTCCTATTTCACAGGTAAAAGTTCGTGTTGAAAAATGGTTATTCCCCGAAAATACGACTACTACCACAGGTCCTTGTGAATACACTTTTGGTACTTGTAAAGATGGTGTGTCAGATAAGTATGTTACCACTTTAAAAGAATTAAAAGATAGTGAGGATGGAATAGAAAAATATAATGGAGCTAATAATGCAGAAAATGAATATAATAAGGGTATGAATAAATGCAAGGATGATTATAAAAAATCACTACTAAACGGGCAATCTTTCAAATAGGGCAAAATTAGTTGCTAATCTATTGAATATCAATACATCTTTTTAGTTTCCCCAAAACCCACCTCCCCCTTATTTTAGAACAAAGAAGTCTGAAGGCAGGGTGATTTATTTCGCTTTTTTCGTTTTTGGTATGTCCTTCGGCTATTTTGCACCATCCAAAACACATCAACGTGGCTGATCAGGTGTATTCTGACCAATGC
>NZ_FNXE01000051.1 GCF_900108395.1 Paenimyroides marinum | reverse complement strand
GATGTGCGCCAGTCCGCGTAGCGGCTGGTGTTCATCAGGCGGTGTCAGCCGCCGGGCCGATGATACGCAAGGAGCGCAGCGGATTGCGTATCATCGGTTTCGGGCTTTGCGTTCGGGCGGGTTTCGGAGCACAAAACCGTCAACCAGCACTGAACTTGAATAGAAGCACAAAGCTACAAGTTTGCACGTCACCCCGCCTGACGCAAAACCCGTGTTATAGGCAGCCGTTTTTGTCATTCGTTAATTTATCATTTTAACTTGTCTTGCTAATTCCTCGTTGTCCGTCACCGTTAAATTGTCAAGCATTCCATAAACTTCTTTGTCACCTTGGTCTAAAAAACCAGCCGCACTAATAAATATGGTTTGGTCGTTTGAAAATGTAATTTTAATGTCTTGAGGATAAACAAAATTTTCTGTCTTGCCAGTCTTTTCTTCTGTTGTCGTAACTGTTTCCCAGGTAATGCGTATGTCAGTAATTGTTGTCCCAATAAACTTTTTCCAAAGGCCGTTACTTGAAACGTCCCATTTTATGCTTCCAGAAAAGTCAGATTGCTCGTTTATCTTAACACCAATTCCATATTGAAAAAATTTACTGTCCCAATAAATCTCTACTAATTTGTCATTGTCCGTATGGAAGAAAATTGAGAAGTCAACTGAGTCTAGATTTGCGAATTGTGTTGGGTAATATGGTTTGGGATTTGTCGGCTCATAAGCGATTTCTGAATACTCAACTTTCAAAATGGTCAAACCGATTAATTGTCGGCTGAATTTCTCAAAGTCCAAATGCTCTTGTGTCAATGTCATTGTCGTCGTGTCTTACGGTTGCCTATAACGTTTTCGGGCTTGGCGAAGGTGGCGATTTTCACCACAAATGCTGATGCGGAGAACCAAACTTTGATTAACTACAAATGTGTCTGCGGAGCACTGAACCGCCACTTTTGCCAAACCCGTGTTACAAGCTGGCCTTCTGTCCTCCGTCATTGTCAAGCCTTGTCTAGTATGGGTTTTCGCTGTTTCTGTCCAACTGTTTTTGTGTCGGTTGTGGGTGGCGAAAAAATAAAACACCGAAGGGAGGGAAGAAAAAAATGAATTTCTTTTTGGGCTGGAGAAAAGCACACTCTTTTGCAAGCTTTGGTCTGTGCTTGGTCTTGCGCGGCTTGCAAATGTGTGTGCTTTTGTGTGTAGGCTTCTCATGCTAATAATTTCTCTAATTTCATTTTCCACTTTTCCCAGTCTTTCATTTCTTTTGTCTGTAAGTCTATAAATTTCTGTGTATGGTCGTGATGTATTAAATGGCAAAGTTCGTGTATGATTACATATTCAATACATCCTTTTGGTGCTTTAATCAATTCAGGATTTAAGATGATTTTTCCTTTCGGAGTGCAGCTACCCCAACGTGTCGGCATGTCCCGTAAAACAATAGAACTCGGTTCAACTTTATGCTTTTTGAATTTGTCGATGAGTGGTGTTGCGATTGTATGAAACTTTGCCCTTGCATGTTGCAAGTACCAGTCATGCAACAAATCTTTAGCTCTTGATTTTTCGCTTGCAGTAACTACAATGAATTTCCCTTTTAGTTTTACTGATTCTTCTTTATCAATTTGAATTTGTAAACGGTATTGTCTGCCCAGATATAAATGCGTTTCTCCGCTGATGTATTTTCGGCTTGGTGTCTTTGGCTGAAAGGAAAGGAAGAAGCTTTGCTGTTTTATTATCCAAGGTGCTTTTTTTCTGATTTTTTCTTTTACTTTTTCAATAGTTGTATCAGCCGGTGCTTTTACCAACACCCCCATTTCAGGTGTCACAGTAATGCCAAGCGATTTCCTGTCTGAATATTCCAAACGAAAATCAATTGTTCTGCTGCCGAATTGTATTGCCTCTGTCATTACTTGTAACGGATTTTAGCTACTTCAATACAATCATCTGCAATCTTGTCCATTTCTTTGAATGACAAGTCCACATTGTATTTGTCTCTCACTTCATCAATCAGATAGTCGCCAATTTCAATGAGTAATTTGCCTGTAATATTGGTTTTGTATTGCCAGTCAATGATGGGTTTACCATTATCTAAAACAGATTCTTTTATCAAATCGTCAATTTGTAAAGCTGTTTGGGTTGAAACCTCTTTACGTACAACATTGTCCTGAATCTTTTCTGATAATGCTTCCACTGTCAAGCCATAAAATGCTTTGGCTACATCTTTGTCTCTTAATTGTTCCGGTATGTCATTGTCTGTATGTGCCAATACATTGTTCATAATATCCTGAACTCTGCTCAGGTATTGTGCTTCGCTGATTCTCTTGGCTTCATAATCAGCAATGGTTTCTTTAAGCATTTGTGAAAATTTCTTATAGAAAGCCGGATCTTCATCCATTTTCTCGGTGATGTGCTTGGCTGTTCTGCTGGCAATCTTGTCTGCTTTTGCTGCTTTACCCGTTGTGTTTTCTACTTCCTGCTGAAATTTATCCTTGTCGAATATGTTTACCAGTTCTGTGATAGTTTCAATTTTCTCTGTGGTAATGTGTGTGTCAATCAGTTTTTGAATTTGACCCTCATATTGTTTGTAGTCAATTTCATCGCTGTATCTTTCCACTACTGCCAAACGCAGTTTCAAGAACATGGTCAAATCTTCTTTGTAGCGGTTAATGGTTTTTTCTTCAACGTCTTTGTGAAATTGAATAGAAGACAAAGCAAGCTTTAAACTCTTGGCAAAGGCAGCCAATTTATCGTAAAATAAAACTCGTATTGCTTCATCTTTTAATAATTGCTGATATGCTTCTGCATCACGTTTATTGGCAATAGTTTTGAAAATATCCCACAAGTCAGAATGTTTTTGTGGCAGCTTTTTGATTTCATCTGAAATATTGGTGAGTGTTCCAGCTAAATCTTCATCATCAAAATCTTCAAAAGATGAATACAATTGTAAGGCATCATCCAGATTTTCAATTACGCCATAATAGTCAATGATATAACCAAATTCTTTATCGGGATAAATACGATTTACCCTTGCAATGGCTTGTAGTAGTTTGTGTCCTTGTAAATTCCTTGTAAGATATAAAACGGTGTTTTTTGGCTCGTCAAACCCCGTGAGTAGCTTATCTACTACAATAATGATTTCCGGGTCTTTCTGATTTTTGAAGCGACTTATGATATTTTTCTCATAGCTTTTTGAATTGCCATGTTCGTCCATCATGCGTTTCCAGAATTGATTTTCTTTTTGGGTTGACTTTTCATAAGCACTTTCTTCGCCTTCCCGTTCGTCAATGGATGATATCAACACTTCACTGCTTATAATACCAATTTCATCCAAATACTCTTTGTACTTAATTGCATTCACCTTTTTATCACAAACCAATTGCCCTTTAAATGGCGTTCTGCCTTGCCAGTTGTCACGGAAATGATAGCTAATGTCCCATGCAATCATTCGCATTTTTTGCTCTGCTGAATTTAAGTGGTCTGTTCGGGCAAACTTTTTCTTGATGTCTGCTTTTTGGTATTCGGTCAATGGTTCTGAGACCATTCCAAAAAAAGTATCAATCGGACTGGCATTTACATCTTGCAAAGCCAATCTGCCTTCATATAGCAATGGAACTACCGCTTTGTCCTGAACAGCTTGGTCAACCGTGTAGGCATCTATCAAACCGCCAAATTTTTCAGCGGTGCTTTTGTCCTTTTTGAAAAGCGGTGTTCCGGTCATGGCAATGAAACATGCATTGGGCAATGTCTTTTGCATGTCGATATTGAAAGTGCCGTGTTGTGTTCGGTGACCTTCATCCACTAACACAAAAATATCATGGCTTTCTAAGGGCTTGCTAATTTTCTTTACGGCAGCCACAAACTTGTTAATGATAGTGGTTACCACCGCATCGCTTTTGCTTTCCAGTAATTCCACCAAACGTTGCCCAGTAGTGGCGTTTTCTACAAACTTGCCACACTTTCTGAACGTGCTCGTAATTTGGTTATCTAAATCGGTTCTGTCTGTTACCAATACAATTTTCGGATTGCGAATGCTTGGCTCCATAGCAATTGCTTGTGCCAGCATTACCATGGTTAATGATTTCCCGCTCCCTTGTGTATGCCAGATTACACCACCTCTACGTTTGCCATTTTCAACGTTCTTAATCCGCTGCATGGATTTTTTGATGGCAAAAAACTGCTGATAACGGGCTATTTTCTTTTCACCATTGTCGAACAACACGAAATTGAAAATTATGTCCATCAATCGTTCAGGTCGACATAAGCCAAACAAGTATTCATCCTGAATGGTTGGAAGAATTTCCTCTTGTTCTAAAGCATCAAAATATTGACGAACATACTTGAAGCGGTCGGTAAACAATTGTTCTTTTGTTGTGGTAGAAAGCGGATTGTTTTTCAGTTCATATAACTTGGCTTTATAGTTCTGTTCTTCTTCATCGCTGCTGAATTTTTCCTGCCACTTTGCCCAAAACTTTTCAGGTGTAGAATTGGTGGCATACAAAGCTTGTGTGCAGCTTAAGGAAAGTAGCAATTGAGAATACACATATAGATTTCTGATTCCATCTTCCTGTTGACTTCTTATTTGCTGACTGATTGCCTGTTTCAACGGTTCTTTCATGTCAGGTCTTTTACACTCAATAATGCAAAGCGGAACACCATTCACGAACAACACCAAATCGGGGCGGTAATGCTCTTTGCTGGTGCTTCGCATTACGCTGTATTCTTCTGTTACGTGAAATACATTGTTGTTGATGTTTTTCCAGTCAACGTATTGAAGTGTAAAACTCTTTTTGTCGCCATCTACACTTTGCTCCAATGCCTGCCCCAAGGTGAGCAGGTTGTATGCTTTTTCACTGGCTGCAATGTAGCCTTCGTTCATGGGAAGGTTCTTTAAAGCCAAAATCCCCCGCTCAATATTCTCATCTGTAAAAATGCTGGTTTTGGTAGCACTTACCCTGATGCTGTTGATTTCCTTCAACTGTTTCCGCAATACGTCTTCCAGCAATACATTGGTAGTTTTGCCACCTCTTTGCCTATCGGCTTCTGCCGGACTTAAATAGGTATAACCCAAATTCACCAGCATTTGCAATGCCGGAATCTGGCTGATATGGTCTTCTTTAAAACTGGGTGTTTCCATTACTTTTCAAATTTCTTTTGTGTCATGTATAGAAAAGTGCGGTTTTCTATACATGTTGGTTTTGATATGTAAAGATTTCCGGCATTTTCTTTACATGTTTTTATCTCACATTTGCTATGCTTCATTTATACTTACTTTGAATGATTTTTTGAATTGCTCAAATACATTGTTCGGGTCAATATTGCTCAATCCCATTTCTTTAAAAATGGCTTTGTCGGGTAAATTGCGAGCCGTCAATTCAGCAAACTGATTAACGTGAGATTGAATGGTTTTAGGCAAAGCAAATTCTGATTCAGGCGTGAGCATCACTGTTAAACGAAACACGTCTGCTTTGTGCTTTCTCAACTGCTTTGCATCTTCTTTACTTCCGTTTTCAATTCTTTCCTTGATTTCCAAAAATGCCTTTGCTTTCAAACATATCAATGCTTCAATATTGGCATGATGCAATCCATCTTCTACCTGACTGTGTTCAATCATGTAATTGTAATAGTCATCATTCAATAATATGGCTGACAAACTGGAAAGGTCATCATCAACTGGAATAGGAGTAAGATGTGCCTCACCTTCTAAAACAATCACATCTGGAGTTCTTGAAAACAGTTCTATCTGATGCGGAAATTCTGTATTCTCCGGTTTTATAAAACGGTAGTACTCTCTTTCGTCATTACTCTTTTCCCTTTGCTGATACTTGCCGTCATTAATAAATTGCCAAAACTGTTTTACAAATTCTGAACTAAGTGCTTCCACCACCAAAATAATGTCTATATCCTTGGTTGCTCTGGGAACAAAGCCCGCTTCATCAATTATAATATCACAAGCAGTCCCCCCAATAATCACGTAATTACCGGGATACTGCTCAAAGTATTTTTTAAATATGTCTAATCCTCTTACCATATAAATTTCTCTAAAATTTGTTCTAAAGCCATTTCAATTCGTTCATCTCTGCTGTCCTTTACACTCAGGTATAAAGAAAGCGGATCTACAACTGCCCTGTCATTTGGTAATTCGTCAACCAAAGTCAATGGGTTATATTTCCATACCTCTAAAGCATATCTGCCTTCATAATTATTCGGGTTCACCAATGCATTGCTTTTTTGCAAACCATAAAAAACGGTTTTTTCAATGGCGAAATATTCTTGTCTGCTCGGATTCAGGTCGGTGTATTCGGGCAAAGCAGATGCATTACAACGCAATAGAAAAAGGTCTTTGGGTTTTTCATCTACATATACCGTTTTGATGACAGGATTCACTAAAAGGTTTTGTTGATAGGCTATGTTCCACAACTCATGTCTGTCATTTCTAAAATGGATGAATTTTTCCTTTTCACCCTCTACTTCCACCAATTCATGATATTTTAAATTATCAATAGCATTTGTAATGGCCATTGGCGTATAACCTAATTTCTGAGCAATTTCTTTAAAGGGATATTCTTCCAGTTTCCATTGCTGGTTTCTATGGATGATGTGGTAAATCAGTAAAAATTGTGCAGACGGAAGTAGCGTCTCTTTTTTTTGTTTCGTCTTTGGATGAACAAAGCTTTCCTGCAAGTCAAGCAGTAAATCGGGCATGTAAAGCTGTTTTCCCGGCACTATAAAGTTGATGCCTTTTTCAATTAACCGTTTGCGGTTGTAGGCTTGTACGTTTTCTAACACAATCACCACTTTTTGGTTGAGCAGGTTTTTTATCTGCTGCACCTGTTTTTTGGTTTGCTGAATGCTTAGTTCATTATCGTTTTTCAGCTCAGCCAAAATGATTTCCGTGTTGAATATGTCTGTTCGGTACAGCCTGAATGTTTCGTGGATATACATAGGAAGCCTGTCCAAATGGCTTTTGGCTATTTGGGTTACAGTTGGTTGTATGCCCAGCGTTTCCTCAATATATGTTAGCGTTTTCCTCATTTTATTTTCCATAATAAACCTGATTATGCTTGATAAAGCAATATGCTTTATTGTGCAAATATAGGTTTATTATTCTGATTTTCATATCTCAATCACTTTATTCGTTTCAAAAAGCCGATGTTCGTTTCGTTGCACATAGCCCAACTGGTTGGTTATGAGTTTGGTATTGCCAATGCTAAAATCAGGTGTATTGGTATGGTGATGCCCATACGCCCAACAGGCAATTTCGGACGCTTCAATCAGGTCATGCAGTTCAACTGCAAAAGCCTCATTCAGCACATCACCCTTGTATTGCTCAGGATAGTTGAGAAAAGTGGGGCAATGATGGGTGAAAACGGCTGTTTGTCCATTCTGATTTGTGTTTAGTTCATTTTGAATAAACGCCAAGCTCTCTGTATGAAACTGGTTGTATTGTTCTGCCGAAAAGCGAAAGCCTTTGTGTTTGATTAAATGAAAATCATTCAGGCTGCGTTCAATCTGCCATTGGTAGCCGGGACTAATGCGGCTCCAAAGGGTAGAGAAAACCAATTTTACATGTTCATGCACCACCGAAGTATTGTTGACCAAAAACACATTGCTTCTAATGGCCTCATGTAGCACACCACTTTTTTCTGCAATATCAAAATGGTAATACTCATGATTACCAGGTAGCCAATAGGTGGTTTTAAAGTTATCTGCTAAAAAGTTGAAAAAATCCTGGTGCTTATCCATTACGGCAAAAGGCACAATGTCTCCTGACAATACCAATACATCTCCCACAGGCTGTAAAGGATGCTGTTTTAGAAATTCCTTGTTAGCAGGAAATTCTAAATGAAGGTCGGATGCGTATTGGAGTTTGAGTTGCATGTTCTATTTTATTCGTGCTATTTTTAATGCTGATTCTACTGTTCCGTTGTGGCTATTATCCTTCCGCCAGTCTTTATTGGTAAGTCGCTTTTCCAAAACCACTTCGTCTTTCTTGTTTTTATATAATTGATACTCCTTACCATTTTCGTGACTTACTAAAAGTCTATCAGGTTCATGCACATAATCAGGGCATGAACGCAAAAGGCTATGAACTTCTTTCAGAAAAAGAGAAGGATTTTTATATCGCTTTTCATAATGAAAGTTCAACGCCTTATTTAATACACGCTTAAATGCAGGGTCTAAATAGTAAGGCAAAGTGTTTGTGTCAACCAACTGACCTTTTGTAATTTTTTTACCTATCAATTCGTCAAACTTCCGGTATTTATCTGTCGTATTTCTGATTCCGTCCAACTGTTTTTGCTCTCTTGTTGTCAGCCAATCCATTGGAGAGTTGATAGGAAAGTAACCACCCAATAATTGGAACATAATAACCCCAACTTGGTAAATGTCGGATTGAAAATAGTATTCATTTGCCAAGATAGCTTCCGGTGGAAGATACAAGTAGGTGGATTTTGATGCAGTTACACATCCATCCGCTTTGTGGATTTTCTTAACAGCCCCAAGGTCAGCAATAATTGGTAAATTTTTCTCAAGATCTAAGAGAATGTTGCCCGGTTTTAAATCACGATGAACCAATTTGTGCTTTGAGTGCAGTTCTGTTAAGCCAAGTAAAACACCTGCAATAATTTCAAGTGCTTCCTTGCTTGAAAGTCTTCTGCTATCAATAATTCCTTGTAAATCGCCACCAGAAATTCGGGGTGTTAAAAAGTAAGCATAGTTAGGTGGCAGAAATCGCAGGTCATGGATTTTTAGAATATTATCATGTTCAATATCTCTAAGAATAATTGCTTCCTCTGCTGCATCATAGTTGGGGTGCGACCAGTAGAACTTCAACACCACATCATCATTCATTTTTATTCGCTTACCGAAATACACATCACCATTACAACCTCTACGGATATATTCATAGACGTTGATGTCAGGCGTAGTTCTTACGAAATCCTGAATAGCTTTTACTGAATCTTCATCGTTTAGTTCTACTGTTACCATTTATTGACTGATTAAATAGTAGGCTACATCATAAGCATCGTCTTGATACTTATTCTTTGCACTTCCTGTTTTTGCATTCTTTTTAAAATAGGCGAGTGTGGTTTGTTTCCATACCTGTTCCAAATCAACTTTGTCGTAAAGCTGAATTATGCCTTCTAGTTTAAAAGAAATAGGCGAAGGGGCACGGTCTCCTTTTCCGTTTGCATTTCTTGCAACTATCCCAATTCTGGCAGCACCGATTGAATCAAATGCTGCATTGATTTGGTCACGAAACTGCCTTACCTGATTGGGTTTGGTTGGGTCGTCTATACCAAATTTGGCTGACTCATTTGTTTGCGTAATGTTTCCGGCTGCATCTTTTTCAAGCACAACCATAATTGCTTCAGTGGACTTGATTTGTATTCCTATGGTTTTCATATTATTCGTTATTTATTTTCAACCTCACCTTACCCGTCAACAACACCTGCATCAACCCCTTCTTCTGCTCCCTCAACTTCTCCGCTTTGGCTTTGAGCAGGCTAATTTCTTTATCTGCCGCTTGAAGAACTTTTACAATGGCAGCTTGCTCTTCTATCGTTGGAATAAAAAACTTCATTGAGCAAAGGCCATCAAATGATAAACTATCTCTAACGCTTCCCTGCACAAACATTGGAATATGACCATAGAACCACTGTGTTTTTAGATGAAAGTATAGGAAGTCAGCCAGTAGATGTTTTTCGTCTGTTGAAAACACAACATACATTGGACTCAAAATCCCTTCATCAAAATTTCTCAGTAAATCAAGTGAGCCAACATTAACCCTTGAAGGGTTATATGCAAATTGCCCTTTCCTCACAATTTTATAATTTGATGCATCTTCACTCGCAACCGACCTGTCAAACTGATCAGACTGGTTTATAAATCCTCTGGAATTGGTAACAGAGAGAACTCTGGTAACCTTCAAGCCCTTATTTCTTTCAGAAACTTCTTTTATAAACTGTCCTACAACTTTTATTTTTACTTCCCCACTAAACCCCTTCAACCGTTTCTTCCCCGTAAGCAATTGCTGCATGAGCCATTTTTTGCGGAGTTCTTTTTGGGCTATGAGTTTTTCGGTGGTGTGGATGGCGGAATCTGCCGTGCTCAGCACTTGGGCTATGGCTTTTTGCTCGGGAAGTGGGGGGAGTAGAAACTTTATTGACTCTAAATCTCTACCATAAATTGCTGCAACACTTGTTGTTCCAGTTGCTATCCCTCTTAACTGTCTTAATCCATAATAAGAATTAAAAGCCCTGTTCATAAACCACGTTGACTCCACAAAGGAACTGTCAAATTTCATTCGCATTAGGTTCGAGTTATAAACCGCAAATGGTAGTTCGTTATTCCAAATCGCAACCTTGCCAACTAACTCTAGTGTATTTCTTGTATTGAACAACAAGTCTCCTTTAACCAATACATCTTCTTGATTGTAAGTTTCATTTTCCGGCAAGTATTGAATCTTATCAATTTTAATAGTAGCCCTATCAAGATTCCCCATTTTTATAACAGGTACTCCATTATTTGCTTCAGCATTTTCATAGTTTCCGCCCAATCGACCTTCTATCAAAATGTCTTTAAGCTTTTTGATTTGCCATCCTTTTGGAATATCAAGTATTCCAAATTTTTCAAGACTATTTTTTTCTCCCATCATTTCACCAATTGAGTTAAGTATTGGTCAATCTCTTTTTGCACTTTCACTAATTCACCTTCCAGTTGCTCAATCTCCTTCTGCACGGCTGCAATGTCCACTTCGGCTTCTTCTTCAAAAGTGTCCACATAGCGGGGTATATTCAGGTTATAGTCGTTTTCCTGTATTTCTTCGGGAGTGGCTACATAGCTGTATTTATCTTCCACCACACCGGGTTGCAGTTTGCCGGCAGTAAAATCACGATAGGTTGTTACAATGTGTTCAATATCGCTTTCACGCAGCTTGTTTTGGTTTTTGGCACTTTCGTAATGCTTGCTGGCATCAATAAACAAAACATTGTTGCTGCTCTTCTGCTTGTTAAACACCAAGATGGCAGCCGGTATGCCTGTGCCAAAAAAAAGGTTGGCAGGTAAGCCAATTACTGCTTCCAGCAAATTTTCTTCAATGGTTTTCTGCCTTATTTTTCCTTCGCTGCTGCCACGGAACAATACACCGTGTGGCACCACCACACCAGCCTTGCCATGTTCGTTCAGTGTTTCAATCATGTGGCTGATAAATGCCCAGTCGCCTTTGCTTTTGGGTGGTACGCCTCTCCAAAAACGGTTGTATTTATCGGTTTCAGGGTCGTAGCTGATGGTGGTTTTGTCTCCTTCTTTGTCTTCAACCTTTCCCCATTTGTCTAATGAGAATGGCGGGTTTGCCACTACGGTATCAAACTTCATCAGCGTATCGCCTTCTTTCAATTTCGGGTTGCGTATGGTATCGCCCCAGCGGATGGTGGCATTGTCGAAGCCATGCAAAAACATATTCATCACTGCCAATGCCCAGGTACTACCGTTGGCTTCTTGTCCGTAAAGTGAAAAATTATCAGAACCTACTTCTTCACCAGCTTTAATTAAAAGAGAAGCAGAACCACAAGTTGGGTCACATATACGTGAACCGGGTTTGCTTTTGGTGAGTTTAGCAATAAGGGTAGATACCTCTTTTGGTGTAAAAAATTCACCTGCTTTTTTTCCGGCATCACTGGCGAAGTTTTCAATCAGGAACATGTAAGCCCCACCAATAATGTCATTGCCATCCAAATGCGAAGGTCGTAAATCCAGTTTGTCGGATTTGAAGTCAATAAGCAAGGTTTTCAATCGGGTGTTTTTATCCTTGGGCTCACCCAACTTACTGCTGTTAAAGTCTATATTTTGGAATATCCCTGCACCGTCTTCGCTGTATAGTTTTTCACGGTTAGCTTCCTCCAAATCAGTCAAAGCAATATTGATGAGTTCACCAATATTGGCTTCATTACGGTGATCGTATAGAAATTTAAAGTGGCTATGCTCCGGCACAATAAAGCGTTCGTGTTGCATGGCACGTTTGGCACGTTCCACATCACCGTTGTATTTGGCTAAGTAGCCTTCCATTTTATCGTCATGCACATCGCTGAGATATTTTAGGAACAGCATGGTAAGTACATAGTCTTTGTAAACGCTTGGGTCAATGCTGCCTCTAAAGGTGTCGCAAGCTTTCCAAACTGCATCGTTGATGTCTTTCTGAGTTATTTTAGCCATGATATTTATTTTATTGCGTTGATTATTTGTTGTTGAATTTGTTTTTCACGAAGCATTTCAATTTTCAGCTTCAACGATTTTTCCCGGTTACGGAGTTGGGTGATTTGCAGAATCGCCAATTGGGTTTCAATGCTTGGTATCGTTATTTCCAGATTTTCTAAAACCTGTTTCGAAATGGAAGGAATAGAAGTGCCAATGGCTTGACCTTTTAAAAGGGTTTGTGTGGAGTGGTTATTTAGAAACCATGCCAGAAACTTTGGCAACACTTTATTACTAGTTGGTCTGATTACAAAAAATGAAGTGGAAGCAACAGAAGGTTCGTTGTTGTTTTCAAAAACGGCTGCAAAGTTTTTGGTTCCCTTGGCTGCAAAAAGCACATCACCATCTTTCAGCAGATGTTTTTCAGAAATACCTTCAGCTGGCAAGTCAGGGTGTAGAACTGAATGCAACTGTCCGTATTCGTCAAAATGCTTGGACTGTAGATACACCAATTCGCCAATGCCAGCAGGCTTAGCGAAGAGTCCGGTTTGGATGTTTGTGATATCTTTTATTAGCGTTTTCAAATTTATTCCTTTGTAATGACGCTACAAAAATAGTTAAAATTTTCTAATATCCAGGCTTTTTAAGAAAATAATTTTAAGTATATGTTCTACAAAGTTAGATTATGTTGTTTGAACTGTCTTTGGTGCGTGGGGAAAAAGTGGCTCTTTTGGCTTTGCAGAAGGGTCGGCTTGTGGGTTGGGCAAAGCCAAATGTGCCACTTGTGCGGCGGCAGAAATTCATTTTTTGTGCGGGTGGGGTGTTTTATTTTTCTTAGGTCGGATTGTGTGTCGCCAAGTTGGTCTGCTGGTCTGTGTCGAAATACAGCGAAATTGTCTGCCGTATTAAGGTCGTCTGAAAAGTCAGGTCAAGATGTCAAAGGTCGATGGTTTAGTTGTTATGTTGATGGTTGTAGTGTCGTCTTTTAGGCTTGCTTGTAACGTTTGACGGCTTTGCGAAGGAGCGGATTAGAAAGACTAAACTTTCAATTTTGAACTAACTTAAGCAAAACCATTTTTTCTATTTGCTAATTTACATTTTAAAAGCAAATAAAAAATGGTTTTGCGGATTAAATGCACAAACCTTGAATTAACCACTTAACCCGCTCTTTTGCAAAACCGATGTTGGCGGTAGTTTTTTTATCTTATTTTGTGTAGGATTTCTTTCAGTTTGGGTTCAATATTTAGTTCATCAAATAGTTTTTCCGATAAATTTAATGAGTTCTCAAAAGCCAAAACGATGTTTTTGGGATTTAAATCTGATGTTACTTTTTTATACTCTGAATACCAAATCGTGTCAATGTCCTTTTCGAGACTTTTAGTCGGACTTTCCCAATGTTGCGTTTTGCTTGTTCTTGCTCTTATAAGCCAAAGCAAGTATTTCTGCACATTTGATAAACTGTGATGAGCGTGAGCAAATTCTTCTCGTTTAATCAAGTTGCTTGTTGTCAGTACAACATTCAGTAATGATTGGCTTAACCACAAAATATTTTCATTTGTTATTCTTTCGGGCGATTTCGTTTTGATTTGATTAAGCGTTTTCGTTAAAAGTCCATCTTTGTCGGTTAGGTTCATTTGGTCAAAATCGCTAAATTCAACAATTCCGTCCCAAGATTTGATAATTTCAATTTCCTCCGTTTTTAAAAAATGGAATTCTCCTCTGACCATATTCTCGAAAATAGCAACTTCACTTCCATATTCGTTTGTAAAATATAAAGCCAAAGGATGAATTTGATTTACCCATTTTTCTGTCGAGAAATTTTCTTTATTTTTCAAGAAGATGTAAAATTCGATGTCAGAATATTTGTCTCCTTCGTTTTTGGTAAATGAACCATACATAAAAACGGCGGAAACATTTTCGTCTTGTTGAGCTATATATTTTGTTTTGTCAATCATTTGTAACTGTGTCATTTTTCTAATTTTTAAATGTTGATAATAGAAATTTTCACTACTTTTTGAAAGCAATGAAAAAGTTTTACGTTGTTTATTTTGGACAGTTACTTATAGCTTCATCGGATTATACTTTTTTATGTTCAACATTCTGTTTGGTAAAATTACCGCCAACGGAAAAAGCATTGGCGATGACGGAAATTAGAAGTACTGCCGTTGAGCCTTTGTACAAAAGATGAAAAATAGTACTTCCGTTGAGCAAATAACTTTCAGCCCGTTATTGCCAATGAAATGTTGGGCGAAGTTTTTTAATTATGAAACATCAAAAAATAATTGAGTGGCGATTTTTATTAACGCCAATAGCGACAACAAAATGGATAGTAAAAAATGTTGAGCGCAAAAGGATTTATTTATTTGGCTTTAAAGTGGCAGATTTTGCTTTGTAAAATTTCGCCCAACGGGTCGGGGCTTTGCGAGGGAGCGGATTTTATGCACAAACGCTCAATCGAAGAACCGAACTACAAATTTAGCAAAAAGTTTCATACGAAGCACTTAACCCGCTCTCTTGCAAAACCCTTGTTACCTGCTGGCTGGCTTTTTGAAATGTATATATGTTTAGGTTGCTATTTTATCAACTTCTTCCCTTAAATAATTCAAATTGGTTTCATATTCTTCCAAATTAAGTTTATCAAATTGTAGTTGTTCAATGAATTCAAAAATATCTTGAAGTTTTCTGCTTATCTGATAATAGCGTAATGTATTGTCGTTTATTTGATAATTGGGATTGAGTTCATAATATTTCTTCATAAACGAATTGAAATAAGGTTGTTCGTAAATACTGAATATATCTGCCTCGGGTGGTGCAAACTTTATTCCTTCCCAATCCAAAAGATACAATTGCTGTTTGTCAGTGATTATATTCCAATGATGAATGTCTGTATGACATAAACAATTATTCAAACTTTGTCCTTTTAAAAATTCGGACAAGTTATTCCATTCATTCACTTGATTTTTAATAGTTAAAATATTGGGTTTTAAAACCTCCTGGATATCAGCTTTTAAATCATCAAATTTTCTTTCCGTCCAATCCAATAATTTAGAGATGAACGAAAGCTCAAATGTTTCAGAAATCTGTTCAACATCAAAAGGAAAATTTTTTAAATTATGTAGTTGGCTAACAATTTCGGCTAATTGTATGACTTGTTCTTCTGTCAAATTCTGTTCCCCAACTGTTTCTCCATCAATGTAATCAAACAAAATGTAGAGATAATTTTCATCTTCGCACTTTAAATTTCCGAATTGAGTTTTAACTAATCGAATTATTTTTCCGTTAAGTGACGTTTGATTCTCAATCCAATTCACTATTGGAAGATAAATATCTATGTGTTCAGTTAAATAAGATGTGGATTTTCTGCTTTTATCGTAAACTTTTAAAAAGTAAAACTTTCCGTTTTCGCTCTCAACTTTATAAGCTAAAGAAGCCCAACCACCTCGCTGTTTAGAAACATAGTTCGTATTAATAAGATATTTTTCTTGTAAAATTTTTATCAATAGTTCATTCATCTCTTAAACGGATTTTTGTTTTCAGCTTGCAGGTAACACGCAAATATGCGAAATAAATATAAATTTCACAAATAAATAATTCATTTTGAATCAGTGATTTAGATATTTCATATATTTGGATATTTAAAATACGAAGCTTTATGGATACTCAAAATGCGAATATGGAATTCAAGCCCGAAAAATATCAGATTTCGTTGGGAACTCATCACGATAAAAAAGTAATATGGCTGCGATTTGATTACGATATACAGCTTATCCAGCATTTGCGGCAGCATACCAAAGCCCGTTGGTCGGCCTCGCAAAAAGCCTGGTATGTGGTGGA
>NZ_FNXE01000056.1 GCF_900108395.1 Paenimyroides marinum | reverse complement strand
ATAATGAAAACGCCATCAAAATACAGATTTACTGTGTATTAATCGTAAATCTTCTGCTGGCAGTCATCAAAAAAAGATTGAAACGAAAGTGGGCATTTTCAAATTTGGTAAGTTTTTGCAAAATTCATTTATTCAATTACATCAACCTGATGAAATTTTTGGAAAACCCAGAGAAAGATTGGGTTATTGACAAAGATGACGGTGAGCAATTGTCTTTTAATTGGTAGCTTGTTTTTGAAATTCGGCGAAAATGAAAAACTAAACATCTAACAATCAGTCAAATGTAAGGAGGGGAATCTGAGAATTAGTTTTTATCGGACGCTAATGATTTTATAAATTGGTTTGTCAATTTCTCCTGACCATTCAATAATAATATCATGATATTCAACTTCATTTTTTAAATGACCTTTACAGGATAAGACAGAGAAAGCAATAATTAAAACAAGGTTTTTCATTCAGCAATACAAATATGTTTATTTTAAAATTGATATCACAAGTTACTATTTTAAAACGTGATTTTGTTGATAATATTTTGATAATTGGTTTAAAAACTCCAAATGCAATACCTATATTTGTTTAAATCAAAATTGAATTATGTTAAGCATTGACCCAAAAGAACTAACTGCGGTACAAACACAAGCGTATCTTCAGGGAGCTGTTGGTCCACGCCCTATTGCATTTGCAAGCACGGTAGATGAAAACGGAAATCCCAACCTGTCCCCTTTTAGTTTTTTTAATCTTTTTAGTTCCAATCCGCCTATTCTGGTATTTTCACCGGCACGCCGCGTACGCAACAATACAATAAAACACACTTTGTTAAATTGCGAAGCCACTAAAGAAGTAGTTGTAAACATTGCAAATTACAATATGGTTCAGCAGCTTTCGCTGGCATCAACCGAATATGGCGACGGCATTGATGAATTCATAAAATCGGGATTCACCAAATTGCCATCTGATATGGTAAAACCATTCCGCGTTGCCGAAAGTCCGGTACAGTTAGAGTGTAAAGTAAACGAAATTATCGCTTTAGGTGATCAGGGCGGTGCAGGAAACTTAATCATTTGCGAAGTAGTTAAAATACATATTTCTGAAACTGTTTTAGACGAAAAAGGAGGTATCGATCAGCACAAGATCGATTTAATTGCCCGAATGGGAGGCAACTGGTATACACGTGCCACGCCGGGAATGTTTGAAGTAGAAAAGCCATTAACCACCTTGGGGATTGGAGTTGATGCCATTCCGGAAGAAGTAAAAAAAAGTGGTATATTTGTAGGAAATGATCTGGGCATTTTAGGAAACGTTGAACAGCTTCCAACAGATCCAGAAATTGGTCAGTTTTTAGAAGATCAAAACGATATTAAAAACTGGAAAAACGAAAATAACAACGAATTAATTTATAAAAAAGCAAAATTGTTTTTAGAAAACCACGATGTTTTATCGGCTTGGAAAGCGATTTTAGCAGCAAAAATGTAACAAATGGAAGTTTTAGGAAGAATTAAAATGGTTGGTCCGGTACAAGATGTAAGTCCAACTTTCAGAAAAAGAGAAGTGGTTGTTACCACAGAAGAGCAATATCCACAGCATATTTTAATTGAATTTACGCAAGACAAATGCGATTTGTTAAACTCGTACCAAATTGGTGAGCAAGTTCGCGTAGGCATCAATTTACGAGGAAGAGAATGGGTAAATCCGCAAGGAGAAACCCGTTATTTCAACTCTATTCAAGGCTGGAGAATTGACAGACCACAACAGCAACCTTATGGTGGAATGCCTCAGCAAGGATACGGAGTTCCCCAGGGAGGCGGTTACACACAACCCCAACAGGGATATGGTCAGCCTCAACAAAATTCTAATCAGCAACCGCAGCAAAACCAAGGTTTTAATCAGCCAAATCCTTTTGATAACCAAGGTGGTTATGCAAATAACAACAACTCAGGCTTTCCTCCTGCTCCAAATTTTGACCAAAATCAAGAGGCAGAAGACGATTTGCCTTTCTAATAAAAAATGTAATTTTGAATCCTGATTATTTAATCGGGATTTTTTTATGTATAAACTCAGTAACAAACTTTATTTTCCTCCGGTAGAAACAGCTCATTCTTCCGGAATTATAGCTTTTGGCGGCGATTTATCTGTTGAACGATTAATTTTAGCATATAAAAGCGGTATTTTTCCGTGGTTTGAAGACGGCGAAGAAATCACTTGGTTTGCACCCAAAGAACGAATGGTTTTGTTTTTAAATCAGTTGAATATATCAAAATCAACCCGGAATATTTTAAACAGAAATATCTTTAAAGTTACTTTCAATACCGCTTTTAAAGAAGTTATAACCAACTGCCAACAAATAAAACGCAACGGACAATTAGGTGGCACGTGGATTACCGATGAAATGTTGCAAGCCTATACGAAATTGCACGAAATGGGTTTTGCAAAATCGGTTGAAGTTTGGCAGAACAAGGAATTGGTTGGTGGCTTGTACGGGATAGATTTAGGACATATTTTCTGTGGTGAAAGTATGTTTTCTAAAGTATCAAACGCTTCAAAAATTGCTTTTATCCATTTGGCACAAAAACTTAAAAAAGAACACTACCAATTGATTGATGCACAGGTCTACAATGATTACCTGCAATCTTTAGGGTGCGAGGAAATTCCGCGCGATTTGTTCATGAAAATTTTACAGAAAGAGCTTAAAGTGGTTTATGAAAATTAATTTATACCTTTAATCATAGCAAAAAATAGTATAATGAAACTCAAAACACTTAAAACTTTTGACAGCTATATTGAAGCTCATCTACTAAAAACGAAACTTGAAAGCGAAAACATTTATTGTTTCTTACAAGATGAAAGTCTGGTTGCCACAAATCCTTTGTATTCTTTCGCTGTGGGTGGTATAAAGCTTCAGGTAAAAACCACTGACTACAATACAGCATGGGAAATCTTGAATGAAAACAATCCGCAAATGAAATCAACAGATTCAAATGAGATCTGTGAAAACTGCGGGCATAATGGATTTTATAACAACTACAAATCTGTAAAAGGATTAAAAGGCTTTTTTTCTATGTTGCTTTCACTTATGTTTCAAACATATCCGGTTTATTACAAAAATGTTTGGAAATGCAAAAAATGTGGATATGAAACAGAAATAAAATAGAGTTTCAACTTACCTATCATAACAAAAACATGAGGTTATATGATCGTTTACCATACCGGTTGCCTGCATGTGTGCATATATAACGGTTGAGCCTAAAAATTTAAATCCGCGTTTTTTAAGGTCTTTTGCTAATCCGTCTGAAATATCTGTAGTTGCCGGTACTTCTTTTATTGTTTTAAATGTATTTACAATAGGCGTATGATTCACAAAACCCCAAATATATTTAGAGAACGAACCAAATTCTTGCTGGACTTCCATAAAACGCTGTGCATTATTTATCGTTGCCAGAATTTTTAAACGATTGCGAACAATACCGGCATTGTTCATTAGTTCTTCGATTTTTTCATCGGTATAAGTCGCTATTTTCTGGTAATCAAAATGATCAAAAGCATTGCGAAAGTTCTCTCTCTTTCTTAAGATCGTGATCCAGCTTAAACCCGCCTGAAACGATTCCAATACCAAAAATTCAAAAATCGTTTGATCGTCATAAACGGGCTTGCCCCATTCTTCGTCGTGGTATTTAATATATAATTCATCGGTGGTTACCCAATTGCAGCGTTCCATAGTTAATCATTTAAGTTAAAAGCAAGTGTACAGATTTTTTTTATATCTTGTAAGAAAAAAAGTATTTTTATAAACCAAACCAAATAATTAGCCATGAAAAAAAAGTATTTTCTGTTTATAAGCATTTTTTTAATGTTCAGTATTTTTATTTCTAACGCCCAATCAATAAAGCCTAATGTTTTATTAAAAAAGACAGAAGCATCACTCAGTAACATAAAAACATTAACTTATACAATCAATAAAAAAAGTAAGTTTTTTGCATCAAAAGATACCTTAAACAGATCTGCTCTCGGCATCATTAAAATTGTTCCAGAAGATGAAATGGGTTCTTATCATAAAGTTTATTTTAATCACGGTGAGAAACAGTACAATCAATACAAGTATGACGGTACTTACAGTTCTTTTCTATACTTTCATTCAGATTCTTTAGACATTCCGAAGAAAACAACAATTACAAATGTTTTAGATGATAATTACAATAGTATAAAAGGTAATTTCGTAAGCAATTTTATTTTAAATGACTATTTTAAGAAAAATAATATTTTTAAACAATACCGTTCGCTTTTAGCTAAAATTATTTTAAAAGACATGACTATTGAAGAAAGTAATTATAAGGGTATTCCCGTTTATATTTTAACAGCTTATGGCAAAGAAAGAGAACGTGAAAACCACATAAATAGTGTAATTGATAAATATTATATTAGAAAAAGTGATTTTTTACCAATTGCTCACAGTTTTTATGGCGAATTTCAAGGTATGAAAGAAACCGAATTTACCGAAATTGAATATTTAGAAATTAATCCGGAACTATCTTTAGATGCTTTTAAGATTGATCCTTCTGTAAAAGAAGTGAAACCAAGAGTATATTTTGAAGAAATGCAGAAATATAATTTATAACTATGAAAAAGTATTTTAATTGTTTGACATTAATATGTTTTTTAATTTGTACTAATATTTCGGCACAAACCAAAACAAGAGGTTCAAGCTTTTTTACTACAGATTTAAACCTTAACAATAGTAAAACTGTAAAATTAACCGATTTAAAAGGTAAAGTTGTTTTGTTAGATTTTTGGTATCGCGGGTGTTTTCCGTGTTTAAAAGCAACGCCCGATTTAATTAAAATGCAAGAAGAATTTAAGAATGATTTAGTAATTGTCGGGATTAATGACCGAGATGATAAAGAAGATATAACCGATTATTACGCCTATAAAAAAGGAAATTATTTTTCTACCTACAAAACAGAAACAGATATTTCTAAAAACTTAAAAATTAATGCATTTCCTACCTTCATTATCATTAATCAAAAGGGAGAAGTTGTAAAAACCGAAGTAGGTTTTGATAAAGGCAGTATCCGTAAAACCATTAAAAAGTTGATTAAAGAAAATAAGAGTTAAAAAAACAAAACCCCAAATTCAATTGAATTTGGGGTTTTAAGTATCAATAAAAATTGTAAATTATCCTAAAGTTACACGTTTAAATCCTGCGATTTCAACGTTGTATCCTTTAACGTAATCACCTACTTTTTTAGAATCATCTTTGATAAAGTTTTGATCTAATAACGCTTTTTCTTGATCTAATGTAGTGTTATCAGAAATGAAACGAGCAATTTTACCTGGTAAGATCTTATCCCAGATTTGTTCCGGTTTACCTTCAGCTTTTAATTCAGCTTTAGCATTTTCTTCTGCCTGTTTCAACACTTCGTCAGTAATTTGAGCGTAAGAAATGTATTGAGGAACATTTTTCAACGTTTTACCTAAACGAGACAATTCTTCATTTTCTTTTACAATCGCAGCAATGCGGGCTTCAGTTTCAGAAGCTACAAAAGCAGGATCAAAGTCTTTGTAAGATAATGTTTCAGCACCCATAGAAGCTACTTGCATTGAAACATCTTTTGCTAATGCATCAGCGTTGTCAATTTTAGATGATAAAGCTGTTAAAGCAGCAATTTTATTTCCGTGAACGTAAGATCCAACAAAAGCACCTTCTAATACTTCAAATCCACCGATTTCGATTTTTTCACCGATAACTCCGGTTTGTTCGATCAATTTATCTGTAACAGTCATTGAATCATTATATTGTGAAGCCAAAAATTCTTCTTTAGAAGAGAAATTGATTGCTTTTTCAGCCAATTCTTTAGCTAAAGCAACGAATGCTTCGTTTTTACCAACGAAATCAGTTTCACAATTTAAAGTAATAACAACACCTCTTGTATTGTCTGCGTTGATGAACGCCACAGCAGCACCTTCTGTTGACTCACGGTCTGAACGGTTCGCAGCCACTTTTTGACCTTTTTTACGCAATACTTCAATTGCTTTATCGAAATCGCCTTCCGCTTCAACCAAAGCTTTTTTACAGTCCATCATTCCGGCACCTGTAGCTTGTCTTAATTTATTTACGTCTGCAGCAGTAATATTTGCCATTGTATTGAGAATTAAATAATTAGTTAATTTTTTAAATAGAAAAAAGTCGTTAGCGACAGATCCAAAAATATGAAACCATCAGCATAACGACTTTAAGATACTGTTAAGATTACTCTTGAGCAGTAGGTTGTGCTTCAGTTTTAGCTGCTTCTTCTTTTTCAGATTTTCTTTCAGAATTTCCTTCAATGATAGCACCTGTTACTAAAGATAATACTTTATCGATTGATTTAGAAGCATCGTCATTTGCCGGGATTACATAATCAACCTCGCGTGGGTCAGAGTTTGTATCAACCATTGCAAATACTGGAATGTTTAATTTTTGAGCTTCTTTTACTGCGATGTGTTCAGCTTTGATATCAACTACAAATAATGCAGCCGGTAAACGTGTCATATCAGCAATAGAACCTAAGTTCTTTTCTAATTTAGCACGTAAACGGTCAACTTGTAAACGCTCTTTTTTAGAAAGAGTCATAAATGTACCGTCTTTTTTCATACGATCGATAGAAGCCATTTTTTTAACAGCTTTACGGATCGTAACGAAGTTTGTTAACATACCACCTGGCCAACGCTCAGTAATGTAAGGCATGTTAGCTGCTGCTGCTTTTTCAGCAACGATATCTTTTGCTTGTTTTTTAGTCGCTACGAATAATACTTTACGACCTGATGCAGCAATTTTCTTTAAAGCTTCGTTCGCTTCTTCAATTTTAGCTGCAGTTTTATATAGATTTATAATGTGGATTCCATTACGCTCCATATAGATGTAAGGAGCCATGTTTGGATCCCATTTTCTAGTCATGTGTCCAAAATGAACACCTGCTTCTAGTAATTCTTTTACGTCTACTTTGTTTGCCATTTTTGTAATAGTTTACGTTCTTGTGATTAGCAATGTTCCGTTAAGCTTTAAGCTATAGGCTTCATTTAGATGCTAAACTACTTCCGACCTCGGCCGGCGAGCAACAAAAACTTAGATTTTTTAATAAATAATATAAATATTAACGTTTAGAGAATTGGAATCTCTTACGAGCTTTCTTCTGACCGAATTTCTTACGCTCAACCATACGTGGGTCACGCGTTAATAAACCTTCTGGTTTTAAGATTGCTCTGTTTTCTGCGTCAACTTCACACATTGCACGTGCAATAGCCATACGTACAGCTTCTGCCTGCCCTGTAGTTCCACCACCGTACACGTTAATTTTCACGTCAAAGTTTTCAGCGTTTTCTGTCATAGAAAGTGGCTGCATAACTTTGTACTGTAAAGTTGCTGTTGGGAAATAAGTTGCGAAATCTTTTTTGTTCACTGTGATGTTACCAGAACCTTCTGTAACATAAACACGAGCTACTGCGGTTTTTCTTCTACCGATTTTGTGAATAACTGCCATTACTTTAAGTCGTTTAAATTAACGGTTTTAGGTTTTTGCGCCTCATGTTTGTGTGCAGCACCTACATTTACATTTAAATTACGGAATAACTGTGCACCTAATTTGTTTTTAGGCAACATTCCTTTTACAGCTTTTTCTACTAATAATGCAGGATTTTTTTGTTGCATTACTTTAGCTGTTAATTCTCTTTGACCACCTGGATAACCTGTATGACGAATATACGTTTTGTCATTCAGTTTGTTACCTGTTAAGTTGATCTTTTCTGCGTTGATAATAATTACATTATCACCACAGTCTACGTGAGGGGTATAACTTGGTTTGTACTTACCTCTCAAAATCATTGCAACTTTTGAAGCAAGGCGTCCTAAGTTATGACCGTCAGCGTCTACAACAACCCATTCTTTCTGAACGGTTGCTTTGTTTGCTGATACTGTCTTGTAGCTTAAACTTTCCACAATAAATTAATTTTAATTAAACATTCCATTCCCAATAAAGGGAGTGCAAAATTACACAATTTATTTTACTATACAAATTAGTTTGTTTTTATTTTCATAAGCTGTTTATTATCCATAGAAACACTTACTATTCAGAAATATATGCTTCATGATGGATCTTAATTCAGATAATTACCTATTTTATAAATTTAGATTAAATAACATCTATTTCTTTGTAAATACAGATCAGTTTTAGTAGGTATAATAACATTTAATATACGCAGGAAAAACCCGTTAGCTAAAAATACAACTTTGTTAAAAGTTAAAAATAATATAATTTAATATTAAAGAATTAAAAAAAAATAATTAAGTTTATCGTTTAAATGACTAATTGTAAATATTTTATTTATGAAAAAAAATACTCAATATTCAAAGTTTAAGATTAAGTGGTTAAACACTTGGATTTTGATATTTAATTGGATTAACTTTTTGTTATTAAAGAGTAAGACTTCAATAACAGAAGCTCAAAATAATTCGTTAGCTGTTTTGCGTTTAATGTTTCTGTGTTTTTTAACTGTAGGAAGTTTTACGCAAAGTATGGCACAAACTACAATTAATACTAACCTTGCGGGTACAACAAGTACAGGATCTGGTGGTAATGGTATCACGTTTGGTATTGAAAACACCAATGTCGGAGCACAACTGCTTACAGATGTTGGTTACTATCTCACATCTTCACATAGCAATACCGTTTATGAACTTTGGGTATCTTCTACATCTCTTAGTGGCCCACAACCCACAACATACCCTGCTGCCGGATGGACTTTGGTAGCTACAGTAACAACAGGAACAATAACTGGTACAGGTAGCATACAACCTCTATTTACAGGGTTGACGTATATTATTCCGGGAAATACCACACTTAGATTTGCTTTAGTAAAACCTAATAGTGGTCCGCAATATGCGGGTTCAGGATCAAATATATTTAGTGCTGGAGGTGTAAATTTATTACTTGGCAATCATCAAATTGCCGGGCAGGATGTTGGATATGCAGCCACTATTGCCAACCGTTATTGGGCTGGTTCTATTACTTTCATGCCTGCTGACCCGTGTACTGGTCAGGTATCTGCTGGTGCAGCTACAGCATCAGTTACAGATGCTTGTGGTGCGGTACCTTTTAACCTGTCGCTTAATGGTGCTACTTTAGCTACTGGGATTACATACCAATGGCAAAGCTCTCCGGCGGGTGCAAATACATTTACCGATATCCCCGGAGCCACAAATATGAATTATACTGTAAATAATCAGACAGCAGCAACCGATTATCGTTGCATTCTTGTTTGTACTAATAGCAATACTACCGATACATCTACTGTGGTTTCAGTGGGACAAAATCCTTGGAACCAATGTTTTTGCACGCCTGTTTATACTACCGGTTGTGCAACTTATAACTTAAACAGTTTTGTAATAACCGGTGAAAACGGAACAAGCATTGATGATTTAGACACGGGATGCAGTAGCAACACTACGGATAAAGGTTATGATGACAGAAGATCTTTGTTTACACCTGTGGATCTTATACAGGAAGGAACGTATCCTGTACAACTCAATTCCACCTCTACCAATACCTTATTACGAGCGAGTATCTGGATTGATTTTAACGACAATGGAACTTTTGAACCTTCTGAACAGGTATTGACAGATTTTACAATAGTAGCAAGTCCTGCATTTGCTACAACATCAATTGAGATCCCAGCAAGTGCTGCTCCAGGCATTCACAGAATGCGAGTGCGTATGGTATATAATACTACAGGTATTGATCCATGTGCTTCTTATGCTTCAGGAGAAACACACGACTATGATGTCAATATTCTTGCTACAAATTGTTACAAACCTTTAGATATTCAAGAATCAGATGTCACAAAAAACAGTGTTACCGTAACAATTGATCCTAGCACAAGTAATTCAGGAACTGTAAGCTATGAATACGAAGTACGCGAGTCGGGGGCTCCGGGTAGTGGAACTACAGGTTTAGGTGTTACAGGTATAGCAACAACCAATCCTTTTACCATTACAGGTTTACAGCCATTAACAAAATATACGATATACGTACGAACTGTTTGTTCATCAACAGACAAGAGTAGTTGGACATGGGGACCAGATATAACCACCATGTGCGATTATCCGGAATTAATTGCTGCACCTGGTAAAACGGTTTGCGGACCGCAAGAAGTAGATCTTACCGCTATTTTTGATGCAGGTCCAGTATATTGGTTTGATGCAGAAACTGGTGGTAACTTAATGCATGTCGGACCAAATTTTACGACTCCTTTATTAACATCCGACACTAGCTATTGGGTAGTTGCAGGTGATACAATTTCACCATCTTCCTTTGTAGGCCCAGTTGATACATCTATTGGAGCTGGAGGAGCTACAAATAATAGCTATTTAACCTATTTTACAGTCAACAATAATTTAACCCTTTATTCTGTAGATGTATACCCCTCAACAGTTGGGCAAAATGGTGTAGTTGGTATATATACATCAAGCAATGTCCTAGTAGCTTCCATACCATTTACAACTACAGTCTCAGGAAGCGCTACTGCACAAACTATATTAATTGATATACCTTTAGCTCCAGGAGATTATTACTTAAAAGAAGATGGTTCAGCTAGCTTATTTAGAAATACTTCCGGAGCAACCTTTCCTTACTCCATAGCAGACCTGAGTATAACTGGAACTAGTTTTACTACCGCAACATACTACTATAATTTTTACAATTGGCAAGTTGGCGGTGGCGGCTGTTCATCTCCAATGGTAGAAGTAAAAGTAGAAGTAGAGCCCAAACCAGCGTTTGAATTATCGACAGACAAGGTAACCTCATGTGATGGCGGTTCATCAGAAGTTGTAACCATTACTACAAATTTAGGAGGATACGATACCTTTGTATGGACACCAAGTACAGGAGTAAGCGGAGACGAGGTAAATGGCTGGACATTTAGCAGCACCCAGGAACAGGATTATGTGTTATCAGCAAGTCAGTCAAACGGTATTTGTGAACATTTAAAAACAGTTCGTGTTTTTGCAAGCGAAAACCCACAAGCAGATGCTACATTGGCAAGTACTTATGATTTGTGTAAAAACGAAGTAGCCGAACTAAAAGCACTGGAGGCTGTTCCTGCCGATGTAACAATAGGTATGCCTACTACAACAACCAGTGCAACGAGTGAGATGTCTGCTTATGTGTACAGTGAAGTTTATTCAAAACAACAATATATATACAGTGCAGCCGAATTAATCGCCCAAGGCGTAACCACAGCTGGTTATATAGACGAATTATCTTTTGAAACAATTAATTCAGGAGCAGGTTTAACAAGTGCAGAATATACTGTAAGAATGATGTCCACACCGAATACTACTTTTGGTACTACAGATTTTGCAACAGGAAATTTTGTAACAGTCTTTTCAAGAACCAACCATGCCCATACGTTCCAAGGGCTTCAAACAATGACATTAGACAGTCCGTTCTATTGGGATGGTCAGTCAAATATATTGGTAGAAATCACACAAGAGCGTGGTACGGCAACAGGAACCAATAATGCACAAACGTATTACAATACTGTTTCAGGAAGCGATGTAGGTATCTATACTACAAGTGAAACAGATCCGGATCCGTTAACAGGAACAGTAACTAATAACCGGTTAAATGTGAAGTTTGGGTTAACTCAGGCAAAAGTAACGTGGAGTCCGACAACTAATTTATATTTAGATGCAGCTACAACTGTACAATACACCCCTGGTACAGATGCTTCAACAGTTTATGTTATATCAAGTGGAGCAATGAACCAAGTATATAATGCAACAATAACCGCACCAACAGGTTGTGAATCGGTAATTCCTGTTACAATCAACGTGGTGGATGTAACAACACCTGTTGTACAAAGCCAGACCTTCTGCCAGGCAACACCTGTAAGCGATATTGTAGTAACGGGAGGGACAAGCAGTACAATCTATAATTTTTATGATTCAGCAACTGCCACTACCCCAATAACCACGATTTCTAAAACAGGAACGTATTATGTAGAAGCAGTTCAGGGAGATTGTAAATCACCACGTGTAGCTTTCACCGTAACAATAACAACATTAGCACTGCCAAATGCGCAGCTAACCCAATACTCATGTGGTAGCGGTACTGTGGCCGATTTAGTTGCAACCGGAACAAGTGGAGCACAAATTAAGTGGTATGATTCAGCAACCTCAACAACCCCGTTGGCGTTAACAACCCCATTGGTAAACAATACCACTTATTATGCGTCACAAACATTAGGAAGTTGTGAATCAGGAAGAATAGCTGTATTGGTAAATGTAGGTCAGGGACCGGCTTCATTAACTCCTCAAACCATTTCAGTTTGTGGAGCATTGAACTACGGAAATGTAAATCTGAATCAAATTGCCGGCTCAGAACTGGTATGGTATCCGTCATCAACATCTCAAACACCGATACCAAATACCTCGCAGGTAGTAACCGGTACCTATTATGTTTCACAAAAGGTAAACGGATGTGAATCACAACGAGCTCAGGTAATCGTAACTGCCCAAGGAAGTGTTCCGGCACCTACTGCTACTATTCAAAATATATGTGGTAGCGGAACAGTTGCACAGTTAACAGCACAGATATTACCAAATGCTACTGCAGAATGGTACAGTAATGCCACATCGACAACACCATTGGCATTAACAACCCCATTAACAAGCGGTACTTATTATTTATCTCAAAGAGTGGGTAACTGCGTATCGGTAAAAGTACCGGTTGCAGTACGCGTAACAAGCACAAGTGCTCCGGCAGTAACGCCAATTACCCTATGTGACGGTGCACAGGTTGGCAATATCGATTTACCAACACCAACAGGCGTATCGTATAACTGGTATTTGAACAGTACTTCGACCACTCCATTACCATTAACCGATATTTTACAAAGCGGCTACTATTTTGTAACGCGTGTTGAAAACGGATGCGAATCGGTACGTACTCAGGTACAGGTAACAATCAACAGCCGACCAAACAGTCCAACGGGAGCTTCACCGCAAACATTTAATAATTACGCAGAAATAAGCAATCTGATCATGAACGAACCAAACGTGGTTTGGTACGCAACATATGAAGATGCAATGAATGGTGTTAATCCGTTGCAACAGAATATGCCAATGGTAAATGGCAGTACATATTATGCTGTTGTTATAGGAACTAACGGATGTCCAAGTTTACCAACACCGGTTGAAGTAGTGATTGTTTTGGGTGTAAATGATTTTGATTTAAGCAAATTAAACTATTATCCAAACCCTACAAGCGACTTATTAACGATTAATTACAACGAAGTAATTACTAAAGTAGAGGTATTTGATTTAAACGGACGTTTGGTAATGACCCGTGAGTTTGAAAGTGAAACAGTGCAGTTGGATTTTGGTAAATTAAGTTCAGGTACTTATATGCTGAATGTAAAAACCAAAGACAGCAGCCAGTTTATTAAAATTGTTAGAAAGTAA
>NZ_FNXE01000065.1 GCF_900108395.1 Paenimyroides marinum | reverse complement strand
TCCTGTATCCTTGCTGCCTTCTTACTTGAAACGGACGGCAAAACTACAACCTTTTCTTTTTACAATCCAAATTTATTTTTATTAATTTTTCTTGTGTTAACTAATCTTTAAATGAACGTTATTTCTGTATTGCGAGTGCAAAGATAACCTCCTTTTCCGGTTAATTCCTAATCTTTTTTATCCTTTTTTCTATTCTTTTTTTACTTCGCTATAAACTAAAGAGTTACGAAGTGGGGATTTAACGTTGTAGGAAAAGGAAAGTAAATAAAAAGACATAAATCATCTATCAAAAAATACCTACTGAAGGGGGGTATTAAAGATTTAAATTAACAATAAAACCACGCATTATGCGTGGTTTTATATTCTTTAAGCTTTTTTCTAATTTTAGAATTGCTCTCTTCCTGCAAAGTGGAAAGCCGCTTCAATTTCTGCATTTTCATCAGAATCTGATCCATGAACAGCATTTTCACCGATAGATTTCGCGTATTTTTTACGAATGGTTCCTTCAGCTGCATCTGCCGGGTTGGTAGCTCCAATTAATGTACGAAAATCCTCAACAGCGTTTTCTTTTTCTAAGATTGCTGCAACAATTGGGCCTCTTGACATAAATTCTACCAATTCTCCGTAGAATGGGCGCTCTGCATGAACTTCATAGAATTTTTTTGCATCAGCAACTGTTAATTGAGTTAATTTCATTGCAACAATTCTAAATCCACCTTCAGTGATCATATTTAAAATTCCACCAATACTTCCAGCTTCAACCGCGTCTGGCTTAATCATTGTAAATGTTCTTGTACCTGCCATTTTTTTAAGTTTAATTTGTTGGCAAAAATAACTATTTTTATTGTAAAAATTCTTTGTAATTTTATAAAAAATAATCAAATGAAAACCGATATTAAAAACAGGGAAGATTTAGAAAAATTAGTACGTGTTTTTTACGACAAAGTAAGAAAAGATGATGAATTGGGACCAATTTTTAATGCTATTATTACCGATTGGGAACCTCATTTACAAAAGATTATCGATTTTTGGGAACAACATATTTTTGGCGTTCAAAAATATAAAGGCAATCCAATTGAAGCACACAATAAAGTTGATGCGTTTACAAATTATAGTATTACTGCACATAATTTTGGCACTTGGCTGTTTTACTGGTTAAATACGCTTGATGAATTTTTTGAAGGCGATAACGTTGAGTTATTAAAATTTAAAGCACGAAAAATGCAAACTATCTTTTTTATGAATATGGTACAAGAACGCCCTAAAGTTTAATTATTAATGTTTTCACCAAACTGTATAATATATCCGTTATTATCTGTAAAGGCAAATTCTTTCATTTTCCAATCAAAAATATCCAGATCATATACGATGTTTACTTTCTCTTTTAATTGATGACATAGTGTTTCATAGTATCAACTTCAATGTAAAATGAGCCGGTAAAACCTATTTCATCAAACGGAACATGAGTATTTGGTTTGGATAATATAATTTCGACTTCGTTTTTTTGCAAAGCAGCCCATTGCCAGTCTTCATTAAATTCGGTACAAGTAAAACCTAAAATTTCGGTATAAAATCTTACAGATCCCCATAAATTTTCTGTCCATAATATTGGAGTTGAACATTTGAGTGTAATAAGCTGTTAAATTAAAATATCGCTTTCTAAGTCAGATTTTTCAATGGTAAATTCAAAGCCTAAACGTTCAACCACTTCAATAACTAATTTTTTGTACCAGTTTTCAGATTTGGGATGAATGTACAAACGTTCAATCATTTTGTTGATGTCAATCAAGACTTTTACACCTTCGTTTACATTTAGGTCTAAATGAGTAACATCGGTGATAATTCGTACTTCATGTTCGTACTGAAAGCTTTTTCGTTTAAACAGGAAAGGAAAAAAATCGTCATCAAATGGAATAAGTTCTTTTTTGTAATCGATGTAATTGACTTCACCAACAAACTGATCGGCTTTGGGTTCGATTAACGCTTTTTTGAGATTTCCAATGGTTGATTGTATCGCCAATCCTTCATTATTTTTAGTAAAAACCTGCCACATGGCGTAACTTTCGTATGAATTTGCGTGCCAACTGCTTATAACAATATTTTTTCGTTTGGCTTTGTAAGCGTCTAAATATTCCGGATTATCAGCCAAGAGTTTTTTAATTTCTTCATAGGTTGGCTCACTAAAAGTTCCTTCAAACTGATCTTCAAACTTGTCAGACCGAGCCATAAACATTCTGTTAGACATTAATAAGTCCAGGAATTTAGAAAGGTCTAAGTATTTCCAAATAATGGTATCGTCTGTTGGTATATGTAACTTTTGGTTTTCTTGGAACATTTTTGAAGTTTTTAATTTTCAGATTGACCTATTGATTCATTTTTTTTAATTCTTCAAATAGCTCTTTCATTTCGTCAGAAAATGGATTTAGAACTATTTCTTTATTTAATTCATTGGATAGTTTCGATGTGATTTTACAGAAAATTCGCCCATTTTCTTTATAAAAATTGAATTGTAATTCTTCACTATCTGGTTTACCTAAATAAATAAAAAACTCAGTATATGTAAGTTCCTCACCATAGTTAATATTCAATTTATATATTCCTTTTGATTTAGGTAATGATTCAATATCTAATTCATTATTTAAAAAGATGTTATAAATAGTTGTATGCCAACCGCCCAAACCATCAACTATTTTAATATCTAATTTTGATGGATCGATATTTTCATCAAATGAAATCGTGATTTTTTGTTTCTTTAGTGCTTTTGAAATGGTATTCATATTCTTTTAACTTCTTGCTTGTTTTTTATTATATCAGTAACATTAAAGTAACTTCTTTTGCGATTCTGAGTCAAGCTCAGAGTGACATAGATTCTGTCATGCTGAACTTGTTTCAGCATCTCACAAAATTGTTAGTGTTTCCAACTTTGGATTTATCGTTTTAATTAGATTTATTTTCCAATCTTTTCTCCAATTCTTTAATTGTTTTTCCCTTGCAATAACACTGTTTATATCATTATATATTTCATAATAGACCAAATCAACTAATTGATATTTTGATGTAAATTTAGAACCCCTACCATCAGCATGTTGACTAATTCTTATATTTAAATTATTTGTTACACCAATGTAAAATGTTGTTCTAAATCTGTTTGTTAATATGTAAATATAATATTGTTTCATTGTTTTGCTCTTTGTTATAAGACTCTGAAACGAATTCAGAGTGACAAGCTTGGTACTAATTTACTACAACTTAACATTCAACAATCGTATTGCTAAATCTATATCTTCTGCTGTTCCGGTGTGTTTCATGGACTCATCAGATAATTTCACTACACCTGTCCAATCGGCATTTTCGGGTTTGGCTTCGGTCATTTTTAACACGATGTTCATTGGTTTTAGACCTACATCATTTGTTAAGTCGGTTCCGATTCCAAACGACAACCCGATTCTACCTTTGCAATGCTCTGTGATTCGTTCTACTTTGTTATAATTCAATCCGTCAGAAAAAATAATGGTTTTGGTCAACGGATTAATGCCTAACTTTTGATAATGTGCAATGGTTTTATTGCCAAATTCTAACGGATCTCCAGAATCATGACGCACGCCATCAAACAATTTTGCGAATTTCTTGTCGAACTGTTCAAAGAAAACTTCGGTGGTATATGTATCGGTTAAGGCAATTCCTAAATCGCCACGGTAAACATCTGTCCAGTGTTCCAATCCCATACTATTCGCCATTTTAAAACCATATTTTGCCGCGTGAAACATAAACCATTCGTGTGCGTGGGTACCAATAGGTTTGGTATTGTATTTCATTGCCAGATACACATTGCTGGTTCCTATAAAAGTTCCCTGACCGTTTTCTTTTAATGTTTTCACAACCAAATCGTGTACTTCGTAAGAATGCCTTCTGCGCGTACCAAACTCGGCAAACACAATGTTTAAATCGCGGTATTTTTTTATTTTATCTTCAACGGTTTTTACGACCAATTCATCTGAATGTCGTTTTTGATGGGTTTCCTGATAGAACAATTCACAAATCAATGCCATAATAGGTACTTCCCACAAAATGGTTCGGTACCAATAACCTTCTATGCTGACTTTTAAATCATTGCCCGTTTGCTCAATGATAACTTCGGATGGATCATAACGGTATCCCTGTAAAAAATCTAAATACGTGGGATCAAGGTACGGACAGGTTTCTCGCAAAAATTCTTTCTCTTTATAGGTTAATTTCAGTTTTGCCATATCATCAATTGCTTCACGCAGCCGACCCGCAAAATTCTCAGGAAATTCGTGTTTGCCACGATTGATGAACTGATAACGACCTTTAGCATACGGAAATAATTTAATCACGGCATATTGCATCGTGAATTTGTAAAAATCGTTGTCTAATATAGATGGTGAAATTGGTGCTATATCATTCATAAATGTGAATTTTTAATTTAAAGGTACAAAATAGCAAAACAATTCATTAAGAAAATTCTCATTATTTTTCTTATTTTAGTAACCGAAAAAAAATTATGCTATGGAGTTAGAAACCCAAAATTTATACCGTTTTTGTACGGCACAGCCATGGGCTGCAACGTTAACGGACGAACAAATTACCGATTTAATCAAAGAGACACCTTTTGCGTTAGAACAAAGAGATTTAGGCAGAGATTATTGTTATTTTATCAATAAAGATTATTATTCTGATGACCGCTTTTCGGCTGATTACGCATTGATGGCCTACACGCTTAGCCAGCCTGAAAATCTTGAACGGGCATCGATCAATGATATGGTTCTCGAAGAAAATGAACATTTTGAAATTCACAGAATAAATGTGTTGAGAGACGGGGTTCTTATCGATAAAATTCCCGATACAAAAATTAAGGTCCTTGACAATGAAACCAATAGTCACGGTGGGATCTTAAGCAGCTCAAAAAAACTGAACATATCAATTAAAGACTTACGTTTAAACGACGTTCTTATTTTAGAAGACTGCAGAATAAAAACCTTTGCCGAAAAAGAATTTCTTAGAAAAGATTTTGTAAAACACGTATTTATCAGTCCGGATAATTACTGGGCTTACGGACAATATAATTATCGTTTTATAAACAACAGAAACCGGAAAGTGGCATATAAAGAATGTTTTTTCAGAGATGAAAACGGAACGATTTTACCTAAAGAAATAGGATATTTGGAAAAAGGAGAAAACTATTCTATTAGTTATAAAGATTATATAAACCAAGTAGATACAAGCCGCGAACTGTACCCTTTTATTGATTTTGCAACCGATGCCACTTGGAAAGAATTGTCAAATTATATTTATCCGCTTTATAAAGATGTTTTAGAAGAAGCCCGTTTACAGACATTTGCACCCGATTTGGCAGAAACGTTAAACACATTACCCAATTTAGATGCCAAAATAAGATACGCCATAGAATTTGTTCAAAATAACATTTACTATATTTTCACGGCAGATGAAATGAACGGACACAAACCGCAATCTCCTGCAATAACCTATCAAAACAAACAAGGCGATTGTAAGGCAAAATCTGTTTTACTCAAGGTTATTTTAGATTATTTACAAGTCGATGCACAAATTGTTCTGGTAAATTACAATGCCGATTTTTATATTAAATATTATCTGCCTTCGTTATTATCTTTTAACCACGTTATTGTAAAGATAAACTATAAAGAAACCGAATATTTTATTGATGTTACGGCAAGAAATGAATTTGGATTGCTTGAAAACAGATCTGTTCTTAGTTTCTGTTTCTATTTGCCGGTAAATGAAAATCAAGAGTTGCAAATACGTAAGCCTACCACCTGGAACAATTATGCGGTAGATGAAGAAATTAAACTGAAAGCAACAGGTGCTCAGGGTGATTTTAGTATTAAATCGACCTATCGCTTTAACAGGGCAAATGGTATGCGTAATTATTTTAAAAATACCAACAAACGAGAAATTTTAGATTCGTGGAATAACGCCATGTTTTACACCCTGAATTATTGTAACGACCGGAACGGGAAAGATTTTCGCGACATTTTTAAAAATGCTGCAATAGAAATTGTAAACGACGATAAAGATGCCAATGAATTTACCGTAAAATATACCGCAACAATTGAGCAGCCTTATTTTATCGATCAAAGTAACAAACGCTTTTTAATGTATTTCGATCGGAATGTATTGAAAAATAATCTCAGGGATTTTCAGCACAGCGATGCTTCGTATTGGCATAACTTTGACAGCGAACGCTATGATATTTTATTGGAAACCGATCAAAAGATAGATACCCAAGAACGTTTTACGATTCAGGAATGCGACATAAATAATTCGTTTTTTAAACATAAAACCAAGAAAACAATTACCAAAAATTCAGGAAGAGTACAGATTACCTACGATCCTGTTTCTAATAAAGAAATTTTGTTAAGCGAATTAGAAGAAATTAAACAAGCTTATCACAAAGTTGCCGATAGTAATTTTGGAATTGGAATAGACATTATAGAACCCGGATTTATGAATTTCTTGAAAAGTAAATTTAAATCGCGTTAATAAAAAATAGCAACTTATAGTTGCTATTTTTTATTCGTTATCGGGAATGAATTCCAAAATATCACCCGGCTGGCAATTCAATTCTTTACAGATGGCTTCTAAAGTAGAAAATCGAATAGCTTTTGCTTTCCCGGTTTTTAAAATAGAAAGATTGGCAGTAGTAATACCAATTTTATCTGCCAGTTCTTGCGATTGCATTTTGCGTTTGGCAAGCATTACGTCAAGGTTTACAATAATTGCCATAACTTAAATTGTTAATTCGTTTTCTTCTTTTTGTTTTTTGGCTTCTTTAAAAACCTGACTTAATACAAGAAAAAAGAAACCGATAATCAGACTTCCCAATGGAGCTTCTAATTTGGTTAATATCGAATTTGAAAAATTAGTAGAAGCCTGGATTGTTTTTTCTGAATGAATGACAAACATCCTATCAAGTAAAAAAACAATGATAAAATTTGTGATAAAGATAAAACCGACCTTTTTAAAACGTTTGATAATCTTTTCGTCAAAAAATATACGTTTCTCGAATTTTCTTACACAAAGGTTGAATAGCGTTATAGCATAGAAATACAACAAATACACGATAAAGCAAACACTTATAAAAATTTGAAAATAGCTTTTGTTGTTTTCTGTTGCGACTTCACGTCCCATAAATTCAATCAGCCAATTTTGATATTCCTGATTGTTATTAAATTCCGAATAAACCAATACTCCAAAGAAGATACAAAGTAGCAACATCGTTGCCCAAAGGAAATGCGATAACCAACCAAATATTTTTAATGTTCTCATACGTTAAATCGTTAAATCGTTTTCTTGTTTTAGTTTGGTGTTTTCGTTTTGATATTTTTGAATTTTTAAAAGTAAATTGTTTACAAATAAAAAGAACATACCAATCACAATGTTAATTCCCATAAAGGAAAATGGATTGATGAAAAACAAAATAGGTTTGCTGTCTTCGATCATATTATAAAAGTAAAATACAGCTTCTGTAACAGCAATAGGAATGCTCATCAATAAAAAGAAATAAGCAATGCTTTTAAAATTCTTAAAAACTACAGGGTTAAAAAAATTATTTTGTTCAAAATATTCCAATGTTTTAATAAATAACCGAATGGGATAAATAACCATTAAAAAACAAACGGAATAAATAATGATCAATATTTTTTGGAAGAAAGAAACAGCAGTTCCCTGAACCAATACTTGATTAATAAACAAATTGTATTCTGAAGGCTCAACTGTTTCTGAAAAAACAACAAAAAGTTCAAAACAGCTAATAAGAGATATTCCTATCAAAATAATGATAAAGTAACTGAATAACCAGGAGGTAATTTTATATTTCATAATAGTTTGATATTTAAATAGTTAATTCGTTCTCTTGTCTTAGTTCGGTGTTCTCCTCTTTTTGAATTTTGGCGATTTGAAATGCCTTGCTTAAAGAGAGGAAGAATAAACCAAATATTAAGATAATGATTGGCATTTCAAAGGGGTTATTTACCCCCATTGTAAATGTTTTTACAAAAAGATCATCTTGATATTTGATACTACCCATTATAATTAATTTGATTGAGAAACTGATACATAATAACCACCCCATCCGTTTAAAACAATAAATAACTTTGTCACTAAAAAAGTGTTGCTCTTTAAACTCCTCAATAATACTGTAAAAAGATAGTAAGCTTAAAATAATTAAGGTATAAGTGGTAAAATATAAGATTGTAGAGATGTAAATTGGTAATGAACTTTCAGATGTTTTATAAAAGGTACCAAATAGTCGATAAGAAGGTACTCTTAGTTCCAGTTGATTTAATAAATCAAAACACATTTATCCTAACAAGGGTATAAAAAGTACAAATGATAAAATCAAAGGGTAAATAATAAGACTGAGGATTTTTAACGTTTTCATAATTTTGTTATTTGATAAATAAATATCGACAAAGATATATAAATTATCGTAAAACAATAATTTATAGAATAAAAAAAGAGGCTGTCTAAAAAGTCACAAAACGCAAAAATCCCGAAAATTTTCGGGATTTTTTTTTGTGTTTATACCCTCAAAATATGTATCTTGAGCTCGTTATGATAAACAAGTCAAAAATACGCTTTAAGTCGCTACCAGCCAATAGTCCAAGTCTTTTTTCTGAAGATATTTTTAATAAAATTCCTCAAAACCATCCCGTTCGATTGGTTAACGAAGTAGTCAACCAATTAAATATGGATGCTTTAATTGAGCAATACAAAGGCGGAGGCACCAGTAGTTACCACCCACGAATGTTGGTTAAAGTGTTGTTTTACGCCTATTTAAGCAATATTTA
>NZ_FNXE01000058.1 GCF_900108395.1 Paenimyroides marinum | reverse complement strand
TATGCTTGTAGACAAGCATATCAAATTTATCTTTTGGAATAAAATTGATGATTTGTTTGAAAATCGGCTGACCGACTAATTTCTTTTCTGTATCTTTATTGCTCATATTTTTGATTTGTCGTAAAACCAAAATATGAAAAAAGGAGCTAACCACAATGGGAAGCTCCTTAATTTTGAAAAGTTAGTCGGTTAGTAGTGTAAAAGTATATTGGTTTTTAAGAACAATAATACACTGTAATTCTTTTGCTTTGCACCGGGCCTTTTCCAAACGAGCAAACCAATCTTCTGAAGATCCAAATAAACGGTCAAATTCTTTAAGATGTGGAGTAAGAATACTGTTTGCAGGAATTTTACCTAACCAATTTTCTTCAGAAATAATATTTAAAGCATCTGCATCAAAAACGACAGGGATTTTCTCCTTCAAAATTTTATGTACAATTTCTTTTGAATTTTGAGTTAAACCAAGTCCTGGGCCGATAGCAACAGAATTGAATTTATTAAGTGAAATTTCGTTAAAATTTTCTCGCTCTAGTGTCATTATTTCTGGCTGAGAAATATTTAGTGTAGAGAAATTTTCTTTTGGAACACAACAAGTAACTAATCCAACACCTGTAAATAAAGCCGATTTCGCACACAGTACAGCCGCTCCCATAGTATTGGACATACCACCAATAATGAGTAAATGACCGTAGATGCCTTTATGAGAAAACGGCTGTCTAACCTTGAGCTTTCCGACAATATCCTTTTCTTCTATCCAAAAATAATCCGATGGAAGTGATTGCAAAAAGTCTTCATTTAATCCAATGAATACAAATTCATGACTTTTCGAAGAAACAATTGACTCAGGAAACATAAAAAACAGTTTCGGACGTTGAAAAGAAATAGTTTTGTCAGCTTTAATACCCTGATATTTTTTAATTTTAGAAGAATCGATATTTAAACCAGAAGGACAATCTACAGAAAAAATATATTTTGCATGATGGTTTATTTTTTTTATAATCTCAGCTAAAGGTTCTTTTAAAGTGCCTTGAAAACCAGATCCTAAAACAGCATCAATAACAATATCTAAATTGTTAGGTAGTTCGTTAGCTTTTTTTATTTCGAATAATGGAATTTTTAATTGATTTAATCTTTTTTTATTAACAATAAAATCTGGTGAAGAACTACTAAATATGTTTAGTATAATTACTGTTATGTTATTATAACCTTTTAATCGCAGTAAACGAGCAATAGCCAACCCGTCACCGCCATTATTCCCTGTACCACAGCAAACAGTTATTTTTTCATTAACAGAAATATCTTCTGTGATTCTTTTTACAAATGAATTACAAGCCTGTTCCATTAAATCTATAGAACGGATAGGCAAATGTTTAATAGTATATTCATCTGCCTTTCGCATTTGTTCATTGGTAATAAAATTAAGCATAATCGGTTTTATATCAATTACGAATTTAGGAAATTTGTTACAGATTACAGCAAACAAAATCCACCTAAACTTTTAAAAGTTTTCCAACTTCATATATTAAAACATACTCATGTGATAATGCAAAAACCAGAATACTTTTTTCATCAATAATTTCATCAATATTAAAAATCATCTTATTAAAACCTTTAAATAAAATTTTACTATTCTGTCTATAAACACTAAATTGTTTAGCATCTTGTAAATAAAAAGTTTCTTTTGTTCCTATTGAAATCGAATCCATTACTTTTCCTTTTACAATTATTGGTGAAGGAGGCATTGAATGCATAAAATATTCAATTATGGTATCTTTTCTTATTCCAATAAAAACATCAAATTCTTCAGGTGTAACACTTGACCATGCACCAAGAATCTGACCTTTCATTTTTAGTTTTTTTAGATTCTTATCAAGTAATAATTCTTTTATTAGAATTTCTAGATTATAACGTTTATTATTAGTTGGTGTTCTTATGGTATCATTTCCATTTATTTCAATAGAATACCCTATTCCATGAGCTGTTTTCACAAATTTAGGGATGGTTGTATTCTCTCTTAAAATACCCCAATGCTGATATGTATTTTTATCGACTACATACTTATAAAAATCTTTTTCAGATACTTTTTTATAGGAAGATTGAGCAAGACAAAAATTACTTAAAAGAAATACTAAGAATGGAAATGTCTTTTTCATGATTTGATTTTAAAAAACTAAAATTAACAAAAAAATCCTTCAAGTTTAACCTGAAGGATTCGTATGTAAGCAACTTTGTCAAAGTTTTAAACTTTGACAAAGGCTTTGTTTAAAACTTACAACGTTTCTTTTAACCAGTTAAAAAATTCGGTTTGCCAAACCAGGGCGTTTTGTGGTTTAAGTACCCAGTGGTTTTCTTCTGGTAAATAAACAAATCGGGATTTAATACCTTGCAACTGTGCGGCAGCAAATGCTTCCTGACCTTGACCAATTGGTACACGGTAATCAATTCCGCCGTGGAAAATCAAAATAGGCGTATTCCATTTTGCCACGTTGTTTTTTGGGTTAAACTGTGCATACGTTTTCTGTGCCGCTGCGTTGTTTTTATCCCAATAAGATCCACCGGCATCCCAGTTTGTAAAGAAAATTTCTTCAGTTGTTCCGTACATTGATTCTAAATTAAACACCCCACAATGGGCAATAAATGTTTTAAAACGATTTTCGTGAATCCCCGCTAAATAATACACTGAATAGCCACCATAACTTGCTCCGATTGCTCCCCGACGTGCAGTATCTACATAAGGTTCCTTTGAAACTTCATCAATTGCCGTTAAATAATCTTTCATTGGCTGTCCGCCCCAATCTTTAGAAATAGCTTCGTTCCACTCTACTCCATGACCTGGCATTCCTCTGCGGTTTGGTGCAACAATTACATATCCGTTTGCCGCAATTAATTGAAAATTCCAACGAAACGAATAAAACTGTGTCAATGCAGATTGTGGTCCGCCTTCACAATACAATAAAGTAGGATATTTTTTGTTAGGATCAAAATTTGGAGGCAAAATCACATATACCAGCATTTTTTTGCCATCGGTAGTAGTGATCCATTTTTTTTCTATTTTACTTTTTGCAATGTTGCTGTAAGCCTCATCGTTAACATGCGTAATTTGTGACCATTTTTTCAATTTTAAATCGTATGAATATACTTCGCTTGCCGTGTTAAAATCGGTTCGGGTTACCAATAATTTGTTTCCTGAAAAACCTACAAATCCGGTAACATCAAACTCTCCTTCGGTTATTTGTCTTACTGTAACAGCAATTTTGGTTAAACCGGGAAAGTTGACTTCGAACAACTGAACGGTTCCGTTTACTGCTGCATTAAAATAAATTTTCTTTCCGTCCTGGCTCCACACATAGCTGTTAACCGTTCCGTCCCAACCAGAAGTTAAATTAATATCGATGCCTTTATGCCGCACAATGATATCGTTTTTATCGGCTTCGTATCCATCGTTTTTCATTTGCAGCCAGGTTAAATCGCCATTTGGAGAAAACGTTGGATGTGTATCGTAACCCAAATTCTTTTCGGTTAAATTTGTGGTTTGTTTGGTTTCTAAATTGTATTCGTACAAATCGGTATTGGTGCTTGTGGCATACGCTGTCCCGGCTTTCTTTTTGGATACGTAGATGACCGATTTTCCGTTGGGATGCCATACATAATCTTCTTCTCCACCAAACGGTGCTTGCGGACTATAATAAGGTTCGCTTTCAAGTAAATCGATTTTTTCGTTGGTTTTTACATTGGTAACAAACACGTGATTAAACGATCCGTCATTGTATTTGTCCCAGTGGCGGTAATCTAACGCATCATATACATACACATTTGATTCCGGTAAGTTTGGATAGCGATCCTTGCCTAAAACCTTATTTACTTTTACTTCTTCTGTCGATAATTTAAAATTTCCGTCGGGCGAAAGGTTTCTGTCTTTTATCAATCCATCGGCATTTTCTATTTCTTTTACCTGTTTGCCATCAACAGTTACCTGATATGTTTTATATTCAATAGTGTTTTTTTCAACATTCGGAATACCTGCTTTGTAAATCAAATAATCGCCGTTATCTGTTATTCCCACAGGGTTTACGCGTCCCAATTTCCACAAAAGTTCTTTTGTCATTACCTTATCTTGTGCTGTTGCATTGATTGCAATAACCGATAAAGTTGCTAATAAAATATGTTTCATTTTTACACCTATTTTTTTGTTGTGGCTAAATTTACGAAAATATAAATGATAAAAATTCCTTAAAGTTTTGTTTTATATGAATTCATCAACCCGAAAAGTGAAAAATTATGAGTAATTTCACGCCCGAAAAAAATACTACAATCATTTTACGATGGAAGAATTTAATTGGGGCGATTTAATCAACCCTGAATTTTACATAAACTTAGAAATAGCCGGGCACAAAATTGGTTTATACGTTGTTTTATTCATTGTTTTTGCCGAAACCGGTTTGCTGGCAGGTTTCTTTTTACCGGGAGACAGCCTACTGTTTTTGTCAGGTATTTACAGCAAAGCATTAATGAGTGAATTAATGGTTATTGAAAGCGATTTCTTAAATGTATTGTGCGTAGCATCATTGGTTGCTTTGGCAGGAATTATCGGAAATTTATTTGGATATTGGTTTGGTGCAAAAAGCGGAAATTACCTTTACCAGAAAGAAGACGGTTTTTTGTTTAAAAAGAAATACCTGTTTGAATCGAAAGCTTTCTTTGAAAAACACGGTGGACGTGCCATTATCTTTGCCCGTTTTTTACCTGTTGTACGTACTTTTACACCCATTATTGCAGGTGTGGCAAATATGGAATTTAAAAAGTTTGTATTCTACAACATCATTAGTTCTATCGCGTGGTCATTCTCATTAATTTTCGCAGGACATTATCTGTATCGCTTTCTTTTAGACAGTTACGGCTTCGATTTAACGCATTACATAGAATATATTATTATTATTATCATTGCCATTACAACGGTTCCGTTTGTTATAAAACTGATAAAAAATAAAAGAGCAAAAAAATAAAAAAGGGAGTATATTTACATCCCTTTTTTTATGCAATATGATACGCAAAATTTTAAAATTTATCGGCAAGTTAATCTTGTATTTCTTTGGGATAAGCATTGGGTTGGTTATCCTTTTTAAATTTGTACCCGTACCGTTTACACCGTTGATGTTTATCCGATCTGTTGAGAAAATAGGCACCGATGAAAAAATAATATGGAAGCACGATTGGGTTTCGATTGATGAAATGAGCATCAACATTCAAAAAGCAGTTATTGCCAGTGAAGACGGAAAATTTACTTCGCACAACGGATTTGACATTAAAGCGATACAAAAAGCTTATACCAACAACCAAAAGGGCAAAAAGCTTAAAGGAGGAAGTACCATTAGCCAGCAAACAGCCAAAAACGTTTTTCTGTGGCCTGGCAGAAGTTATGTTAGAAAAGGATTGGAAGCCTACTTTACCGTTTTAATTGAAGTTGTTTGGGGAAAAGAACGCATTATGGAAGTATATTTAAATTCCATTGAAATGGGCAACGGTATTTATGGAATCGAGGCGGCATCACAACATTGGTTTAATAAACCTGCAAAAAATCTGACTAAAAACGAAGCGGCTGCCATTGCCGCCATTCTGCCTAATCCTCGTAAATTCAAAGCAAAAAATGGTTCAAATTATATCGAAAGAAGAAAAAATGCCATTAAACGCCAGATGAATTTTTACAACAATCCCGATTATAAAAAAAATTAAAAAAACAACACATTAATATTTTTTTGTAACTTTACTTAAATTAAATTTAAAAAATATGAAAAAGAACATTTTATTACTAGCTATTTCAGCAGGTTTATTATCAATGGTAGCATGTAAAAAAGAAACCACAACCACAACAGAAATTACAACCGATACCTTATCAACAGAAACTGTTGTTACAGAAGAAACAACGATTGATCCTTCTATTCAGGCACAAATTGACGAAGCCAAAGCAAATTACGACAAAGCAGAAGCAGATGTTAAAGCCGCTATAGAAAAAGGCGATAAAAAAGCAGAAGAAGCCGCCATTAAGGTTCGTGATGAAGCTAAAAGTTCTTGGGAAAAAGTTAAAGACGGTGTAAACAACACAGCTCAGGATGTAAAAGACGGAATCAACAATGCAGCCGATAAAGTAGAAGAAGGTGCCGAAAAAATTGGAGATAAAGCTAAAGAAGTTGGTAAAGACATTGAAGATGGCTACAACAAAACATTAGACAAAATGAAAACAAATAACTAATTGGTTTAGTTTGATAAAAAAAATCCTGTATTTTGCAATACAGGATTTTTTGTTTTTTAACATCGGTTAAAAATTGATTAGTTTGATATTATTTAAAATTTCGTCATTTCGAGCTTGTAATTATCGACTTCTCTATACGCTTCGCTACTCGAAGTGACGTGTTGTTTTAATAATCGAATCAATTCCCTTTAAAATCGGCTTTGCGTTTTTCTAAAAAGGCTGAGGTTCCTTCTTTAAAATCGGCTGTACCGAAACAATATCCAAAACGGTCAATTTCTACACCAAAACCATTAACGCCATCTTTAAAATTAGCATTAACCGCTTTAATTGCTTGTGAAATAGCAACCGGAGCATTTTTAGCAATTTTTAAAGCCAGTTCATTGGCTTTGTCTAACAATTCGGGTTGTGCCACCATGTGATTAATCAATCCGTAAGATAAAGCTGTTGGTGCATCAATCATTTGAGCAGTCATAATTAACTCGTTAGCACGCCCTTTACCTATTAACTGAGGCAAACGTTGTGTACCGCCATAACCGGGAATAACACCTAAAGTAACTTCGGGTAAGCCCATTTTTGCGTTATCTGATGCAATGCGGATATGTGAAGCCATTGCCAGCTCTAGTCCGCCACCCAAAGCAAAACCATTGATTGCTGCAATAACTGGTGTTTGCAGGTTCTCTACAAAATCAAACAATAATTCTTGACCTTTTCTTGCTAATTCAGATCCTTCTGAGGTATTAAAACTTGCAAATTCAGAAATATCTGCACCGGCAACAAACGCTTTTTCGCCCGATCCTGTAATTATAATTGCCCGTATGGCATTGTCGGTTTCGCAGTCTTTAAACGCATGGTGCAATTCTTCTATGGTAGCTTTGTTTAACGCATTCAATTTTGTGGGGCGGTTAATTGTTATGGTTGCTACCGCATTGTTTTTTTCTACTAAAATGTTTTCAAACGACATAGTATTTAATTTAATTAGTAATAGGTAATTTCACGTAAAAAGTGGTTCCTTTATCAAGAACCGTATCAAACGATATGGTGCCACCGTAAGCTTCGATCATGTTTTTAATCATTGCCAGACCAAGCCCCATTCCGCTTGTTTTTGTTGTAAATTTCGGCTCAAATATTTTATCTTTAAGATCATCGGGAATTCCGGTACCGTTGTCGGAAATAGTTATTAAAACATCGCTGTTTTTGCGTTCTACTTTAACTAAAATCCGTGGAAAAGGTTCATAATTTGGAATAGCCTGTATGGCATTTTTAACCAGATTATTAATGATTCTGATGATTTGTGCCTGATCAAAGGTAGCAATGATTTCTTTTTCGGCAGCTTCAAAACGGATAAAATCTTCATTAAAAATTTCTAATGCCAACTGAATAACCTTTACCACATTTAAAGTGGTATTTTGTTGTGCAGGCATCGAGGCAAAATTTGAAAAAGCCGAGGCAACCGCACTCATCGTATCAATTTGCTGCACCATTGTTTCACAGAAATCTTTCATTTTTTTGAACGAATCGGGGTCTTCCGGATTGAATTTCCGTTGGAAACTTTGCACGGTTAATTTCATTGGTGTTAACGGATTCTTAATTTCGTGTGCCACTTGTTTAGCCATTTCGCGCCACGCCATTTCACGTTGGTTTTGTGCTAATTTTTCTGCCGATTCTTCTAACTTATCAACCATTTCATTATAAGAATTGATCAGTGTTTTTATTTCATCGGATACATTTTCTACCTTAATTTTTTCGTTTCTTTGGTTGATGTTCGTTTTTTGGATACGCTCGCTGATCAACTGAATGGTTTTGGTAATATAACTCGATAAAATATACGCCAATACCACCGCCACGAAAATGATAAAGATATAAACCTGTCCAAAAAGTATTACAAAACTGTTTACTTGTGTATCGTAAAAAGACGTTTCTTCGGCAACGGGCATACTTATGATGCCCAACGGTTTAAACTGGTTGTCTTTAATGTAATTATATGCCGACCGGTAAGTAACACCGTCAATAATCCGCAAATCTGTAAACCGTTTGGTACTTGTGGTTTCAATGATCTTTAAAATAGTGGGCGATATTACTTCGTTATCAATTTTATCTACAACAAAATTTCCTTTTGACGTAATTAAAAGATGTCCTTTTAAATCGTAAATATTAATTTGAATGTTGTGAATGATAGACAGTTCAAATATTTTGTCTTTAAAAATCAATGGAAGATTTTCTGTGGTTACCGGATAATCTGTCGTTTGTAAAACGAAATTCACGTGTTCATTTACTGCATTTTCTTTGCGTAGCAAACGATCCTGATGGTAATTCCGGGCTTCTTTTTTAAACTGATAAATGATGACCACTGCAATTAAAACCGACGATATAACCGTAAGAAAGATCATTGATAAGAAAATTCTTACCTGTAACGATGAGGTTTTTATGCGGAATGGTTTTGCCATAAGCTATTTTGAATTTTGCTCGCGGATACGTTTGTAAAATTTGTATCCCATCATAAGCAACATCGAAAATACGATAATTCCTACAACTCCGAAAATCCAATTGAATGCATTTTTTAAAATAACCAAAAACACGACCGAAAAAAGAATAATTGTTGCCCCTTCGTTCCAAATTCTAAAAAACGAACCGGTTTTGTTTAATGTTCTTTTTTCGATTTGTTTCACAAATTGGTGGCATTTTATATGATACAGCCAAAGTAACAGAACAAAAAGCAGTTTTACGTGCATCCAGGAAAATTGAAACAGTGTGGGGTTTTCTATCAGCATCCACACACCGAAAATAGTTGCTAAAACCGCAGCCGGAAAAGTAATGATAAACCACAGTCTGTTGGTCATTAATTGGTATTGGTCAGACAGAATTTTCTTTTCGGTTTCACTTCTTTCCTGTGCTTCGGCATAATACACAAAAAGCCGAACAATATAAAAAAGTCCGGCGAACCAACACACCACAAAAATGATATGTAATGCTTTTAAGTATAAATACATAAATATTATTTTTTAGACCAATCGTTAATCCAATTGCCTACCAATTCGCACCACGCATCATCGTCATTCAAACAAGGGATTGCCAGGAAATCTTCCCCTCCTTTTGCCTGAAAATCTTCTTTGGCACGCATGGCAATCTCCTCTAAAGTTTCTAAACAATCGGTAACGAACGCTGGAGTTACTACAGCAATTTTCTTAATTCCCTTTGCAGGCATATTATCAATTTCAACATCAGTGTAAGGCTCTAACCATTTATCACCTGCCAAACGTGATTGAAAAGTTTGGCAATATTTGTTTTCAGGAATTCCTAATTGTTCCACAACCAATCGGGTTGTTTCATAACAATGTGTGCGGTAACAAAACTCGGCTGCCGGGGTTCCCGCTTCACAACACATTTTGTTTGTTACAAATTTCCTGTGCGATTTTGTTTTATCTGTTTTTCTCACATGGCGTTCAGGAATACCGTGATAAGAAAAAACTAATTTATCGTATTCAAAACCTTTTAAATGTTCTTTTATTGAATTTGATAACACGTTGATATAATCGGGTTTATTGTAAAATGCCGGAAAATTCATAATTTTCATATCAGGAAATTTCTTTTTTCTTATTTCATCAGCCAAGGCTTCAATTGTTAATGTTGATGCCATTGCATATTGCGGATATAAAGGAAAAAGCATCACCTCTGTTACCCCTTGGTCATATAAATCCTGAAGGCCTTTTTCAATAGTCATGCTTCCATAACGCATAGCAAGCCCGACAGGAACATTCACTAAAGGCTGTACTTTTTTATGCATTCGTTCTGAAAGAACAATTAACGGAGAGCCTTCTTTCCACCAAATTTTTTGATAAGCATGTGCCGATTCTTCCGGACGTTTTCTTAGAATAATTCCGCGAACCAAAAAAGCACGCAACAAATACGGAACATCAATTACGTATTTATCCATTAAAAATTCGTCTAAATACGGCTTAACCGCTTCGGGTGTTGGCGCATCGGGTGATCCTAAATTTACTAATAAAACTCCTTTCATTTTTAATCTTTTTGCAAAGGTACTCGCTCTTTTGTATAAAATGGATTGTTATGTGATATTTAAAATTTATTTAAGTATTTAATGAATACAATAGATTCTTCATTTTACAAAGATAAAGTTTTTGGTTTAGAGATAATAGCTTTCAGCGATAAGCAATTTATTATTGGCAAGTTTGTGAAAAAAAAAAAAACGGGGGTGATTTTAATAGAATGATTATATTTGAGTTTAACAATTATAAAAATGAATAAAGTTTTGAAAATCATCGGAATCATTATTGGCTTAATTGTCATTGTAATTGGAGTTCTATTTTTTATCGCTGACAAAAAAATGCAAAAAATCAATATAGCTCAACAAAACGCTGACTTTATCATTCAAAATCTTGACAAATCGGACGTCATTAATGAATTTCCCGACAATAACTTTCCCAACAAATCTCAAATTAAGAATTTTGTTGATGGAATTTCACAAAATTGTGATTGGAAAAACAAAGATGGAAAATTCGTTGATTTCTTTACTATGAAAAACATTGGAGGAACAGATCAAACAGCGTACATCTACGAATATTATCTAAAATGTGATAGCTTAAGATTTATTTTGACTTACGACATGAATAAAGAAGAACCTGAACTTTCAAGACTTGATATACAACCTCTTGAAGAACCAAATGATATGATATTATTTCCTGAAAAACAATTAAAAAACAGATAATAAAACGAAATTAACTATAACTATCAAGTTATTTTCATTTATAATCTGCAATCAACGACATTAAATATTTTTTAGGCGTGGTTACAAATTTCTTTTTAAACGCAGCATAAACTAACTTATGGAGAGTTAAACATTCGTTAAACGAATGTTGTTTGGAGATTTGGAATAGTTTCGTAAATTTGAGTTACTGTAAATACAACAACGACACCATTAAACGAAACAACCAACAAGATGATAAAGAAAGGAACATTAGAACTTATAAACAATACACCGTTAGTTGCTTTGGATAAGTTGGTAACAGGAAAAACAATTTATGCAAAGTTGGAATATATTCAGCCGGGCGGAAGCGTATAAGACAGGGCTTCATACCAAATTATTAAAGACGCTTACACAAATGGAAAATTAAAAAAAGGACAGCTTGTTGTAGAAATGACAAGTGGAAATATGGGTGCAGGTTTGGCAGTTGTGTGTAAACAATTCGGTAATCCTTTTTTGGCTGTAATGTCAGAGGGAAACAGCATTGAAAGACGTAAAATTCTGAAAGCATTGGGGGCAGAAATTTTATTAACCAAACAAGTGGACGGAACGCAGGGAATGGTAACAGGCAAAGACATTGAATATGCTTCCGAAGTCGCAAAAAAATATGCAGAAGAAAACAATGCCTTTTACGTTGACCAATTTAATAATCCGTCAAGCGTTCTGGCACATTACAACACGACAGGACAAGAAATCTGGGATGATTTACCCGAAATTGAAGCCTTTGTTTCAGTCGTTGGAAGTGGCGGAACTTTTATCGGAACTTCAAAATTTTTAAAAGAGCAAAATCCAAACATAAAATGTATAGCCGTTGAACCTGAAAACACAGCAATTTTAAAAACAGGTGCAATAAAATCAGCTAAACATATCATTCAGGGAACAGGTTACGGTTTAGTTCCACCACATTGGGAAAAAGATTTAGCGGACGAAATCATAACTGTTGCTGATGATGAAGTAAGAGAAATGACTGTAAAATTAAGTCAGGAGCAAGGTTTGTTTGTTGGATATTCAGCAGGTGCAAATGTTGTTGCATCAATTAAATTTTTACAATCAAATCCTGAGATTAAAAACATTGTAACTATACTTTGCGACACAGGATATAAATATTCAGCCTTGTAAAATGTACCAGCTGTAACAACATCGAAGTTGGCAAAATGCTGGGGTAACGTCTAAGTTGACAATTCCGTCTTCGTATGTCGCCAATGCTTTTTGCATTGGCTTTTTTTTGTGATTTAGCCGCTGACAAAAAAGCATTGGTTACGTTCCGTCCAAATCGAAACTTTTTACACCGATTTTCACATTCTGTCCAATGGCGAAACGACTTTTGCCAGCGATGTGTCCGAAACTTTGGTATAAATCTGTGTGGTACGGATGTCGTTATGTCCCAAAAGTTTTTGGATAAAGCTGATGTCTGTACCAAATTCCAGGAGATGTGTAGCATAACTGTGCCGCAATCCGTGAATACCGATGTTTTTGCGGATACCTGCTTTCTTCATCGCATTTTTGAAAACAAGCTGTGCACTTCGCACGGTATATTGTCCGCCATATTGCCCTTCAAAAAGAAAATCTTTGGGACGATATTCTTTGTAATAAATCCGTAATTCTTCCAAAGCCGAACCGGGTAGGTTTACATACCTGTCTTTTTTTCCTTTGCCTCTGTGTATGCGGACTTTCATGGTGTTGCTGTCAATGTCCGAAATTTTAATGTTCACAATTTCGCTTACACGCAAGCCCATTCCGTAACAAAGCTGCAAGATAAGCCGGTGCTTGATGTTTCCGGTTACTGAAAACAGCTTCTTTACATCTTCTGCACTCAATGATTTGGGCAAAAGCAAAGGCTTTTTGGGACGTGGAATGTCAAAAAACATTTCGGGCTGATGCAAAACTTTTTCATAATAGAATTTAACGGCATTTATACGACTATGAATTTGGTTTTCGGAAAGTTTCAGTTCT
>NZ_FNXE01000059.1 GCF_900108395.1 Paenimyroides marinum | reverse complement strand
TTATAAGTACTTGCGTAAGATACAAAACAGCTATCCAAACTTATTCTACCATTGGAGTATAATAGGCTTAGGATAGCTGTGGGTATATGATAATGTATATTTATGTATATCAGTAAGATGGATGTATCAAGAGCCGTATGAGGGGAGACTTTCACGTACGGTTCTGTGAGAAGCTTGGGCTGAAATGCCCTTGCTTACTCGACCCCTTGTTATGGGCAAGTGCTTTAGTCCAGTAAAACCGTTGATTCTGTTACTCTTACTTGCTCTTGCAAATAATCGTCAGCTAAAAGATGTTTTAGTTCGGGATGCCGGGCAAAGGTTTTGACCACAAACGGACATAGTGGATAAATTTTTGTTTTCCTTTCTTCCGCAAACTCCACCAATCTGTTGAAAAGCGGAATACCCAATTTTTGGTCTTTAAATTCTTCGTAAACCCGTGTACCATTGGCAAGCAGGTTGCCGTTGCCCAACCATTTGTATTGAATCCACCCTGCTTCCATTTCGTTGTCTAAGATAACGAAGAATCTCCCTTCTTTGGCATCGTCATATTGTTTGAAATTCATTTTATTTTTGTTTTTAATTGATAATAGATTTCCTCGATTCTGAAAAGGAAGTGATTTTTTGTTCACTTGGCAAATCGTTCAAATGTGGAAATTTTCCCTGACGAAAATCTCGATACATCTGTGCGATGTCTTCCATGGTATCTGCTACAAAAGGTCCGTGATGAACCACAGGAACATTATGAGGCTGTCCGGCATACAATACAAAATGCGTATCGTTTTCCAATGCTTCAAATTGTATTTCGGTCTCGCCGTCTGCAGTCGCTTTATCAAGCCAACCCGCTTGTTCGGCATTGATGATTTTGTCGCCTGCTTTCACACTGCCTTTTAATACATATACCAAACCATTATAGTGCGATGGAATTTCCTGTGATACCACAGCTCGGTTGTCTAACCTGAAGTCCACCAAAGTAAATGGCGTATGGTTTTTTAATGGCGAAATCAATCCGTTACTGCTTCCGCTATAAACACGAATTTCGTATGTATCGGTTTTAATTTTGGGTACGTCTTCCAATAGCATTCTTTGTAAGAAAGGTTGAGCGTATCGCTTTTCGGGCGGTAGTACCAACCACACTTGCAGCATACGAAGTTTTTGTTTGGAAGTGATTTCTTCGGTGTGGATAATGCCTTTTCCGGCGGTCATTAGTTCAAAACTTCCCGTTTTCCAATCTTTTTCATTGCCTTCCAAAACCAAGCTCAAGGTTTCAAACCCAGCGTGTGGATGTGCTCCTCCTACGGGTTCTCCACCAGGAAGGTTCAGGCTGTCGTCCATAAACAAAATAAAAGGGTCACTGTCTTTGTAAGATACACCGTCCAATACCGCCATTGCACGATGTCCTGTTCCCAAAAAACCATTATGCCAATGATTTTGGGTTATTTTTGAAATGTTTCTGCGTATCATCATTGTTGTACTTTTTTAGTTAAAAAAATCCTTTGCTTCAGTTCGGGGAAACGAATAAACGCCGTAATCCAAAGCAGTGTCTGAAAAATAACCGCCATTGCTATCGGTTGTTGATGTTGTAAATGTGTGGCGATTGCACCGCCCAAATAAGCTACTAACAGCATTGCACCCAAAACTCCTGTTCTTGGAATAATGAATAGTATCAGTGATATTATTTCAATAATCCCAATAAACTGATACGTGGAGGCATCAAGGCCAATAGAAGAAGCTTGTTCCAAGGCCGTTTCGTTTTGTGTGAGTTTCATAAAAGCACTCATTGTAAACACAAGTGCTAAAACGATGGTCAATGTCCATCCTGTAATTTTGATTGCTTTTTGTGACATAATTTTTATTTTTTTAATGTTATAATGAAAATGTATTTTCTACTATCTGAACGGCTTTAGACATTGCAGACTCTTTAATGCCAGGAATCGCAACTCCTTCCACCCTAAATGCAGTTACGTCGGTAATGCCAATAAAACCAAGAATATTCTTAATGTATTTTTCAGTAAGGTCATATTCTTTCATTGGACCTTCTGAGTAGATGCCTCCCGAAGCAATTGCCAGATATACCTTTTTATTTTGCACTAAACCTTCCACGCCATTTTCTGTATATCTAAATGTAACACCGGCACGCACTATATGGTCTATCCACGCTTTGAGCGAAGACGGAATAGAAAAGTTGTACATGGGTACGTCTATGACAATTATATCCGAGTCAATTAATTCTTTAACGGCTTTGTCTGAATGAGAAACCGCATTCTTTAATTCATCAGAAAGATTTTCAACAGGTGTAATGAATGAGGTAAAATGCACATCGTTGAAATGTGGCATTTCATTTTTTGCAAGATTCCGGGTAATGATATCTGCATTTTTGTATTGAGCCTTTATCATTTCTACCACCGTATTGCCCAATTGGAAACTTTGAGAATCATTCCCTCTAAAACTGGTAACTAATCTTAAAATTTTCATTTATTTTTTGTTTTTGAATTATGATGCAAAGTTCCAAATAAATACTATACCTTTGTTATCTGTTACAAAAAGGATAGTACTTACAAAAAGGATAGTATATGAAAAAACACACGGTTGAAAGTTGTGCAAAAGCGAAAATGGCGATACGTGACACACTTGATATAGTAGGCGGTAAGTGGAAGTTGGTATTGATTTCGGTTTTGCGAAGCGGGAAAAAGGGTTTTAATGAGTTGTCAAGAGAAGCAGGAATTTCTCCACGCATTTTATCGAAAGAATTACAGGAATTGGAAATGAATGGATTAGTGAGTAGAACAGTCTGCGATACCAAACCGATTACGGTTCAGTATGAATTAACTGATTACAGCCAAACGCTGAACGAGGTTTTATTGGCAATGGAAAAATGGGGTTATCTGCACAGGAAAAAAATTGTTCAAGGGATTAAATAATTGTCAAACTGGCTTATGGTTATCTTTCTGCAGTGGTTTGGTAGCATTGCACATAACGGACAAGTATAAGCGTAGTGCGGGATTTCGGAGCGATTTACTGTCCGCGCACCGTAAAGTTTCTTAGGCGCAAAAATACTCAGTTTTAGCCATATAGTCCGCATTACGCTTATTCAATGTTGGCAACTGGCTTTTTTCAAAATTCAATAAGATATGTCTGTATAGATTTTAGGAGTGTCCCCTTAAAGCCTTTAAACTTATACACATTACAAAACGCAAATTTTAAATCATCTGATGTAACCACAGTTCCATTTGCAGAAGCTTCGTTTCCATGGGTTATAATGGCATCTATGATAAGTTCTTTCACATTCCACAACGGGCTATCCAATATTCTTTTTTCAAATTCCTCCTTATTGGTAATCGTATGGTTCCCAACAATTTCCCAATGGATATTGTCTGTGATGTTTTCTATTACAAAGTTGCTATCGCTATTAGCTAAAGCAATGTGAAACTGTTTTAGAAATTCCTTCCTTGGGGCATTACCGCAATCTGCTTCTACTATGACTTTTACCATAATCTATTTTGTTTTAATTCTTTTTCACAGGTATACAGAAAACTATGGTGAGTATCCCTTCTTTAGGTGGTTCGGGATAAACTTGATAAGGAATTTTATCAATTGGATGATACCCAATTGAAGGAACTCCCTCCCCGTAAATCCAATTCCAGGCCATTGGAATCTCTTGAGGTTTCAGCTTAAATTTGGCCACATAATATTTGCCGGAAGGTATCGTGGTTTTCCCTATGCTACCGTTTACTTCGGTATCTTCAGGAACGGTAATGCATACATTCATTCGCTGCTTGTCCTCCGGTGTTATCTCGGGGTCATCGTAATGGATGACAATGGATTCAGGATGGTGTTTAAGTAAGCTGTTCTTTCCTGCCCAATCATAGAGTTGGTTAAACAGCTTTTCGTAAATATCCGCATTTTGCCTATATGAACCGATATGCTTGATATAAGCGATAGTTTTTTCAGGTAATGATCGAATGTTTGCTTCAACTAACTGTTCCATATCTCTATAAATTTTAAGTTCGGAACAAAAGTATTTGGCTTTGAAAGAAGAAGTTTGATGAATATTGCTCTGTTGTATGTTTTGCTTTTTAAATGCGGTGGGTGAGATGTTGAAGTGCAAAGTAAATTGGCGTGAAAAAACAGCTAAATCGTTAAAACCGCATTCGAATGCAATTTCAGTAATCTTAGCTTTTGGCTTTAATCGCAATAGATAATTTGCGCGCTCTAATCTGATTCTTTGAATAAATTTAAAAGGTGTTTCGCCCACCAAGGCAATAAATATTCTTGAAAAATGAAATTTTGAGAAATGGGATACCTTAGCCAAGTCGTCAAGGTTTAATTGAGCATCAATGTTTTCGTCTATATAATCAAAAACTTTATTGAGCCGTTCTATATAATGGATTTTATTTTTTTCATTAGGATTCATTTAGTTGAGCTTTTTTAGCTTGTTGCCAACGTTTTGGGTATTGCCGAAGGCGGGGAAATCGAAGCGATTCACTGTCAACCAAGCAGAAACTTTGGTAGAAGCACAAACTTTGAATTTAGCACATTAACCCCGCTTTTGGGAATACCTTATTAGCGGAAGGTGTTTTTAATTCCATTTTAATTCCAAATCCCATTCATTTCGGTCAGTATGATGGGGTTTCCATCGGTAACAACGATTGTATGTTCGTGTTGCGCCATAAAACCTCCTTTGTTTCCTACCATGGTCCAACCGTCATTTAACTCTGTTGCATAGGTTGAAGTTGTAGAAATAAACGTTTCAATGGCAACTACAGAATTTTTTCTAAACCGTCTTTGGTCAAATCGGTTTTTGTAGTTCATTATTTCATCGGGTTGTTCATGTAAACTCCTTCCGATGCCGTGTCCACCCAAATTTTTAACAACCTTGAAGCCTCTTTTTTTTGCTTCGGTTTCCATGATGTGTCCGATTTCTGAAATTTTTACGCCACCCTTAATATTACGGATGGCTTTTTGCAGGATTTCTTTGGATGCATCCACCAATTTTTGATGTTGGTTGACGTCTTCTCCAAGTACGAATGAGCCTCCGTTGTCCGACCAAAAGCCGTCGAGTTCGGCGGAAACGTCAATATTCACCAAATCGCCCTCTTTCAGTATTCTTTTCTCGGACGGAATGCCGTGGCAAAACTCATTGTCCACACTGATACAAGTCCAACCTGGAAAACCATAAGTCAGATACGGTGCGGATTTTGCTCCGAAGCCTGAAAGTATTTTTGCCCCGAAGTCGTCTAATTCTTTGGTTGTCATTCCCGGTTTTGCATAGTTGCGCATTTCCTTCAATGTGTAAGCAACCGCTTCGCTCACTTTTTGCATTCCGGTTAATTCTGATTCTTTCGTTATGGACATTTTTATTTGTATTAATATGGTTCCTAAAAGTTAGCAGCTTTGGGAAGCAGCGGAGATGAAACACAAAGCCTCAGTTTGTCACTACCTTAGCATAAGCTGTTTGCTAATTTATAAAAAAAGAAGTAAATGAAGTTATAATAGTGCTACACTTTCAACTATTATCCCAATGCCAATCTACCTTTTTCATTCACAATATCCATTTCCTTGACGATTTTATCCATTAAAATTTTTCTTCTGTCAAACGGTGATTCACCATCGCTCCGGTTATATTTCCGCTTGAAACCGCATTGGCCACCGAACGCAATGGATTGATATTGTCACCACATGCATAGACGCCGGGAACAGTTGTCTGTTGAAACATATCTACTTTTATCAATCCCGTTTCTGTAATTTCGCATCCTAAATCCAGTGGAATTTTGCAATGTTGTTCAAATGGAATTGCGGCATAGGCTGCATCAAAGTTTTCTTGCGTTCCGTCTTCAAAAATCAACGCTGTAATATTCCCGTTTTGATGTTTGATTTCTTCTATTTCTTTCTCGATAATATTGATTTGATGGTTTTTTAGTTTGACAGATTGTTCTTCCGTGAAATCCGCTTTACCTCTTGTTACAATCGTGATTTTATCGGTCAAATTATTGACTAATGAAGCAACGTGAAAAGCCCGGTCTCCTTTGGCAATGACGGCTGTTTTAGCTCCTTTAAATTCATAACCGTGACAGTAGGGGCAATGAATAACGGTTTTGCCCCAGCATTCTTCAAAACCTTTTATATCGGGGAAAATATCTTTTACACCGGTTGCAAAAATTAGTTTTTTGGCCGAAAATCTTTTACCGGACTGCACGGCAATTTCAAAACCGTTTTCGGTTTTCTTTCCCTCAGCAGCATAGCCTTCAAGGAATTTCACGGTATCGTATTTCAATACTTGTTCTTTGGCTTTTGTCGCAATTTCTCCCGGGACGGAACCGTCCTGCGTGATGAAGTTATGCGAGTGTGGGGTATAACGGTTACAGGGTTTCCCGCTGTCTATAATAAGTACATTTTTTAACGAACGCCCCAAGGCCATTGCCGCTGAAAGTCCGGCATAGCTGCCGCCTATTATGATTACATCGTATTGTTTTTTGTCTGTCATACTATTATCTTTTGAAAAGGTTATCAATGGAAAAGGCATTGCCAATGCCGTTAAAGCTAAGCCACACTGTTTTATAAGCTCTCGTCTTGTCATTCTTTTTGGGCAAAGGTAATAATAAAATAATTAATGCGACATAGTTGCGTTAAGTTAATGCAAATAATTTGCATTAACTTTGTGTAATATGCTTAAAATGAAAAGAAGAAATACTCCCTCCAAAGATGCAGTTCTTGAACTATTGACCCGTACAGGGAAGGCGATGAGCCGTGATGCAATTGAAAAGAACATTGATGTAGCAATTGACAGGGCTACGATTTACAGAATACTGAACCGCTTTTGCGAAGACGGCCAGGTGCATAAAATCGTTGCGGAAGATGGTAAACAGTATTTTGCAGTTTGCATTAAATGTGATGATAAGGCTTTTCCCCAAAATCATTTTCATTTTCGGTGTGAGAAATGCAATACCATAGAATGCCTGCCACAGGCAGTTCATTTTTCCGTACCTGAAGGATACCATGTCGAAAGCATAAATTGTGTACTTACAGGAATTTGTAAAGATTGTGCCAAGGCAACTTGAAACATTTGTCTGCTTCATTCCTTGTCGATTTTACGAAGTATTTTATAGTCAATATAAAACGTACCAAACGGAATAAAACAAGCAACAAGTATCTTCCAGGTAGTCTCTTTAAATTTCCACTGTTGTTCTACTCCTACACGTAACGCATTAAACACAAACAGCAGAAAAAGTGCGCCGTGAATGGGGCCAAGTGACTTTGACAAGCCGGGAATATCCCAAACGTGCTTCAAGGGTACAGCAATAAAAACCAAGACAAGTAATGATATGCCCTCTAATATGGCAAGGATTCGTAAACGTCCGATAGATGTGTTGAAAAGTTTCTTCATCATTAAAATATTCTGAAATAAGGTCTGCCTGAAAAGGGTAAAAACGGCCAGGGAATGGCAATGAAAATGATAATGAGCGCAATAGAAAACCAAACCAACATTGTTTTGAATTTCTTCTTGTTCGTTTGCTGTCGCTTTGCCTTTGCCGAGCCGATTGTTACCACCACAATAGCAGTTAGCATTAAAATAATATGAATTAAACCGTAAAAAGTCAGTTCTAAGTTTTGAAAACTACTTTCCTTTTCTTTCCAAAAATATTTGACCAGCGGGCTCTTCGTATATAGGATGATGCCAATCATTAGTTGAATATGCGCAACCGTAGCCGTCCAGTGTCGAAAAGCGTTGTCCGTTTTTGAAAAAGCCCTGTCGTTGACCAAGCCGACAAAGGCCCTGTAAATAGAATACAGTATAAAGACTAGTACAAGCCAACGAATCAAAGAGTGAAAGATTAATAATGTGGAATACATTTTATGCCGTCGTAATTGTTTTTTGTTTTTTGAATACGTTCCAAATGGTAGGTGCACCAAAGAAGAACCAGATTGCCAGAACCGCATCGCACACGGCACAACCGGCGGACGAAAGTGGTGCAAAGTGAATAATGGGATCACCGTAGAGATGATGCATAATGTCCCAGCCTGTGTGCATTAGCCAACCGATTCCGATGAAATAATAATGCTTGAGGGCTTTGAAGGCCACAAACAACATAACGGCACCAAAGACATATTCCCATACGCCTAAGCCGCCGCTCCAGTAAACCCCGCCTGCGCCCGCTATGATAATGGCGTTGATTTTCTGTCGGGAGGGTTCTTTCACAAAGGACATGATAATGATGAATACTAAGCCGATCAACGCTGCAACCAACGCATTGATGATTGTAAATTCCTGGGTGCCGTGTGTATGCATATTTCTTGTTTTTATGTTTGCATGCAAAGTTAAATAAAAAACATACTAATTGGTATGTTTTTGAGTAAAAAATATTTTAGGTTGTTTGATTGAGTTATAAGTTGCTTTTAATGAGGTGTATATGTTTTTAAAAAGTTCACAGGTAGGTGCAGAACAACCACTACGTATTTGTCAACAGGGATTGAAACTTTCGTGACTTCCTTTGGGACAGTGAGTATGCTGCGCTAAGTTGCGATGAAGCTTCGTGATGTTGGAGTCTTATAGGCTGAGGTCGGCAGTATCATCACACGAACTTCATCGGATACCTTGTTTTTATTTGTCCTCGGGCTATTTTTTTGAGTTTCCCTTCCAACAGTTTTTTGGTCAGCGGTTTCAAATAGTCAAGGTATAATATCCCTTCTGTGTGGTCGTATTCGTGCTGTATCATTCTTGCGGTGGTTCCGCTGAATGTACGGATTTGCTTTTCAAAATTCCGATTATAATATTCAATCGTTATCGCCCAATTCCGCTTTACTTTGTAGAATAAATTTGGAATACTTAAACAGCCCTCTTCGTCTTCCCAAAGTTCTTCAGACCGTTGGATGATTTTGGCATTGATGAAAGTTTCCATTATGCCTTTATCATCTTGGGGGAAATAAAACTTTCTCTCTTCTTCTCCGAGGTTATCAAAAGTTGATTTACTGTCCACGATAAACAATCTAACCGGAAGTCCTATCTGTGGTGATGCCAATCCGCAACCATTGGCATTTTCCATAGTTTCCCACATATCGGCAATTAATTTATCCAGTTCAGGATAATCCTTTTCGATGTCGTTGCATTTCTGTTTTAAGATATGGTGTCCGTATGCTAAGATAGATCGTTTCATTATTCTTTGGATTTTTCAACAAATTTCCAAAGAATAAACATGGTAGGCAATGAACCTATGTTAAGTATTTGAGCAAGGATTCCGTTGATTTTCAACGATATTCGTGATTGCTATGCAATTTGCCTGCGTATCCGGCTCAAAGCCTGTGGTGTTATCCCGATATAGGAAGCAACGTATTTTAACGGAATGAATTTTAAAATATCAGGTTGCTCATTGAACAGGTTTAGATACCGTTCTTTGGCTGTATGTTTTAAAAGCGACAATTCTCTTTTGCTTTTTTGCAAAAACAGTTTCTCCGACACAAAACGCCCTAAATAGTTTCCTGCTTTGGTCTCTGCATATACTTTTTGCAAATCATCATAAGATATTTGCCAAACCACGGTTTCCGTCAATGCCTGCAATTCGTATTCAGATGGTGTCTGGGTCAGGAATGAATTGTAAGCACAGGTAAATTCTTTATCAAAACAGAAATTAAAAGTCAGTTCGTTTTCATCATTTGGAATATAAAATCGAACGATGCCTGTTTCTACAAAGGAAAGGTATTTTTCTGTTTCGCCCTGTCGTGTGATGGTTTCGTTTTTGGCAAAAACTCTCCTGTCAAAGTGGGAAGCTATAAATTCCCATTCTGTTTCCTGTAATTTTAGTATCCGCTCGTAGTATTCTCTGATGTGCCCCATAAAAATATTCTCTTTTTAGTCTGTCTTTAAAGAAAGGAGATACAAATTTAGCATTTTTATAATAAACCGGTTTTTGTGCGGATATCTCATAACTATGTTAACCTACGGTAAAACACCAGCAAAAACATTACTTTCAGCCATTTTATATCACTACATATTGGTTGCAAGGAACTATTCTTTTTCATGTTTTATAAGGACTTTGCCACTAAGAAAAATTCTCCGCTTGCTGGTAGAAGGTTGTCGGTTCTGTTCTTAAAGTATTTTTCCGTCATATCTTTTGTGGAGATTGTCTGTATTTCTTTTAAACCTACTTTTTCAGCGAGTTTTATAATTTCTTCAACCGAAAAAAAACTTACAAAAGGAGTACCTGAAGCTGCCGCTCCTTTTATCGACATTTCCATTAATGGCTTGTCTTCTTCATCAAGTAATTCCAATGGCAGATAAAAGGCCATTGCAATAGTAGAACCAGGTGCAAGCAAAGTCATTTTTTTCAGTGTGTCGGTAATCGCTTCTTTGGTAAGATAAAGCGTAACACCGATACAAGATACAAAAGCCCCTTGTTCAACATTAAAACCTTTATTTAATAGCTCGTCCCACCAAGATGAGATTTCAAAATCGACAGGTACAAAGTGAAGATTGCCGAGGATTTTATAGCCGTTTTCAATCAGCTTTTCTTCTTTCCAAGTCAAAGTATCGTGCTGGTCAATTTCATAAATATCAACATAGGAACTTATGGCCGTGTTCCGTTGGGCAAAACTATCCAATCCTGCACCAAGCAAAACGTATTGTTTTACTCCTTTTTCAATTTGCTCTTTAGCTATATCTTCAATAAAACGTGAACGGGCTACGATAGAAGCCCGCAGCCGTTTGGTATATTTCATGTCAGGACGTTCCTGCCAATCATCATCAGGTGCAATTAACTTGAATCCTATTTCATCTTCAAGTATATGAGGTTTTGTATCTGTCTGAACGTGTAACGCTCTCCATAATGCGGTTCTTACTGCGGTATTATCCGGCTTTATGACTTTATCTCTTCCCATTTCTTTGTTTTATGATTAATATCAAGTGCAATGATTATGAAGCTATTATTTAGTCTGTAATGTCATTTGCACGTTGTTACCATTTTGAATAATACTATTAAACCAATTTCCTTCAAAATTATAAAAAGGCCCTTTGCCGTAACATAATAACAATTTTCTTGCTCTTGGGCATATTTTTGAAGTTCTTTATCCACTAGCTGATGTTCTGCGCACCCGGCTCCGAATGCTACTTTACCTAAATATTCACCTAAACCGCCTACAATAAATGGAATTGATGATTGCAAATTCTTGGGTGCCGTGTGTATGCATATTTCTTTACTTTTTTGTTTTCGGGACAAAAATAATAAAAACATACCGGCTAGTATGTTATTTTGTGCAAAAAAATTATTTAAGACTGTTTAGATAAATTTTAAGTTGCTTTAAATAAGAAATATAGACCTTTTTGCTGTTTTCTAATTTTCCTAAATTCCGAATACCCCAATAACCCGACAATACGAAGGTGGTTACCTGCTTTGCATTTACGTCCTTGCGGATGACGCCACTTTTCTTTCCTCTTTCAATGGTAGCGGTTATTGCTTCTGTCCATTCCCGGGTTAATTCATTTAAAGCCTTATTAAATTCTGAATTCCACGGGGTCATTTCCTGAGTGAAGTTTGAGGCCGGACAACCATATTCCACCTTCAAAAATTCATTTTTCATTAATAGACTATCCATGAGGTTGTAAATGGCATCCAACGGATCTTGTTCGCCTTGAAGTGGCTCGATGAAACTGCTTGCAAGTGTGGGTTTGAGGACTTCGTTGATGATGGCAAGTCCCATTTCGTCTTTGGTTTTGAAATGATAATAAAAAGCCCCTTTCGTTACTTGTGTGGTAGCGATGATGTCGTCAATGCTCGTCGTCTGGTAGCCCTTAACATAAATCAGTTCAAACGCTTTATGTAAAATCATCGACCGTGTTGCTTCTGCTTTTTTCATCTGTTATCGTCTCTTTTATGGGGTCAGACGGAATCATTTTGATTTCGCAAACATACCATTTAGTATCCTGCAAAGGAACGAAAAAAAAGCAAACTTTTAAAGCCACCGGTTTGACTGGCAGTGTACATGGGGAGGAGAAAGTTCTATATCTTCTTTTTTTTGATTTGTATTGTTTACACTTTCCGCTAACGTCAGTCTGTGAAAAAAGTACACAAACTCCTTTCAAATATAGTTAATATTTCATAAATTCAT
>NZ_FNXE01000060.1 GCF_900108395.1 Paenimyroides marinum | reverse complement strand
AAAGAAGCTGCCCTTTTGGGACAGCCTCTTTATTTAAAGCACTATTTTAACTGATTAAAGATATTCTGTTAAATTTGTAATACTTTTTTAGGTTAGTTTTTTTATCACAAACTTAAAAGTGCTTATCTTCAAAAAAAGCAGCTACATGTTATTATTGAAAAAAATATTTGATTTTTACTTAAATGCAAGCATCCACGTTGCGGTTGCAACAGCAGCATTAGTACAGATGACCTTTTATTTTTGCAGGCTTCCGTTTGATGCAACAGTAACAGCATTTGTTTTTTTTGGCACTGTTTTTAGTTATAATTTTATAAAATATGCTTCGTTTGTCGCAAAGCAAAAAACATTCAGTCCCTCATTAAAAAGCATCATTGTTTTAAGCATTTTAAGTTTAATAATAACCGTTTATTGCTTTTTTTGTTTAGAGTTAAAAACGCAGCTGGTTAGTATTTTATTTGGTATTTTATGTGTTTTATACGTAATTCCCGTAACAAAATCAAAAACCAATTTGCGCAATTTCGCCGGAATCAAAATTTATATTGTATCTCTTTGCTGGGCTGGTGTTACCACGTTAATTCCAATTATAAATGCCAACTTGCCCATAGAAATAGATGTCATTTATAAATTTCTACAACGATTTCTACTAACATTGATTCTTATTCTTATTTTTGAAATTAACGATTTAAAGTATGATGATGCCCGTTTAAGAACCGTTCCGCAAACCATTGGGGTAACAAAAACCAAGCTCTTTATTTACTGCCTGCTTATTCCGTTCTTTTTTCTTGAATTTTTAAAAGTGAATTATTACCCCAATCAATGGATTATCAATTTAATATTGGTTATAACAATTACTTTCTTTACTTATTTTGCTTCTTCAAAACGATCAAAATATTACACATTGTTCTGGGTTGAAAGTGTACCCATTTTTTGGTTGTTGCTTATAATGTCTTTTAGATTTTAAAAAAAGCGGAGAACTTATTGTTTTTCTTTGTGCAGATAGAAATACCTATATTTGTGAAATAAGACTGTACTATGGATTTATTCTCATGCCCGCAATCAGACCAAAATCTTTTACCTTTTGACGGCGAAGTGATCTATCATGGAATTTTGTTAGATGCCAATGAATCTGAACGTTTCTTTAATGTTTTAATGGAAAAGATTGATTGGTATAATGACAGATCGGTTATTTACGGAAAAGAAATCATTACCAAACGCAAAGTTGCATGGTACGGATCTAAAGATTTTTCGTACACTTATTCCGGATTTACCCGCGTTGCAACTCCGTGGATTGAAGAATTGCTGGCATTAAAACAATTGGTAGAATTGTACACTGACAGTATGTATAATTCATGTCTATTAAACCTATATCATAGTGGAGAAGAAGGTATGGCGTGGCACAGTGATGGCGAAAAAGATTTGGTTGATAACGGATCCATAGCTTGTTTAAGTTTGGGAGCTCAACGCAGATTCGACTTTAAACACAAACAATCGGGCGATAAAAAAGGTTTTGAACTAGCAAATGGCTCGTTAATAGAAATGAAAGGCGAAACTCAAAAGCATTGGTTGCACAGAATCGCTCCAACCAAAAAAGTAACCGCCCCAAGAATCAGTTTGACTTTCAGACAGATGAAATGATTTATGCTGGGTGAAGGGTGTTTGGTGTTTAAGTGATAGAATTTCAGTTACTTTGAGTAGTGAAACGTATCGAGAAGTTGTTAATTATAAGTTCTCGACAGACTCGAACCGACGAATTACGCTTTCTTAAATAAAATTAAAAAATAAGTCATGTGTTTATTAGATAACTTTAATCTTCTATATCTTCGTCTAAATCTATTGTTTCAATTGTTTTACTTTTTGCTTTTATTGGTCAAACTAAAGATATCAACCATCCAAGTCCCATCCAGCCTGTTAATAAATTGAGAAGAATAATAAGTTTAAACTGAAATTTATCACGTGCTAATATGCTTGGAATAAAATATATAAAAATTAGTACAAAGCCTGCCATGATTTTTTCTTTAGTAATTTCATTGTTTTCAAACGGAAGACTACTATTTAATAAGCTTAAAAAAATGACCATAAATTAAAACTATGTTTCTATGTGGTTTGTAAAAAATTATCTGTGCATCTGTGGCAAATCTATTTTAAGGTAAAAAAACATTCAATCCAAACTGTGTTGCCAGATCAAGAATCATTTGATAGCCAGCTACCGAATTTCCGTGAGTATCTAAAGGTGCACTAAAAACGCCAATGCCCATTTTACCGGGAACACAAACGGCAATTCCGCCGCCAACGCCTGATTTACTTGGTAGCCCAATTCTTCGTGCATATTCGCCGCTGAATTCGTACATACCGGCAATCAGCATTTGCGACTGTATTAATTTTGATAAATCAGTACTTTTGTATGTAGCATCGCCATCAAACCGCACGCATTCGTTTGCGAAAAAGTAGCCTATTTTTGCCAGATCCTCAGCGGTAACTTCTATAGAGCATTGTTTAAAATAGTTGTCTAATTGGTCTTCGGTTCCGTTAATCAATCCGTTGTTTTTCATCAGGTAAAACATTCCACGGTTGCGGTGTCCCGTTTCTTTTTCTGAAAGATAAACCGTTTTGCTGTAATCAATTGTGTTGTTGTTGGTGATGTACCGAATCATTTTAAGGATTTTTTGAAACGGAATTTCCCCATCGCCCTCAATCATTGATGTCGTTAAAATGGCACCTGCATTCATCATGGGGTTCAATGGTTTACCTGTAATTTCCAGATTTCCAAAATGATTAAAAGGTTTGTCAGATCCATAATAGCCCATATTTTCAAAAACAGCTGCTTCGCCTTTTTCCCGAACAGCCACCATTAAAGCCACGATTTTTGAAATACTTTGTATGGTAAATTTTTTAGAAACATCGCCCACATTGATGACCTTTCCGTTTGTATCAACTACCGACAGTGCTACGGCATCCGGTTCCATTTTTCCTAATTCGGGAATGTAATCAGCAACTTTTCCCTGTGAAGCGTATTGCTTGTTTTGCTGTAAAATTTCCTGTAAAACTCTTTCGGTAATTTGGTTTTTGGCTGAAATCGCCGTTTTTTTTTGCTGTGCATACATTGCTATTGAAAAACAACCGATGTTCACGGTAGTAAACAATAGAAGCAGTTTTATAAAGAAAGTCTTTTGCATGATAGAGATTTAGATAAATTCAAAGATAAAAGTTATATTTACTCAAAGAAATAATTTATGAGAAAGTATTTTTTTATTATAATGGCATTGTGTTTCTGTTTTAATTCTTATGCACATAAAGATAAACAAAGGCTTGAAACACACGGAAATATTAAAACGGCTTGTAAAGCTACTTTCCATTATTCAGTATTTGAAAAAGTTATTGCTATTGGTATATTGTCTGAAAAATTAGCCAAAGAATTAAATTTCAAAGACACCTTGCTTATAGAAGTTCGTAAACCTCATTCTGAAAATTTTGAAAATGATAGTTATCAATTTGATGTAAATAATTCTGCTTATCAGTTTATTTTTGAGTCATATTACGAAAGTTTATATAAAGCTGATGGAATGGCAATTAGAATTCAGGCAAAAGATATAAATATAACTGATGTTTTAAAATTAGTAGAATATGCTATCTTAAATAAGAAGAAATTAGATAAAATGCAATTGACTGAAAAAATATATGATTATTTTGATAATACATTTTTAGGAAAATATAAATACATTCCAAAAGAAGAACTTGCTAAGATATGGAATAATCAATCAGATTTGATTACAAAAATCATAAATGAGAAAATTCCTTTATCAGTTGAAGATGAGTCGGGTTTAGGTATTTATTGGCAGAATAATAATTTTATTTTTGGACGTAATTATAGAAAGGGAGAAATAGATAATAAAACATTGCTAATTCCAAATTACTACTATTTCACTTCAAAAGGCTCAAGCGGATTGATTTTTTTAAACAACACGCAATTTTACCATATGGGTTATTATCAAAATTTGTTTATAGAGAATGCTGAACCGATAAATCTACCGGTTTTTATTGATAGTGAATTATTTAATAAGCTGATTTTTTATAATAGCAGACAATTGTTCTTGTTGCTGATAGATAAAAAGAAAGTAATAAGTGATTTTGAAAATTGTCAATAAACATTCCTTTTTCGTACTTTTGAAAATCAAAATAAAAAACAATGTTACAATTAACCAAACAATTTAAAGGAAACGCTTTTGTTTATGTTGTAAACGGGCAAACCCAAATTAATAACGAAGCCCCGGACTACGTTCGCGAGGCTTTTGAAACGTTTAAAACAACCGAAGCAACCGAAGATTTTATAAAAACAGGCAAGCAGTTTTACTTTTTTGTAAAAGAAACTAGCGATTTGGAAAAAATGCGTGTGGCGGGTTTCCACATCCGGCAGAAATTAGATAAAAAAGCAACCGATATTACCATTGTTGGTAACGGTGAAATAACATTGGCATTGGCAGAAGGTTTGGCATTGTCAAACTATCAGTTTTTAAAATATTTTAAAGATGCCGACGATCGCGAATATACGTTAGAAAACATTTTTTTGCTGGGAGATCTTTCTGCAGAAGAAATTCAGCGTATGAATAATGTGATCAAAGCGGTTTTCTGGGCACGCGATATGGTCAACGAACCCAATTCGTTTTTAACAGCTACCCAACTGTCAAAAGAAATTCAGGAAATTGCCGACGAAGCTCAGTTTCATGTAGAAGTATTCCGCAAAGCAGAAATCGAAGCCTTAAAAATGGGCGGCTTGTTAGCTGTAAACAAAGGATCTGTTCAACCGCCAACATTTACCGTAATAGAATATAAACCAACAAATCCTATCAACGAAAAACCAATTGTTTTAGTAGGTAAAGGAGTGGTTTATGATACGGGAGGATTGTCGTTAAAGCCCACACCAAACTCTATGGATTTAATGAAATCGGATATGGGTGGTGCCGCCATGATGGCAGGAACGATTTATGCAGCCGCGTTAAACAAATTAAATCTTCACATTATTGGATTAATTCCGGCAACAGACAACCGTCCGGGGGGCGATGCGTATGCGCCAGGTGATATTGTTACCATGATGGACGGAACTACGGTTGAAGTTTTAAATACCGATGCAGAGGGACGAATGATTTTGGCAGATGCTATTAGTTACGCAACCAAATACAATCCAGAATTAATTATTGATGCAGCTACACTAACTGGTGCAGCTTTAATTGTTGCAGGTTCGCGTGCCGCTTGTATGATGAGTAACGCTTCTGAAGAAGTGAATCAGTCGTTGTTAAACGCAGGAACAAAAGTATATGAGCGCATGGTACATTTGCCTTTGTGGGACGATTATAAAGAACAGTTGAAATCGAGTTGTGCCGATTTAAAAAACATTGGCGGACGCATGGCAGGAACCATCACAGCAGGGAAGTTTTTAGAACATTTTGCGAAAGCTCCGTTTGTACACATTGATATTGCCGGACCGGCATTTACCGAAGCACCTGAAAATTACAAAGGTCATGGTGGAACCGGCACCGGAATTCGTACCTTACATGAATTCTTTGTGAATTATAAAAAGTGATTTTTTTTTTTTGATTATTATTCAAAAATCCGTTATCGTTTGGTAACGGATTTTTTTGTGTTTGGGTGTTGCGCAAGAACCAGTCTTTTCCCTAAATATTTTGTTTGAAAAACAAAAGGATACCGTGGCAATCCCTAATACAAATTGATATTCAGAGAAATAAGGATAATTAAAATTTTGTTAAATATTTTAATTCAAGGTTTTTATGGCACGGGATAGATACCACATAATGTGAGTGCGTTCCACGTATTGCATTTTTGTTTTCTTAAATAAAGGTCCTTTTTTGTTAAAATAACAGGTGGTATAAATATTGACTTTAATTAGATACATAAACTTTTAAATGTTAATTAAAAGTAAAAATAAACCCGATTAATAATATTCAATTATATGTCCACAACCTCAATAACACCTCTGAAAAAAGAAAAATTTTCGGAACAAAAAAACAGCATTCCAACACTCAAAGTAGTTCGGAACGATTTAGAAACGCAAAAAGCAGAGCGATCACTCTACTTAAATGCACTCTCATTAAATTCTTTACAAAAAAAGGATTATTTGGTTATTGCAGCTACTTTTCTGTTAATGTTGTTATCCATTGGGTTTTTTATCAAATTTCAGCCCGAATTAGAAAAATTGCATTTTGAACGAATGAGTACCTGGTGGGGTGCATCAATCAATTATATCGCTGTTGGATTACTGGCAATACAATTGTTTTTTCTAACATATCTTATCGTTTTATATACCAGATATAAAGTAGTGAAATCGGTTTTAGATGATTTTTTACCAACTTGTACCGTTATCGTACCGGCGTATAACGAAGGAAAATTGGTTTACGAAACCCTTTTAAGTTTGTCAGAAAGCGATTATCCTCAAAATAAATTACAGATTTTGTCTATTGACGATGGCAGTAAAGACGACACCTGGCAGTGGATGTTAAAAGCAAAAGATAAATTAGGTGACCGTTTGACCATTTATCAACAACCGAAAAATAGGGGGAAACGCCACGCTTTGTACCGTGGCTTTAAACAAGGAACAGGTGATGTTTTTGTAACCGTTGACAGTGATTCTATTGTAAAAGAAGATACATTGCGCAACCTGGTAAGTCCGTTTGTTGTAAATAAACAATGTGGTGCAGTAGCAGGAAATGTACGTGTTTTAAACAAAGAAAAAGGATTGATTCCTAAAATGCTTAATGTAAGTTTTGTGTTCAGTTTTGAGTTTGTTCGTTCGGCACAAAGTGCCATAGGGTCTGTTTTATGTACACCCGGAGCATTGGCGGCTTACAGAAGAGATGCGGTAATGAATTGTATAGAAGATTGGATTAATCAGACATTTAACGGGCAACCGAGTGATATTGGCGAAGACCGTGCAATGACTAATATGATTTTAAAACAGGGATTGCATGTGCTTTTTCAGAAAAACGCCTATGTATATACCAACATTCCCGAAAAATATAAGAGTTTGTACAAAATGTTTATACGCTGGGAACGAAGTAACGTGCGTGAAAATATTATGATGAGCAAGTTTGCTTTTAAAAAATTCCGTAAAGGATCTACCACAGGACCCCGTATATTGTTAAGTATGCAGTGGCTTAAGGTAATAATGGCTTATCCGTTATTGTTATTGCTGGTATTTGTGGTGGTAACGCATCCTATATTGTTTGTGTGTAGCAGTTTGGCAGGGATCTTTGTTTTTTCGAGTATTCAAATGTTTTTTTACGCAAAAAAATATAATCTGGCAGAAGCCTTTTTAGCTTATACTTACAGTGTATTTTATTTGTTTACTTTATTTTGGATCACGCCGTATGCCATTGCAACAGCAAGCCGCAGAGGGTGGTTAACAAGAGATTTACCGGTAACAACAGTCTAAATTAATTAACCAACTATATATTTGTAAAAGCAGTATGTTTTTTAGCATGCTGCTTTTTTATTGTTTTCTTGTAAAGAAAACTTTACTATTTGAAAAGTTTGTTTATATTTGTCGCAAATAAACTTAACTAAAAATGAAAACAAATTTTTTATTTCCTTCAAAATTTAGAAAACTTGCTTATGCTATCTTAGTACTTATATTTGTTTTTATTATTATAGCAGGGCAACTAAACCTATTAGCTAATGAACCCCAAATAAAACTACTGGTTAAAAGTATTTTAATGTCTTTAATATGTTTGTTTCTGTTCTTTATTCAATTTTCAAAGTATAAAGACGACGATGAAATGATGTTAGAAATTCGTTTAAGATTGGTAATGAATGCATTATTATCTGGAACTTTATATTTAATTATTTCTCCTATTTTGGAATTTTTTGTTTTTGATGGTGAAATTCAGGAAATTAAAGCAGGACAAATAATTATGGTCTTAATGATTTATCAAATATTAATGTTTCAAATGAAAAGATACCAATTGAAAAAAGAATTAAATGAAGAATTACATTAAAATAGAACGTGCACGGCATAATCTTACTCAAGGCGATTTAGCGGAGAAAGTAGGGGTGTCGCGGCAAACAATCAATTCCATAGAAACAAAAAAATACATTCCCTCTACCGTTTTGGCATTGAAAATCGCAAAGGTCTTTAATATGACGTTAGACGCCCTTTTTGAATTGGAAAATGATGATTAATTTTTTCTATATTTGATAAATAAAAGATGTTTAATTATGAAAACAAGACTACTATTATCAATTCTTTTTATGGCAAATATAATGGTTTCATGTGATGGGGAAAAACCTGATGTTTTTTACCATTTTGACGAGCCAACCTTTACCGCACAGCAAAAGCAATGGAACGAACAAAACCTTAAAAGTTATAAATTTGATCAACACTATATGTCTTCAGCAACCGGTCCGGTTGAGGAAACAATTACGGTACAAAATGGGGTCGCTTATTCATCTAATGAAGATCATCAATCTGTATTAATTGGAACAATTTCGGATATTTACACTCGTGTTTTAAACGATTTTAACAGAGAAAAAGATCAACAAGATTATGAAATTTACGGCATAACGGTTGATGTAAAATACAATCAAGAGTACCATTTCCCAGAAGAAATAAACTTTTCTACTTCGTACGTAGAAAGCATAGATGGCGGTATGTGGTATGATTTAAAAATATCTAATTTTGAAATTTTAGAAGAAGAATAGATTAAAAAAAAACAGAAACTAAAAGCAAGGCCACTGAAAAACTATACTCATATCAGAAAAAAGAGCATTTTTACAGTAAAAATGCTCTTTTTTAATTTGTTATAATATTGAAAATCAACAGAATATAATTCTATTTATTTTCATGTATCCTCCTATTTCCTTCATCAAAAGACTTTTTCAGTGCCCTCCTAAAAGCTTCTGGTTTTTTTATTACATTACTTTCTTGTAATTGTAATGTTCTTTTAACGGACCTTCTATTTCATTTCCGCTGGTGTCTAATCCCACCAAACCGTTTTCTACAACTTTAAGTTTAACGTCGGTATCTTTGTCTTTTAAATGCACCACAGAACCGTTGTCATGCCACATGATTTCTCCGGTGCTGTTAATAGTTAAATTTCTTTCCTTATATTCGGCGGTGTACTGATAGGTACCGTCGTTATTTAAAACAATGGTTGTTTTAATTCCGGGACAATCGGCACAAGGCAACACGGCTTCGTATGTTCCTGCCCAATCTAACGAATTTTGAGCATTGTGCTCATCGGTCATTTCATTTAGAGTATCTGTCTCTTCTGTTGAAACGCTTTGTTCAATGGTATCGTTAATAAGGGTATCTGTAGTTGTTTGTGCCTCTTTTTTGCAGGAAATCAGTACCATTCCTAAAACAAAAGATGTAAAAATGATCTTTTTCATATTTTTTAATTTAATATTTTGTTTAATCGTACAATAAAAATGCCAAATTATTCATTTTTAATAAAATAAGTTAATCAATAGAAAGCTGTCTTCTGTGTATGCAACTTATTTTTTTGATAGCTCAATCAGTTTGTAAATGGTATTTAGGTTGCGTCCGGTGGCAGTTACTTTCAATTTGTTTTCAAAGAAATTGTTGTTCATTTTAGATTTTCCCATGCCATCAGGAACATAAAAATAGAGCAGTTTACCGGTTATTTTAAATTGCTCATTGCCAAAAGCTATCAAATTTAATTTCTCGGTTAAATCAGGCTGGGGCGTCTGGTTTAGAAATGTTACAAATACCTTGTTTGGCTCGGAATCAATGGGGAACGGATTGTTTGCTAATGCTTGTTCTATATCTGAAACAGTCAAACAAAAAACGGTAACGCTGCAATTAAAATGTTCTAAAATCAGTTTATGTACCGTTTCTTCGATAGCTGTTTTTTCTAATGCACTTTTTAAAATGATGTTTCCGCTTTGGATATAGGTACTTACATTTGAAAAACCTGCATTTGACAAAGTTTCTTTCAATTCAGACATTTTTATAAGGTTTTTGCCCGAAACGTTCACGCCTCTTAAAAGAACAATATATGTTTTCATTGAATTATATTTTTTTAACCACGTAATCACTTTCATTACCCAAGCGGTCAACAGCTTTTAAGGCAATAGTGTTGCATTTTTTGCCGTTTTGTGTACGATTTAACCGTTTACCGCGTTCGTTTTTAGGTAAAATTTCAATGTGCCATTCATTTTCATATTTTGTATATAAAATCCATTGAAAAACATCTTTTTCAGAACCATTGTTCCATTTTATAGAAAGTTGCGAATGCTCATCTGTAATCTGTAAATCAGGTTTGTTTAGTTTGCTGGCAGTAATCCAGGGACTACGGGGAATTAATGCTTTTTCTTTATACGGGCCGTTTTTTAATGCCTGCACCATTTCGTAATTATTCGTTAAACCTGCTATGCTGTAATGAACGGCACCAATGCTGTTTTTGTCTAAAACTTTCTCGGTAACTTTAATTTGGTTGACGATTTCGGTTGCACGATTGGGAGCTTTTACTTCTACAGTGTTCAATCCCGGCCAAAGATGACGATTCATGGTATTCTCATCTTGCCACCATTCTAACAAATCCTGAAAATTCTGACGCTGCGAATTAATCGGCCAATACAATTGAGGCGAGAAATAATCAACCCAGCCTTTGTTCAGCCATAATTTAGCATCGGCAAACAATTCGTCGTATTGTGAAGAGCCCACAACGCCCGAAGGATAGCCCGATTTCCAGATGCCGAACGGACTGATGCCAAATTTTACATACGGTTTTTCTTGTTTGATTTCTTTGTTGATACGCTCAATGAATTTATTTACCTGCTCTCTGCGCCAATCGGCTTTTGAAAGATTTCCGCCATTGTTTTTATAAGTGTTCCACGAAGCGTTGTCAGGAAAATCGGCTCCTCCGTTATAAGAAGCATACGGATAAAAATAATCGTCGAAATGAACGGCATCAATGTCATAACGCGATACAATGTCTTTCACCACATTTGAAACGTGATCCTGGGTTTTGATACTTGCCGGATCAAACCAATACATACCGTTTTTAAGTTTTACGATATTACTGGGCGATTTCCGGACCATTGATTCACTGCTTACAGATCCCCCACTTAAATGATGTGCCCGATAAGGATTTAACCATACATGTAGCTCCATTCCTCGTTTATGTGCTTCATCAATCCAGAATTCTAACGGATCGTAATAGGGATAAGGTTCTTTACCGGTTTCGCCCGTTAAATAATACGACCAGGGTTCGTAATTGCTTTTATATAAAGCATCGGCAGCCGGACGAACTTGGAAAATGACCGCGTTAAAATGGGCATCTTGTAATAAATCTAACAGTTTAATGGCTTCGTTTTTCTGTTCCTGTGTAGATAAGTTTTTACTGCTTGGCCAGTTAATGTTGGCAACAGTGGCTACCCAGGCAGCACGAAATTCTCGTTTTACTTCAGGTAGATCTACTTTTACACTTTCAGTTACTTTTGGCGTAGTAGGTGCCGGAGTAACCGCTGCAGGAACTGGTTTTGTTCCGATGGCTATCGGGACTGTTTCCGATTTTTTGACTGCAGTAATTTCCGGTTTTTGCTGCTGCTGAACCGCACACGAAATTAGAGACAGGGAAACAATTCCTAAAGTTGTCAGGTATTTATTAATTGATTTTTTCATAATAACGCAATACCTTACAAAAATAGTAAGATATTGCTATATATGAACATTATTTAGGGAAATCGGTATTTGTTTTTATTTCCTCAATCTGCAAGGTGTGCCTTGCTGTATGTGCTGCAAGAAAAAGTAACGATTGGTACGCATCTGTTGCACCCGCCGGTGAATCGTTTACCCGGTTTCGTAAATCGTCTATCGAAGTATTTTTAATAAAAGAATCACTACTAACCGACTAACTTTTCAAAATTAAGGAGCTTCCCATTGTGGTTAGCTCCTTTTTTCATATTTTGGTTTTACGACAAATCAAAAATATGAGCAATAAAGATACAGAAAAGAAATTAGTCGGTCAGCCGATTTTCAAACAAATCATCAATTTTATTCCAAAAGATAAATTTGATATGCTTGTCTACAAGCATA
>NZ_FNXE01000062.1 GCF_900108395.1 Paenimyroides marinum | reverse complement strand
TCAAGGCTAAAGAACGGCTTAATTCTAAAAAAGGGAAAGAGCATCGAAGCAAACGCCCAATAGAAGTTGAAGCGGTTTTCGGGCAACTTAAAAGCAACAATAAATTTACCCGGTTTACCTTAAAAGGTCTTGAAAAAATCCAAATCGAATTTGGCTTGATGGCTCTTGCTCATAATCTTCGAAAATTGAGTGTAAAACAACAAAATACGAATCCAAAACCACTTGTGAATAACTATAAAAGTCAAAAAAATGCTGTTTTTGTCAGAATTGACCCATCTTATAAAGTAGCTGCATAAAACCTATATTATCCATAAACCAAAGAAGCTGCCCTTTTGGGACAGCCTCTTTGTTTTTAATTCTTCTCAACAACAGGGGAAGCATTCAGCTTTTTACTCAATTCCAATGAAATTGCTGCCTTTTCCATTTTGATTTTCCCTGCCATTGTTTCAACGATAATTGTTGACTCGGCTAATTCAGAAATTCTTCCGTGGATACCTGCTTTGGTTACAATTTTATCGCCTACTTTAAGGCTGCTTTCAAATTCTTTTTCTTTTTTCACTCTTTGTTGTTGCGGGCGTATCATTAAAAAATACATTGCTGCCATAATTAAAACAAAAGGTAAAAAACTTTGTATATTTTCCATTTTAAATTATTCTGTTACGTTTGCTTTTACTGTTAATACTTCGCTACCTGCTTCGGTATTTGTTGTTAATGTTACGTTTTTGCTTTGTAATCCGGCACTGTTAGCGGAAAAAACAACTTTCATTTTTGCTGAACTTCCCGGTTTAATTGGCTCTTGTGGTTTTTCAGGAACGGTACAGCCGCAAGATGCTTTTGCATCGATAATTACTAAATCAACTGTTCCTTCGTTTTTAATTTCAAACTCCACCTCATTTTTTGATCCTTTTTTTACATCTCCAAAATCGTGAGTGGTTTCATTAAAAGCAATTTTAGGAAAACCTGTTTGAGTGGTTGTTGAAGTTGCTGTTTCAGTAACCCCATCAGTCGTGGTTGATGCAGTTGTAGTTTCGGTGGTGGTTGAAGCACCGTTTTGAATACGTGACGAAGCGTCTTCTTTTTTATTACAAGCCATTAAGCTTAAAGCGGCAAAACCAGCTACTAACATTAATTTTTTCATAATTTTATTCAATTAATCCTCTTCCTATTTTATTTAATTTATTTTCTAAACGGTATTCTTTGACTAAGGCGTCTAAAATTCCGTTGATAAATATACTACTTTTTGGTGTAGAATATTCTTTTGCAAGTTCTAAATATTCGTTAATTGTTACTTTTACAGGAATCGATGGGAATTTTTGCAATTCACAAACGCCTAAATTTAAAATAATGGTATCAACTTCAGCAATACGGTCTAATTCCCAATTGCGGGTTTTATCTTCGTATTCCTTTACAAAAACATCCGCATTTAAAGCAGTTTTTCTGAATAACTGCTTGGCAAAGTCTTTATCTTCATCGTCTTTAAAAACCTTGTTCAGCTTAAAATAACTCGATGCATCTTTTAAACCTTCCAATTGTTTTAAGATCGCCGTATTCACCACCGGAATATCGTCAATCCATGAAATTTTATAGTCTTCTAAAAACTCATAGATTTTTTCGTTAGGTGCAATAAAATCGGTAAATAATTTAATGGCAAACTCTTTATCTTCTTCAAAATTATTAACTCCGTTGCGCATATACTCCTTGTATAAATCGCTTGATTTAATTTCATGTAACAACGTTTTTATGTAATGGTCGTTTACATTAAATTGATTGATATGCAACTCTTCCAGCCAATTATTCAGAGTTTCGGAATTACATAAAATTTGAAAAACAGAATTATTGATAAATTTCTTGTTTGGATTTCGTTCTTCTGGAGTAGCCAAATGTTTTTTTGCCGATACTTCTAAAAATTCTGCTTCTACTTTTTGAAGTTCTACTAATGATGACAACATTAATAGATATAGTTCGCGAATATTTTCTAAACTGTTGAATAGATATTTTTCATAAACATCTAATTGATCGGATTGGTTTTGAGTCATTGCATAAATTGCCTGCAATACTTTTGAGCGGATATGACGTCTGTTTACCATGCTACTAAGAACTTATTTTTATAAAGAAAGCGAAAACCAGATGATTTTCGCTTTGCAAAATTAAAACAATTATTTTAAATTTTATTTATTTTCTTGCTTTTTCTTTTCGATACGCTGTTCTGCCATTTTCATTGCTGCCTGGTTTGGCGTAATGTTTTGTTCTTTAGCGTAATTTAAAATATCTAACGTGGTGTTATAGATGTTTTCTGTTCTGCGGATTGCTTCATCAGATCCGTATTTAGCAATTTCACCAAAAACATTGATGATTCCACCTGCGTTAATTAAGAAATCCGGTGCATAAACAATTCCTTTATCCTGTAACAATTTTCCGTGAACAGCTTCTTCTGCCAACTGATTATTTGCCGCACCGGCAATTACCTGTGCTTTTAATTTACTGATAGAATCATTATTTACCGTTGCACCTAAAGCACATGGTGCATAAATATCTACGTCTAAAGAATATAAATCATCTCCGGTAAAAATGGTTGAGTTGTATTTGTTAGCAACCTCTTCTACCCTGTCTTTACTCAAATCGGTAATGGTTACCAAAGCACCGGCATTTGTTAAATGTTTCACTAAGGTTTCTCCTACGTTTCCAATTCCCTGAACCAAAACTCTTTTTCCGTTTAAGTCATCAGATCCATATTTAAACTTTGTTGCTGCCTTTAACCCCATAAACACACCATAAGCCGTTACAGGTGAAGGGTTGCCAGAACCACCTAAACTTTCAGAGATGCCGGTTACGTGCGGTGTAATGCTATGGATTAAATCCATATCGGCTGTTGTTGTTCCGACATCTTCAGCTGTAATGTATCTTCCGCTTAAAGAATCAACGTATTTGGCAAACGCCTTAATCATTTCAGGATTTTTATCTTTTTTAGAATCGCCAATAATAACTGCTTTTCCACCGCCTAAATCTAAGCCCGAAATTGCTGATTTATAAGTCATTCCGCGTGATAAGCGTAGAACATCATTTAAAGCTTCCCATTCCGAAGTATAATTCCACATACGTGTGCCTCCTAATGCCGGACCTAATACTGTATTATGTATGCCAATAATTGCTTTTAAACCAGTATCTTTGTCGTGGCAAAAAACAACTTGTTCATGGTGATCAAAGGATATTTGTCCGAAAACCGGATCAACTTTTTTTAACTCGTCTGGAGTATATACGTTTGTTGTCATAATTTTTTTAATTATTTTGGATAATTTCAAATATAAAACATTTATTTATATTTTTATTTTCTGTTTTACATTATTATCAAAACAGTACCAATATAATATATATATGAAAATTTTATCAATAAAACACAACACATTTTTTAATATTTAATAGAATTATATACTAAGTAATGAAAGAACTTCAAAAACTAAATAAATATTTCATAAAATATAAATACCGGTTTTTACTAGGGATTGTTATTACTATTGCATCGCAGATTTTCACCGTTTTTACACCGCAATACATTGGTGATGCAATAACCGTTTTAGAGCATTTTTTAAAAAATGAAATTACTGCCGAAGCTACCAAACAGGCTTTGTGGCACAATATGCTTTTAATTATCGGTACTACTTTACTGGCTGGTTTCTTAACTTTTTTAATGCGCCAAACCATTATCGTAATGTCGCGTCATATTGAATTTGACCTTAAAAACGAAATTTACGACCACTATCAAAAATTGAGTTTAGATTTTTACAAACGTCAACGCACGGGTGATTTAATGAGCAGGATTTCAGAAGATGTGGCGAAAGTACGCCAATACGTTGGTCCGGCAGTAATGTATTCGATTAATACCATTTTTAGAATGACGGTTGTTATTGTGCAAATGTATATCATTTCACCCACGCTAACCTGGTACTCACTTATTCCTGTTCCGTTTTTAGCTGTTTTAATGTACAAATTAAGCCGGGAAATCAATAAACGCAGTTTTGAATACCAACAGAATTTATCGAAATTGTCATCGTTTTCACAAGAAATTTTTTCAGGAATCCGTGTGATTAAAGCATACACCTTAGAAAACAGAGAAAATACCTCTTACGATGAAGCTACTACCGAAAGTAAAACCAAATTTATGCGTTTGGCGTACACCAATGCGTTAATTGGTCCTTTAATGATTTTACTAATTGGTGCAAGTAATTTGATCATTGTTTTTATTGGAGCCAAAATGTACATTAACGGTATCATTAACGAAATTGGTATTATTGCACAATTTATCCTATATATCAATATGCTTACCTGGCCCATTGCATCGTTAGGTTGGGTTTCAACAATGATTCAAGAGGCTGATTCGTCACAAAAACGTATCAACGAATTTTTAAACGAAGAACCTTCTATCCAGTCAAATACTGAAGAAAAACACGAATTAGAAGGAAAGATTGAATTTAAAAACGTCCATTTTATTTATGAAGACACCAAAATCCACGCTTTAAACAATGTATCATTCACGATTGAAAAAGGTGAATCGGTTGCTTTTTTAGGAAAAACAGGATCGGGAAAATCAACCATATTGCAATTAATTTCTCGTTTATACGATGTTTCTTCCGGGAAAATTCTAATAGACGGTATTGATATAAAAGACTGGAATGTTGAAAATCTTCGCGATCAGATCGCTGTGGTGCCACAAGATGCTTTTCTGTTTTCTGACACGATTAAAAACAATATTCAATTTGGAAAAGAAAATGCCACACAGGAAGAAATTGAACATTACGCAAAAATTGCCGATGTTCATAAAAATATCGTCCGTTTTGACAAAGGATACGATACTATTTTGGGCGAACGCGGAATTACTTTATCGGGCGGACAAAAACAGAGAGTTTCTATCGCACGGGCATTAATTAAAGACGCTCCGGTGTTGCTTTTAGACGATTGTTTATCTGCTGTTGATACCGAAACCGAAGAACGAATTTTAAACAACCTAAAAGATATTTCTGCAAAAAAAACAACCATTATTGTAACACACAGGGTATCATCTGCCAAAAATGCCGATAAAATCATAATTTTAAATGAAGGTGAAATTATAGAACAAGGCTCTCATAATCAATTAATAGCGCAAAATGGCTATTACACCAATTTATATAACAAGCAATTAGCTGAAAAAGATGTAATTTAAATTTTGTTTTATAAGATTTTTTTTAGACTTTTGGAGGGATGTAAAATTTTAACAGAACGAGAGGATTATGAGAGATAATGAAATACTAGAAAAAGAAGAAATTTTTTCAAAAGTATTAAGAGCCGGAAGAAGAACTTATTTTTTTGATGTAAGATCTACAAAAGCTGATGATTATTATGTAACTATTACCGAAAGTAAAAAGTTTACAGAAGAAGACGGATCATTCCACTTTAAAAAACACAAAATTTATTTGTATAAAGAAGATTTTGCCTCTTTTAAAGAGATTTTGAACGAAATGACCGATTTTGTTTTAGAACAAAAAGGCGAAGAAGTTATTTCTGAAAAACACCAAAAAGATTTTAAAAAGGAATATGCTGAAAATCCTTCAAGCTATACAAATGTAGAATTTGACGATTTCTAAAAATCCTGATTCACAATAGAATACCGGCAATAGTCGGTATTTTTTTTAAGCCTATGAAACATTTTTACACTGTTATTTTAATATTCCTTTCCATTTGTTCATCTGCTCAGAAAAAATATGAACCCGAACAAATTAAATGGAACGGAACCATCTACCCTTACCGCTACCATCATTTAGAACAATATTTCAGGTATTACCCCAATAAACGCCCTGTTCCAAACATTGACACCACCATTATTAACCGCAATTATCTGGCTGTTTTTGAGGTAAAAGAAAATAAATTTTATTTGAACGATATTTTCATTAAAGGAAAAAATAAAGCAAAAGATTTATCGGTTCTTAATGAACTCAATGAAAAAAACGAACCTATGTTTTTAAACTGGATCAACGGTTTGTTTGACATTGGTACAGGGAACGAAACTTTTAATAAAAACGATTCACTTTCGCCTATTTATGATAATTACATTGTTTTTGAAGTCAAAAAAGGAGTTGTTGGCAGAATTGAGAATTTTACTTATAACGAGTTTAAACTTTTTAAAGATTATCAATACAAACGCTTTAAAAACACTCCGGAATACCCTCGTTTATACCGACGCTTAATTTATAACGGAATGACTGAATTTGAAGCTACTTCACACATTTATAACTTTATTTTGTTTTACAGTAAATCGAATTTTTTAAAGGAGAGATAAAAAACTCTCTAAAATTAGAGAGTTTTATTCCCAAAGCAATCGTGCTGTATCCAAATCTTGTTTGGTATCAATTCCTACCCCAACATGCTGGGTAATTACCATTTGTATGGTTCTGCCATGTTCTAAATAACGTAATTGCTCTAATTTCTCTGTAGATTCTAATACAGATACGTTCCAATGTGTAAAATCTAACAAAGCTTTTTTTCGATAGGCATATACACCAATATGTTGATAATATGCCGCTTCATTTTTGCCATCGCGGACAAACGGAATAGCTGCTCGTGAAAAATACAGTGCCCGGTGGTTTTGATCCACCACTACTTTTACATTGTTAGGATTATTGATCACATCTAAATCTTCAATTTCAAACATTAACGAAGCCAAATCAATTTTTTGTTCTGCATCTTCATTAAAAACATTGATTAAACTTTGTAAATTTTCTTTACTCACAAAAGGTTCGTCGCCTTGAACATTAACCACCACATCACAGTCAATATTTTCTACAACTTCTGCAATACGGTCGCTACCACTTTCGTGATGTGTACTGCTCATCAACACTTTTACATTATGTTCTTTCAACAAGTTATAAATAATTTCGTGATCGGTTGCTACTAAAACTTCATCGAACAACTGCGTGGCAACTGTTGCCAGATACGTTTGTACCACCACTGGTTTTCCACCCAAATCCTGAATTAATTTGGCAGGAAACCGTGTAGAGGCGTATCTTGCAGGTATAACTGCTATTATTTTTAATTTATTCATTGAAAAAATCGTCGTTAAATCCTATTAAATAAACCTTTTCTTTTGCACGTGTCAAAGCGGTATAAAGCCAACGCATGTAATCTTTAGAAATTCCATCGGGTAAATATGGTTGTTCAATAAAAACCGTATCCCATTGTCCGCCTTGCGATTTATGACAGGTTACCGCATAAGCAAATTTAATCTGCAGAGCGTTGAAATATTCATTATTTTTCACTTTTTGCATGCGTCGGTATGCAGTTGTTTCATCCTGATAATCCAAAAGAACTTGCTGATACAAACGGTTAGACTGTTCATATGTTAAGCTTGCCGATTCTGATTGAAGCGTATCCAGCAAAACAATCGTATCAAAGGGCTCCATATCTGGGTAATCAATCATGCGGACTTTCACTAAAGCAAATCTAAATCCATACAAATCATGGTGTTTATAAATCTGTAAAATTTCTAAAATATCCCCATTGGCAATAAAATCGGACACTTTAGAATCTTTCAGCCAAAAATAATTATTTTTCACCACCATTACATAATCTCCGGAACTAATTTCGCTTTCGTTATCTAAAATTCGGGTGCGTATTTGCTGGTTGTACTGATTGGCACGCTTATTTGATCGTACAATGAAAATGGTTTCCTCATTTCCTTTTTTTGAATACGCATCGTGAATGGCATCCAACGTTTCATATCCGTCCTGTAAACGGATAATATCTTTAAACGGTCGAACATCAAACTCAAAAAAATCATAAAATTCTTGTTGTAACTGCTCACGCAACTCGGTGGCATTGTACAAAATTCCGGAATCTTCTTCTTGACGCATTACTTCGGTCAATTCAATAAAATCGACCTTCATACCGTAATGCAATGCCAGTTTACCTTCGTTCAACGCTGGGCTTTCATCCATTCCCACAGGTGGTAATTGCGCTGTATCGCCCACAATAATCAACTTGCAGTTTTGTCCGGAATATACATAATACATTAAATCGTCTAACAGCGAACCATGGGTGTACATGGTGGCATCGGTTACATTATCAGAAATCATTGACGATTCATCTACAATAAAAACCGTGTTTTTATGTTTGTTTGCCTGCATGGTAAACGCCATTCCCGAATTTTTATCTTTTTTGGGATAATATATTTTTTTATGAATGGTGTAAGCGGGTTGTCTGGCATAGTTTGATATTACTTTTGCCGCCCGACCAGTGGGTGCCAGCATTACATATTTTTTATGAATCAGCGGCAATTGATTGACCAAATTAGATAACAAAGTGGTTTTTCCGGTTCCGGCATATCCTTTTAACACAAAAATTTCGTCTTGATTTTCACTTAGAACAAATTGAGCAATTTTTCTTAAAAAAGCATCTTGTTTCAGAGTGAGATCAAACGGAAAACTGTTTTTTAACTGGTGATAAAATTCGGTTACAGTCATTTTAATGTTACGGAGTTTTCACAAAGATACTACTAATCAATAAAAAAATTGTACTTTTGATTCTTATACATTTGATGATTTATGGACAACGAACCGTTTCAAAAATTATACTTACAGGTATCTTTACAAGATTTTAGTTATTGTGTTAAAAACCAAGTAAATAATCAGGTTTTACATTTTAAATCGTTTCCATTGGATCCGTACAAAACGGTGGAACAGCAGCTTGATGTTTTTTTTGATAAAGAAGAATTATTGCAGGCCGGTTTTCAGGAAGTTTTGGTTTTACACAACAACAACCTCAACACTTTTGTACCTTCGGCTTTGTTTGACGAACACTCGTTAGGAAGCTATTTACAATACAACACCAAAGTTTTTCCAACCGATTATTTTGATTTTGATACATTGCCGCAAATGGAAATGGAGAACATCTATGTGCCTTATGTGGCTTTTAATAATTACTTCTTAGATGTTTTTGGAAGTTTTGATTTTCAGCATATAAACACTTCATTGATACAACATTTTCTGGCAAAATCGGTAAACGATGGCTCGGTAGAATTTTTTGTGCACATTGCAGCAAATCATTTTGAATTGGTATTGTTTCAAAACAAAAAGCTGCTGCTTTTCAACAGCTATGAGTACCAAACTAAAGAAGATTTTATTTATTACATTTTGTTTGTCTTTGAACAGTTACAGTTAAATCAACAAACGCAGTTAATAAAACTATACGGAAATATTGACAAAGAAAGTGATTTGTATCAAATTGCCTATCAGTTTATCCGAAATGTAGAAATTGCCGATTTACATACTATTGCCCAAACCTTATCGGTTACCGATAAACAATTACAACAATATTACATTTTACTGAACGCATGAGAATAATTTCCGGAAAATATAAGGGCAGACGTATTATTACTCCTAAAAATTTGCCCGTTCGCCCAACCACCGATTTAAGCAAAGAGGCACTCTTTAACATTTTAAACCATCAGTTTTCATTTCGCGAGCTAAAGATTTTAGATTTATTTGCCGGAACGGGAAACATCAGCTACGAGTTTTCGTCGCGCGGTGCCGAACCCATTACAGCTGTTGATACCGATTTTGGTTGTGTAAATTTTATTAAGAAAACCGCCCAACAGTTTGAAATGGATATTACCGCCATAAAATCTGATGTGTACAAGTTTTTAGAGCGAAGCAAAATTAAATACGACATTATTTTTGCAGATCCGCCTTACAATTTTTCTCAGGAACAGTTTGATAAAATTTATCAGTTGATTTTTGAAAATGAATTATTAGAAGACGATGGTTTGCTGATTATTGAACATTCTACCCAAACAAAAATGGAACATTTAGAATATTTTAATAACAGCAGAAAATACGGTGGATCGATCTTTTCGTTTTTTGAATACGAACAAGAAGAAACTGACGATGATGATGATTTTGACGACGATGATTACGATAACGAGGAAGAATAGTTTTTCCTCTTTTTTTATATATTTAGGTTTTAAGTTTAAGTATGTTAAAGAAAATTATACTCTTATTTTTTATTTTTAAACACTACTAAACGGGCAATCTTTCAAATAGGGCAAAATTAGTTGCTAATCTATTGAATATCAATACATCTTTTTAGTTTCCCCAAAACCCACCTCCCCCTTATTTTAGAACAAAGAAGTCTGAAGGCAGGGTGATTTATTTCGCTTTTTTCGTTTTTGGTATGTCCTTCGGCTATTTTGCACCATCCAAAACACATCAACGTGGCTGATCAGGTGTATTCTGACCAATGCAGCAATGGTTGAAAACGCTTTTTTGCTTTCCGATTTCACTTTCAATACCTGCATCAGCAATTGTGCGATGAGCGTACACCAGATTTGGGTTTTGATGCCGTTTTCGGTTTCCGAATA
>NZ_FNXE01000063.1 GCF_900108395.1 Paenimyroides marinum | reverse complement strand
TTTCTGCTGCTGCGAATGCCATTGAGGTAAGCATAAAGATAGAGTTTGAGAAATAAAGAATCACTAAAAGATGACCGACCTTCTTTCTTTTTATCCGAGGAAGTTAAAGAGCGAACGCCTAGTTGCTGAAGATCTAACTTATCTATAAAAGCATCTATAAATCGGACATCATTATCGGTAGCAATAGTAGCTTCTAAACTAGAGAATGTAAGTTGGTGTCTATCTAAACCATTGATTATAGGCATAAAACCGTGAATTATGAATACCTAATGAATTTATGAAATATTAACTATATTTGAAAGGAGTTTGTGTACTTTTTTCACAGACTGACGTTAGCGGCAATGGCATTTGAACGATGCGACACAAAATCAACCGACTGACAAAAACGAAAAATTTGCCAACGCTTCGCAAAAATTAAAAGAGGTGCAAGCCACCGCACAAATCTAACGCTTTTGCACCACATTTAATTTTGCCCAACCGCACCCAAGCCCACCCACCACCTGAATGTTTTAGAACGAGAATCCAACAAACAAAACTTTAAATTATTATCTTTGACAGATAGCCGATTATATGATTACATTTTCCAACATAAAAGAAATTTTACTTGCTCTCAAACGTGAGGAAGATCTTCTTACGGAAATGTTTAAAAGAAGAAAAACGGCTAATTACAAATACGAATATGCTCTCGAATTGGTCGATGATAATGATGGACGACTTCAATATTTGATAGACCGTTCGGTCATTAGACAAAATGGAAATACTTTAGAAATTGATGATTTGTATTTGCAGTTTTTTGAACAGGTTTTAGAAGCAAATGAAGAAATAAACACTTCATACATCAATGAAAACCTTGAAAAAGTAAAACAAAACATTGATTATTATTTCAACGAACAAAACGAACAAAGAAAATACGAGTATTTACGAACAGTAAAAAATACGCTTAGGAAAATTGGCATTATTACATTGCGAAATGTAGTGGATTTGAAACGCAATATTGACAACACCTTCAAAAGCGAACCTAACTATAAAAACAAAAAAGCAAAACTCATTAATCTTGACAATAAGCGGAAAGACATTACCAAACTTATTGAACAAACGGAGCAATTAATTACAGATGATAATATTACGTTTTTCAAAACAGCCACTGATGAAGAATTGAATCGGATAATTGTTCAATTGAAAATGCAATTGCATAAATGCACCCATAATTTGATTGAAATTCAACGTCAAATAATTGATTTTTTAAATCAAATTCAGCAACAAAGTGGTGTTATAGAAAAACTGCGACAAATAAAATATCTGAAAGACCAATTCATTCTCGAAACAACTACCGATATAAAACAAATTTTAGCGTCAAATAATACTGTTGTATTTGAGCCCAATCCCATTTATCCGCTTAAACTTTCATTAGAATATCTACAAACAGATGAAGAAGCATTTGCAAGTATAAAGAAAATAGCGGAAAGAAAAAAAATCGGAACCAAACTCAAGCAACCTGTTGCCGAAAAAATATCGGACGAATATTTAGAAACGCAAATCCAAGAAGAAGTTCAAATCAATTTGGAAGAAGTAAAAAATGGTTTTGTGGCAGGAAGCAACAATTTATTTGACTTTGTGATGAGCTTTAATTTTTCAAAAACTGTTTCGTTTGATGAGCGAGTTACCATTTATTGCCAAATGGTTTCTTTGTATGATAATTTCTTTGAAATTACCGAAGAGGTGGATGAAAAAAATGAGGTTGAGTATGCAATGATTTATCCTAAATAAGCCACAAATGCACAAATCGACACGAATAAATATTAGTGAAAATTTGTGTATTCGTGACTAAAAAATAAAATATGGAATTAATTTACAAAGAAGAGTCTTACCAAATTATTGGAAAGTGTATGGAAGTTCATAATGAACTCGGTCACGGATTTTTAGAAATTGTCTATAAAGACGCTTTGGAATTAATATTTAGACAAGATGGGATCTTTTACGAAAGAGAGAAACCTTATGAAGTATATTTTAGAGAGATTTTGTTACCACATCAATTTTATGCAGATTTTGTGGTAATGGATAAAATTATTTTAGAGGTAAAGTGCGTTAGAACACTTACAGACGAACACATAGCACAAACAATAAATTACTTGAAAGTTTCCAAAAACAAATTAGCTCTTTTAGTAAATTTTGGAAGAGGAAAATTAGAATATAAAAGATTAGTTTATTAAAAATTTAAGCCACGAATACACGAAAAAAAACAAATTATTAGTGAACATTTGAGTATTCGTGGCTAAACATAATTATGATACCACAAACAGCCGACATATTCAAAATACTCAGCAAAGGACAGTTTATCAGTTCCAACAGTTCTGATAAAAACATCAGCAATCTATACAACATTATTGAAGATGAACAGCATTTTGAAGCGCTTTACGAGTACTTTATAAACATCAATTTTGTTTTAGAGAAAGGAGATGAGTATTTTTATTTCAGCAGACCCGAAACGAATGTAAACCTTGAAAAGAAAATAGAAAAAGCTTTTGAATGGATAGATATTATTGACTTTTTCAAAACCTATGACAACGCTTTTAGTGCCGGTATTAGATTTTCGCCTGCTGATATTTTGTCCCGAATAAAAACCGATGCTGAATTGGAAACAAAATTAGAAAGCCTGAAAAAGCATACCGACAAAACGAGACATCAAGATATTTTAGAAAGAATTTTAAAGAAATTATCAGACGACACCTTTATAGAATTGGAAAATGAAATTACCAACCAATATAAAGTTTTGGCCTCATTCAAATATCTTGAACAGCTTATATTAACCATTAATATTCCCGAAGACGTAGCTAATGAGATACCTGAGTAAAATTGTTTTTATAAATAGTGCTTCCATAAAATATTCCGAAGTTGATCTGGATGGAAACGTGCATTTCATCGGTACACAAGGTGTAGGAAAAAGTACTTTGCTAAGAGCGATACTTTTCTTTTATAATGCCGAAACTCAGAAATTAGGCATTTCGAGAGAAAAGAAAAATTACAATGAATATTATTTTCCGTATCAAAATTCCTATATCATTTACGAAATACAAACCGAAACAGGGAAATATTGTGTTTTGAGTTTTAAAAATCAAGGAAGAGTTGCATTTCGATTTATCAATTCGGGATATGACAAAAACTTTTTCATCGACAATGCAGGAAAAGCATATGAAACTTTTGATAAAATAAGAGTTGCTTTAAGCAAAGTAGATGCAACGAGAATTATTAACAATTACGAGGAATACAGAAACATTTTGTACGGCAATAATAAAGGCTTACAAAGTGAATTTAGAAAATATGCTCTGATAGAAAGCAAACAATATCAGAATATTCCAAGAACCATTGCCAACGTTTTTTTGAATGCTAAATTAGATGCTGAATTTGTAAAAGAAACTATTATTAAATCTTTGAATGAAGATGAAATAAAAATTGACCTAGCAACCTATTCCCAAACACATCTTCGTGATTTTGAAACTAATTTGAACGATATCAAAAAATGGACGGAAGGCAAAATTGACAAACAAGCTGAAAAAGTATCAACAACATATTCGGCTTTGAGATATTTAGAACAAAAGAAAAAAGAATTGGCTTATCAATTGGGATACGCTTTAAATGCTGTAAAAGAGCAACAACCCAAAGTCGAAGAACAACTCAATGCTGAAATACTAAAACAAAACAGAGTTCAAGAAAAACTGAACGACCTTGATAAAGATTTCGGAAAAAAGAAAGACTATATTTTAAAACAAATAGGCGAAGTTTCCAGCAAACTCAAAGAAATCAAAAACAAGCGAGATGAATATGCTGTTCAAAAAATAGAATCCATTTTGGAACGTGTAGCACAAAAGCCAAATTTGGATCTGGAAGAAAAAAATCTGTCGGAAGAAAAAAATATTTTGACTTCTCAATTTCTTGAAATTCAACAACGATACGAAGCTCAATTGCGACAATTGGAAAATCAATTATCCGCATTCGAAAACAATATTCAGAGCGAGAAAAACAAAGCTGAAAAGAATTTCAATGTTTTTGAAAAAGAAATCAACCAACAATACGATTTTATTTATGAAGACATTCGCAAACAAAATCAAGAAGCCTTGGCTACAGCTAATGACAATGTAAAAAAGCAAGAAAAAGCGATTACCCACCAAAGAATACAACTTTCAGAAGCGAAACATAAACGCTTTTTTGAAACTGAAATCAACAATTGCAAAACGGAAATTGGCAATATAAAAACCAATATTTCAAATGCTGAAACGCAAATTCAACAAGCGAACGATAAAATAAAATCCTTACAAAAAGAATGGGAATTTGAGGAGAAAAACGCCAAAGCTGATTCAGAAAGAAAAGTTGAAAAACAAATAGAAGAACAAGAAAAAATCAGCAAACAGATAATAGAAATTGATACAAAAATTGCGAACAGTAAAGATTCTTTCTATGGTTGGTTGAATGATAATGTGCCGAATTGGGAAAATACAATAGGAAAAGTAATTGACGAAGAAAATGTATTGTTCCAAAAAGGATTAAATCCACAAAAAACTACGGATAACAATTCCAATTTTTATGGAATAGAGATCGATACAAGCGAGATTGACAAGAATGTGAAAACGGTAGCTGATTTGCAAAACGAACAGGCAAATTATCAAAATAAGATTCAAAATATTCGCCTAACCATTCAGCAAATACAAACTGAATTGAATGATGATTTGGATAAATTAAAAAGAAAATTTCACCCGAAAATTAAAGAACAAAAAGAGCTAATTCAACAAAGTGAATACAATAAAGAAAGTGGAAAATCAAAGTTGGATGAACTGATGATACGTCTTTCTGAATGGGAAACCAAAGCGAAAACAGAGAAGCAATTAGCGATAGAAAATATCGAAAAAATCATTGCTAAACTTAACGAAGAAAAGACAAAAGCCGAAGAGCAAGTCCTAAAAATTGAAGCAAGCATCAATAAAATAATCGATGCAAAAAAGAAAGAAAAAACAGCAAAAGTAAAGGAACAACAACAAAGATTAAATTATATTTTACAAAAGTTAGACATTCAAATTACAGCAGAAAAACAAAACATTCACACAAAGTCTGAAACGATAAAATCTGCACAAAAACAAGAATTGAATACCAAAGGTGCAGATACAAAAAGAATTGGTGAGATTGATTTGCGTCTTTCAGCAATTCGTTCTGAAATGAATTTTATCGAAACCAATCTTTCTATTACCGAAAGATACAAATATGATAAAGAGCAACTATTCGACAAGGAAAGTGAATTCAAAAACAGCAAATCATTATTAGATAAAAAATTAGAAACCGAAGGCGAAAAGCACAAACTTCAAAAGGATAAATTCATTCAACAAATAGGTATTCTTAAAGCAGAAATAGAGGCCTTAAACAAAACACTGAACAATTTAAAATCAGACTTAACCGCTTTTGATAATTTTACTAAAACGGAAATGTTTCAAGCCGTAGAACATTATATTTCCGAATTTACTGAAGCGCATAAAACAGAACAAAATTGTGTTTCACTAACTTCTGAACTGCAAATTACAGACAATACTATTACCAAACGCTATATCGAATTACAAGAAGCAATTAATAAGTTTACGGGAAATTTTCAAGATAACAATCTGTTTAGTTTTAAGGTGAAATTTACCGAAAAGTCCGATTATTTTGATTTTTCCGAAATGCTAAAAGAGTTTGTAGATGAAAATAAAATTGCAGAATACAAACAGCGTGTTGAAGAACGATTTGCTCACATCATTCGTCAGATAGGTAGAGAAACCAATGCTTTGATAGAAAAAGAAGGTGAAATTAGTAAAATCATAACCGAAATAAACAATGATTTTGTTGCAAGAAATTTTGTTGGTGCTATTAAGAGTATGGAGCTAAAAACCATTGAGAGTAAAAACAAAATCTTCACATTGTTGGTCGAAATCAAAAAGTTTAATGACGAAAATGTTTTTAATTTAGGCAAACCCGATTTGTTTTCTTCTGACGACCAATCTGACAAAAACAAGAAGGCTATCTCATTGCTGATACAACTCATTAAAGAAATGAGTATTTCTAAAGAAAAAGAAATTACACTTTCTGATTCGTTTGAATTATTGTTTAAAATAGTCGAAAATGACAACGATACTGGTTGGGTAGAAAAGTTAACCAATGTAGGTTCTGAAGGAACAGATATACTTGTAAAAGCAATGATTAACATTATGCTTTTGAACGTATTTAAAGAAAAAGCCACCAAAAAACAGAAAGATGATTTTCGCTTGCATTGTATGATGGATGAAATCGGGAAACTACATCCCAACAATGTAAAAGGCATTTTAAAATTTGCCAACGATAGAAATATTTTGTTGATAAATAGTTCGCCTACATCACTCAATGCAATGGATTATCGCTACACTTATTTGCTATCAAAAGATGCCAAAAATGTAACGAATATTAAACGATTAATAGCTCAAAAATATGCCACAAATACACGAATGAACACGAATAGTAATTAGTGAATATTCGTGTGTTCGTGGCTAAATTACAATAATGAAATTACCCGTTCCAATAGCACAAAAATTAGCACAACTTATAGACGGTAAAACGCTTTCGTCAAGTGCAATCAAGCATTCTATAATAGAAGAATTGGTTGCAGAAAGAATTATTGAAAGAACAGGCAGAATACAGAAAAAAGTACATCTTGTAAACGCAAGTGCACTCAACCAATATCTTCAAAACAAATACGGAATCAATGACCTTGAAAAATACATTGAAGTCGCTCTAAAAGAAAATGTGCAGAGAAGTGAGTTGGTAGACATCTCATCTAATTCAAAACTAAAAAACACACGCACATTTAAAGGTTTTTTGGTAAACAGCTACATTCCAATAAAAGCATCATTAAACGGGAAAGAAATTACATTAAGCTTTACAGAAGGTATTTTTCAATTCATTTATGATTTTGAGAATTTCATTCCAGAAAATGACATTACAATTGTAGGAGTTGAAAACGCAGAAAACTTTCGGTGGATTGAAAATCAAAAACATTTATTTGCAGACATCAAACCATTGTTTATTTCTCGTTATCCTCAAAACCAAAGTAAAGATTTGATCAAATGGTTACAATCTATCCCAAATAATTATCTGCATTTTGGCGATTTTGATTTTGCAGGAATTGGAATCTATTTAAATGAATACAAAAAACATCTTGAAGAAAAAGCATCGTTTTTTATTCCCGAAAAAATAGAAAATCTAATAGACAAACACGGTAATAAAAGTCGTTATGATCAGCAAAAAATTAATTTTAATATCGAAAATATTGAAGAAGAAAGAATTGTAAGTCTTATAAAGCTTCTTCATCAGTACAAAAAAGGGTTAGACCAAGAGATACATATAAGACATAAATAGTAACCCATTTGGTAGCACATTTGCATTTTCCAACCACGCAAAAGCTAAACAAAAAATGCAAAAGAGCTACCAAGACAACGCTAACTGATAAAAACGAAATGAAAAAAGGGGCGGTCGTATAATAACTAAGCCTTCGTCTTGCCCGGAGGGCATGAGATGAATTGAAAATCACTGAACACCAAAACAAATAATAAACAAGTGAAGTAAGGCCCGTTGAACGGAACCGTAGGGAGCTAATAAAGTATTATGGAGTTTTCGAAGTGTAGCTTTAAGATATACCGGCAGTAATTTTAGCATTACTGCTTTTTTTTGGGTTTGTACTTGTGCTGTTTTGTTGTTTTCGCACTGTTTTTCGATGCAACAAAGCACAAATCCCCTTACCCGTAAAAGTTAATTCACAGATGCAAGTGTAGTGTGAATCAGAGCAGGTTTTAGTTCATAAAGATAATCTTTAACCTGCTCAGGATCTAATTCGGTAGGTAAACACCCAAAATGTAACGCCATAGCAGCCACATGACGAGAGTAATTTTCAAAAGTGCGTTTGCTTCGTCCTAAAATAGAAATATTTCGTTCAAAACGTTGCAGAAGTTCAGAAAAACCTGTAATTTCACTACATGCGCGATTCAAATATTTGTTCGCTCTTAATTCCTCAGGAGATTTTTTTTAGTTACCATAGTATCATTTATTTAATGTTAAAATATACTAAGATACGAAATCATCGCAGCGAAAGCTACCGGAGGTTTAGTTCAACAAGGGTTTGGCAAGAGTGGCAGGAAACGGCTTCGATTGAACATTTCTGCAAAGTTGAAAGTTTGTAATTCTATTCAACATTTGTGCTAAAAAGTGCCACCCTCGCATTCTATTACTTTTATAACAAATTAACTAATAAAGGTTTAAAATGTGTATTGTTGAATTTATGAAGTTTTTATTTCCAATACTTTGCGGAGTAATTGGCTGGTTTGCTAATGTCATTTGGGAAAATTCAAAATACAAAAGAGAACAAAAGACATATTACTGGAAAGAAAAAATCAATGCAGGTAAAAAAGCAACCGAATTTTATTTGGAGTATCTAAATTTATTGAATCTATTCAGATTACAATTTAAACTGTATAAGGAAAGTTTCATAGACGGAGAAAGTTTATTGATTCTAATACAACAGAAAGAAATTGAATTTTATTCACAAAAATTAAAACAATTTCCTCATTATGAGTATCACCACATAAATTTGTTCTACGAGTTAATTGAGGATAAGAACTATCAAACAGTGAATGAAAATACTGAAATTCTTCAAAAAATAAATAGAATAAGTCAATCAGAAAATGTAATGAAAAACGAAATCAGTGAATTATTTGACAAAATGGGAAATAATTACGAAAAATTATACAGTAATGTTTTGTTACAACTAAAAAAAATTCAAAAGGATTTAGAAGACGAAGTTAAATAAGAAATAGAAGTGGTATAAAAAACTGAAACCGCTTTCATCACCAACACAAAGTCTGGGAGAGGAGGAAGCGGTATAACAATGCAAATATACAACATTATTTAGGAAATTTCAAAATATTTTTCCACTTTTGTACCTGTATGACAGAACAGCAACTAAAATACTATCTTTCACAGCCTCGATTTAATGTTTATCTTGCCAAAACCAACAATGATTTTAGCAAAGCATACCAACTTTATAAAGTAAACATAGAGCTTTCAGAGGCGTTCTACCCTATTCTTTCAGTTCTTGAAGTAAGTTTACGAAATGCTATTAACGAAACATTAAAAACACATTTTCAAGATGAGTATTGGTTCAAAAATAGTTTACCCGTTGAATTTTTACCTTTCGTTGCAGAAGCTACTCAAAAACTGACTGCACAACGTAAAACCATTACTGCCGACAGAATAGTTGCAGAACTCAATTTTGGTTTTTGGAACAGACTTTTCAATAGAAAGCATACAAGTTTACTTTGGAAACCTTTACGTTTGATTTTCAAAAACACACCAAAACATCTGCGACAAAGGGATACAATTTCAGATTCTTTGTACCGCATACGAACCTTACGAAACAGAATTTATCATTACGAACCTATTTTTGGAAATTTGCAAGACATTGAAAATCAACACAACGAAATACTTACATTTATTACTTGGATTGACAATGATTTGCCAAAATTACTAACCGACATAGACCGATTTAACAACATTTTACAAAAAGCAAAAGTAATCTAAAAATAAGGGCGAACAGTTAACAAGGGTTTTGCAAGAGAGCGGGTTAAGTGTTTTGTATGAAACTTTTTGCTAAATTTGTAGTTCGGTTCTTCGTATCAAGTTCAGTGCTAAAAATCCCGCCCATCGCCAATACGCGGCCCGTCAGGCTGTGAAAAAAGTCCTTTTCAGCAAGGAAACAGCTTGTAGAATGAATTTATACACACTTATAAGGTGCTTTTAGAGCACCTATTTTTATGCACAGATTTTTTCTTCTGAAATTTTGAAAGGCTTACATGGAAGTAAATGATGTCGTTTTTGGATAAAAATAGTACCGCCTGGGTACTTGGGTGTCCATTGGTG
>NZ_FNXE01000064.1 GCF_900108395.1 Paenimyroides marinum | reverse complement strand
AAAGAAGCTGCCCTTTTGGGACAGCCTCAACAAAAAGAGCAACGTATTAGTTGCTCTTTTATTATTTTAAACCTTCAGCAGCTTTTAAAACAGTTTCTTTCAATCCTAATTTGTAATCAATCATTTTTTGTAACAACTCTGCATTTTGACTTGCTAAAATTTGCACTGCCAATAAACCTGCATTTTTAGCACCGTTTAAAGCTACGGTTGCAACAGGAACACCGCCTGGCATTTGCAGGATAGACAAAACCGAGTCCCAACCGTCTATAGAGTTAGAAGATTTTACAGGAACACCAATCACCGGCAGCGGACTCATACTTGCTACCATTCCCGGTAAATGTGCTGCACCACCTGCTCCGGCAATGATAACATTGATTCCGTTTTTGTGTGCGTTGGTAGAAAAATCGACTAATTTCTCCGGAGTTCTGTGTGCCGATACAATATCTACATGCGTTGCTACTCCAAATTCGTTTAATATGTCTATGGCTTGTTGCATTACCGGCATATCCGAAATGCTACCCATTACTACTGCTACTTTCATTTTTTGTTTAGTTGTTTATTTTTTTATTACCCTGCAAGGTCTTTAAGACCTTGTAGGTATCGCTTCATTTGAAATCTATAGCTACAAGGTTTCCAAAACCTTGCAGCAAATAAAATTTATACATTAAAACCTTGTAATTCTTCTTTTAGCCATTGGTCAATTTCATTTTCAGCTTCTTCATTAGTAATATAATTACCATTTTTATATTCCTTTCTTGCTTCTGCAACTCGATTTTCTTGATCTGTAGATAATTCATACAAACTCTCTTCTAGTTCAAAATCTTAATTTCCTTAATTACCCGAACTTCTTTTAATTCGGTGATTCTGCTGATTATATCTAGCTTTAATTGTAATTCTGAAGTGCTCATTTGTAGAAATTTATATTAAAGTTACTAAAAAATATTAAAACTCATTGTTATTGCATTTCTATTATTTTCCAATTTTCATTAGGTTCTTTTTCCAAATAAACACTTACGTTGATATCTTGCTTGTTTCCTAAAACTTTAATTTCAAGTTGTGCTTGTCCATAACCATTTGCAGAGTTTATACTTCCTGTCGGAATCATTCCGTACCCTTTTATTCCTCCTGTTTCAGATATTATTTGTTCATTTTTTTCTATTTCAGTAACAGAAACTTTATAAGCTTCCGAATTTTTCATGGTATTACCAACGATAAAAAATAAAAGAAAACCAAATGATATTGCTGCTCCAACAATAATTAAAATTCGTGGTAATTTTGAAGGTTTATTAGGGTTTTTAACAACGATAGTATTTGCAGCTTTATCACCCAACCTTTTCTTATCGCTACTTGTTGCAAGTACAATGAATTCAACTGGCCAAATAATAAGCAGCACATTTCTTAGTAATAGTCTGCCGTATGAAGGAATTTTATTTGAATCTTTTTCATCACGAACCATAATTCCCATAGCCCATTTACCAATGCTATTGCCTTTAAAAGTATCTTTCGAAAAATATAAAAGCATGCCGGGAATGATTATTGAAAATAGTGTAATTACAAATTTACCCGGATTATCTTCTTCAATAAAATTCGAACCTAAAGCAATAAACGCTAAAGAAACTATTAAAGAAGTCATTATAAAATGATCTATAATAAAAGCGGAAATTCTTCTTTTACGACTAGCTATTAGAAAAATTTGTTCTTGTTGCATTTTTGTTCCGTTGTTTATTTTTTTATTATCCTGCAAGGTCTTTAAGACCTTGTAGGTATCGCTTCATTTGAAATCTATAGCTACCAGGTTTTTGAAACCTTGCAGCAAATAAAAGTATTCTGATTTGTCTTAATACTTAATACAGCTATCTTGATTCTACTTTGAAATCACTCTAATGGTTTCTTTAACCTGTTGGGCAACTTTACGTGCTTCGGTCATGTTTTCGTTTACAATGGTAACATGTCCCATTTTTCGGAACGGACGTGTTTCGCGTTTTCCGTAAATATGCGGAGTTACCCCATCAATTGCCATAATTTTCTCGATGTTTTCATAAACAACATCACCTGAAAAACCTTCTTCGCCCACCAGGTTTACCATAATTCCGGCAACTTTACTGGCTGTATTTCCCAGAGGTAAATTCAAAATAGCACGAATATGCTGTTCGAATTGTGAAGTATAACTCGCTTCGATAGAATAATGACCGGAATTATGCGGACGCGGTGCTACTTCGTTTACCAAAATTTCGTCATCTTTGGTTTGGAACATTTCCACTGCTAACAAACCTACGTGGTTGTAGGCTTTAGAAACTTTTAAGGCAATTTCACGGGCTTTTTGAGAAACCGTTTCATCAATACGAGCCGGACAAATCACGTATTCTACCTGATTCGCTTCGGGATGAAATTCCATTTCTACCACCGGATAGGTTTTAATTTCGCCCGATGCCGAACGAGCCACAATAACCGCCAGTTCATTTTTAAACGGAATCATGGTTTCAGCAATACATTCGGTTTCGGGTAAAGTATCTAAATCTTCTGTTTTTCGAACAACTTTTACACCGTTTCCATCGTAACCACCTTCGGTTGCTTTCCATACAAAAGGGGTTTTAACCGAGCCGTTTTCTACTTCTGCTTTTAAGGCTTCTAAAGTAGAAAAACGTTTGTAAGGTGCGGTGGGAATATTGTGTTGCGTATAAAAATCTTTCTGATTGCCTTTGTTCGAAATCAATCGCAGTGTTTTTGGAGAAGGATATACTTTTTTACCCTCGTTTTCCAAAGTTTCCAAAGCTTCCAGATTCACGTTTTCAATTTCAATAGTTAAAATATCGACCTGATTTCCCAGATCTATAACCGTTTGATAATCGTTTAGTGAACCCTGAAAAAACTTTGTAGCTCCGAATTGGCAAGGCGCTTCGGCACTTGGATCCACTACATATGTTTGAATATCGAACTTTCGGGTTTCGGTCAGCATCATTTTACCTAATTGTCCGCCACCTAAAATTCCTAATTTAAAATCAGAAGAAAAATAATTCATTGTTGTTTTATTGTTGAGTTGTTTATCTGTTTAATCGTAATGGGCAAAGATACTGTTTTTCAATTTTAATGAAAATAAATGTCACTAATGAAAAATGCTGTTTTTTTAATTCTAAGTAGTTCGTTTTTAATCTTTAACTTAAAAATCAGTTGTTTTAAATAATAAACAATGTTATATTTAACATTATTTTAAAATAAAATACTATGAAAAAAACAGTACTCTTTTTAGCAACACTGTTGTTAACAGGCTATTTTGTCACGGCACAAGTGTTGTACAGTGAAAATTTTGACAATTTAACCTTAGGCAATGTAGGAACCGACCCCACAGGACAAACACCCGGACAAAGTGGTTGGCATACACGGTCTTATGACCAAAGTAATAATTATTTCAAAATTGTTTCAGAACCCGGAAGAGGGAAAGTAATAGAATTAATAACTCCACAAAGCCAAAATATTACACATAATGCCTTACAAAAAAGAGGAGTAGATACTTTATGGAATAACAGAACTCCCGGAAACGATGTCTTAAAAATTGAATACGATTTTTTTACCGGACCTTATAACGTAGATAAAAGATCTATTTATGCATTATATATGTCAATAAACAATGACGACCCTTTAAACCCTACTAACAATATAATTCATATTGGGTATGCACCCAATACAGGAGTGCTTAATATTACTGCAAATGCAGTTGCCGGAAGTTTTTATTATATCTCTACACAACAACTTTCTGCTTTTACAGACAACACTTGGGTAAGGTTGATTGTGTATATTGACTATCCCAATCAAAAGATATATTTCAGTCTGCCTTCGATAGGAGTACTGATGGTACACGATGCACCAAATGTTATTCCTCCTGTTAATTCTTTATTATTTATAGCAGGAACTAATGGACTTACCCCTTCTTTTTTATCATTTTATAAATTCGATAATTTTGTTGTTTCAGCTGTTAACACCGTACCTTTAAGTACACAAAGTTTTATTTCGTCTAAATTCAATGTGTTTCCAAATCCTGTCAATGATGTAGTTACAATAACTAATAATGAAAACATTAACATAGAGCAGGTAGAAGTTTTTGACGTAAGTGGTAAAGCTATTCAATCACAAGCTTTTAATAATGACAACGAAGTACAGTTAAATATTAAAGATCTGGCATCGGGTACTTATATGTTGCATATAAAAACCGCAGAAAGTACAGTGGTTAAAAAAGTAATAAAGAAATAAATAAACTGCGTTTTAGGTACTTGTCTGTTGGCAAGTTTTTTTGTTTTTTAAAAGACGATATTCGCTATTAATTTAATAACCAATTGCATTAAATAATAAAAAGCAGTATATTTAACATTAATTTAAACAAAATACAATGAAAAAAAAACAAACTATTTATTGCAGCTTTTTTATGTGTATCACAGCTAACGACCGCACAAGTGCTCTACAGTGAAAATTTTGACAATTTAACTTTAGGCAATGTAGGAACCGACCCCACAGGACAAACAGCCGGACAAGGTGGTTGGTACACCTTTTGCGATACTAACCCATCAGATGTAAATAATAATTATTTTAGAATTGTTTCGGAAGCTAATAAAGGAAAAGTTTTAGAATTAGAAGGTTTATCAAATAGCGGATTAAATTATATACAAAAAAGAGAGATTGATGTTTTATGGAATACCAGAACACCCGGAAATGACATTTTAAAAATTGAGTATGACTTTTTTACTGGAGATAATACAAATGTTACAAATTCATATCATCATTTTTGCATCAGATCTGACAATAATTTTGATTATGTTTCATCATCTTTAGGTTTTTTTTCCTATTTACAACAACTAGAAGTTGTTAACTTTGGTGCTTTTAGTACTTGTAATAACATTACAAATGGCTCAATCACTTTACCAAAAAATACTTGGACAAAATTAATTTACTATTTAGATTTTCAAAATAAAAAAGTGTACTTTCATATCCCTACATTAAACTTAATTGTGAGATGTAATCTTGCTTCTAATTCAATAGCTAAATCTTTCTTTTTCTTATTAAGAGGCTCAGGTATTGCCTTATATAAATTCGATAATTTTGTTATTTCAGCAGTTGATACGCCCCCTTTAAGTGTTCAAGATTTCATTTCCAATAAATTTAATTTATACCCAAGCCCATCAAAAAATATAATTAATATTACAAACAATGAAAATATCGGAGTGGAACAAGTAACTATTTTTGATGTAAATGGTAAATTAGTAAAAACTAAAGTGTTTAATAAAGAACATAACGTACAAATAAATGTTTCGGCATTTGCTGCTGGAACCTATTTATTACACATTTATAGTGCAGATGGTATCGCTATTAAGAAAATTATTAAAGAATAGATTCTAAATTACGGTAATATATGTGTTTATGATTTTTGCTTATGCAAAAGTTTCAATATTTTTCTTCCGCGACTTAAAAACGATGGTTCTTGCAACAGTAAATTTTGCTCGATAAGTGCTATTAGTTGTTCTTTAATCCAATCTTCTTCATCAACTAAAAAATAGAGAATATGAATAGCGTTTACTCGGGTTGCCACTGCCGATGGTAGAATCATCCAATCGAACATGGTGTGCACAATCTGTTGTTTTTGTTCTTTATTGTAAATGTTTTTATTGTTTTTTAATTGATGGAATATCGTTCGGGAAACACAACGTTTGCTAGATTCGTGGGTTTCGTTCAACGCTTTTTCCAGATACAGATCTAAATAATCGTTCAAATAATCAATATGGCGTTCTACCAGCATATCCAATGCGTGATAAAGCACAATTTTCTGATTGTTATCAACCGAATAAATCGCCTTAATAAATTCATTTGCAGGGATATTCTGATCTAAAATATGATTCATAGCCAAAATCCGGCTTTGTGTGCTCAAGTTGTGGTGATGCGTTGAAAAATAAGTAATTACATCCATATAAAATTATTAAAAAGGAAATTTATGCTAAAAATAAAAATATATTTGGCAAAACTGCGAATAAACTTTAATTAAAGTACACGTATTCGTATATTTGCACGGTAAAATAATAAGTAGCAATGATCGCAATAGTTTTATTTGGAAAACCGGGTGCCGGAAAAGGTACACAGGCCGAATTTTTAAAAGAAAAATACAATTTAACACATATTTCAACAGGTGATGTTTTTCGTTTCAATATCAAAAACGAAACAGAATTAGGTAAAAAAGCACAGGAATTTATCAATAAAGGAGAACTGGTTCCCGATTCAATTACTATTGATATGCTTAAAAAAGAAGTTGAAAAAAATATGGATAAAGCAGGTTTTTTGTTTGACGGATTTCCAAGAACCATTGCACAGGCCGAAGCTTTAGACGCATTTTTACAATCAATTAATTTACAAGTTACCGCAACGGTTGCTTTAGAAGCAGACGATGAGGTGTTGGTGCAGCGTATTTTAGAACGCGGAAAAACATCGGGCAGGGCAGATGATCAGGACGAAACGAAGATTCGTACACGTTACGAAGAATACAATGAAAAAACGGCTCCGCTGATTGAATATTATAAAAATCAAAACAAATATTACGCAGTAAACGGTATTGGATCTATTGCAGAAATTACCGACCGTTTAAGTACGGTTATCGATCGTTTTTAATGTCAAAAAAAAAATAATTTTAAATAATCTTACTCTTTTTTTGTAATTTAGGGTAAGATTTTTGCATTTAATAAATCAAACAAAGCACATTGGAAATTTTAATTATTTTTATTTTGATCATCTTAAACGGTATTTTCTCCATGTCAGAAATGGCGTTGGTTTCTTCCAGGAAAAACCGTTTGGAAATGGCAGCAAAAAAAGGAAGCAGCAGTGCCAAAGCAGCATTAAAGCTGGTTGAAGAACCAAACAATTTTTTGTCAACCGTACAAATAGGTATTACGCTAATAGGTATTTTAACCGGTATTTATTCGGGCGATAAAATAACCACCGATTTAAAATTTTTTATTTCTCAAATTCCATCGTTACAACCTTACGCCTCGTCGTTAAGTGTTGGTGTGGTGCTGGTTTTACTTACTTTTTTTACATTGATTTTAGGCGAGCTGGTTCCAAAACGATTAGGATTGAATTATCCCGAAACCATCGCAAAAATGGTTGCACTACCCATGACATTTATCTCAAAAGTTGCGGCACCGTTTGTTTGGCTATTGACGAAATCGTCTGATTTGTTATTGAATATTTTAAACATAAAACCAACAGCCGACGGAAAGGTAACAGAAGAAGAAATACGATCAATAATTAAAGAAAGTACTGAAGTAGGAGAGGTACAGGAAATTGAACAAGATATTGTAGAACGCGTTTTTAATATTGGCGATTTAAAGGTAAATGCCTTAATGACGCATCGCAAATCGGTTATGTACCTTGATTTTGAAGATACCATTCAAGAATTAAAAGACAAGGTAACAGAAGATTTACATTCTTTTTATCCGGTTTGTGAAGGCGGATTAGACGAAGTAATTGGTATTGTATCGTTAAAAGACTTGTTTTTGCTGTTCGAAAATCAAAAAACAGATTTAAGGTCTATTCTTAAAGAGCCCACGTTTTTCATTGAACACACATCGGCCTATAAGGCATTAGAACAATTTAAAGCGACTAAAAACCATTACGCACTGGTTTCCGATGAATATGGTGTGATTCAGGGAGTGATTACCTTAAACGATATTTTAGAATCGTTGGTTGGCGATGCTTCTGAATTTTACGAAGAGGAATTTAAATTAGAAGAAATAGGCGAAGGCGAATGGATTGTCGATGGATTTTATCCGCTGCATGATCTGCTTTCGTATTTTGAATTAGATGAATTAATGCCCGATTATGATGTAACAACCGTAAGTGGTTTGGTAATGAAAGAATTATCTTACATACCAAAAACAGGCGAAAAATTAATTTGGAATAAAATGGAGTTTGAAGTGTTGGCTTCAAACGGAGGAAAAATTGATAAAATAGGTATTAGCCTGTTAAAAGATTAACTGATTATTTAAATTAAATACCACATATTTGAGTTGTTGAATTTAACATATCGTCACTTCGAGTAACGTAGTGAAAAGTATCGGGAAGTAGAAAAGTTCTCGACACGCCCGAACTGACGAAGTTTTTCAATAATAAAATTGGTACAGGCTCACAGATAATCATTAAAGTAAAGAACAATGACAGAAGGAAATTTTGTAGATTACGTAAAAATATATGTAGCATCTGGTAAAGGTGGTAAAGGATCATCTCATTTACACCGTGAAAAATTTATTGAAAAAGGTGGTCCCGACGGGGGTGATGGTGGTCGTGGTGGTCACGTAATAGTTCGTGGTAACGAAAGCTTATGGACATTGCATCACTTGCGTTTTGAACGACACATCAAAGCAGGTCACGGCGGCGATGGAGGAAGTTCGCGCAGTACAGGTTCCGATGGCGAAGATCGTTATATTGAAGTTCCGTTGGGAACTGTGGTAAAGGATAAAGAAACAGGGGAATTTTTGTTTGAAATTACCGAAAACGGTGAAGAAAAAATTTTGGCAAAAGGCGGTAAAGGCGGGTTAGGTAACTGGCATTTTCGTTCATCGACCAATCAAACGCCGCGTTACGCACAACCTGGAATCCCTGGCGAAGAACTGGATATTATTTTAGAATTAAAAGTATTGGCAGATGTTGGCTTGGTAGGCTTTCCAAATGCCGGAAAATCAACCTTGCTTTCGGTATTAACATCGGCAAAGCCAAAAATAGGTGACTATCCGTTTACAACTTTAAAACCTAATTTGGGAATTGTAGAGTATCGCGATTTTAAATCGTTTGTAATCGCCGATATTCCCGGAATTATTGAAGGTGCTGCTGAAGGAAAAGGTTTAGGACATTACTTTTTACGACACATCGAGCGAAATTCTACCTTGTTGTTTTTAATTCCTGCCGATGCAGACGATATTAAAAAAGAATACGACATTTTGTTAAATGAGTTAAGAAGATATAATCCCGAAATGCTAGATAAAGACCGTTTAATAGCCATATCAAAATGCGATATGTTAGACGATGAACTAAAGGCAGAACTCAAACAGCAATTAGATAAAGATTTTGAAGGAATACCTTATTTGTTTATCTCATCGGTCGCTCAGCAAGGCTTAACTGAATTGAAAGATAAATTATGGCAGATGTTGAATTAAAAAAAATCCCTAAACTTTAGGGATTTTTTATTCTTAATCACTACTAACCGACTAACTTTTCAAAATTAAGGAGCTTCCCATTGTGGTTAGCTCCTTTTTTCATATTTTGGTTTTACGACAAATCAAAAATATGAGCAATAAAGATACAGAAAAGAAATTAGTCGGTCAGCCGATTTTCAAACAAATCATCAATTTTATTCCAAAAGATAAATTTGATATGCTTGTCTACAAGCATA
>NZ_FNXE01000069.1 GCF_900108395.1 Paenimyroides marinum | reverse complement strand
GGCATCAAAACCCAAATCTGGTGTACGCTCATCGCACAATTGCTGATGCAGGTATTGAAAGTGAAATCGGAAAGCAAAAAAGCGTTTTCAACCATTGCTGCATTGGTCAGAATACACCTGATCAGCCACGTTGATGTGTTTTGGATGGTGCAAAATAGCCGAAGGACATACCAAAAACGAAAAAAGCGAAATAAATCACCCTGCCTTCAGACTTCTTTGTTCTAAAATAAGGGGGAGGTGGGTTTTGGGGAAACTAAAAAGATGTATTGATATTCAATAGATTAACAACTAATTTTGCCCTATTTGAAAGATTGCCCGTTTAGTAGTGAAAAAAAATATTTTTTTGTAAAAGAATAATTTAAAAGAAAAGACAGGTGAAAACCTGTCTTTTCGAACATAATCATCATATTATGATGACAAAAACTACCGTAACAAATATACATCTTTTTAAAATGAAAGTTTAATTTATTTCAAATTATTATTGGTAAAAGTAGTAATCAACTCAATAAAACAATCGGTTTCAAGGTTACTCAGCGTGTGATTCCACTTGCCGGTAATTATCTGGTTGTTTTTATGCAAATGTTGATGGGTGTAGTTATAATCTAAAACTTCATCATTTTCTCCCAAGATAATCAAGCCGTTTGATAAATTTTCAGATGGATTTTTTAATTGATTTGCCAATTGCACCGTAAATAAATGATTGTCTATTTTTCGTTGTACCACATTTAACAGCGGATTAATCAATATAAATGAAGCGTTTACATTACTGCCAGAAAATAGTTCCATTAACTGATATGCAAAATTTCCACCGGTTGAAGAACCAATGAAACAAAAAGGTTTTTCTATATCAACCTGGTCGTTTATTTGTTGGGTTAACTGTGAGATAATATCTGTTTGAAATTCATTCCATTCCAATGCTATGGCAACCGCTCCATTTTCATCGGCATAATTTTTTATCTTTTTAAACTTATTGCTGCCGGCACCTGTTGTTCCAAAACCGTGAATGTATATATACTGCATGTTAAATTATTTTGAGAAAAGCCTAATGGTGTAATCTAACAAACTGTTGTTGCCTGACATGCCGTGCCCCGGAATAATGGTTTTTATTTCAGGATACGCAGCTTTTAAATTTTTTACCGTTTGTGGCCAGTCTTTTTCATTAGCATCTTCTAAATTTCCTTTCCCTGCGTTTAGTTCCTTGATTAAACAGCCACCAAAAAGAATTTTTTCAGATGGAAAATATCCCACAATATTGTCTTTTGTATGTCCTTCGCCAAAGAAATCAATCAGAACCCGTTCATTGCCAACAGTCATTTCTAATGATTCGTCAAAATGTTCTTGTGGAACAGGAAGTTGTTTTTCCTTTGCAATTTCAATGGTTTTAAAAAAAGCAACCGATGGAATGTGGTGTTTGTGAAACTGATTCAATCCGCCCAAACAATCATCGTGGAAATGGGTGGGAATAACCGCTTTTATATTGCTTTTTAAATCTTGTTGAATCCAAAGAATTAACTCTTCAGAAATTTCGTCGTTTACCGGTGTATCAAAAACAACCGCTTCGCTATTATTTTGAACAATCATTCCGTTACAAGGCACATTGCCAAAACTTTCGGTTTGTAAAAACGATGTATGCTGATATACATTAGGAGATATTTTGGTGATTATCAATGTTTCTGATTGATAAACAATTTGATGTTTTGATTGATTTTTTGATGAAGAACAGCTGCAAATGCACGCTGATAAAAACATCAGAAGGATTGTTTGGATAAATTTCATTTTACAGATTTTACCCAAAAATACAAAAACAAAAAATCCGTTTACATTTTGAAACGGATTTTTACGACTTAAATTTTCGTTATTTTGTTATTTACACCCGCAATTGCAGTTAATAATTTACCGTTTGCTGCCGATGTTTTCTTGTAGTTTACTTTGTTACCGGTACCTTCAATACTAACCGATTTAACATCATCTACCGTAACTGTATTATCAACACCTTCAATTTTAATGGTGTTGCATGCTCCGGTAATGGTAACTTTATTGTTGGTTCCTTCAATTCTAATGGCTTCGTCACCGGTTGCTTCAACTGTTTTTGTAATACCCACGCCTTCAATCACAATTTCTTTTTGAGTGGTGGTGTTTTTTTCAACCGATGAAGAACTACCTATTTGAGCGTCAACCGATATAATTCCCAAACATAAAATAGTAAGTACAGATAATATCTTTTTCATAATTTAAACTTTTGATATAAAAATACAATTTTAATGCCAGAATTACAATCTATATTTTAGGAATGATTAAAAAAAAGAAATAAATAAAATACTTATTTTTGGTTTTTTACATTAAATTTTTAAGAGGTTAATTATGAAACAATTATTGATTTTCTTTTTATTGACGATGCCGTCTGTAGCACAGAAAACATATTTTGTAAAAGATAAAGATACACATAATCCTATTGCTTATTGCAGTGTTTATACAGTTGATGGTTTGTTTAAAATAAATTCTGAACAAGATGGTAGCTTTGGTGTTCCTGACGAGTTTTTAAAAAATACTTTTGTTTTTGATGCCGTAGGTTATGAGCCTAAACAACAACTTTTAAACAATATTGTTTTATTAGAACCTAAAAGAGAAGTTTTAGAAGAGATTGTGATCGTTCCAAAATTAGAAACGAAGAAGACTAAGGTAGGATCTGTAAAAAAAGCGAAACAGAGAATTGGCTTTAGTACTGGTATTATTGAAAATACTTGGAGTTTTGGACGTTTTTTTGCTTTTGATAACGAAATAGAGGAAACTCCATATTTAAAAGAAGTAGCATTCCGATTACATGCTCGACAAAAAGTAGCAACATATGGAGTTAAGATTTATGAAGCTGATGAAAACGGTTTCCCTACAGAACTTTTACATGATGAATTGATAATTGGTAAAATTGAAAAACGAAAACGAATCTCAAAAATCGATTTATCACCGTACAATATCATGATTCCTAAAAATGGTATTGTTGTAGTTTTTGAATGGCTTACCATTCAGAGTAATTATTACGAATATGAGTATTATAGCGAGAGAGATAAAAAAACAAAAACGGGCAAAGGATACAATCCAACAATTAAAGCAACTACTACAGCTGATCAAAAACAATCTTTAATTAAGTACTATGTTATAACTAAAAATAAATGGGAAAATATCACTCAGAGTTTTTTATTAGAACATACTGATAAAGGAAAGTACCCATTGATTATGTGTGAACTTACTTTAACCAATTAAATCAAAAGCAAATCATTTATAAGGTTATTCAACAAAGAAAAAACCACTCTAAACAGAGTGGCTTTTTAATTCAAATTATACTTTCATGATTTCTGCTTCTTTTTCAGCAAAAATTTCATCTATTTTTTTAATGTAAGCGTCGGTTAATTTCTGAACGCGGTCTTCGGCGTCTTTACAAACATCTTCAGAAGTTCCTTCTTTTTCCTGTTTTTTAATGTCGTTGTTGGCATCTTTACGGGCGTTACGGACAGATATTTTAGCATCTTCGGCTTCAGATTTTGCCTGTTTTGCTAAATCTTTACGGCGTTCTTCTGTTAATGCAGGAATATTAATAATAATCATATCGCCGTTGTTCATTGGGTTCAAACCTAAATTAGCAACCATAATGGCTTTTTCAATAGGTTGTAACATGTTTTTTTCCCAAGGTGTAACGGTTAATGTACGCGGATCGGGCACATTGATGTTTGCTACCTGCGACAAAGCGGTTGCCGAACCGTAATAATCTACAAAAACAGCACCCAACATTTGTGGGTTTGCTTTACCAGCACGAATGTTTAACAAGGATTTCTTTAGGTGATCAATAGATCCCTCCATTGATTCTTTTGCTTCGTCTATAATAAAATTAATTTCTTCTGTCATAACTGTATATTTTCTGTTAATAAACGGTTGTGCCAATAGTTTCGCCTTGGCAAACTTTTAATAAATTATTTTCTTTATTCATGTCGAAAACAACAATGGGCAGGTTGTTTTCCTGGCTTAATGTAAAAGCGGTAGTATCCATTACGTTTAACCCTTTGTCTAACACATCTGCAAACGAGATGGTTTCGTATTTAACGGCATTCGGATCTTTTTCAGGGTCGGCAGTGTAAACACCATCAACACGAGTACCTTTTAAGATAACATCGGCCCCCACTTCAATACCTCTTAAAACAGCAGCGGTATCGGTTGTAAAATACGGATTTCCTGTTCCGGCACCAAAAATTACAATGCGTCCTTTTTCAAGATGGCGCGTAGCCCTGCGTTTAATGTAAGGCTCTGCAATAGCTTCAATTTTTAAGGCAGTTTGCAAACGGGTAAGCATTCCGGCATCTTCTAAAGCACCTTGTAATGCCATACCGTTAATTACTGTAGCAAGCATTCCCATATAATCGCCCTGAACGCGATCCATTCCTTTACTTGCACCGGCAACACCTCTAAAAATGTTTCCTCCGCCAATTACAATGGCTACTTCAACACCTAAATCAACAACTTTTTTTATTTCTTGTGCGTATTCGGCTAAACGGTTAGGATCGATACCATACTGGTTATCACCCATTAAAGCTTCGCCGCTTAATTTTAGAAGTATTCTTTTGTATTTCATCTCGAGGAAAAATTTATTTGCAAATATACCATTTTTGCTATTGTTTAAAAATCTATGTAAGAATTAATTTAAAAGCTGTGAAGTTTAAAGTTGAATGAGGTTTGACTTTGTGACATTTGTCTTTCAACTCAAAACACTATTTTATCTTTGATTTTTTCAAAGTTTTGTTTTGCTTCGTGGTATCCAATCTCAAAAATCTCGTCCATTCTTTTCTTTGACGTCTCAAAAGTACTGTAATTTGCCAGTTTTTCCGGTTGGATGTGCCAGTCGCACAATTCGTTTTGGGGAAAAGTATTTTGCATCATCATGATTTCAAAAGCCCGTAATGCCACCGATTTGATCGAGGTAAACCGGGTTTGATTATACATTAACACCGGATTGACATTACTGCCGATTAAAAAATCGCAACGCCCTTGAATGGTATTTACCGGATAATTATTTAAAATACCACCATCGCTGTAAATACGGTTGTTGATCACAACCGGAGAAAACACGCCGGGAAAAGCACTTGAAGCGAGAATTGCCGAAACTACTTTGGTGTTTTTGTGAAAGATCTTCAATTTGCCCCGCTCAATTTCGGTAGCCGAAATGTATAATTCTACCTCTAAATCTTTTATGGTTTTGTCGCCAAATTCTCTTTCAAGGTATCGTGCAAACTGGTCTGCATCTAAAAAACCGGCTTTTCTGAAGGATAAATGCGACCAACTAAATAGATTCACCGATTTAAAAAAACTTAAAATATCTTTGGGTGTCATTCCGTTGGCATACAATCCACCTACAATAGAACCTGCACTTGTACCCGATATAATTTCCGGAAAAATGTTCTGTTCTGTTAAAAATTGCAACACCCCTGCGTGGGCAATGCCTTTGTGACCTCCGCCTGAAAGAGCTAATCCAAAAACAGTTGAGCTGTTATTCATTGTTTGTAACGTTAAATCGTTATTTTTGCATAAAATTACAAATTATGCAGGCGATATACCAAAAAGCATTGAAAAATTCGATGTCGTATAATGATTATTTAAATTTGATTGATGAAAAAATCAGCCAGAATGCTTCAACCGGACACGAACAAAACGAGATGCTAACCGGTTTTACCAAGCTAAACCGTGCACGAATGAAGCGGTTAGATAAAACACAGGAAATCCTTCCCCAGTTAGAAGCTGCCGTAAAACAAATAAGCCAGAAACAAATTTGGCTGGTACTTACTGAAAGCTGGTGTGGCGATGCGGCACAGCATGTTCCGGTTTTTAATAAGCTTTCGGCTATTAATCCATTCATTGATTTGCGATTGGTTTTACGTGATGACAATGATGAATTCATGCAGAAATATTTGACCAATGGCGGACGCTCCATCCCAAAATTAATTGCTGTTTCTGGAGATTTGCAGACTGAATTATTTACATGGGGACCAAGACCTGCAACTGCACAGGTTGAAGTAAAACGCTTGTTAGACCAAGAAGGTGGTTTTAACGATAAAGTTAAAGAAGGTATCCAGATTTGGTACAACAATGATAAAGGTGTTTCATTGCAAACGGAATTATTGGAATTGTTGAAATAAAAAAAAAGGACTGATTTTTTTCAGTCCTTTTTTTGTGTTGATTTTTTTTTACTAAATAGTTGTTTAGTTTAAATGTTTGTATTGATATTTTGTAAGTCTTTTATCTCCTGATTTTATTAAGATACTTTGCTCTACTCCCCATTTCAGGTCTCTACTTGCAGTAGCTTCGCTAATTTCTTTAAAATTTATTAAATAATCTTTTCTGCTAAATTCTTTGTTTCCTGTAATATTCTTGTACAATTCAATTCTATCAGGCGTTGTAAGTGTTCTGTTTTGTATCGATAAAAGATTTTTTAAAGATTCAAGTATAATCTCTAAGATAAACTCAATAAAAGGTGTAGAAGTTCCTGTTTTATCAGATAGAGAAAGTACTTTGTAATAAGTATCCTGATTAGCTTTTATGAGACTTTCAATAGGCAGATACTCAAATACAGGATACTTCTGCATTAAAATTAGTGTTTGCCATAATCTTCCCATTCTGCCATTTCCATCTAAAAAAGGGTGTATAAATTCAAATTCGTAATGAAATACACAACTTTTTATTAAAATAATATCTTCGTCTTTTTTCAGATAATTAAAAAGTTCATTCATCAAACCTTTTACCATAGATCCACTCGGAGCAATATGTTCTACTTTAGCTCCCTTTACAATGCCTACATTAGAAGTGCGTAGCTTTCCGGCATTATCAATTAAACCGTTCATGAGAATTTTGTGGGCTTTTTCCAAATCTTTTAATAAATACGGATTGAACTCATTTAACTTGTTATAAAGGTTAATTGCATTCTGTACCTCAGTGATATCTTTTTTTGGAGCAAGTACTTTTTTGTTATTTAATAATGCGGTTATTTGTTCCTCTGTAAGCGTGTTACCCTCTATTTCTAATGAAGATTGAATTGTTTTAATACGGTTCTTTTTTCGTAGTTCAGTTGGTGGTTTATACAGATGTGTAGCATTGATTTCGCCCAATTTCTCGGAAATAGCAACAACAAACTTTAAAATTTTATCACTACTAAACGGGCAATCTTTCAAATAGGGCAAAATTAGTTG
>NZ_FNXE01000071.1 GCF_900108395.1 Paenimyroides marinum | reverse complement strand
ATATTTAATTGGTTGACTACTTCGTTAACCAATCGAACGGGATGGTTTTGAGGAATTTTATTAAAAATATCTTCAGAAAAAAGACTTGGACTATTGGCCGGTAGCGACTTAAAGCGTATTTTTGACTTGTTTATCATAACGAGCTCAAGATACATATTTTGAGGGTATAAACACAAAAAAAAATCCCGAAAATTTTCGGGATTTTTGCGTTTTGTGACTTTTTAGACAGCCTCTATGTTATTGATAAAAATTTTACCTACAAGGTCAAAAAGACCTTGCAGGAGTAAAAAAACCTTAGATTAATTTAAATCTTTACCAAGTTGCATAACTATTATAATAAAATTTTTGTGCTTGTGTAAGGTAAAAAGCATCTGTTATTTGAGCATCAATTTCATTGATTAAAGTAAATAGTTCCTTTTTCAACTCTGGTTTTTCAGTTTAATGAATATCAAATGTATTTTCTAACCTGTCAGTAACAATTTGTTGTAATGCTTGCTTAAATAAATCTTTTTGTTTAGTAATATCGTATTTTACTGTAAAATCTTTTCGCGTTAAAGCGTATAAATAAACCGCATATTCTGCTTCGCCAAAAGTACGTCTGTACAAGTGCGTATATCCTGAACCGCCACCATTCAGCAAGCTAAATATTCTGTTTAATCGAGTATAAATAATCATTATTTTGTTACGTTGATGATCAAAATCATCATCAATTTTATACATTTCGTTGGTGTAGCTTAGAAAATAAGCGTAATATAAATAATAATCATCCTGCCCTACTTCGCTCGTAAATTGTTCATCTGAATTTTTCACGTAAGTATTATCTGGTTCAGTTGGAAATTCAACAAAAAACTCGGGATGCTTACTTACTACGTCATTAAAATCCTCTTTCAAAACATACACAATATCGCCTTCAAAAGAAGCCAATAAAACAGAGTCTTTAGTTGTATAATATTTTTCAGGATTAAATGGAATATTTTGCCCAAAACTTATCGAGTAAAGGAAAATGACAAAAACAATAAATAGATAATTCTTCATAAGTAAAGCTTAAAAATCGAATGTAAGAAATTTTCATTTAGCTTTAATATTTCATTAACGATAAAATCTGTAATTTTAAAATTTAATCTTTAAAGCAAATTATGAAAAATATATTATTAACCGCCTTTGATACCGCTCCGTTTTCTCAAATTAATACACAAGATTACGAACCAGCTTTTAATCAGGCGATTGCCGATGCCAAACAGGAAATCCAACAGATTATAGAAAACAAAGATACTGCCGATTTCAAAAACACCATTGAAGCCATGGCTTTTTCGGGTATGCAGTTAGATCGTATTTCGAACATCTTTTTCAACCTGAATTCGGCAGAAACCAATGAAGATCTGCAAAAAATTGCACAAATCATAGCACCGAAACTGTCTGCTTTTAGCAACGATATTTCTTTAAATCCGGATTTATTCGCTCGGGTAAAAGCTGTTCATGACACTGTTGGTACAAACACACTAACTACCGAGCAAAAAATGTTGTTAGACAAGACATACAAAGGCTTTGTACGCAACGGAGCTTTATTAAACGAAACCGACAAAACCAAACTTCGTGAAATTGATGGACAATTGGCTGTTTTATCACTGCAGTTCAACGAAAACGTTCTGGCTGAAACCAATGCGTATCAACTGCACATTACAAACGCAGAAGATTTAGCCGGATTACCAGACGGTGTTATTGAAGCTGCTAAAAATCTTGCCGAACAAGAAAAAAAAGAAGGCTGGGTTTTTACGTTAGATTATCCAAGTTACCTGCCTTTTGTAACCTATGCAAAAAACCGTGAATTACGTAAAGAAATCGCTGTTGCAAATGGCAAAAAAGGTTTTCAAAAAAACGATTACAACAACGAAGAAATTGTTCTTAAAATTGTAAAATTGCGTAACCAGCGTGCACAATTATTGGGTTATCAAAACCACGCCGCTTTTGTCTTGGAAGAACGAATGGCACAAAATCCGGAAAACGTTTTTAATTTTCTTAATGAATTATTGGAAAAAGCAAGACCTGCTGCCGATAAAGAATTTGAAGAATTATCTGCTTATTCAAAAAAATTAGATGGAATTAATCGATTAGAAAAATGGGACGGAAGTTATTACAGTGAAAAATTAAAACAAGAGCGTTTTAATTTAGATGACGAACTGCTGAAACCTTATTTTCAATTAGAAAATGTATTGTACGGTGCGTTTGAAGTGGCTAACAAATTATACGGACTAACATTTACCGAAGTTCACAACATTGACAAATACCACGAAGATGTTCAAACCTTTGAAGTGACTGATGAATCTGGAAATTTAGTCGCTGTTTTCTATACTGATTTTTTTCCGAGAAAAGGCAAACGCAACGGGGCATGGATGACATCGTTTAAATCGCAATGGATTAAAGATGGCAAAAACGAACGTCCGCATATTTCTATTGTATGCAACTTCACACCTCCCACTCCGTCAAAACCATCGTTACTAACGTTTAACGAGGTAACCACTTTGTTTCACGAATTTGGTCACGCTTTACACGGAATGTTAGCAAATACCACATATCCATCACTATCAGGCACATCGGTTTATTGGGATTTTGTAGAACTGCCAAGCCAGATTATGGAAAACTGGGTATATGAACCCGAAACATTGGCATTGTTTGCCAAACATTACGAAACAGGCGAAACCATTCCGCAAAAATATATTGAGAAAATAAAAGAAAGTGCAAATTTCTTAGAAGGATTAGCCACCGTACGCCAATTAAGTTTTGGTTTGCTGGATCTGGGCTGGCACACAACCAATCCATCAGCTATCAAAAGTTTAAAAGAGTTTGAAAACAAACAATTTGCCTCTACTCAATTGTACCCTGATGTAGCAGAAAATGCCATGAGTACCGCTTTCTCACATATTTTTGCAGGTGGATATGCTGCAGGATATTACTCTTACAAATGGGCTGAAGTTTTAGATGCCGATGCATTTTATTATTTTAAACAAAATGGAATTTTTAATAAAAAAATTGCTACAAAATTTAAGGAAAATGTATTATCGCAAGGTGGAACAGATCACCCAATGACGCTTTATAAAAAATTCCGCGGACAAGAACCTTCGCCCGAGGCGTTATTAAAACGTGCCGGATTAATATAAAAAAAACAGCAACCGAAATGGTTGCTGTTTTTTTATGCTGCTTCATTAATATCAGCAGGTTCATCATCTTTTAAAACTTTTTTGGCAACTTTACCAACAGTTAATCCTTGTACAACAATTGAAAACAGAACTACAATATAGGTAACTTCCAGCAAAATATCTTTTATATCGCCAACAGAATTGGGTATGCTCATTACTAATGCAATAGATACACCGCCCCGGATTCCTCCCCAAACCATTGTGGTTAACGAACCTTTGGAATAGGTATTTTTACGCAATATGGTACTTGCCGGTATAAAAATAGCTAAGCTTCGTGCCAGTAAACAAATAAAAACAGCAATAACACCTAACAGTAACTGTTCTTGTAAATCAGGTAGCATTAACAATTCAAAACCTATAAAAAGGAATAAGATTGCGTTTAAAATCTCATCAATCAGTTCCCAGAATTTGCTTAAATAGTCGCGGGTGGTTTCGCTCATTGCAACCGATTTTCCATAATTACCGATAATCAACCCGGCAATTACCATGGCAAGTGGCGATGAAAAATGTAATTGTTTGGCAATTAAAAATCCGCCCATTACAATAGACAGCGTGATAAGAACCGATACTTTATAATCATCAATTTTTTTCATTACGTTACTGGCTGTAAATCCTAACAAAGCACCTAACAGAATTCCGCCACCGGCTTCAAGCAAAAACAATTTTGAAACAGAACCAAACGTGGCATCAAAGCTGGTATCTGTTGCCATTTTTAACACCACGGCAAACATTACCACGGCTACACCATCGTTAAAAAGTGATTCTCCGGTAATTTTTGTTTCGATCATTTTTGGAACTTTGGCTTCTTTCAAAATTCCCAATACAACGATAGGATCGGTTGGTGAAATTAACGTTCCAAACAACAAACAATAAATAAAAGGTATTTCGAGTCCCAGCATTGGTGCAACAGTATAAAACAAACCGGCGATAATAAATGCCGACAACACCACGCTGACGGATGCGTAAGTTAAAATAGGCCATTTGTGCTCACGCAGATCCGAAATATTAATATGCAAAGCACCGGCAAATAACAGGAAGTTAAGCATGGCACCCATAAGAATTTCGGTAAAATCAAACTCGCGGATTAGTTGAAAGAATTCTTGAGTTGTTTCAGGAAAATATTGATCGCCCACCAAACGTATCGCTACCGATACCAACATAGCAATAATCATGATACCTATGGTTCCGGGTAATTTTAAAAAACGTAAATTTAAATAAGCAAAAAACGAGGCGAGTACGATTAAAACTGAAAACGTGTAGTATAATTCCATAAAATAATTGATTTTTGCTAAATTACATCTTTTTTACTTTTTTTTAATCGTTAAAAGGATTTAAAATCCTATTTTTAACAAGTTGTATTTGTTTTTTTATTCTATCTTCAAAGTTTTAAATTACTAAAAAACATGTTGCTATCCGTTATAAAAAAGTGCTATCAGAATGAACATTTAACAGAACAAGATTACGAAACCATTTTAAACAAACATCGTATCATATCGCATGAAAAAAGTACTTTTTTGTTGCAACAAGCTCACTTTTTAAACTGCTATTATATCTTAATTGATGGAACAGTGCATGGTTTTGTAAATGATTCTAACGGAACCCAGATTACGATAAATTTATACACCAGTCCCGAAGTGGTTATCGATGTAAACGCGTTGTTTCAGAAGAAAAAAACGGTCGAAAACTGGCAATGCCTCACCAATTGTACTTTACTCTGCATTTCGTTTGACGATTTTCAGGAATTGTTTCACAACATTTATGGTTTCAGGGAATGGGGACGCACCTGGATGTCAAACGCTCTTTTTGAATTAAAAGAACGCAGTATTGAAATGTTAACTTTATCGGCTACAGAACGCTACGAAAAACTTTTGGAACAGAAACCTCATATTTTCCAAACCGTTCCTTTAAAATATATCGCCTCCTATTTAGGCATCACAGACACCTCTTTAAGCAGAATCAGGAAAGATTTAAAATAAAACTTGTCTTATGGCAAGATATTTTTTGTTCGCTATTTTTACTTTTGAAAGTACATACTAAAAAACCAGAAATTATGGCAAAAATTCACGCTTATTTAAATTTTAACGGAAATTGTGAAGAGGCTTTTACCTTTTACGAAAAAGTATTTAACACGCAAAGCACAGGAACATATCGTTTTGGAGATATGCCCGAAAATCCGGAATTTCCAGTGAACAATGAAGACAAGCAGAAAATCATGCACACGGCAATTATGATCAATGACAGTACCATGTTAATGGGTTCGGATTGTATCGAAGGATTTGGTCAGAAAATTATCAACGGTACTTCAACGTACATCATGCTTGATACTGAAACAGCTCAGGAGGCAAAAGACTTGTATCAGGCGTTAAGTGAAAATGCCCTAAATATCGAAATGCCTTTAGGCGAGCAGTTTTGGGCAGAGTTGTACGCTTCTTTTCAAGATCAATTCGGTATTTGCTGGATGATTCACTTTGAAGGAAATAAAAAAATGCAATAAAACCATAAGCTATGAAATTTTTAAAATACACCCTTTTTACCATTTTAGGCATTATCGCTTTACTGCTAATTGTAGCTTTGTTTGTTCCAAAAACATTTCATGCAGAAGGAACCACCGTTATCAATAAACCCAATGCAGAAGTTTTTAATTATGTAAAACACGTTAAAAATCAGGAAAATTTTGGTGTTTGGTTTAAAATGGATCCCAACATTAAAGTAACCGAAGAAGGAACAGACGGAACCGTAGGCTATAAATACAAATGGACAAGCGATGAAGTGGGCAACGGTTCACAGGTTATTACCGGAATTGAAGAAAACCAACGCATAACGATTGATCTCTTTTTAATGGATGGAACAGAACCCGCAAAATCATATTTTAAAACGGAAGCTGTTGCAGATAATCAAACCAAAGTAAGCTGGGTAGTTGATGGTAAAACGCCTTATCCATTCAATTTGATTAGTCTTTGCTACAACATGAATAAAGATTTTGAACAAGGCGTTCAAAACCTGAAAGAAGTTTTGGAAGCTCAGGAAAGCCCCTATGCATTTGCTTTAGATTATTATGACGAAACCTTTAATACTCTAAAAAAAAGTGTTTCAGGATTAACCAATGAACAACTGCACTTTAAACCATCTAAAGAAGCATGGAGCATTAGTCAATGTCTGGAGCATATCATCCTTACAGAAAATATGATTTTCAAAATGGTAAAAGAAAATATGGAAAAACCTTTGAACCCAGAACGCAGACAAGAGATTAAATTTTCCGACAGCGAAATCATAGCAATGGCTACCGATAGAAGTACAAAATACAAAGCTCCTGAAATGCTTATTACTAAAGGAAAATACGACGATCCTGAAACTGCCATGAACGACTTGAAAGTACAAAGAGAAAACATTTATTCTTTTACACTACTAAACGGGCAATCTTTCAAATAGGGCAAAATTAGTTGTTAATCTATTGAATATCAATACATCTTTTTAGTTTCCCCAAAACCCACCTCCCCCTTATTTTAGAACAAAGAAGTCTGAAGGCAGGGTGATTTATTTCGCTTTTTTCGTTTTTGGTATGTCCTTCGGCTATTTTGCACCATCCAAAACACATCAACGTGGCTGATCAGGTGTATTCTGACCAATGC
>NZ_FNXE01000073.1 GCF_900108395.1 Paenimyroides marinum | reverse complement strand
GTGCCTGTCTGAGCGTTGGACCACAAATAGGTGTAAGGTGTTGCTCCGCCGCTTACCGTTACAGAAGCAGATCCGTCGTTTTGTCCAAAACAGCTTATATCTGTACTTGTTCCGGTAACTATTAATGCCGCAGGTTCTGTAATAGCGATAGAAGACGTTGTGGTACAACCATTATCATCCGTAATTGTTACGCTGTAGTTTCCGGCTGTTAAGTTATTAGCCGTTGCTGTTGTCATTCCGTTTGACCACATATAGGTATATGGAGATGTACCGCCTGCTGCTGTTACAGTAGCACTGCCGTCGTTTGCACCGTTACAGTTAACATTGGTTACCGAACCTATCGTACCGCTTAATACTGCAGGTTCTGTAATAGTATAAGTATCCGTCACCGTATCGTTAAGAGCATCGGTTACCGTTAATGTATATACTCCTGCGGATAAGTTACTGACTGAAGCACTGTTTCCTGCTGCAGGAGTCCATGAATAAGTATATGGTGGTGCTCCGCCGTTTACCTTAACAGTTATGCTTCCATCATTTGCTCCGTTACAGGTTATATCTGTTTGTGAAACCAATTCAATTTCATAAGGTACCGGTGGTTGGGTAATGGCTACCGTTTGGGTGGTTTTACATCCGTTGGCATCTGTTACCGTTACGGTATAGGTACCTGCAGCTAAATTAGATGCTGATGCTCCCGTACCTCCTGACGGAGACCATGAATAAGTATATGGTGCTGTTCCGCCGGTTACCGAAATAGTGGCTGCACCATCGTTTCCGCCGTAAACACTTACGTTGGTTTGACTGGTGATTGTAGTTGCTAAAACGGCAGGTTCAGTTACCGTGAAGGTTTCTGTTAACAAGCAACCGTTGGCATCACGAATATCTACCGAATAAGATCCCGGTGCTAAGTTAGTATTGGTAACTCCTACTGTATTATCTGACCATAAAACGGTATAAGGAGCTACTCCTCCGCTTGGTGCAACGGTAGCTGAACCATCATTTTTACCGTTACAGCTAACCTGGGTAACATCTAAATTAGAAACTATAGGTGTTGGTTCGGTAATAGTAATGCTCTCTGTTGTCACAGTTCCCCTGTCGTCAGTTACCGTAACTGTATGTTGACCAGGAACCAAGTTAGAAACACTAGCTGTGGTATCTCCTGATGGTGACCACAAATAACTGTATGGTGGTTTTCCTCCTTCAGGTGTTGCAACAGCAGCTCCGCTGTTGGCGCCGTTACATAAAATATCCGTCTTATCTACATCTACCAATAATGGTGGGATATCCTCATAATAAATGTCGTCTATGTAAACACTTGGAAAATTACTAGACACCCCATCATATGTAACACGGAATGCAAAATAATCATCGGTTGTTGAAGGTGGATAAGCAATAAATTCTTGATAACCTGTGTTTGTTAGATCATAAGTTTCTATTACTGTGGCAGATGCTGTAGCTGCAGCGGCTGTAGAAATATCATTTAACCTAACAACTTGTAATCTGGCAGGTGCTGTAACTACTTTTGCAGAAAAACGAATCTGTTTGGTACCGTTACCTAAATTATTTGTTTCCGGTGATACTAAATACAAATATTGATTATTATTAGATGATGAATTATAATAGTAAAGTCGGAAACAGTTCGTCCCTGTTTTTGCTTCATAATTATAAGTATATCCATATCCTGTCCCAGTCATATCGTCAAGATATGTCCAACAACGAGGTACAATATTATTTGTTGAAGTCCCCACAGAAGTTGTTTCAAAACCTTCAAAGAAATTTCCTGTTACAATATCGCAAAGAGTAATGAAACTAACAGGAAAAGTTGTCCATATACCTGATGATGTACCACATTTACTGCGTACATATACAAAATATTCTGTAGCAGGATCTAATCCCGTGACAGTTGCAGAGGTTGCACCTGTAGTTGAGCCTGACTTAACCACCGCACCGCTTGCATCTCGTACTTCATATTCATAACCTGTTACTCCGGTTGCTATTGAAGCGTCCCAAGAAATATCTGCCGCTGTTGTTGTCACATTTGTAACATCTATTCCTAATGGAAATATACATGGCGATAAATCTTCATAATACACATCGTCTATGTAAGTTGTTGGATAATTATTCGTAGGATTGCCATTATAAGTTACGCGGAATGCAAAATAATCATCAGTGGTCGCCGGTAAAGCTACTATAAACTCCTGATAAACATCATTGTTTAAATCCGTGGAAACCAAAACTGTTGCTGACGAGGTAGCGGCAGTTGGTGAAGAAATATCGTTTAAACTTACAACTTCTAATCTTCCCGCAATAGTAGCTGAAGTCATTCTCGCACTAAAACGTACCTGTTTGGTTCCATTACCTAAATTATCTGTTTGTGGTGATATCAAATATAGATATTGACCGTTATTTGATGTACTATTATACATATAAAAACGGAAAGAATTTGTTGGTGATTGTGCATACGTTGTGGAATTATTGGTGTAACCATAACCTGTACCTGACATATCATCTAAATATGTCCAACAGCTTGGCACGGTATTATTGTTAGAAGCACCAGATGGTGTACTATCAAAATCTTCAGAGAAATTAGCTGTCACAGGTGGTATATGTGCTACAGATACCACATTAGAAATATCGGTATCATTAGTGTTTGTACAAGTTACAACACAGCGGTAATCACTCGCCGCTGCTTGGTTATTTACTGTATAAGCCATAAATGTAGCCCCTGGTATATCTGTAAAAGTATTAGCCCCCTGAGGAGAGCTCTGCCATTGATAAGTAACCCCCAATTCATACGTAGCTCCTGTAAGCGATAAAGTAAAAGACTGATTAGGACATGTTACTGGCGTTGCTGACGCAGTTCCTGCTGTTGGTGTGCTGGAACAAGGAGTTGCAGGCATCATATCAAAACCTAAATGAACCTGTCCTGTACCTCCTGTACCTGTTGCCGCAGAAAGCCCTCCGTAAGTTCTTCTATTTCCATTAGAACTATATTGCCACATTCCTACGGATGCAGTATATCCATCTTGGCTTACATCAACTATTAGATTATCTGTACCGTTCCATAAATAAGGAGTTTGAAGTTGGATTTCTAACCAATCTCCTTGGTTATGTGCCGCATAAGACACAGAAGTTCCTAAATAACATTGTTGTGTGCCTGTAACCCATGTACCAGTAGTAGCTGTCTGTGTAGTTGTACCTAAACTCACACTTAAGTTTGTAAATGTAGTGGCTGAGGCTGAAGCCCCAACCCTTAAATAAATCTTAGTAATAAGACCAGATGATGGTGTTGGTGCAATTTCAGAAGGAAGATATAACCACTGTACCCTATTAGAAGAAGTACTACCTAACGGAAAGGAATTACTACTAGCCGGTGTAAATATTGACTCAAACATTGGTGTTTGCGCATGTCCTTGAAAAAAAGGCAAAAACAAACCAAATAATAATAGAATCAAGGTATTGGTGTTAAGCCACCGTATTTTAAACTTTGATAAGGGTATCGTTTTTTTCATTGTAAAATATTTTAAATATTTAATTAAATAAAGATGTTGTCTGTAAAAATAACAAAAAAGCTTATAAACCCATAATTTAATCTAAAATTTAACGATAAACATTTAAAAAACAATTATTTTCAATAACTGATTCTATCCTAAATTTTATTCCAACTCTACTCCTTTTTCACTATTTTTGTATCTTGAAAATTACACAATCATGATTCAAAATCCTAAAAGATATACCATTACGGCAGCTTTGCCGTATACCAATGGTCCTATACATATCGGGCATTTAGCCGGAGTTTATGTTCCTGCCGATATTTACGCTCGTTTTTTACGCCAGCAAAATAAAGATGTGGCTTTTATCTGCGGATCCGACGAGCACGGTGTGGCTATTTCAATGAAAGCCAAAAAAGAAGGAATCACACCTCAGCAAGTGATCGATAAATACAACAAAATCATTAAAGATTCTTTTCAGGAATTTGGGATTTCGTTTGATAATTATTCACGTACTTCGGCAAAAATTCATCACGATACCGCTTCTGATTTTTTTAGAAAATTGTATGATGAAGGAAAATTCATCGAAGAAGTTACCGAACAATTATACGATGCCGAAGCAAATCAGTTTCTGGCAGATCGTTTTGTAACAGGAACGTGCCCTAAATGTGGAAACGAAGATGCTTATGGCGATCAATGCGAAAAATGTGGATCATCATTAAACGCAACGGATTTAATCAATCCTAAATCTACTATTACAGGAACTACTCCTGTTTTAAAAGAAACAAAACACTGGTTTTTACCCTTAGACCAATACGATACTTTTTTGCGCGAATGGATTTTAGAAGGTCATAAAAACGACTGGAAACCGAATGTTTACGGACAAGTAAAATCGTGGTTAGACGATGGTTTGAAACCGCGTGCCGTAACCCGCGATTTAGATTGGGGAATTGATGTTCCGGTGGAAGGTGCCGAAGGTAAGAAACTATATGTTTGGTTTGATGCGCCTATTGGTTACATTTCATCAACCAAAGAATGGGCGGCGCGTGAAGGTAAAGATTGGCAGCCTTATTGGAAAGATCAGGATACCAAATTGGTTCACTTTATAGGGAAAGATAATATTGTGTTTCACTGCGTGATTTTCCCTGCCATGTTAAAAGCAGAAGGCAATTATATTTTACCTGATAACGTTCCGGCAAATGAGTTTTTGAATTTAGAAGGAAATAAATTATCGACTTCTAAAAACTGGGCAGTTTGGTTGAATGAATATTTGGTTGATTTCCCGGAAAAACAAGATGTATTGCGTTATGTATTGACAGCAAATGCACCCGAAACAAAAGACAATGATTTTACATGGAAAGATTTCCAGGCACGTAACAATAATGAGTTGGTGGCGATTTTTGGAAATTTCATCAACCGTGTCGTGGTTTTAACCAATAAATATTACAACGGAGTCATCCCTGCTCCAAATGCTTTATCTGAGGTTGACAAACAAACATTAGCAGAATTAAAAGCATATCCGGCAGTCATTGAAAGCTCTATTGAACGTTACCGATTCCGTGAGGCTCTGGGAGAATTGATGAACGTAGCACGTTTAGGAAATAAATATCTGGCAGACGAAGAACCCTGGAAGCTGATTAAAACCGATGAAGAACGTGTAAAAACACAAATGTATGTGGCATTGCAAATTGCTGCGGCATTATCTACTTTGGCGGAACCATTTTTGCCATTTTCGGCAGCTAAACTAAAAAACATGTTGAATATTGCTGAGCCGATTGCTTGGAATAAAGTGGCAGAAACATCAGACTTAATTCCGGCAGGTCACCAAATTGGTCAGGCAGAATTGTTGTTTGCAAAGATCGAAGACGAAGAAATTCAAAAACAAATTGATAAATTGGAAGCAACAAAAGTAGCAAACGCAGCCGAAGCCAAAACGGTTGAACCTCAAAAAGAAACTACTCAATTTGAAGATTTTGCAAAGATTGATTTACGTGTAGGCACCATTATTGAAGCCGAAAAAATGCCGAAAGCAAATAAATTACTGGTTTTAAAAGTTGATACAGGTATTGATGTCCGTACGATTGTTTCTGGAATTGCCGAACATTTCACACCGGAAGAATTAATTGGTAAACAAGTAACTGTATTGGTAAACCTTGCTCCAAGAAAATTGCGTGGTGTAGAAAGTGAAGGAATGCTTTTACTAACCGAAACCAAAGAAGGAAAACTGGTGTTTGTGAATCCTGATGAAGCAGGAGTTTACAACGGAGCCACAATAGGATAATTTCACTATTTTATAAATACAAAACGCAAACCAAATGATTTGCGTTTTTTTTGTTATGTATTGTCACTGTGAACTTGTTTCAGATTCTTATTTAGTATAATTTCTTGTGAGATTCCGTGTCAAGCACGGAATGACTAAAATCTATCTTTTTTGTTCACTTTCTATTTAAATAAAAAGCAACATTTGTAAATATCATCAAAATAAGAAAAACATAAATATATCTTTTCTTCTGTTCATAAGTCCAATCTGTCAATAATTCACCATTGTATCTATAAACTTTTGGATAGACTCCTTTCTTAATTTCACGATATTCCCTACTTGTAATAGAAAGTGTGTGTGTTTGTTTCTCCATCGTACAAAATATCCATATCGTAATGATTCCCTTTACCCCCAGAATTTTCTTTATACGAAATAATAGAATATACAATTAGATTTGAATCATTATTATAATCTTTATAATTATACAATTGACTTAGGCATTTAACTGCTAATGTTTTTTATGTAGCAGGGTTTGGCATTTACCATCCTTATCATCAGATTGTCAAAAATCCCCTCT
>NZ_FNXE01000074.1 GCF_900108395.1 Paenimyroides marinum | reverse complement strand
TAGGTGCTCTAAAAGCACCTTATAAGTGTGTATAAATTCATTCTACAAGCTGTTTCCTTGCTGAAAAGGACTTTTTTCACAGCCTGACGGTTCGGGGCTTGGCGACAGTGGCGGAAATAGAAGCACGAAGTTTCAGTTTTGCACAACAGTAGCATAAGCCATTTTCTATTTGCTAAATTACAAAAAAAAGGAAATAAAAATGGCTTATGCGGTGATAGAATTACTGACATTGAATTTTACACTTAACCCGCCATTTCGCCAAACCCTTGTTATCGGTAGTGGCTCTTTTCGGTCGCTTTGTTGAGCGTTGGGTTGGTAGCTCTTTTGCATTTTTGTTTGGCTTTTGTGCGGTTGAAAAAATGCAAATGTGCTACCAAAGTGTGGATTTAGTTGTTGAGCATTTTACTAATTCCTTTAACCATTAAGAATATTCAAAAGTTTTCTTGTAAAGCCAACTTTGGTCGTATTGTTTTGTATTTCAATATTTTCATCTTGATTGGATTGGTATATCGAAAGATATGTCAAAAATTCCTTTTTTATTTGTTTGTTTATATCTCTCATATTTTTGTAAGAAGATACATTTATACAAGTTGAAAGATATGCTTTTAATTGTTCTCCCAAGTCTATTTTAAATTCCGATTTTACCTTTTTACTAATACTTTCAGCCCTAAACTCTATATACTTCATTTTGTCGTTGTCGCTTAACAAAGTGAAAATACACTTATAATCAAATCTTGACCTTAATTCAGGGGAAATTCTTTTTTTGAAATCCTCTTTTGAAATGTTTGAAGTAAATACGATAATAAAACCATTCAAATCCATTTCTTCTCCTAATGAACTTGTCATTTTTCCACTTTCTAAGACTTCCAAAAAATAGTTGAATAGAGTTGAGTTAGATTTTTCAAATTCATCAATTAATAAAATCCCCATATCTGTTTCCCTTACTTTCATAAAGATTTCACCGTCATCACTTCCGATATATCCTCTTGCTGAGCCGATTAATGAACTTAGCGAAAATTCATTACTATAATTTCCAAAATTTATTTTTGCAAGTTTCTTTTCTCCTTTCAAGCAATTAAAAATTGTTCTTGCTACTTCTGTTTTTCCAACACCAGATTCTCCCATTAGAAAAAGGGACAAAATCTTGTGTTCTCCTAATTTATTGAATACCCGAAATGTTCTGATTTGCTGTTCAAAATCATCTTTGAATTTGGAATGTCCGTAAAGTCTATTTCTAAATTCGCTGAAGAACTGACTTAATTCATCATCGTTTAGGTCAATTATTTTCTTGTGTCTTTTAGATACTAATTGCTTTTCGTTATTTAGTAATTCTGTTTCTTTCTCTTTTTTTACAAAGGTCTCTCTATCTACATTTTGAAATTCATCAAATATAAAACGTAGCTCGTATTCTAATTTTTCTCTTTTAGAGACATCGCAAATAAAAATAGGCGTTTCTTCAAATTGATATATCATCTGCTCAAAAATGGATTGAATGCTATTGTATTCAGTAAGAGCAGAAAGGTCGATTATTTCACTATTTGTATCAAATTCTTTAATCAAAGATAAGTTGTGAATTAATTTGGTAACACTTATAATTGAATAACCCTCCAAAGTTTTTGAATCTTTGAAGTCATAATAATCATCTTTCTCGTAAAACAGTAAAACTTTATCCATTTATGATTATTTTATATTTACATTTTGGATAATTGCAAGCAAATCAATATAATGATATTCATTTCCGTCTCCAGAACTTTTAAAAGTAAACTGATTATTGACTTCACTAATTTTATAATGACTTTCTTCTATCTCTTCATCTTCTTTATTTAAAGGGAAAGCATTTTGTAATTGACCAAGTTCCTGAAAATATTGGAATGAGTTTTTTAAGTCATCAACTTTGATTTTTCCTTTGTACAATCCTATTACCGAAACTTTACCTACAAACAAATCATCTACACTATAAGAACTTTCAAATTCACTTTCAAAAGTTAATGGAATTTTAATTAGTATATTATCGTCATCTTTAAAATTTCCTTTGATTTTATAAGCGTAATCTTTAAACATTGAATTAAAAAGATTATTCATATCAAATCCGTTAGCTCCTGGTACAACTAAATCTTTCATTGCACCACTATTGATAAATTTCACAATTCGTAATTCATCTTCGTTTTCAAGACTTAATTTAACATTGTCAATTCTAAGTAATTCACCTTCTTCAATAGAAGAAAAATCTTTTACAATCTTAGATTTTTCAATTATATCGTTTAGAATTACGGATTTAGTTGTTTTAATTTCAAAGGTTTCAAATACCTTTTTCGAGCCTGAACCTTTTAACTCTCCGGACGCTTCTACTTCACCCAATTTAAACCAATCCATAAAGTTGATACCGAGTTTAGTTTTCATAGATGCCTGACTTTCCCCTGCAACATCTTTGGTAATTTCTTTATTCAAAGAAATTACATTGCTAAGCATCATTTTTATTTCATAAACTTTCGGAAAGTTTATGTAGTATATATTGAAAATCATTTGTTTGACTGGTATTGATTTGAAACTGCTAATTTACGAATTTAGGATTAGGTTTTGCTCAAAAATAATTACCCTGCAAGTCTTAATGATAATTTTTGTAGATTTATACCTTGCAGTATTGATGATTTTAAGTATCTTTGTAGAGATGGCAACTAAAGAGCAAATAAAAAATACTGGAGCAACTTTTACACCGAAAGAACTTGCTGTTTTTTTGGCTGAAAGAATTGCGTTGTATGCTAAATCAACAAGTAACCGTGTTCTTGACCCTGCTTGTGGAGAGGGCGAATTATTAGTTGCAATGGGAGAAGTTCTGAATGAAAAAGCAATTGATTTTTCGCTAACTGGTTATGATGCTAACGAGCAATATTTGAGTTTTTCAAAAGACCGTTTGTTGTGTTTTGGAAAGAAGAAATCTGATTTAATTCACGAAGATTTTTTATTGTCTGTTGACCTGTCAAGTACTCGAAATACACCGTCATTATTTGATGAATGTACATCTTCTGTTAATAATTCATTTGATATTGTAATTGCCAATCCGCCTTATGTTCGCACTCAAATTTTAGGAACTGAACAGGCACAGAATCTTGCTCGAAAATTTAATTTGAAAGGTAGGGTTGATTTGTATTATCCGTTTTTAATGGCGATGACCGAGAGTTTAAAAGAAAACGGAATACTTGGAGTAATAACATCCAATCGTTATTTATCGACTAAAAGTGGTGAAAGTATTCGTAAATTTTTGTCTGAAAACTATGAAATTTTAGAATTGATAGATTTAGGAGATACAAAATTGTTTGATGCTGCCGTATTACCTGCTATTTTTATTGGTAGAAAGAAAAAACAAAAATCACCATCATCGGCAAGTTTCATCAAGATTTATGAAGAATTAAATGGCTACAAGGGCGATTTAATTTCTGTTGAAACAGTCTTTGATATTTTAAAAAATAATCAATCGGGTTACTTTGTAACAGAAAATGGAAAGCGGTATAAAAAATCATCGGGAGCATTAAAATACAAAGTTGGTTCAACTTCTTGTTGGGAAATGTTATCGGGAGATGAATCAGATTGGGTTTCTAAAATTGATAAAGCATCAAAAAATAGGGTAGAAGATTTTTTCAAAGTGAAAGTTGGTATTAAATCAACGGCAGATAAAGTTTTTATCAGCGATAAATGGGAAGAATTAAACGGAACAAAGCCCGAAAATGAATTATTGAAAGATTTGATTTCACAAGAAAATATTGAACCTTGGAATGCAAAAGAAAATTTTAAATTAAAAGTTCTTTATCCTCATATTTCAGTTAATGGTGAAAAACAAACGGTAGATATTGAAAAATATCCAAAAGCAAAAAAATATTTTACTCAACACGAAGATAGATTAAAATCAAGAAAATATTTGATTGATGCAGGAAGACAATGGTTTGAATTATGGGTTCCGCATCGACCTGACCAATGGAGGTTTCCTAAACTTGTTTTTCCTGATATAAGTTTAAAACCTCGTTTTTATTTTGATAATGGTGGGAAAATCGTAAATGGAAATTGCTATTGGATTGTTGCAACTAAAGATGAAGATGTCGAAAAACTAATGTTGATTCAAGGAATTGCCAATTCAAAGCTAATGACCAAATATCACGATTTGGTGTTTAATAATAAATTGTATTCGGGTAGAAGAAGGTATTTTACGCAATATGTAGAAAAATATCCTTTGCCTGATTTTAAATCGGAAAAATCAAAGGAAATAATTACAATTGTCAAAAAACTTAATCACACTAAAGATGAAACTAAAATTTCAAAATTGGAAAACCAATTAGAAATTTTAGTCGCTGAATCTTTTGGAGTTGAACCTGTTTTTAGCTTGGATTAAAAACGGATTTTCCGTAATATTTTTCAAAAAATGACATTGGTATTGCTCGTTGACATTTATAACTTTCTGCACTAACATAAGAAAACAACTCTCCTAATTTTTCTCCAGGGGAGAGTATAATACCCTCTATTATTTCCGTTTTAGGATTAGTTAAAGCTATCAAATATCTTACATCAAAAGTTGTCAAATTTGAATCTTCAATAACGATTTCCTCTTTTTCTGGTGAGAATTTACCCAAATCAACTGTTGGGCTATCTTGAACTTTTACTTCTAACAATTGGTTTCTAATATCAGGAAAAGCTCCATACAAAAGGTCATTTTCATTCACTTCATAACCTAACAATTCAAGTACTTTCTTTTCTAATGCCTGTCCTCTGTTTTTAGTTGCTGCTGCATCTAATTTAAATCCGATTAGTTTTTCAGCAACCATTTTTTTCAATAAACCAATAGAGAATAAATGTTTAATATCTGGTTCTTCTACCATTCCCGACTTTGGTGGTTCGTAATCGTGGCGAATTTGATAAGAAAGTTTTTTTGAATCGGGGAAGGAAAGGATTTTGTCTTCACTTCCATAAATATCTTTTCTTACTTTTCCAGAAATTAGTAATTGATGTTTAATAGTTGGTTTGCCAAACTTTCCAAATTTTTGTTCAATGTATTCGGGTGTAAGAATAATAACAGAAGCGATAACGTTCTTTTCGGTATCAATTCTCACAAAAACAAAACGTACATCATTACATTTTAAACTTTCACCCGATTCGTATTTTATCAATAGGGTTTCTGTTGCAGGTATTCTATTCCAAACTTGTAAGTTGTAAGATGTTCCGCTTGTAACAATATAAGTGTCAATAAATTCTCTTACAATTTTTGGAACTCCTTTTGCTTTGGGAGGAACTATTTCAAACTCTCCTTGTTCTGCTAATTCAGGCAATGAATGTTTTTCTAAAGTAGAAGCAATTAATTTACGAACGTTGGAACCATCTGTTCTTGTTTTTCCAGTTAGCATAAATGGTTGTCCTACTAGTTCAGAAAAGTATTGTACTAATGTTTCGCGTTGAGTTAGTATTTTGACTGACTTTGGTGGAGTCTTAAAATCTTTATTCATTCTTCAATGTTTAATAAAATAGGAACTTTTGTTTTTAATGCTTTTGCAATTTTTCGTAGGTTGATGACAGAGATATTTCTTTCGCCTCTTTCAACAGAACCGATGTAAGTTCTGTCAAGGTCACAAGCAAAAGCTAATTTTTCTTGAGATAAGTCGGCTTCAATACGAAGTTCTCGTATTTGATTTCCTATTTGTTCTAAATAGTTTTTTTCACTTTCAGAATATGTCGCTCCCATATCGGTAATTTGAAATGCAAAGTTCCGAAATAGATGTAAATAAGTCCACGGACTATAAGTATCAAATTTGTAAAAAAGGGTGGTGGGTGGGCTTGGTTGCGGTTAGGTAAAATTAAATGTGGTGCAAAAGCGTT
>NZ_FNXE01000075.1 GCF_900108395.1 Paenimyroides marinum | reverse complement strand
ATTTCTTTGAAATTACTATAATGTACACAGATAATTTCGACTCGTCGAAATTTTAAAGACTTCGGAATTAAATGCAAAGCATTTATTTGTGTTCGTTTTTGATTGTAAGAATCAATTTCATTTGTGTATCTGTGGCTAAAACCAAAATAATCTGTGGCTTATTATTTTTTGTCGTATACTGTTTTTTTATATAATAAAAAAATGAGGATATTAGTAAATGTTAAAATTATAATAAATATCTTTAATTGAAAATGTAGTATATATGTCAAAAAAATAGTATTTTGCAACAAATATTTTTTAGAATATGAAAAAAGGAATAGATATAAGAAACAAATATTTATTAATACTGTTTTTGTTTATGTCTTTCATTGGTTTTTCACAACCGATAACTGTAAGTACTACAACATATACACCTGAACAGTTAGTAAAGGAAGTCCTGATTAAAACTCCTTGTGCACAGATAACAAATGTACAATGGTTAACAGGAAGTAGTTTTCCTACAGGAGATAAATCGAATGGAATTGGATATTTTCAAAATTCTAATTCTAGTCTTGATATGACAGATGGCATTGTTCTAAGTACAGGAAAAGCAATTAATACACCGGGACCACGAGGGCTAAATGGAGGATCAAGCGACGGAACAGCAAATGATTGGCCTGATGATATGGAATTGACTACCTATATGCATAATGTATTAGGTAATACAGATAATTATCATAATGCAACTATCTTAGAATTTGATTTTGTGCCTTTTACCAGTGATATGAGTTTTAATTTCATATTTGCATCTGAAGAATATGGTACTTATCAGTGTAATTATTCCGACGCTTTTGCATTTTTTTTAACGAATACAGTTTCTGGAACTACTACCAATTTAGCACTAGTACCCAATACAACTCTTCCTATTTCTGTAACAACCATTAGAGATGAAGCGTATAATAACGGGAATAATGGTATTTGTGATGATGGAAACCCTGCTTCAATGAATGAAACTTATTTTGATAGTTATAACGCGGGAAGTACTACAAATGCAATTAATTTTAATGGACAGACAGTAAAAATGATTGCTGAATCTACTGTAACACCTTTTACTAAGTACCATATTAAAATGGTAATTCAAGATAGAGGAGATGCAGGCGTAGATTCAGCTGTATTTATTGAAGGAGGCAGTTTTGACATAGGTAATTTAGATTTAGGAGATCCTGTATTGATAGAAAACGGTGAAGGCTTGTGTGTAGGCGACAGTTACACATTAGAGGCAGGATTAGATCCTAACTTATTTACTTTTGAGTGGTATAAAGACGGAGTGAAGATTCCGGGTCAGACCGGAGCGAATCTGGTAGTCACAGAGACCGGCGATTATTACGTAAAAGGTTTTATACCTAGTGTAACAAACTGTGTCATGGAATCTGATCCAGTACGTATAGAGTTTCACGATTACGTGAATATCAGTACTCCGCAGAATTTAACAGCTTGTCCTAATGCGGGGTCAGAGACGCGTTTTGATTTAACTGATGCTGTATCGAATGTAACGAGCAATCCTGATATATTATTTAATTTTTATACGAGCCAGCAAGATGCGGAGGATGATGTTAATCCGATTCCGAATGTCTATATGCTTTCCAATACGGCTACCGTACCAGTAACGATTTGGGTACGTGCTTATGAGTTAAACAACCCATGCCCATCGATAGCTTCTTTTACGTTAGATTTCATCAATTGTAGTTTGGCATTGAATCCGTTATCGGATTTGACAATTTGTGAAGGCGACAGTGTTCAGACCTTTGATTTAACAGTTCAGACCCCATTGGTTTACAATAATGCGGCCGGTTATACGGTTACGTACCATTTGAATAATGCCGATGCTATCTCTGGTCAAAACGCCATCCCTACGGGTAGTCTGGCAACCTATAACGGAGCAGACGGCGAGCGTATCTGGGTACGTGTAACTAACGATACCAACCCCTTATCCTACGGAGTAGGCTCGTTCTATTTATATAGATATTTATTGCCATTAACTCAATCGCCTGTTTTGCCGATAACAGCCTGTGAAAAAGGTTCAACAGGTTTAGGCGATTTTGATTTAAACCTTGCTTATCACACCATTCCTGTAGATCCGGTAGGCGTATCTTTAGAATTCTACAGTACGCAACAAGATGCACAAATAGGGAATACGGCATTAATGCTTCCCGCCAATTATACGGGCTCAGCAGGGACTATTTATGTACGAGTACGTAACTTAGACGGCGACTGTTTTACAGTAGTGCCATTACAATTGCAGATCATCAACACACCTGTAGCCAACAACATAGCTCCTTTAACTTATTGTGATTTAAACAATGACGGTTTTGGTGAATTTAATTTAGATGTAACACGGGTTTTGATAGCTGGTAACCCCTTACCTGTTAATTCGGTTGTAACGTTCCATGAGACGCAAAACGATGCGGACGCGAATGTAAATGCCATAGTAAACACAGGAGCTTATATAAATAAAGTAAAAGACCAGCAAACCATTTATGTTCGAGTAGGTTTTGTAAACTCCAGCTGTTATAATACGGTGCCTTTAGTATTAATTGTAAATAAATCACCTGCCATTACTCCTATACGTAGCTTAAAAGTGTGTGACACGGGTAATGATGGTGTTGAAACAGTTAATTTACGCAGCAACGAATCAACGATGCTGGCAGGTTTAAATGCAGCGGATTATACGGTAACGTACCATATCAGTTCAAGCGCTGCCATGGCAGGTACCGGAGTAATTGGAAATCCTACAAGTTTTTCAACCAATACGGCAAAAACCGTTTATGCCCGTGTAACAGATAATATAACAGGTTGTTTTGTAGTCACAAAAATAGAGCTGGAATTAGTCGATATGCCTGTTGTTGCAAATCCACTGCCTGTTTATGCATTATGCGATACGAACGGAAATGGATTTGAGGAATTTGATTTAGCCAGCCAAAAAGCATCTATAGTGGGGACCCAACAAGGCTTGGATGTAACCTTCCACTATACCAATGCCGATGCGCAGTCCGGAACCAATCCATTACCTAACAAATATCAAAACGTCTCACCAAACGTTCAAACCATTTATGTACGTGTATCCAATGCCAGTACCGGATGTTTTGTGGTAACAACGTTAAAATTAGAAGTAAAGGCCAATCCGGTGCTGAATGTGCCAACCACACCTTACGTAATTTGTAGTAATACAGGATTTGGGACAATAAATCTATACTTATACGGAAAAGATCTAGTAGATGCCACCGGTATTAATTACACTTTCAAATTCTATGAAACCCAATCAGATGCACAAAACGATGTCAATAGTATAACCAATCAGGTAGCTTACAATAATCTGGATCCAAATAATCCAACGGTTTGGATCAGGGTAGAGGATCCTTTAACAGAATGTTATGCGGTTTACCCAATCACTTTCCAGTTGGTCGTACCACCAAAATTGCCGTCAAGTTTACCAAAACTGGTAGAATGTGATGTTTTAGGCGATACCCAGGATGAATCGACTTTGTTTGATTTAACAAGTCAAGACAGTTTATTGATAGCTGCACAAACGGTACAAAGTACCTATCAGATCCGCTATTTTACCACTAAGGCATTAGCCGACAGTAATACCAATTGGATAGCAGATCCGACGCAGTTCCAAAATACGAGTAACCCGCAAACGATTTGGGTACGTATAGAAGATACTGAAAAACCGGGAAGTTGTGCCCGCGTAATGAGTTTTGTAATAGAAGTAGTAGCACCGTTTGTGTTGAGTCAACCAACACCAATGATTGTATGTGATGAGGCACCAAGTGACGGTAAATCACAATTTGACTTAACCACCAAAGAGTATGAGCTGTTTAATGGGCAACCACCATTTGGAGCCGTTATCAGTTATCACTTAACGATGCAAGATGCAGAAAATGGTTGGGCAAGCATAACCAATCCAAAGAAATTCACAAATCAAGTAAATCCGCAGACGATTTACATTTCGGTAGTCAACCAATACGGCTGTAGAAGCATCACTTCGTTAACAGTACGCGTGTTGCCGTTACCGGAACCAAATATGACTCCGGATGCGTTAGAATTATGTGAAGATGGCTTTGGATCAGGTGTAGCAAGTTTTGATTTAACCCATGCCGAAAGCAATTTAAGTAATTTTGGAAGTTATACTTATACATATTATGTTTCAGAAAACGGTGCTCATATAGGACCAACCGATCCTACTCATATAGGTACTCCGGAAGATTTTCTGAGCGGCAGTTCTACAGTCTATGTCCGTGTGGAAAACAGCTTTACCGATACCAGCGAATCCTGTTATGTAGTTGTACCGTTGGAATTAATAGTAAATCCATGGCCAAATGTAGGACCTATGACCAATTTACCTGCGTGTATGGATGAGCCAACAACATCTACTAAATTCAATTTACACGATAAAGATGAAGAAGCCTTGGCAGGAGCAGATCCGGATGATTTTATTGTAAGATATTTTGCAAGTGAGGAGAATGCCACAGACAATGTAAGTCCGTTACCATACACGTTTGAAAACACCGATCCAGACCGTCAGGAGATATGGGTTCGAGTAGAAAACAAAGAAACCGGATGTTTTAATATAGCAAGTTTCTGGATACAGATAGAACAGGCAGTATATGCTTACCAACCAAGTGCAAATTTGTTGGAATTCTGTGAGACAGATTATGTAAATGACGGTATATCATTAATAGATTTAACGATTTTAGATGTAGAGATCATAGGAACTCAGCCAATAGCTCCTGATCTATTGGTAAAATACGAACGTTGGGATGAAACACCGATACAGAATCCATCAAGTGCCCAGGTGTATGATGGAGAGGTATTACGTGCTATAGTTTACAATGTAGATTCTGATTTGTTATGTTCAAGTGAGATCACATTTACGGTACACTTAAAAGATGCGCCTGTAGTAGAGCCATTAGAAGATGGTGTTGTATGTTATGAATACCGTGATGCCTGGTCTTTAGTTAGTGGTCATTATTTAGATACGGGATTGACCGAGAGTGGCTATACGTTTGATTGGAGTCGAAACGGAGCTGCTATCACGTCTGATGTAGCCGATATCTTAGATGGAGGTCGCAGGTTATTTGCAAAAAGAGGGGGTTCTTATACAGTAGTTGTAACCGGACCTAATGGTTGTACTACCACCCGTACAGCTACAGTAGATGAAGCACCAAGTATTACCATTGATGAAGTTAAGTTAACCGATAGCTTTGGCGATACCAATGCTATTGAAGTGATAGCTTACGCAGGAGCAGGAGTATTGTTAGAGTATAAGTTAGATGAAGGTAACTGGCAAGAGTCCAATGTTTTCTTAGATGTAAGACCAGGCGAACATACGGTTTATGTACGAATAGAGAACGAACCATGTATAGCGAGTAAAGTAGTTACGGTGATGGATTATCCAAAATACTTTACCCCGAACAACGATGGTTACAATGACACCTGGAACATCTGGTCGTTAAAGAACCAGCCCGAATCGAAGATTTACATCTTTGACCGCTTTGGCAAACTGATCAAACAGTTAAGCCCGGCAGGCGAAGGATGGGACGGAACTTTCAACGGCAAACCGCTTCCATCGACCGACTACTGGTTCAAAGCCGAATATCTAGATCCAAAAACAGGATTAAACAAAGAAGTAAATGGTCACTTCTCGTTAAAACGATAAGTCCCGGCTTAAATAAATGAAAAACAGGAAACAATTGGTTTCCTGTTTTTTTGTTGATTAAA
>NZ_FNXE01000076.1 GCF_900108395.1 Paenimyroides marinum | reverse complement strand
TATGCTTGTAGACAAGCATATCAAATTTATCTTTTGGAATAAAATTGATGATTTGTTTGAAAATCGGCTGACCGACTAATTTCTTTTCTGTATCTTTATTGCTCATATTTTTGATTTGTCGTAAAACCAAAATATGAAAAAAGGAGCTAACCACAATGGGAAGCTCCTTAATTTTGAAAAGTTAGTCGGTTAGTAGTGAAAATTAATAGAGATCATTAGATAAATTTATATATTTAAAGCTTTGTAAAAGAGGGTTTTATGAAAATATTTAAGGTCAAAACCTTTTAGATTTTGCCGGGCTTTCTTGTAACCCAACTGTTGTTTTTAGATTCTGTTTTCATAATCTCTTCAATTTCATTTTCTGTTTGGGACTGGTTTTATACACGAGAAATAAACCCAACCGATAAAAAAGATTTGTAAAGGGATTCTGTACCATAGATAGTCGGGACCGGCACCATCAAATGTTGCATCCTCAAGGTTAACATGTTTTATGGTGGCATAAATGTTAGATGGAATTATTAACACTAAAAACAGAATGAGTAGCCAACCGGTTGTTTTTCTGTATTTTGGTACTAATATTCCAACCGCTGCTATCAGCTCAATCACTCCCGTAAAGTAAACCAGTGTAAACTTATAAGGTATAAAATCAGGCAGCATAAGAGACATTCCTTTCACGAAAACAAAATGTGCAATTCCCGTGGTTATAAACATTGCCGCCAGGGCAATTCTGCCCGACAAGGCAAATTTATATTCCTTATACATAACTTTCAAAGCTGTGAGGGAGATAAGGAAAACACTAAGCAAAATAAATTCTGGCATATTCTTTTTTTACAAAGGTCGGAGAAACTGTTAGGGCAAACAATGAATCAGGGTTAATAAATACGGCGGCGTATTCTGCTTAACGCCTGCGGTGTAATCCCAATGTAGGAAGCAATATATTTTAAGGGAATTTTCTGTATTAATTTCGGTTGTTCCGTGAATAATTTCAGGTACCGTTGTTCTGCGGTGTCGGTTAGCAAAGAGAGTTCTCTTCTGGATTTTTCCCTATACAGTGCTTCGCTGGCATATCTTCCAATCTTGTTTCCAACGGACGTTTCGGCATAAATTTTTTGAAGGTCATTATAACTCATCCGCCAGATAATGGTTTCCGAAAGTGTTTCCACATTGTAGGTTGAAGGTATTTGGGCAAGAAAAGAATCATAGGCACTCACAAAATCATTTTCAAAAGCGAAATCAAAAGTCAGGTCATTTTCTTCTCGTGGAACAAAAAAACGGACAATTCCTTTTTCAATGAATGAGAGATAGTTTTCTGTATCTCCGCTTTTTAAAAGCAGCGTTTTTTTTGGGAATTCCTGTCGGACGAGCTTGGAGGAGAAAAAACGCCATTCCTCATCGCTTTGCTGAATGATGGTGTCGAAATATTTTCGAATTTCTTCCATTGGATAATTTATATTTGCTTATTTCTAACTTGTTTTTTATATACCACCAGATTGCCAGGATAAAATCTTCATCATTATAAACTTCAATTTCAAATATAAGTATTCATATTATACGGATTATTTCTTATGACGAAAAATATAACGATTTTTTTCATATTCGTCAAAAGGCTTGTTTTCGCTGCGCAGAGTCGGCGAGGAGTTCCATCATTTCTGGAACAATTGGGAAATCTTACTGTTACACCAGAAACTCAAATATGGTTGCGTATCGGTTTTACCTCATTTTATAACGCCTTTGTTCAAATATTCAAAGAACGCCTTTTTATAACTTTCTCCTATAGGGATCAGGGTATCCGCCAGTTTTACCGTATTTCCTTCAACGGTACTCAGATGTTTATTGGAAATGATAAAGGAACGGTGAATACGCATAAATTGCGGGTAAGGCAACAATTCAGATAGTGCTACCAAATTCTGATAACAGACGACAGTTCCATTGTTTGTTACAAATTTCGCATAATTACGCAGGCTTTCTATATAATAAATGTTATCCAGAAAAATTTTATGGTACTTGTGCTTTCGATCTCCTTTCAACATCAAAAATGTATCGGGTTGATGAGCCGTCTGTATTGGCTGTAACTTCTCCTGGCGTCGGACTTTTTCAACAGCCCGCAAAAAACGGTCAAAAGCAATGGGTTTCATTAGGTAGTCGGTCACATCAAACTCAAAGCCTTCCAGTGCGTAATCGGGATATGCCGTGGTAAGGATAACCCTACAGCGGTTGCTTATAACCTTAAGTACCTCAATACCGTTTAAATCCGGCATCTGGACATCAAGAAAAAGCAGGTCCACCTCGCCGCGGTTTATTCTGTCAATTGCAGAGAATACATTGTTTGATGCTTCAACAAGAGTAAGAAAAGGTACCTTTTCAATAAAAGATACAATGATATCGGCAGCATATTTTTCATCATCCAGAACAAAACATCTGTACATAACTCGTAGGGCTATAAGGTTATCTGCAGCAAAATACGAAAATCTTTTTGATCTTCCTTGATATCCAGCCGGTAACGTTCTTTATAAATCAGATTCAGCCGTCGTTGTACATTTACCAACCCTATACCGCCGGACCGGTCTTTTATTTTTTTACTTTTTTTGTTGAAAACGGAGAATTCAAGTTGGTTTTCCCGGATGCAAAGGACAATGTCAACAGGATGTTCCGGAAGTTCCACGATCCCATGCTTTAGTGCGTTTTCTACAAAAGCTATCAGTATCAGCGGGGCTATCCGTGGGTTGCTGCCTTGGGTATCTGTTTTAAAATTGACATAAAACTGTGGTGAAAAACGCATGCTGAACAACGAAATGTAATCTTTAATATACGTTATTTCATCTTCCAGTTGTACCAATCCGTCTTTGTTCTCTTTTAGGGTGTAACGCATCAAACCGGCAAGGTTTACCAGTGCATCGGCAAGTTCCTGCGATTTAGGCAGTGCCAGCGAATACATGTAGTTTAACGAGTTATACAGAAAATGTGGGTTAATCTGGGAGCGCAAAAACGCAAGTTCGGCTTTGCCGGCTTCTTCTTTAAGCTGCAGGTTTATCCGCTCGAGTATAAAATGCCTGTGCAGAAAAAATACCGCTGCCGCCAGTACAATATAAGGGATGGCATAGTATAAGTTGTCAAATACATAATAGGGTAACGATATCCCTTCGTCGTAGTTTCTAAAACCCAGCCATGCCGGGTACAGCAGTTCTTCCCAACTGTAGCGGCACAATGCAAAAAATATACAGGCTGACAAGATGCCGCCTGTGAGGAAAAATTTGTTTCTGTTTGTGGAGAATTTTGGATATATAAAGCTGTAGCAATAATAAAAGGTGGAAATTTTTGCAAAGTTGATCGAAACGTTGAGCCAGAAAGTTTGCCTGTCAGGTACTTCTTTCAACCAGAAAAAGTAGGTGTAGGCTAAAAAAAGGCTCCAACACAATATATGGATAGTGATGATTTTTGATCTGCTCATTCAACAAATATAAAAAAGAAGGTAGTTTTTTTAAAATATTCTGTCTAAATGCTTTTACAAGGAATTGTTTTTTCTGTTTGGCATAAAAAATAAAGGGATTGGGATAATAAAATTTATAAATGGGATCGTAACCCTAATTTTGTTTTCAAATTTAATGGAATTTGGTATGAACACATTAAAGGTTATAACTTCTTTTTGTTTTGCAATAATTTTTTCAGCATCCACGTCAGCCCAGGAAAAGATTCAGATTTTGGTACTCGGGACTTCTCATTACAATGAAGAAAAAGATTCGTTAGAGTATAAAGAGGTGATTGATAAATTAACAGATTTTAATCCTGATATGGTAATGGGTGAATTTGTTTCTCCTCAGGAGTATGTTTCCCTTGAACCCGACAGTTATCGAAGAAAGGTGAACGACAGCACTTTTTATTATTATCAGCATCTGAATGCTGCCGTTAAACCAAATAAGAAAAAAATGGAAAAAGCTGCCGCCCGCCTGGTAGCGTTTCCCAACCTGCATCGCTCGCGTATAGATCTGGCTGTGCAACTGTTAAATAGTTATGACTTAGGTAATGCAAAATACCAGATATATGTTCTTGAAAAGCTAAAAAAGGTTCATTTCAACAAAGAGGAAGCAGCTGCCTACAAAACCATGTTAGGCGGAACGGAAAAGCTGGTACAGCACAACCTGTATCAAAATACAAGCGAATACAACGCAATAATTTTTCCGTTAATGTACCGGTTGAACATTTCAGGTATCTACCCGGCAGACTGTCAGGTATATGACACGAAATGGACGCAGGCATGGCGTATCGTGGCATACTGCATGCATTTTATTAACCGTATTGCAGAAATGGACGATACTTCTGAAGAAGCCAAAATCGTAAAGAAAATTAGAGATGAAAAAAACAGGATCTATTCAGAATCAGATAGCCTTGGTCTGTACGGATACAGGTACCTGAATTCTTCATTTAATGCGGAAGAAAGTGACTTGGTTAATTTCTATGGGGGTGAAAAACTGTTTGATTTTTCAAAAAATTATCCGGAAAAAGAAGTACGCGAAATGATAAAGTACTGGCAATTGCGTAATGAGGGTATGGCAGCAAATATATTAAAGCAGGCACGTGAGAAAAAGGTAAAGCGTGTCTTGGTTGCTGCGGGTTCTGCACACCAGAAATGGATTGTCGATATTTTAGAGGAACAACCCGATGTGGTTGTGATCGGATATAACGATTTGTAGTACAATGGCCGAACATAAAAAGAGGATGAAAGAAAAAGTCAAAACTGCTTTCTTACGAGATGCTAATACAGAAATTAGGCGTATGGTCTGATATTTGGACAGAAATTGCGGTTTGGTTTCTCAAAATTTTTTGCATAATTTACTCATTCATTTTCACTACTAACCGACTAACTTTTCAAAATTAAGGAGCTTCCCATTGTGGTTAGCTCCTTTTTTCATATTTTGGTTTTACGACAAATCAAAAATATGAGCAATAAAGATACAGAAAAGAAATTAGTCGGTCAGCCGATTTTCAAACAAATCATCAATTTTATTCCAAAAGATAAATTTGATATGCTTGTCTACAAGCATA
>NZ_FNXE01000077.1 GCF_900108395.1 Paenimyroides marinum | reverse complement strand
TATGCTTGTAGACAAGCATATCAAATTTATCTTTTGGAATAAAATTGATGATTTGTTTGAAAATCGGCTGACCGACTAATTTCTTTTCTGTATCTTTATTGCTCATATTTTTGATTTGTCGTAAAACCAAAATATGAAAAAAGGAGCTAACCACAATGGGAAGCTCCTTAATTTTGAAAAGTTAGTCGGTTAGTAGTGATTTCCAATAGCCAAAAGAATTTTTTCAGCGTCTGCCTGTGTAGCTACCTCACCTTCTACTTTAACATCGTCATCGGTAACAGATAATTTCAGCCGGTTATAAGTTAACCCCAAACTTTTTACATAATCAAGCAATGCCTGAGCCTGTAATTCTTTTTTCTCTTCAATTGGCGCATCTTCTTCTTTTTTACCAAAAATTTTAGCACCTTTTTCTTTAATAAATGAAAATAATCCCATAGCGTATATTTTTAAAATTCAAATAAATATAAGAAAAAAATAAAAACAGTATGTTACAATTCTATTAAATCATTTCTGTATCGCAAAATTTAAGTATCTTCGCTTGTAGATAAAAAATTAACTAAATAATGAAAAAATTAAGCTTATTTCTTTCTTTGTTTATGCTTGCAATGCCTTTGGGAATGTTTGCTAACGAAGGGATGTGGTTTTTAATGTTCATTGAACGTTTAAATTACCGCGATATGCAAAAAATGGGGTTACAGTTGACTCCCGACGAAATTTACAGCATTAACAACCATTCATTAAAAGATGCCATTGTGCAGTTTGACGGAGGTTGTACCGCCGAAATTATTTCAGACCAAGGTTTGGTATTAACCAATCACCACTGCGGGTACAGTGCCATTGCAGAACTATCTACGCCGCAAGACGATATTTTAACCAACGGTTTCTGGGCAAAAACCCAAGCCGATGAACGCAAACCTAAAGATGTTTCGGTGCGTTTCTTTGTTCGTATGGACGATGTTACCAAACGTATTTTAAACGTTGTTAACGATAATATGACCGAAGCTGAGCGTGAAAAAGCCATCAATCAGGAAATAGCTAAAATCGATAAAGAAAACAACGAAGGCGGAAAATATACCGTTTCGGTAAAATCATTTTTTCAAGGAAATGAATATTACTATTTCGTATATCAAGATTATACCGATGTTCGTTTAGTAGGAACTCCGCCAAATAGTATTGGTAAATTCGGTGGGGATACAGATAACTGGGAATGGCCACGCCATACGGGTGATTTTTCAATTTTCCGCGTATATGGTGATGCCAACGGAAATCCGGCAGAATATTCGGCAGATAACGTTCCGTTAAAACCTAAACATTTTTTACCTGTAAATATCCAGGGATTAAAACAAGGCGATTTCTCAATGATTTTGGGTTATCCAGGAAGAACAAACCGCTGGATGCCGGCAGAAGGAATTGAGCAAAACGTGGAGTTTGCTTATCCTGCTTGGGTTGAAGGGTCACGTTTGGGAATGGACGTGATGAAAAAATACATGGATCAAAGCGATGAAGTTCGTTTGGCGTACGCAAGCAAATATGCAGGTGTTGCTAATTACTGGAAAAATCGCCAGGGAATGATTGATGCCTTAAAACAGCACAAAACGGCTGAAACAAAACGCACAGATGAGGCAAAATTCAATAAATGGGCAAATGAAAAGAAAAATAAAGAAAAATATGGAAACGTAATTGCCGATATTAACGCGTATTATGCTGCTACAAATGAAAAAGCACGTCACGATAATTATTTAATGACTATTTTACGTACGTCTAATTTAGCGGCAATTCCTTACAGTTTTGGAAATGCTTTGATCCAATATGCCAATGAAAACGAAGCAAAACGTGCAGAGATGCGCCCAAGATTAGAAGAAGCAATCAATGATGCGTACGAAGGGTTCTATGCACCGTTAGAATCAGAAATGCTGGCACGTCAATTAAATTTATATGCCACAAAATCTACAGGATATGCCATTGCACCGTATGTAAAACAATTGGGTGAGCAAAACAATTACGATTATTCTAAATTGATCGGCAAAGCTTTTGCCGGAAGTATTTTTTCATCAAAGGATTTAATGATGAAATATTTGAACAATCCGGAAAAATCAATGATTGAAAACGATGAATTGTTTAAGATTTCGACTGATTTATTGACAAAATACCGTGAGCAACCAGAAAATTTAGCTCCGTTAAAAGAAAAATACGATACCGCTTTCCGCAGATTGGTTGACGGATTAAGACAAGCAAATCCAAAAACAAAATACTATCCTGATGCCAACTCAACGTTGCGTTTAACTTATGGAAAAGTAATTGATTTACCACGCCGTACCGATCGCCCGAATGATGCAGCAGAGAATTGGTACACCACATTGCAAGGAACCATCGCAAAACACAAAGCGGGCGATGAAGAGTTTGAAAACCCACAACGTTTGATTGATTTGTATAACGCTAAAGATTACGGACAATATGCAGATAAAGACGGTACATTGCACGTAAACTTTTTAACAGATCACGATATTACAGGTGGTAACTCGGGTTCACCGGTTTTAAACGGAAAAGGGGAACTGATTGGATTGGCTTTCGACGGTAATATTGAAGCAATGGCAGGCGATGTTATTTTTGATCCTAAATTACAACGTACCATTAATGTTGATATCCGTTACGTATTGTTCATTATCGATAAATATGCAGGCGCAACCAACTTAATTAATGAATTGAAGATTATTAAGTAATACTGATAATTTCAAAATAATAAAAAATCCAAGAGCAATTTGTTCTTGGATTTTTTTATTTTTAGGGATAAGCTCGGATAGAAAACTCTGTCGTTTTTTTATTCGAATAAAAGAGCGTTACTACCAACTTGTTTTATTCGGTTGCTTTTTATTATCCAAGTACTTGGTGTTTCCCTGCAAATTACAACTTGTTTTAATGAATCAACATTATTCATGCTTGCTGTTTTAAAACTTTTCTCATGACAATATAAAAAAAGTGAATCACCTTTAAATTTCCATATCCCGTTTTCTTTTAATGAACATGTTTCATAAAAATAGCTTTTATCTTTATTAAGCAAGAGTTTTTCATCAACGGGAAATTCACCACTATAAAAAAACATATTAAATTGCGTGTTCTTTGAGGAATAAATAATGGGATATTCTTTATTATCAAAACTAGAACTGCAAGAACTTATTAATATACTTATAAGTAATAATACGAATACGCTCGAAAAGGATTTTACATTTATCATGAGGTACAATTTGTTTATAGTTCAGTTGCTAAATTACTTGTAATATAATTACAAGATTTGTTCTCAAAACTATTAATTTTGTTAATTAGAAAATCAATTTTATCTTTTGTTTCTGTAGTTCCAACTTTAGATTTAAAAGAAGTAAGATATGCTTTAATTGGAGCAGCTTCAGATGACGAAAACAGCACAGTTGAACTATATGGATTTTCTGTTATATATTGTATCTTAGGAACTATTGACTCTAACAGAGTAGCAGTTTGTTCTGCAAATGAATAAGTAAGATTACTGTATATAAAGTCTGTAGAAATAGAATAGTAAATGCTTGTATAGATATCTCCTCCTGGTTGAACATCTAAATAATCATCTCTAAAGCTGTAGGCAGTAGGTGATAATACATATGAGTCATAAACTTCATCAGCTTCTTCCTTTAGACATCCTGGATGAGTACCATAATTAAAACATCTGTATCCTAAAACTTCCCCTTGAGAAGTCATATCTATTTCACAATACGAAGCATCTGCTGTATTTATATTACAAGGTGATCCACAAGGACGAGGACCTTTATTTGATATTCCTCTTGTTGAATATTCCTTTTCTAATTGTTTTTGGAATGTAGAAATGATATTTTGTCCTTTATGTACTTTTTTAGGATTAAAAATATGAATAGTAGTTGAAGTAGAATTGAAATATAACTTATTTACATCACCAAAATTATTAGTAGATAAATTATAAGTGTATAAAGGTGATTCATTTAATTTTATAAAACCTCCTTCTTTGTTTTTTTTGAAGATATTTACCTCATATTTTTTATTGAATTTTCTATTAATTTGTTTGTATACTATAAATCCATTAATATTGTTTAAATCTATTTGATTATCTACAATGTTTTCTGAAAAAATCACAAGTGAGGATATATCATCAGTACTGTTGTTTAAATAATTATAGACTGAATTAATATTCTCAGTGTTTATAGAAATAAACTGATTGGGATTTTCTTCAGATTGATATAATTTTATATCAAAATCATTATTCCCAATTTTTAATTTTGCAGATGTACTTTCAACTTCACAGTTACATTCTGAATCGGTATCTTCTTTGGAACAACTATAAATAGTAACAAAAGTAATGATACATAAAAGCAATAATAGATAAGATGTTCTTTTCATGATATAGTGATTTAAAATTAGTTGTTATAAAAATCATTGTTGTCCGATAAAAAGGAAGCCAACTTAATGGCTTCCTAAAAACATCGTAAATTTGTGTTGCAAAACTTAAAATACGATGAGTAAAAGTAATCATTTTTCGACAAAATCCGTTTTCGGACAGCTGATTTCATTAATTGACGATTCGATGATAAAAAGAGAAGTGAAAAAATGCGATTCCGATCGTTATACAAAGCGATTTACAACAAAAGATCACTTGATAAGTATGCTCTTTTGTTCGTTTTCAAAGTGCACTTCCTTACGGGAAATATCGGGAGCAATGCTTGGTCTGTCTGGAAAAACGGCAGGATTCCAGTTAAATC
>NZ_FNXE01000078.1 GCF_900108395.1 Paenimyroides marinum | reverse complement strand
ATATGATTTAACTGGAATCCTGCCGTTTTTCCAGACAGACCAAGCATTGCTCCCGATATTTCCCGTAAGGAAGTGCACTTTGAAAACGAACAAAAGAGCATACTTATCAAGTGATCTTTTGTTGTAAATCGCTTTGTATAACGATCGGAATCGCATTTTTTCACTTCTCTTTTTATCATCGAATCGTCAATTAATGAAATCAGCTGTCCGAAAACGGATTTTGTCGAAAAATGATTACTTTTACTCATCGTATTTTAAGTTTTGCAACACAAATTTACGATGTTTTTAGGAAGCCATTAAGTTGGCTTCCTTTTTATCGGACAACAATGTAATTTAATATTCGTACCTTTGTATAAATTTTTTTGAAATTCCTATGAAGTTCGATATAACTAAAATACGTAAAGATTTTCCCATACTTAACCAACAGGTAAACGGAAAACCTTTGGTGTATTTTGATAACGCAGCTACCTCGCAAAAACCTAAAAAAGTAATTGATGCCGAGGTGAAATATTACAGTGAGATCAATGCAAATATTCACCGTGGCGTACATCATTTAAGCCAGGTAGCAACCGATGCTTACGAAGAAGCCCGTATAAAAATCCAAAAGCACATCAATGCAAAAAACAGTTTTGAAGTGTTGTTTACCTCCGGAACTACCTTTGGAATTAATCTGGTAGCAAACGGTTTTGCTCAAATTTTGAAACCCGGCGATGAAATCATTGTTTCACATTTAGAGCATCATTCTAACATTGTTCCCTGGCAATTTGCTTGTCAACGTTCAGGTGCGGTTTTAAAAGTAATTCCCATGTTGGGCGATGGTTCTTTGAATATTGATGCTTATCAACAGCTTTTATCAGAAAAAACCCAAGTGGTAGCGGTAAATCACATCTCTAACGCATTAGGTGTAATAAATCCGGTGAAATTCATCATTGAAAAAGCACATCAGGTTGGTGCTGCCGTTTTAATTGATGGAGCACAGGCAACCCCCCATTTAAAACCAGACGTACAAGAGTTAGATTGTGAATTTTACGTTTTTTCAGGACACAAAATTTGCGGACCAACAGGCACCGGGGTTCTGTATGGAAAAGAAGAATGGTTAAACAAAATTCCTCCGTACCAGGGTGGTGGTGAAATGATTAAAGAGGTTACGTTTGAAAAAACAACTTATGCGTGTTTACCGCACAAATTTGAAGCCGGTACACCCAACATAGCTGGCGGAATTGTTTTAGGCGTTGCTATTGATTATTTAAACGAAATTGGTTTTGATAACATTGCCGCTTATGAGCAAGAATTGTTACAATATGCCACCAAACAATTGTCTGAATTAGAAAACATTCAATTTTACGGAACGGTAAAAGAAAAAGCATCGGTAATTTCGTTTAATTTTAAAGGATTGCATCCGTATGATGTAGGCGCAATTATCGATAAATTAGGCATCGCCGTTCGTACCGGACATCACTGTGCACAGCCCATTATGAATTATTTCGATATTCCGGGCACCATTCGGGCATCGTTTGCGTTTTACAACACCAAAGAAGAAATCGATTTAATGATTGAAGCATTGAAAAAAGCACAAATGATGTTGCAATAGTACGGAAAGTCTTAAAGTCAAATGTCGAAAGTCTCAAAAACCTTAAACCTTAAACAAAAAAAACGTTAAACAAGAACAAATGACAATTAAAGAAATACAGGAAGAAATAGTTGATGAATTTGCACTATTCGATGATTGGATGCAACGCTATGAATACATCATTGAATTAGGAAAATCATTACCTTTAATAGAAGAAAAATATAAGGTAGAGGAGAACTTAATCCGCGGGTGCCAGTCACAAGTTTGGCTTCATGCCGAAAAGCAAGGTGAGAATATTGTGTTTACAGCCGACAGTGATGCCATTCTTACCAAAGGGATCATTGCCGTGCTCATCAGAACTTTTTCTAACCAAAAAGCGGTGGACGTAATGAATGCCGACACCTCTTTTATCGATGAGATTGGTCTGAAAGAACACTTATCGCCCACGCGTGCCAACGGATTGGTATCTATGTTAAAACAAATAAAATTATATGCAATCGCCCTTCAAGCCAACTAATACTATGGAAGAACAAATAGATATGAACGAATTAGGCGAGAACATCGTCAAAGTTCTAAAAACGATTTTTGATCCGGAAATACCGGTAGATATTTACGAATTAGGTCTGATTTATGACGTTTTTGTAAATGAAAGCCGCGATGTAAAAATTTTAATGACGCTTACATCGCCAAATTGTCCGGTGGCAGAAACATTGCCAATGGAAGTAAAAGAAAAAGTAGGTTCAATAAATAGCGTAAACGATGTAGAAATTGAACTGACGTTTGATCCGCCCTGGGACAAAGATATGATGAGTGAAGAAGCTAAATTGGAATTGGGAATGTTATAATGGAAAACGAAATTGTAAATAAAGTAGCACAAAGCAGCTTGATGATTTTCGACTTAGAAGATTATTATCCTGCCGAAGAATTAGTGGTTTTAGATATTTCGCAATGGTTGTTTGAAGGCTTCATCCTAAAAGAAAAAGATTTTAGAAATGCATTGAAAAATTTTGATTTTTCAATTTATCAGAATAAATTAGTAGCAATAAGCTGTTTAACCGACGCTATTTTGCCATCGTGGACATTGATGTTGGTAGCCACATACGTGCAGCCATTTGCAAAAAAAATCGTTCAGGGCTCTAAACACAATTTAATTGTAACGTATTATCAACAGTTAATAGATACATTAGATTTTTCGGTTTATCAAAACCAGCCTGTAATTATAAAAGGATGTTCTAAAAAACCAATTCCGGAAGAAGCTTATGTAATGGCAACCCAAAAAATGATGAACCATGCACGATCGATAATGTTTGGCGAAGCCTGTTCGGCAGTTCCCATTTTTAAACAAAAAAAATAGAAGAGAAATAAAAAAAATAGACTATGAAAAAGATTTTACTTTTATGTGCGGTTTTATCCACACAGTTTTTCTACGCTCAGGATACTGAGGTAAAAACAGACAGTACCTGGGTTATGAAAGGAAACATTGCTATTTTAGGAAGCCAGTCAAGTTTCTCGCAATGGCAGGCAGGTGGATCTAACAACTTAGCAATAAACGGTTCGTTAAACTACGATATCAACTACAAAAAAGATGATTGGACGTGGGATAATAAATTTATTGCATCATACGGTATCAATAAAATTAAAGGCGAAGACCAGAAAAAAACCGATGACCGTTTAGAAATTAATTCATTATTAGGAAAAAAAGCAACAGGCGAGTGGTACTATTCAGCTTTTGTGAATTTTAAAACACAATTTGATACCGGTATGAATCCGGATGATGAAACAGAGCGTATCTCACACTTTATGTCGCCGGCTTATCTGCAATTTGGTCCGGGGATGCTTTGGAAAAAAGATGATAACTTGAAAGTAAACATTGCACCGGCAACTGCCCGTTTTATTTTTGTGCACGACCATTTTACAGAATTTGGAGAATCATTTGGTGTTGAACAAGGAAAAACCATGCGTTTTGAATTTGGTGCAGCCGTAAATGCGTATTATAAATTACAAGTAATGGAAAACTTTACCGTTGAAAATATTTTGAACCTGTACTCTAACTATTTAGAAGATCCTCAAAATGTAGACCTTGACTATCAATTAAACGTTGTTTTAAAGGTAAATAAATACATTTCAACAAATTTAACATTCCAGGCATTGTATGATGACAATGCATATAAAGGCTTTCAAACACGCCATACTTTAGGCGTTGGGTTAAATTATTTGTTTTAAATTTTTTTTGTGTTGTTTTTTTTTTTTAAGTTTAACAAATTATTATTAATTTAATCAACTATGCTTAGAAAAATACTTTTCTTTTTGCTCTTTGCAAATATGAGCGTATATGCGCAGAAAATAGGAACTGATTACGAATGCTTTGATATCAATATTACAGA
>NZ_FNXE01000084.1 GCF_900108395.1 Paenimyroides marinum | reverse complement strand
TTTGATTTGTCGTAAAACCAAAATATGAAAAAAGGAGCTAACCACAATGGGAAGCTCCTTAATTTTGAAAAGTTAGTCGGTTAGTAGTGAAAAAATATATTGATATGTAAAATATTAAAATTCGGCTATTTTGTTTGTTTTTTGTTAAGATATGTATGTATGTTTGTTTGTATCTTATTATAAATTTACCTTTGGAAGAATAATTTTATTACAATTAAATAATGAATAAGAAAATCTTTCAGTTAAAAAAAATACCAGTAGTATTCCTTCTATCCGGTGTTTTATTAGTTAGTACTAATAATGTTTTTGCAATTAATACACCTATTCAGATTAGCTCTTATAGCAGCGAATTACCAAAACCACAGTACCAAAATGGATATGGAACTTTTTTAGTGGATGCTACTAATACAAAGATTTCTGTTTCAGAATTTTCTAATCAATTAAACGATTATTTTGATTTAGATGATCAGCATACCTTTGAATTGGTTAATGAACAACGCGATGCCAGCACAGGATACAATTATTATAGTTACCAACACTTTTATAATGATGTGAAAGTTAATGGTGATATGGTTTTTGTTCATGCAAAAAATGATCAGGTTCAATATATTAACGGGCAAATAGTAAAAATAGCAGAGTTATCTGTTACACATTCTATTGATGAAGAGAAGATAAAAGAAGTAGCTTTAAATAATTTTGGCATTACTGAAAATGTTCAAATAAGTAAAATCGAAAATTTTATATACAAACAAGAATCTCAGGAAGGCAAAATTTCGTTAAAACAGGTTGCAAAAATAAGCTTGATAGCGACAGCTCCTTTTAAAACAATAGAGTACCTTATTGATGTACAATCTAATGAGATCATTTCTCAGTTTGATAAATTTCATAAAGCTGATACACAAAGTACCAGTGCAACCTATTTTCGCGGTAACCAAAGTATTACTGTAGATTCTTATAACGGCAGTTACAGATTAAAAGATAACGCCAGAAATATAAGAACGTTAAATGCCGTTAATTTAACGGGACATTTAAATGCAGATGGAACTTTTAGCGGTTATTCGGAATATACAAATTCTTCAGCAAATTTTACATCTGTAAACACAAAGCCTGCAGTGGAAGTGCATTGGGCAATGAAGAATACTTACGACTATTATAAAAACATACATAACAGAACCAGTTTTGATGGTAACGGGCACGCTATAAATAATTATTATGATGCTGGGACTGCATTAGGAACTCATGAAAATGCTGCCGCATTAGACGAAGTAGATAATGGTTATGAATTAATTGGAATGTTTTACGGAAAAGGAGGTTCATATTTACATCCGGTGGTAGGTCTTGATGTTGCCGGTCATGAATTTTCACACATGGTTGTAAGTAGAAACGGAAACGGAGGATTGGATTATCAAAACGAATCTGGTGCATTGAACGAGTCTTTTGCCGATATGTTTGGAACATCTATAGAATTTTATGTAAATGATAACCCCAACTGGACAATAGGTGAAGGACTTCTTAAAAGCAGCAGTATCACTCCTAATTATTTTAGAAGCATGAGTAATCCTAACAGTGCTCCCACCTCGATAGGTATGCCAAGTCAACCTGATACCTATAAAGGACAATATTGGCAAAATACCACCAACAATCCAAATGGGTATAATGACTATGGCGGGGTTCATATAAATAGCGGTGTAGGTAATCACTGGTTTTATTTATTAAGTGAAGGTGGTTCAGGTGTAAATGATATAAACAAGAGCTATAATGTAACGGGCATCACCATTCAAAAAGCAGAAAAAATTGCATATAGAGCATTAACAACAGGTTTGTCAAGTAGTGCAACTTATTTAGATGCTTATAATGCTACAATTGCAGCAGCTGCGGCTTTGTACGGAGCTAACTCAAATGAATGGACACAAGTGGTTGATGCATGGTATGCTGTTGGTATTGGAAGCGGTGCTGCTTCAACTAAAAATTATGAAATGGAAGCTAAATTAAAGGTATATCCAAACCCGGTAACTGGTGATGAAGTAACTATTGAATCTAATTTAGATGAGACAACTACTGTTGAAATGTTTGATTTAACGGGAAAACAAGTGTTAGCACCTAAACAAATTGAAAGCAGAACTGTTTTAAATACATCAAATTACAAAACGGGAGTGTACATTCTAAAATTCAAATCTACGTTAGGCGAATATTCACATAAGCTGATAATTAAATAATTAAAAAGTAATATATTTATATCTCTTTTAAGGTTAACGATAAACGTTAACCTTTTTTAATTAAAGCTTATATGGATTTTACAATTATAACCGATTATTGGGAAGTATCGGACCTGCTTAAAGCGGTAACATCTTTAATTGTTGGTATGGTGCTTGGTGCAGAAAGAGAATTAAAAGACAAAGCTGCCGGTTTTCGAACCATTACCTTGATTTGTTTGGGAAGCACGTTATTTACATTGCTGTCTTATAAAATGGGAGTGGGAGCATCTGAAGACGCTACGCGTATAGCATCTTATGTAGTAAGTGGCATAGGTTTTTTGGGGGCAGGTGTTATCTTTAAAGACGGGTTTAGTATAAATGGCTTAACCACGGCAAGTATTATATGGATTGGTGCAGCAATAGGAATGAGCATTGGTTTTGGTCAGTTTACAATCGCGCTTACGTTTTGGGCTTGTAGCTTTTTTATCATCCATTTTGGCGGATTCATTAACAAACGCCTGCTGACAAAAATCGCAATAAAAAATGTTGAGATTTTAATAAAGAAAAGCGATTATAATCACAGAGAAAAAATAGAAAAAGATTTAAGTGATTTCTGTAAGGGAATTGAGTTAAGACAAATGGATGAACACAACGAAAACATTATTTTAAGTTACGAATGTAAAATTTACACTAAAAGAATCCTCGATTTTGAAAACTATCTTGTTTATAACAGATATATTGATTGCTTTAAAATAAAATAAATCACTACTAAACGGGCAATCTTTCAAATAGGGCAAAATTAGTTG
>NZ_FNXE01000085.1 GCF_900108395.1 Paenimyroides marinum | reverse complement strand
AACAGTAACCGAAGCGAAGCAGCCGAACGCTACAAATTTAACGGAATGGAATGGCAGCCGGAGTTAGGTTTGGATTTATACGATTTTGGAGCACGTAATTACGATGCTGCAATTGGTAGATGGTTGAACATTGACCCATTGGCAGAGAACTCAAGACGTTGGACACCTTATAATTACGCATACAACAACCCGGTATACTTTGTTGACCCTGATGGGATGCAAAGTACATTTTTTGATGCAGTAAAAGACTACCTTACATTTAATAACGGGTATTACGATATAAAATTTGGAGAATTTGCTGGTGCAGCCAATCATAGCGGGTTTTATCCGAATTCAAAGTTTGGTAAAGATGATATAATAGGGACAGATGGAACTAAAATTTCATATACGTTAGACCAAAAAAATAACATAACTTGGTCAGAAAATACTCCAAAAGAATTTCAAGATATAGCAAATGAATTAATAAATGGTTCTCCCTCTGGAAAACAAGAATTAGATGAAATATTAAATAATTCGATGTATCAATATATTGTTCAAGTAAAAGATGAATTGATGGAAGGAGATGGGGGGCTTATACACGGTAAATTTATTCCTAAAGCAGGATCAGTTAAAGAAGGGGATGACATTATTTACAATGCAAATATTATTCTATATAAAGGAGGGTATAATAGATTGTATAATGAATGGAATGGAAAAGACGGGACGATGAATTTTTTAGGAACTAGTTACGAAGGAAAATATTTGTCCATAAATATATTAATGGCTTCAACTTTGGGACATGAATTTAAACATAGATTCAAAGATAATAGCCGAACTTTGACTCCTGGTAAAGGATATAATTTCTATGAGAAAATACCCAATCAATTTCAAAATGAGATTTTAAATGACATGTATAACAATTTTATGAAAAATTATAGTAATGGAAAAAACAAAAATTAACATCTTAAATATTATTTTTTTTGTTATAGTTCTGTGCAATGAATCTTATAGTCAAAATCAAAATTTAAATGATATCTATAAAGAAATAAGTGATACGAATAGGAAGGAGATGAGTATGATGATAGATTTTTTGGTTAAAAACGAAGTAGATTTTACAACAAATACTGATTTAAAATATCTACTTGATATTGTATACGAAAAGAACCAAACTTTTTTTGGTTTAGATAAATTGTATTTAAAAGAAAAGTATAATGCAGAAGCTTATTTGTTTTATTCAACTTCTTCTCATGCTAATACATATATTATGATTTGTAACGATAATGACGTAGTATTCTTAGGTAAAGGTAATCTTAAAGATAATTTAAGTTTATTATTAAAATTTACAGATAGAAATATTAAATCTAAATGTAAAATTAAGTTTTTGCAACAAATTAGTGGGATATTCACTTATATGACTGAATGGAATTATAAAATTAACTAAAACAAACAAATCCGGTAATGTTTCAGATTTAGTGATATTCTAAAAAGTACTTTAAATCACTGAAAAACAAGGTATTTTATAAATTTTAATAATTAAAAACGAGGCTGTCTAAAAGCAGGGTTTTTCAGTACCCTCTTCAAACGAAGTAGATTTTTTTTGTGGAGAATACGGGATTCGAACCCGTGACCTTTTGACTGCCAGTCAAACGCGCTAGCCAACTGCGCCAATCCCCCAAATAATATGCAATAATAACATATTTTAAAGTATTGACAAAAAAAACAGAAATAAATCGGTATGCTTATTATCAACGATTATTTAAACCTTGTCAAAAATGAACTGCTTATTTTGTGAAATATGTTGAAAAGGGAACAAAAAAATAGAAATAAATAAACCTGATTGTTATTTTTAATATATTTGCGTAATAATATTTTATTAGATGAAATTTTGTTAGGGCATAAGGTAAATTATACCGATGAAGAATTGGTAAAATTGATTGTTGATAATAAAGATTCGTATTATTTTTCCATATTGTATGACAGGTATGCGAAATTCGTTTATAATAGGTGCTACAGTTTTGTAAATTCAGAAGACGAAGCACAAGATTTAACGCACGATATCTTTATTAAAATCTACGTTAGTTTAAACACATTTAAGGGCAAATCAAAACTATCAACCTGGATTTATTCCATCGTTTATCACTTTTGTATTAATTACATCAATAAGAAAAAAGCACAAAAAATTGTTTTCTACGAAATTCCAGATGATGTAAATCCCGACAAAGAAAGTTTTGATCTTATAGATGATATTGATGACCAGGATCTATTTGAAATAAATTATGAGAAATTGCAGGAAATCCTTCAAAAAATATCCGATAAAGACCGTATAATCCTTTTAATGAAATATCAGGATGATTTGACCATTAAAGAAATTTCAGAACTTTTAGGATTAAAAGAAAGTACAATTAAAATGCGTTTGCTTCGGGCAAAGAAACGTGTTTTGGAACTTCATAAGCAGTAAAGTATGGAAAATCCTTTTAAGAAAATAATAGAAGAAAAAGAGCTTCCAGAAACAATTAAAGAAAAGGTAATAAACGATATTAATCTTATTAAATTGTCTTTAGAGCTTTCGGAACTTTTTTTGGTGAGCCTGCCCGAAGTTGCTTTCAGATTCTTCGAGACGGAAAAGAACGGAGATAAAAAAGATGCTCACGATAATAAAAATAAAGAATAAACATAATAACCTATTGGATATGCAAATAAAAATTCCAGTTAAAGTTAAGCGACATTTTTGTAAAATTTATTTTGATTGTTAAACTCTTCTATTGTTTTGTAATTCA
>NZ_FNXE01000095.1 GCF_900108395.1 Paenimyroides marinum | reverse complement strand
ATTTGTCGTAAAACCAAAATATGAAAAAAGGAGCTAACCACAATGGGAAGCTCCTTAATTTTGAAAAGTTAGTCGGTTAGTAGTGAATAATAATAAATCTGTCTTAATCTTACTGCTTGTACTTTTCCATCTACTTTTTTAGCAATGCTCACCCAATTATCACAATCATCAAAAGTATATTCAAAAAGAACATTTTTAGTTTCATTTACTTTATATTTGGTATCACTTCTAGTTGTATATAATAGTTTAATGATATTGTTGTTTTCGTCGTAAAAGTAGTTTTCAGTAACAGGTAAATTATCAAGATTATCATTAAAAGTAGATCTTTCTGTTAACCTATCTAAACCATCATATTTGTAAAATGTATATCTATCAAAACTACCCTCGAAAAAATGTGATTCAGTAATAAAATTATTGCTATTAAATTTATTGGTAATTCCTCTTTCTTTTTTAAGAACTCCATCAATCATATATTCTGTAATGGAATTCTCTAATTTATTGTTTTGGTTATAATTGCTTTTTGTAATATATCGGAGTACTAACTTTTCATCGCCAGCATTTAAATAATTTTCACTATTTTGAACGTAATTTACTTCTTCAACCATATTTTTGTTTTCATCGTATTTAAAATAAGAAATCATCAAACGACCATAATAAACCTTCTTCTGACTTACTAACAAATCTTTATCAAATGTTTTAAAACTATAAATAACATCAGAAGTTCTATCATCGACATCAGTTCTAATTTCAATTTCATTAATATCTTTATCTTCTGTTACATTAATAAAATTTTGGATGATCGAGTATTTAGAAGAATCAATAGATGCTACCAGTTTGTTTTGATTGTATGTATAATTGTAAGTGTTTATTTTTTCATAATTTTGGTCGTACCAATATTCCTTAATAAGATTTCTATTTTTATCATAAAATCTTCTGTTGTTTATATAATGATTATAAGAAGTATGATACCAATAAAAATGGGTTAACTCTTTAGAATCTTTACTTCCAGGAAATCCAAATTCACCATAATAATTATTGAATAATTCATAATCATCTCCATCAATAGACGCTTCTTTCGTAATATGAGGATAAACTATAGTTTCGTAAACTTCTTTGACATTACCATAAATAGTATCAATAGGAATATATTGTGAAAAACACGAGTTTATTTTAAAAATCACTACTAAACGGGCAATCTTTCAAATAGGGCAAAATTAGTTG
>NZ_FNXE01000086.1 GCF_900108395.1 Paenimyroides marinum | reverse complement strand
TGAAATTCGGCGAAAATGAAAAACTAAACATCTAACAATCAGTCAAATGTAAGGAGGGGAATCTGAGAATTAGTTTTTATCGGACGCTAATGATTCTGTTTAATTAATCATTGTAACAACACCTCTTATGAATTGAATATTTACCACCAACTAGCCGTTGGTAACGCATAGAAATTCCTGTCAGCAGAGGTCTGCCACGGTGCCTGATGAAAAAACCAGCATTTTTCGATCTTGTCAAAGCTTTTGCCTATATCCATTGCTCCCCATTGATAGCCAATTTTATAATCCGTTCCATGAGCAGTAATCGTACCGAAAATCGTTGGGTATGACGACCCCGAAACGCCGTTCGTATATTGGATTGCTATCTCCAACTTCAATACTACCTGCCGGAAAATTCATAATTTCTTCTATATCGCCAATTGCTTTTTGTTCTTCTACATACCGCCACTGTGGATGCAGGCTGTCTAACAGCATATACGGATAACTGCTGTTTGAGTTCATACGGATTTTCTCTTTGAACAATACCGTTTCCTTATTTAATGTCACGGTTTTACCAACCCATTCCTTGAAAGGTTCATAATTGTTGAGACTGGTGGATTTTGTTTTTATCGTAGCATAAAGAATAAAAATAAACCCTATTACGACTACTAAAATCACGATGGCTACAATACCCATTATTCGTTTTGTGGTCATGTTATTTTTTATCTGTGATGTATATTTCCGTTAAGCCATCGGCTGACTTGAATCGGATATTGTAACCGGTTTGTTCGGATAGCTGTACTACGGGCAGATCGTCGGCTTCAAAATCGCTATTATTCATTTGCTCTTTTGGCTTGGAAGTTTTGCTCATATCGGTACTTTTGGTGAGATAAAAATCGCTTCCGTCCACTTTTGTAATTTTGAACCAACCAAAGCCGATTTCGGCACCTACCGGAGTCCCTTTCTCTTTATATATTTCATAATGTCCGAAATAAATATCTCCCACAGCAGGAGCTTTTTCCATAGCTACATATTCGGCAGGTTTTGGCAATGGCGGTTTGACTTCCTGATAAACGATCATTCCCATAGCGGTAAGCATCAGCAGGCAAAATATCCATCCTACAATCGTAAGTTTGAAAATATAAGGTGGTTTCGCAGTTTCGGTAATTTTTTGTTGGGCAAAAGCTTTCATTTCGGGTGTCCAAATTCGACGGGCAATTTTCTTTTGTGTGGATTCATCCCAGAATTCGCCAAATGCTTTCTTAGAATGTACATTAAAAAGTGCCGTGCGAGTCAATTGCCTCAAAACAAGCAACACTATAGGATTGCCGTTTTTAGGATTTTTCAACTTATCATTTTGGTAAGTTCCTTGTTCTATTTTACTGATTACAAAAAACATAATTTTTCTTTTTTTAGTTCAATATCTTTATTCGTTTTTATTTCTCTAAAAGTTCAAACAACAAGGTACATCCCTCTACACAAATCAAGTCGTGACCTTCTTTTTCCTCCAATGGAACAAGGTATAGCTTTCGCTGTTCTTTATTGAAAAGAAGCGGTAATAGTAGCCGTCATCCATTTTAAAAATAGCAAATGCCGGTTGCTTCCCGTCATCTATTTTTAATGACAGAATCCTCCCCCCTTTTTGTAGTGGGTTTCTAATGCACATCTTCCGTTGGATTCAAAAACATAAGTATCCTCTCCGGAACAGGGCTGTACTTCTTCGGACGACGCAATTATTTTGGTGTTCTCGTTCCAAATCACTACTTCTACAAATTTCCAAACACCGACAATGCTTTCTGCATCTGAAATTCGCGTAGGTTCATCATCTTTGGAACAGGAAATGAAAAAAACACAAAAGCCGACTAATAATAAGGATATATTTTTCATTTGATTTTTCTAATCTTAAACAAAATTTGTGGTGGAATAACAACTACTTTAGAATATTACTCTTTAGGAACAACTATCATTGACTGAAATTCAGAATAACCAGATTCAACAGATAAGAAATCAATCTCTTTGCCGTTTTCCCAAATGATATTTGCTTGTTTGCCATTTCTATATTCACTTCCTAAAACATACACCTTTTCATCAACAACCTGTACGGCAAAAGCGTAGGTGTGTCCGGATGCAGTATGTTGAATAGGCAGCAATTCGTTGTTTTTAAAAACTCTCGGAACATATTTATCACCCACTTGTTCGTATCCGGCTGCATAAACATTTTCGTTTTCTACTGTTAAGTCAAGTCCACGATTAATTCTTTCTCCTGAAATTAATTTTGTCGGCACGCCGTTCTTCCACAGCTTAAAACTTCTTTCACCAATAGCATCAGTATAGCCTACAATATAAACATTGTCTTGGTCTACATAAATACTTTTTGCATAGGTAGTAGTATCTATATGAGAAAGCACTGACTCTATTCCGTTTTTCCAATATTTGGATATGATTCCTCCTTGATGATTTTCATATCCTACGACATGAACTTCGTTATTTAAAACAAATCACTACTAAACGGGCAATCTTTCAAATAGGGCAAAATTAGTTG
>NZ_FNXE01000087.1 GCF_900108395.1 Paenimyroides marinum | reverse complement strand
TACTTTTACTCATCGTATTTTAAGTTTTGCAACACAAATTTACGATGTTTTTAGGAAGCCATTAAGTTGGCTTCCTTTTTATCGGACAACAATGTTATAAAATAGTCATTTGTACGGATTGTTCTTTTTATCAATCAGTTGAATTATGTAAACTTGAAGTTTCTGATAAAGTAATGAAAAAGATAGGAGAAACAGGATTTAAGAATTATCGGTTAACCATTGATGAGCAAAATAGAGAAGAAGGAATCCGAAAATTGGATCAGATATATCAAATATTAAAAGAGGATAAAACATCTGATATAAGCCTAAAAATTATTCAAACTTTTAAAAAGAGAATTTCTTAATTTTATCAAACAAAATCATAAGTATGTCAATCGTCAAACGGAGTTTGTACACCCGCGGGTTTATCTTGCTTTTTTCATTGGGAATTTTAATATTGATTCTGTGGAATACCTATTTGCTTTTCCAGACATTTAAGAATGAAGAACGTATAAAAATGGAAATTTGGGCAGAAGCAAATAAAAAAATTAGTGAGGTTTCTGATTTAGACGCAGATATCGAGCTACCATCTAACATTCTTATAAAAAACAAGACTATTCCGGTAATTTTGGCAACGAATACTGATAGCATTAGAAGTTTTTCAAACTTGCCAAAAGAAGTTGCTAATGACACTCTTCTGATAAGAAAGATGCTTTTGGATCTTAAAAAACAAAATGCACCGATTGAGATTATGCACCCAAGCGGAAATCAATATGTTTATTACGGAAACTCATCGCTAATTACCAAGTTAAAATATTATCCGTTGGCGTTAGTTGCTATTTTGGTTTTGTTCGGGCTGTTGGTGTATAGTTATTTCCGTGCCAGTAAAATGTCGTCTGAAAATAAATTGTGGGCAGGTATGGCAAAAGAAACGGCACATCAGATCGGTACACCGCTTTCATCACTTTTAGGCTGGATTGAAATTATGAAATTAGAACATATCGATGAAAATATTGTCGATGAAATCCAGAAAGATGTAGATCGTTTGCAAACCATTGCCGACCGTTTTTCTAAAATTGGATCAGAACCTAATCTGGAATTGCTGAACATTGTAGAAGAAACTAAAAAATCGTTTGATTACTTACAATCTCGCAGTTCTAAACAAATTGAATTTGAATTTGAGGCCAATGCCGATATTGTTAATTTAATGTTGAACCCTACATTACACAGCTGGACGATTGAAAATCTGATAAAAAATGCCATTGATGCTATTAAAGGTAAAGGAAAAATTAAAGTAGAAATTAAAAACAACGAAAATAATCTGCAGATTTTGGTAAGTGATACCGGCAAAGGAATTCCAAAAAATCAATTCAGAAAAGTTTTTGAACCAGGATTTTCAACTAAAAAACGCGGTTGGGGATTGGGTTTGTCATTGACTCAACGCATTGTTGAAAAGTATCACAAAGGAAGCATACGGGTTTTAAAATCAGAAATGGGCAAAGGAACAGTTTTCTCAGTTTTGTATAGAAAATCAATCTAAATACAGTCTTTGATGCTGCTAAACAAGATCAGAGAAGTTTGATGCTTTTTTATTTACCTCCAAAAAGCATCTGTTTACCTTGATTTTTAATAGATTTTATGGTTTTTGATAATTTGGCACGGCAATTGAAATTTGCTAATCAAACAAATAAAACTTAGAAATCATGAAAAAAATGTTTACAATAGCGATGATGGCTCTTTCAGTAGGGGCTTTTGCACAGCAAAGACAAATGGTTAGAACAGATAATAAAACCTATCAAGAAAACCGTTATCAACAAACCTATAATAGCAGATACGGGAATTTTAATTTTTCAAGATTATATTTAACCAGTCGTCAAGAACGCCAATTAGTTGCTTTGTTAAAAGACAAACAAACCGAAGAACGTACAATTTTAAAAAAATACAGAAACCCACAGCAAAAACTACGTATGTTAGATCGTGAATACGACCGTAAAATTCAAAACCTGTTAAGCAGATCTCAATACGATAAATGGTCAAAAATTTACGCATACCAATACGAGGCTTATGGAAACAAGCGGTGGTCATAACGTAACTATTTATTTTTTAAGTTGAAATCCCGATGCTAAAAAGATTAGTCATCGGGATTTTGTTTTAAAGAAATAGCAGATTTTAACCGGGGTGTTTTCCTATAATTTATAGGTGTTTACCGCAGTTTTAAAAAAGTGGTACAGAAAATGTATATTCATCAGGTATATAATTTTAAATCACTACTAACCGACTAACTTTTCAAAATTAAGGAGCTTCCCATTGTGGTTAGCTCCTTTTTTCATATTTTGGTTTTACGACAAATCAAAA
>NZ_FNXE01000088.1 GCF_900108395.1 Paenimyroides marinum | reverse complement strand
CAAACCGAAAAGGCTTCGCAATTCATTAAAATCATAAAAAAATAAAGATTAATAATCTTTTAATTAAAAAGGCTATTTCACATTTGAGATAGCCTTTTTTTTCAAAAAAGGAAAACTTAGGCTATTCCTATATAATTGCAAATTTATTAATTTGTAGCGTGTTAAAAATAAAAAGCTTATGTTGAACAATTATTTCAAAAAAGACTAAAAATTAGGGCAGATAACTACTTTTCCGAGGAATTCGAAATACAAAAAATTAAAGAAAAATTTCTGAATTTTTAACACCAAGAAAAACTTCAAGCTCAGAAAGCAACGATGTAGAGTTTGTTTTTTTTGTAGAATTCAAACACAATAAGTAAAGGATTTATACTTTGCAAAAAACGAAACCAAGGCAAAAACGACATACTTTTATGTATTATAGCCCTGTTTTTTCATTATATAAAAAGAAAAAACTTTTTCCTTAAAGAATATTATTTATATTTAGTTAATTTTTTTATAATTTAAACCTAAAAAATTCAGAAAAAATATTTAAGTTTATCTTTTAATTAATTAACTGATGTCTAAAATATGAAAAAAATTACACATTTATCTAGGTTAAAGATACGGTGGCTAAACACCAAAACCTTGATTTTTTTATTATTTGGTTTGTTTTTGCCGGTTTTAAATGGTGCAGCACAGACTTACTGTACACCAGCATATTTTACTGGCTGTAGTTGGGATGACGACCTAAACAGTTTTAAGATTACCGGTCAAGGTACATCTGTGATTAGCGATTTAAACACAGGTTGTACAACTAATGGGTATTTGGATAATAGTACTGCAATACCAGCCGTTGATCTTCTTCCAGGGCAGTCCTATCCTGTTGAAATGAATACAAATTATACTGCAGGTTGGGAAAAAGCAAGCATCTGGATTGATTTTAACAATGATGGTACATTTGATAATACTACTGAAAAATTATTAACAGATTTATCTTTAGATCAACATCCATCTTTTTCAACTGCTACAATTGACATTCCAATTACAGCAACACCAGGTATTCGCAGAATGCGTGTTCGTGTAGTGTATAACGGATTAGGATTTGATGCTTGCTCCAATGAAGATTATGGTGAAGCACACGATTACAGTGTAAATATATTACCTCTCACTCCATGTACAGGTACACCTACAGCAGGAACTGCCTCAGCTACACAAAGAACATGTGCCGGAGATCCTTTTACTTTATTACTTACAGGTAGTACTGTTGGGGGCAATTTAACTTATCAATGGCAGAGTTCACCGCAAGGTGCTGGGACCTGGACAAATTTAACGGGGGCTACAACTATATCTTATACTGTAACAAATCAAACCGCAGATACCGATTATCGTTGTATTGTAACCTGTACGACCAGTAATAGTAATGATACATCTACTGTGGTTTCAGTGGCTCACATAGCACCTATAGGTAACTTTTACGAAGATTTTGAGACAACAGTTACAGGGGGCTATTCAAACCCTACGGTTCCGGATTGTTGGAGTTATTTTGTAAATACGGGTTATGGTTATGGATACACATCAACTGGTGGACAAACAGGAAAAGGCTTTTATGCTTATCCATATAGTGATACAGAATTATTCTTAGTATCGCCTGAAACGGTAGATTTAGGAAACGGAACCAAACAAGTGCGTTTCTCGGCAAATCTTTCATCGACCGGTATAATTGGAACAGAAATAAGGGTTTATAGTTTAGATGGGAAAACTTCTACAGCTGCCCAAACTCTAATACAAACAATTCCTTTAAAAACGACCGGTTGGCAGGAATATATCGTGCCATTGCCCGTAACTACCGATGATTACTTTGCCATTGCGTTTTACGGAGCACCGAGTCAATATCCGAACATTTATATAGACGATGTTTATTACGAAGATTTGTCTCCTTGTATTTTTCCATTGGGGATAGATGTTACAAACGTGACAACAACAACTGCAAATATTTCGTGGGACGCTTCAACAGCAACCGGAGTAACAGGTTATGAATATGAAGTACGAGATGCAAGCGGTACAGTAGTTCAGTCAGGCTCAACTACAGGTGCAACTTCAGCAACTG
>NZ_FNXE01000090.1 GCF_900108395.1 Paenimyroides marinum | reverse complement strand
TTTTCCTCATAACAGGCACGACTTCCTGTCAGGGGCAAACTACAGAATTATTAACCGAAGAGCAGCAACTCCGTAAGGAGATGGATGAGTGGATGAAACCCTATCGTAGGGAAAAAGCAGCGGATTTCGAGCAATGGGTCAATCGAATGGAAGAACTTGAAATTTTTGCATTGGAACACCCGATATACAAGCATATGAATAGCTTTTACCAGAAACATCACGAGCAGTATCTCCACTTGCGAAAGGCTGATCTGGCCCGTTACAAACCTGCGCCCAAATTACTGCCTGGTTATGAGTGGATATCCGATTTTGATAGTGCTTACAACGATGCAGATCTCGGGATGAAACAAGAGTTCGAGGTGCTGCAAACTGTAGCGAATTTTCGTGTGCTTCGTGTTACCGATACTTGGTTTGGAACCACTGCGTTAGGTGGGTTTATCATAAATTATCTGGTTACACAACAAGGGATGAAGCACGAAGAAGTGATTCGTCAATTTACATATGGCGTGCTACCCTTTGCCAATCTGATTGAGGGGAATGAATGGCAGATTACCTTTATAAACCGTATGTATGCCTTGAGATTTAACTGGAACATCGAAAACAACAAATGCACTGATCTTAAATTGTGGGTGTATACGGGTGGGCAGCAACCTGCCGGCTGGCTCAACAATTCCTTTCCTATGGCGAATACGGACGCTCAACGATTAGAGGGCGAGTTAAATAGATTCCGTTGGACACTGTATGATGACCTGCCCGATGGTGCAATTGCTGATAATACCCAATGGACCGAAAGTATGCAGAGCAAACTGATGGAATTTTACGATAGTCATCGCAAGGAATATAGTAGAATTCGGAATGAAGAACTGGCGCAGTATCCGCAAATTGATGAAGTATATGCCAAAGTTTTCCATAAGAACGTTCCTGCGCTAAAGGAAGATTTCTTGACCATGGTCGACAAAAAGGACAATCATTTCCAATTATCCCTGTCTGACGTACCATACGAAATTGACGGTGCACGGATTCTTTTCCATTTTTACTATTTGTGTATGAAGTATTCAGGGCATGTTGTCTATAATAACATGGCACCCTGGGTAGGCGGGCGGGATGTGCATGCCAAAAAAATGACGAAAGACGTTTGGGAAATCCAAGCCTTTTATCAACACTATACCCTCCGTTTTAGGTGGAATGTTGCTACCGATGAAATCAGCGATATAAATATTCGGACAAGTGATGCAGACACGCCACCGGAAAAAACATACGATATCATGGTCAAACCAGCGCCGCTTAAACATTAATTTTATGATACAGCAGACACGCATATTGTTGATATACTTTTTCCTCATAACAGGCACGATTTCCTGTCAGGGGCAAACTACAGAATTATTAACCGAAGAGCAGCAACTCCGTAAGGAGATGGATGAGTGGATGGAACCTTATCGTAGGGAAAAAG
>NZ_FNXE01000091.1 GCF_900108395.1 Paenimyroides marinum | reverse complement strand
ATAAAACTTGTTTCTCTTGTTTACAGCGATTGTTTCCATAAAAAAACCTTTATCAACTAAGATAAAGGTTTTTAGATTTATTTGATTTATAAAAGTAACTTAAATAAATAATGGATTTTTAACTTTTGTTTGAATTGAATATCTTTTTCAGAACATATTCATCATACACAGGTTTAAAATTATCCCTGCCGTATTTATCAACCAACGTAAACAATAAATTATTCAAATTATCTTCAGCTTCTCTCTTTTTGACAAAAGCACTATTACTTTTATTGTAAAGATCTATAGCTTCTTCTACAGACTTAAATTTCGTTTTTGAAAGATGGTGTTTTATCCATTCTGGGAAATCAGCTTCTTTATCAGTAAAGTATTCTGTTGGCATCTTGCTAATGTACTCCTTACTAATTTTATCATAATTCAAGTAGATTTCAGAACTATAAAATTTAAGTGATCTTTCAGCTAATTCCTTAAACGCAGCATCATTTAAAATTTCTTCCTTCATATTCTGTGAATACATCGAAGTAGAAAAGATAAATACTAAAAATAAAAAAAGTTTTTTAATCATAATATCTTATTTTAAATTAATTACAACCCCATACAAGATCTATAGTTTCTACCACACGCAGAAATTCTATTTTGATACCAATAATCAGCATAAGATATTGCAGAATCTCTAGTAGAACCATCATAAAATGCCGCGTGCATGTAGTCTTGAATGTAATAATTCATTGCACTTGTTTCACAATCGTTTAACTCTCTTTCACAATCATCATTATTATTTACAATAGGTTGAACTATCCATTTTTTGAAGTAAATAATTTTTGATGAAAGAGAAGCGTTTTTTAAATAATCATAGTATTCAGGGTGATTTGCTATTTTTACAACTGTCCAACTATGTATTTCATTCCACTTTAATTCAGCTTCACTTACACTATTAAAAGTTGTTTGACCAATATTATTCCCAATCCAAGAAAGCATTTCTTCTTTAGTGTTAAAATCAGAAGGTGTAACATTGGTTAGAAAGTTTGTTGAAAAATCGTTCATCAATGATTTTGATAACATATACTCTTCCGAATTTACAAAATCAAAAAATATTTGATCAATTTCGTCATCAACAGCGGGTGTCGTTCTCGCTTGTAAAGTATTTGTTTCTGTTAGATTATTATTTACATCCTCCTGTACATCTGAATTGCTACAAGAAAACGCAAAAATTAGACTAAAACATAATATTAATTTTTTCATGATCTATTCTTATTATTTAATTTTATTAATTAACCTTTACATTTTTTATCACTACTAACCGACTAACTTTTCAAAATTAAGGAGCTTCCCATTGTGGTTAGCTCCTTTTTTCATATTTTGGTTTTACGACAAATCAAAA